>NZ_PEFF01000001.1:2562500-3162500 GCF_002754375.1 Variovorax sp. 54
CTTCGAAGGCGACGGCCGCTGGCGCGAGTACGAGGGCAGCGTGGAAGACTGGCTGATCCAGTCCAAGCGCGCACGCGAGATCGCCGAGCAGCGCCTCGCGTCGGCACCACCACCGGCTCCTGCCGCCGCACCGGCCCCGGCGCCCGCGGCTGCACCCGCCGCCGCCCCCACGGGCGGCCCCCGCAAGAAGCTCTCTTACAAGGAGCAGCGCGAACTCGAAGGCCTGCCCGCACAGATCGACGCCCTCGAAACCGAGCAGAAGCGCATCAGCGAAATGCTCGAACTCGACGGCGGCGCCATCTACGCGAGCGACGCCTCGCGCGCGGTCGAGCTGAGCGAGCGCCACGCCAAGATCGACGACGAGTTGCTCGCCGCGCTGGAGCGCCAGGAAGAACTCGGCGCCGGGCGCTGAGCGGCGTCTTCCTGCGCCGGTTGGCCGCCCGTCCCACCCACGGCGGGCGCCAACTCGGCTATACATGCGGCACCGCCTTCCCCGGCTCCCGGAAAGATCCCGCCGCATGCCTTTTTCTTCTTCCTTCCACGCGTTGGTCCGTCGCAGCGTCGCTCTGCTGGCCCTCCTGGTGCTCGGCGCCTGCGCGCAGCTGCCGAAGGATGTGGACCGCCCCGTCTCAAGCGCGCTCGCCTCGCCCAACGGCACGGCGCTGGCCACACTGCTGCAAGAGCGGCGACAAGCCGACAAGGCCCGCTTCGACTCGGGCTTCCTCTTGCTGGGCGGACCGCAAGCCGCCTACGGCAGCCGGCTGGCGCTGATCGAGAGCGCACAGAAAACGCTGGACCTGCAGTACTACGCCATCCACGCCGACGCCAGCACCGGCCGGCTGGTGCGCGGGCTGCAGGCGGCGGCCGAGCGTGGCGTGCGGGTGCGCATCCTGCTGGACGACTTCCACACCATCGGCCGCGACGCGCTGGTGCTCGGCCTGGCCTTCATCCCCAACATCGAGATGCGCCTGTTCAACCCGCTCGCGGGCTCGCGCGGCACCGGCTTCAACCGCATGCTCAACGCCATCGGCGAGGTCTCGCGCATCCAGCAGCGCATGCACAACAAGCTGTTCCTGGCCGACAACGTGATGGGCGTGACCGGCGGGCGCAACCTGGGCGACGCCTACTTCGGCAATGCCACCACCGGCAACTTCGTCGACGTCGATGTGCTGGCGGCCGGCCCGATCGTGCAGGACCTCTCGCGCAGCTTCGACAGCTACTGGAACAACGAGCGCGCCTACCCCGTGCAGTCGCTGGTCTCGCGCGAAGAGTTCCAGCGCATCCGCGAGCGCGCGCGCCGGGTCGACAAGGAACTCGACGACGAAGCGGCCGAAGCCCGCAACCGCTCGAAGCCTGCGGACGACAAACCCCGGCCTGGCGGGGCGCCCACGGCCGAGCAGCGCGCCCGTGCCTGGGACGAGAAGCCGCTCGACCTGCGCAGCGCCGCCTTCGTCTGGGCCCCGGCCCTGATGCTGGCCGACGCGCCCGGCAAGATCCCGGCCGACAGCGGCCCCGGCGCGATGCGCAACCCCGACCTCGTGGTGAGCCGGCCCGACATGCCCTCGCGCAACGCCGCGGCCCTGGCCGACCTGGCGTCCAGCGCGGACACGGTGGTCGAAGGCCTGCTGCAGCTGATCGGCCAGGCGCGCACCGACCTGCTGATCATCTCGCCCTACTTCGTGCCCGGCCCCGACATGCAGCAGGCCTTTGCCGCCGCGCGCGCGCGGGGCGTGCGCATCCGGGTGCTGACGAATTCACTGGCCTCGAACGACGCCCCCATCGCCCACGTGGGCTACGCGCGCCACCGCAAGGCGCTACTCGCCGCAGGCGTCGAGCTGTACGAGTTGCGCAGCGAACAGACCGACTTCGGCAATGTGTTCGGCTCCTCGGGCGGCAGCGGCGCGGGCAGCGTCAGCGGCGAATCGCGCGCCATGCTGCACTCCAAGGTGCTGGTGATGGACGGCCGGCTGCTGGTGGTCGGCTCCATGAACCTCGACCTGCGCTCGCAATTGCAGAACACCGAGATCGCGCTGCTGATCCGCAGCGGCGAACTCTCGCGCATGGCGGCCGAGCAGATCGAACGCGGCATGCGCGAGCGCTCGTGGCATGTCGCGCTCGAGAAGGGCACGCTGGTGTGGCACGCGCCCGAGGGCAGCGGCCTGCAGGACACGGACACCGAGCCTGACGCGAGCGCCACGCTGCGCTTTTTGCTGCGGCTGTTCGGGCCGCTGGCGCCGGACCAGTTGCTCTGACGGGTCCGGCGAGACCCCGACGGGGTCAGTGCTTGTGCTGGTGCGCACCGCCCGCCGCGGGCGCCGGCGCTGCAGCGGCGCCTTCCGGCGCACCGACCGGCAGCTTCAGCTCCAGCGTCGTCTTCGCGCCCTTGGCGTCCTCGAACTTCAAGGTCATGGGCACGGTCGCGCCCTTGGTCATCGCGCCCTTCAGGTCCATCAGCATCACGTGGTAGCCGCCGGGCTTGAGCTCGACGGTCTTGCCGGCCGGCAGGTCGAGGCCGCCCGTCAGTTCGCGCATGCGCATCGTGTCGCCTTCCATCTTCATTTCGTGCACCTCGGCCACGCCGGCGGCGGGCGTCGAGATGCCGACCAGCTTCGTGCCGGTGGGCGCCGTGAGCTTCATGAAGGCGCCCGTGCCGCTCTGGCCCGGCACCGACTGGCGCACCCAGGCGTCGCGCACGTCGACCGTGGCCACGCCCTGCGCGACCACGTCGAGCTTGGGCGCGGGCGTCTTCAGGCCGGCCGTGGCGGTGCCCGACGCAGGCACTTCGGCCCAATCGACGCTGCCGACGTCGCAGTCCTGGCGCACCTTGAACCACAGCGGGCCCGGCGTGGCGGGCACCTTGCCGCGCAGCACGAACTCGCCGCGCTCGCTGCCGGGCAGCGCGTTCTGCGGCGTCTCTGCGGTCCAGCGCACTTCGCCTTCGGCGCTGCCGGCCTTGGGGGCGTCGAGCTTCCAGCCCTTGCGCGCCTGCGCGTCGGTGAGCACGAAGCCCTTGGGCAGGCGCACCGCGAGGCCGGTGGTGGTCTTGGCGCCTTCGCAGGCGTGGCCGACGCGGAAGGCGGCGTTGTACTCGCTGCCGACGGTGGCGCCGCCCGGGGGCAGGCTCACGTGGGCGCCGGCGGCGCTGGCACCGGCCAGCAGGGCGCAGGCGGCGAGGGTGTGGAAGGTGGGGGTCGAAGGCTTCGTCATGGCGTGTGTCCTTGGGTAGGAAAAGGTGAGGGTCAAAGGTCGAACTTGAGTTCGGCCACGAAGGTGCGTTGCGGGTACGGGTGGAAGGCCCAGTAGGTCCGGTTGTTCAGGTTGTCGATGCCGACGGCGGCGCTCCACTGGCGGTCGATGCGGTAGCGGATGCGCGCGTCGACCACGAAGAACTTCGAGAAGCCCATGAAGGCCATGCCGTTCGGATCGCTGTTGTCGAGCGTGCCGTACTGCCGGCCGCTGTAGCGCGCGCCGACCGTGTAGCTCCACTTGGCGTCGGGCCGGTAGGTGGCGAGCAGCGAGGCGCGCACCTTGGGCACGCGCGGCTGGTCGCGCCCCACGCTGGCCGGGAAGCCGCTGTTGGCGGTGATCTTCGAATCGGTCAGCGTGAGGCTGCCGCTCAGGTCGAGTCCCTGGATGCCCGCGTCGACCGTGTTCAGCGCCACCTCCAGCCCGCGCGTGCGGATGGCGTCGACGTTCTGCACCGTGCTCACGAGGTTGGTGAGCGCCTGGGTGTAGAGCGCGTCTTTCGTGTGCTCGAAGAACAGCGTGGTGCGCAGCACGCCGTCGAGCCCCCAGCGCTTGAGGTCGCGCTCGGCGCTCAGCTCGGCGGTCCATGAACGCTCGGGGCGCAGGTTCGGGTTGGTGTTGACGATGCGGCTGCCCTCGATCGAGCCCTGGTAGAGCTCGCTCACGGTGGGCATGCGCACGGCGCGGCCGGTCGAGGCCTTGAAGAGCCAGTCGGGCGTGGCCTGCCAGGCGACGGCCGCCTTGGGCGAGACAAAGCTGTTCTTGCGTGGCGCGAAGTCGAGCAGCTTCGCCGCGTTGCCGAGCTGGCCGCCGTACGCCTCCCAGCGCTCGTGGCGCAGGCCCAGCGTGGTCTTCCAGTCTTTGGCGAAGCGCCAGGTGTCCTGCACGTACAGCGAGCGCAGCCGCGTGTTGCCGTTGAAGGCGGAGAACGGCGACACGGCCGGCCCGCCGATCCAGTCGCGCGTGGTGCCGATGGCGCTGCGCAGCCGCGCCGTGTCTTGCTGGACACCGAAATCGACCACGTGCGCGCCCACGCCCTCGGCCGAGCCGGTGGGCCGCCAGGTGCCCGCGGCCTTGAAGGTGTGCCAGCCGGCGCCGCCCATGTCGGTGGTGCGGCCGGGGCCGCCGTAGAAAGTGCCCGGCAAAGGCGCGGTCGGCGTGCGCGAGGTGTCCTTGGCGTAGTCGAACAGGCTCGCCGCCACTTCCCAGTCGAACACGCCGCCCGTGTGGCTCTTCACCGAGAGGCCGTGCATGTAGTGCGTGAGCGCCGTCTCGGTCGGTGCGAAGGCGGCGGCCGGCGCATCGAGGGTGTAGGTGCGCCCGCCGAGGTTCACGCGCCCGCCGTACACGGGCTGCCCGAAGGCGTCGCGAAGGTAGGTGTCGGTGCTGCCGTGCGTGGTGTTGTGCCAGGCGCCCAGCGTGTAGGTCGCGCGCACGGTGGGCGAGAAGTCGTAGGCCAGCTTGAGCTTGGCCTGTTCCTGGGTGGTGTCGTAGGCGGTGGTGCCGCCGAGCAGCCACCACGGCTGGTTCGACGGGTTCAGCCCGAGCACCGCGCCGGTGACGGGCGTGCCCGCAGTGCCGACAGTGCCCGCACTCACGAGCCGGTTGGCGAACGACAGCGCCTGCCCCTTGCTGTGGGTGCGCGAGGCGCCGAGCCACCACGACCAGTCGCCGCTGCGGCTGCCCAGCGACAGGTCGAGCTGCTGGCCGCCCGGCGACGAATGGCTGTTGTACAGATCGAAGTTCGAGGCAAAGCCGCTGAGCTTGACGTGCGCCTCGAGCTGCATGGGCATGCGCGTCACGTAATCGACCACCGCGCCCACCGAGTTGCCCGGGTAGGCGGCCGAGAACGGACCGTAGAGCACGTCGACGCGCTCGATCTCGTCGGGCGACACCATGCCCCAGCGCGGCGCGAAGGTGGCGCCGTTGCCCAGCGGGTTCGACAGCATGATGCCGTCGGCGTAGACCATCGCGCGGGCGCTGTTGCCCGTGCCCGAGGCGCGGGTGGCGAGCACCGCGTGGTTGAAATCGCCGATGTAACGCTTGCGCACCAGCAGGCTCGGCAGGTACTTGAGCGCGTCTTCGGCGTCGGTCGCGTTGACCGTCTCGGCGATCTGCTCGGCGGTCACGCCTTCGATGGTGGTCGGGATCTGCGTCGGCAGCGAGGTCGGCCGGCCACCGCTGATGGTGACGGTGCCGAGCGCGCGACCCGGGGCCGTCGCCTCAGGCGGCGATGGCTGCTGCTGCGCCCACGCGGGCGCGCCGAGAGGAAATGCCATGGCGATCGCCAGGGCGCGGGAATGCTTTTTCAAGGGGAACCGACTCCACGAACTTCAAGCCAGGAAGGCCGCCTGTGGGCACCCCGGGGGCGCAGACAGACGGCGATGGTTGGATCGCTCAGGCGAAGTACGGGGGCCCGCGCGCCGGCAGAGGCGCGGCCGTGGCCACGGCATGGCGCGCGGCGGGAATCGGTTGGAGCACGCGCCCCAGCGGCAGGGGCGCATCGAACGCGGCCGCCACGGGCGGCGGGGGCGGTGCGCCGGTCAGCACGCACAGCGGGCAGTCCATGTGCGTGGCGCCCATGTCCTGCACACCGTCTTCGGTGTGCACCACCACCTTGATGGTGCCGGCGCCGGAACACACCAGTTCCATCGCCTGCGGATGCACCACCGGCGACGCCACTGCCACGCCCAGCGACAGCACGAACCACAACAGCACCCACCGGCCGAGACGGCCGATCAGGCGGGGGTGGGGGCGCAGCGCGTGCATGGCGGTCGCGATTATCGGCGCACTTTGGGGTTGGTGGCCTTGGGGGCGGCACGGGGGGCGGCCTTACCGCCCTTGGGTGCGGCTGCGGCTTTGGACGCCGGCTTGGCCCCGCCCTTCGCGGTCGCCTTCTGGCCCGTGCCCTTGGCCGCCTTCTGCCCCTTGACGTTCTTGCCGCCACGCACGGCCTTGCGGGCCGGCGGCTCGGGCGCCGCGAGTGGCGGCATCGGCAACGCCATCTGTGCCTGCGCCTCGGTGAGCACCGGCGTCACGGTGAAGCCGCGCGCCGCCATCAGCGTGGGCAGCCCCTGCGCGCCGACCATGTGCAGCGCGCCGACCGCGGCGAACGCGCTGCGCCCGCCCGCATGCAGGCGCTCGATGCCGTCGGCCAGGCCGGGGTTGCGGTCGTCGAGCAGACGCTTCATGAGGCGCTGCTCGGCCGGCGTGTTCAGGCATTCGCACCACTCGGGGTACCGCGCCAGCCGGGCCGCGTCGCTGCGCGCCCAGATGTCGGCCAGCGTCTTGAGCTGGCCACGCAGCCGGCCCGATTCCAGCTCGTCGAGCATGGCGTCGATCTGCTCGGCCTCTTCGGCTTCGGAGCCGCCGGTGAGCCAGCGCAGCTGGTCGGCAGCGTTCTCGAGCGCGACGATCGGCTTGTTGCTGTTGCGGGCCGAGACGGCCAGTGTTTCGTCGACGCCGAACTCCGCGTACAGGCCGTCGGCGCGCGCCGCCAGCGCGGTCAGCGCCGTGACCTGCAGGATGGGCGGCAGCCTCGCGGTCGAACCCGGCGGCACGCAGGCCTCGGCGTTCTGGCGCTCGAGCCGGCGGGCGCGTTCGCCGCTGAGCACGCGCGCCACCGCGGCCGGGTCGGCGGGCTGGCTCAGAGCGCGCACCGTGGCGTCGTCGCGCGAGTCGAGCTCCAGCGCGAGCGTGTCGCTCTGCGCCATCGCCTTCTGCACGGTCGGGCCGGGGCGCACCCATTCGCCGCGCCCTAGGTGCAGGGTGCCGTAGAGCCACGAGGTGCGGCCGTCGCGCTCGATGCGCCACAGCAAGCCACGGTCGACGCCGTTGCGCAGGCCGATGCCGGGCTTCTCGAGGCTCGCGATGGCCGAGGGCGGGCAGGCGGCGGCATGCGCCGTGACCGTGAACACGGCGATGAAACAACCACCGACACCGGCCAGGGCCTGGCGGGTCAGACGTGCAAGAAGGCGCTGGGGCGCCGGCCGGTCGGTGCCGCGCGACAGCAGGCGCAGCGGTGCGACGAGGGCTCGGAGTATCCGCAAGGCGAGCTCCATGATTGAAAGAAAGTCCGGCATTCTCACAGCACCGCTGCCCATAATCCAAAACCATGCAAAGCATCTTTCACCTTGCCATTCACGTGCGCGACCTGGACGGCGCCCGCCGCTTCTACGGCGACGTGCTCGGTTGCGCCGAAGGCCGCAGCACCGACACCTGGGTCGACTTCGACTTCTTCGGCCACCAGCTCTCGTTGCATCGGGGCGAACCCTTCGCCACCACCCGCACCGGCCGCGTCGGCGATGCGATGGTGCCCATGCCGCACTTCGGCATCGTGCTCGCGCTGCCCGACTGGCAGGCCCTGGCCGGTCGCCTCGAGGCCGCCGGCACCGAGTTCGTGCTGAAGCCGCAGGTGCGCTTCGAAGGCCAGCCGGGCGAGCAGTGGACGATGTTCTTCTGCGACCCCTTCGGCAACCCGATCGAGGTCAAGGGCTTCCGTTCGCTCGACACGCTTTACGACAAGTGACCCTGCGCCCGCGCGTTCCCGCTTTTCGGGCGCCCCGGGCGGCCGCGCCCCTCCTCGGTCTGGCAGCGATCACGCTGGCCGCGCTGCTGGGTACCCCGACGGTCCACGCGCAGCAGGAGTGCGAGCTCAACGGCCAGCGCGTGAGCCCGGCCGACGGCAACAGCACCGCCGGAAAAACCGGCCTGATGCGCTGCAAGGACCGCGGCACCGGCGAACTCCAGCGCGAGCAGCAGGTGCAGAACGGCGTCTTCATGGGCCTGGTGCGCTTCTACGAGAAGGGCAAGCTCGCGCGCGAGCACACCGTCAACGCCAAGGGCAACATGCAGGGCCGCGCGCGCGAGTTCGCGCCCGGCGGCCAGGTGCTGCGCGACGCCACGTACGACGACGGCCAGGAGCGCGGCCTCGTGCGCAGCTTCTACCCCGGCGGCCAGTTGCGGCGCGCCATCTTCTACCCCGACCGCGGCAGCGAGCGCGCCATGGTCGAGTTCACCGAGCGCGGCCAGATGTCGATGCTGCGCTGCGCCGAGGCGCCCGTGCTGGCGCCGGTGGCCGACGATGCCAGGCTGTGCGGCTTCACGGGCGGGCCGTCGAACGTCGACCTGTTCGACGCGCGCGGCACCCTGCGCTCGAAGCTCTCGTACCAGGCGGGCAAGCGCGTGCGCACGCAGGAGTTCTACGACAACGGCAAGCCGTCGGTGCTCGACGAGACCAGCGGCAACCGCCGCGTCGAGCGCAGTTTTTCGTCAGAAGGCGTGAAGCGACGCGAAACCGCGTGGCTGCTGGTCGGCCGCTCGTCGATCCGCCAGCGCGAGCAGGAGTTTTCCGATCGCGGGTCGCTGGTGCGCGACCAGCGCTGGAACGCCTCGGGCGAGCCCGTGAGCGACGACAGCTTTCACCTCAACGGCCAGCCGCGCAGCAAGGCCGTCTACAGCGGCGCCGGCAGCGAGCGCACGGTCGAAGTGACCGAGTTCTACGACAGCGGCCAGCGCGCCGCACAGGGCCGCTACCTCGCGCCAGGACGCGGCCGGCAGGTGCCCGTGGGCACGCACCAGCGCTTCAATGAAAAGGGCGAGCTGCTGGCCGAGTCGAGCTTCGACGACAAGGGCCGCGTGACGCGCGAACGCAGCTGGGACGAAAACGGCGAGCTGCAGCGCGACGACGAAGTCTTCGAAGACGGCTCCAGAAAAGCGTTCACCCGCTAAGGCGAACGCTTCGGCGGCATCAGTCCAGCTTGATGCCGGCCTGCTTGATGATCGGGCCCCAGCGCTTCGATTCCGCGCGCGACAGCGCCGCGAACTGCGCCGGCGTGCCGGGCATCGCTTCCATGCCGAAGTCGTCGAAACGCTTTTGCACGGCCGGCGTGCTGAAGGCCTTGTTCAGGTCGCTGTTGAGCTTGTTCACCACGGCGGCGGGCAGGCCGGCCGGGCCGAGGATGCCCTGGAACGCGAACACCTCGGTGTTGGGCACGCCCACTTCGGCCAGCGTCGGCACGTCGGGCAGGCGCTTGCTGCGCGCGCCCGAGCCGATGGCCAGCACGCGCACCTTGTTGCCCTGCATGATCGGCAGGCCCGAGGCCAGGTCCAGGAACATGCACGGCACCTGGCCGCCCATCACGTCGGCCATGGCCGGCGCCGCGCCGCGGTACGGAATGTGGGTGATGAAGGTGCCGGTGCGCGCCTTGAACATTTCCATCGCCAGGTGGTGCGGCGAGCCGTTGCCCGGCGACGCGTAGTTGACCTTGCCTGGGTTGGCCTTCACGTAGGCCAGGAACTCCTTGAAGGTCTTGGCCGGGAAGTCCGGGTGCACGACCAGCGCGAGCGGGAACTTGCCGATGGCGCCGATGTAGGTGAAGTCTTTCTCGGGGTTGAACGGCAGCTTGCCGAACAGGTGCTCGTTGAAGGCCAGCACGGCGTTGTCGGCCGAGAGCACCGTGTAGCCGTCGGGCTTGCTCTTGGCGACCAGGTCGGCGCCGATGTTGGTCGACGCGCCGGGGCGGTTGTCGACCACGATCTGCTGGCCCAGCGTCTGGCGCATGGCCTCGGCCAGCACGCGTGCGATCACGTCGGTGCCGCCGCCCGCGGGGTACGGCACGACCCACTTGATGAGCTGCGCGGGGTAGTCCTGGGCGTGGGCGAAGGGAGCAGCGGCCACGGCGGCGCCGGAAGCGAGCGTGGCGAGAAGGGTGCGGCGATCCATGAGATCAATCTCCATGTTGTTGTTCGGAAGCGGACAGCGATGGTACGGGCAGCGCGCACAACGCGTCGGCCAGCGCGGCGCGGCAGCGCGACTCGTCGCCGACCTGCTCGAACAGCAGCAGCGCGAGCCGCGCGAGGAACAGCGATTCGCGTTCGGCGCCGGCCTCGGTGATGGCGCGCGCGCACTCGGCGTACAGGCGGTCGCGGGCGTCGGGGTGGAGCGAGGGGGCGGTGGTCGTCATGCGGAAATGTCCTGTGAAGTGGTGACGGCGGCGCGCGCCAGCGCGGCGGGCAACGCGCCGGCCGAGAGGCGGTGCCAGCGCGCGGCCACGTGGCCGTCGGGGCGCAGCAGGTAGACCGCACCGTCTTGTGCGCCGAGCGCCGCGAAGACGGCGGGGGACGCCTGCGCATCGGCGCCTTCGGTGCCCAGGCTGCCGATGGTGCGCACCGCGAAAGGCAAGGCCCCTTGCTGCGCCTGCGCGATGTCAGCGACGGGCAGCGACACCATGTCCGGCCGCAGCACCAGCAGCGTGAACACGGGGCCGATCCAGTCGGTCAGGTGACCTTGCGCGAGCGGTTGCTCGGGCATCGCCTCGCCCGGCAGCGGCCCGGCGGGCAATGCATCGCCTTCGCTCGACAGCGCCGAATCGTCATAGCGCACGGCCTGCGTCTGGCGCGGGTTGATGAGCTGCGCGATGCCGCGGTGCGCCTCGGACAGCGACAGTGCCGCCTCGCGCAGCAGGTCGAAGCCGCGCGAAGGCGGCGACATGAACTCCGTGCTGCGCATCGCGGCCTCGGCGTTGATGTGAAAGGCCGCGATGCGCTCCTGCGAGTACGCATCGAGCAGCGCCGCGCCCGACAGGCCCTTCGCCACGCAGGCCAGCTTCCAGGCCAGGTTGTCGGCATCATCGAAGCCCGAGTTGAGCCCGCGCACGCCGAAGATCGGCATCGCGTGCGCCGCGTTGCCCGCGAACACGACACGGCCGTGGCGGTAGCTGTCGAGCGTCATCGCGCCCGCGCGGTACACCGAGGTCCACACCGTCTTCCACGGCAGGTGGCCTTCGCCGATGGCGTCGAGGTGGCGCTGCACGAACTCGGCCACGGCCGCGGGCTGCAGCGCGTCTTCGGTGCTCTGGCCAGCGCGCAATTGGTAGTCGATGCGCCAGATGTCGTCGGGCTGGCGGTGCATCAGCACGGTCGAGCCGGGGTTCCACGGCGGGTCGAACCAGGCGCGGCGCTCGGTCGGGTGGCCGCTGTGCAGCTCGATGTCGATGATCACGTAGCGGCCTTCGTAGCCCGTGCCCTCGAGCGCCAGACCGAGCGACTTGCGCACGAAGCTCTGGCCACCGTCGCAGGCCGCGAGCCACTGGCCGCGCAGGCGGTAGGCGCCTTCGGCATTGCGCACGTCGAGCGTCACGCCCTTGCCGTCCTCGTCCTGCGCGAGCGCCGTGAGCTCGGTGCCCCAGCGGATGTCCACGAGCCCCGGCGTCGCGACGTTGCGGCGTTCGATCTCGTCCAGCAGGTACTGCTCGATGTAGTACTGCTCCAGGTTGATCATCGGCGGCAGCTTCTGCTGCGCGTCCTGCGGCATCTCGAAGCGGAACACCTCGGCCGTCTTGTAGAAGCTGCGCCCGACGCTCCACGGCAGGCCCTTGCCCAGGAAGGCCGGCAGCGCGCCCAGCCGCTCGACGATCTCCAGGCTGCGGCGCGAGATGCAGGCCGCGCGGCTGCCCACGCAGACCGTGTCGTCGGCCTCGAGCACCACGCTGCGCACGCCGTGGTTGGCGAGCCCCAGCGCCAGCGCCATGCCGACCGGGCCGCCGCCGGCGATCACGACGGGGTGGCAGCCGGGCTCCATGCCGTCGGCGTCGAGCGACGGCAGACGGGGTGCGAAGCGCCTGTAGTGGAAGGCGCCGACCGAAGGCGGCAGCGCGGTCGCGGAGGACGGCGGCGGCACGGGGCCGGTGGCGGCGTCGGCGGTACGGGTGGTGGTCATGGAACGGGATTGTCCCGATGCAGCGCCCGCGCCAATGTCATAACTTCGTAGGAGGTATTTACCCTAGCCCCTCCTTCCGAACCCCATGAAACGCTGGCGCCTCCATCCCGCCGCCGACGCGCAGTTGTCGGCCGCCGTCGTCGGCGACGTGCTGGCGGGCATCGGCACGCCGCACCTGGCGGCCAGCTGCCTGGCGGCGATGCACCGCGTGATGCCCGTCACCTTCTGCACCGTGTTCGGCGTCGATGCCACCGGCCGCATCGAGACCGTCTCGGCAGCCAGCAGCTACGGGAACACGGCCGAGCGCACCGCCGAGCGCTACGTGGCGCAGCGCTTCGACCTGCTCGACCCCAACATGGCGTGGCTGGCCGCGCGCAAGCTGCCGAAACGCGCGCAGCTGTGGATGGGCCACCAGCACGGCGACGAGGTGGCCGACCCCGCCTACCGCGCCGCCTGCTACGGCGACGTGGGCATCCGCGAGCGCACCTCGGTGCTGTTGCTGCGCCCGAGCGGCCAGCGCGTGGCCGTGAGCTTCTACCGCAGCCTGGCGCAGCCCGAGTTCGGCGAGACCGACTTCGCCGTCATCGCGGCCCACGCCACGCTGCTGGCCGACGCCGCCAGCGCCCACAGCCGCAGCGCGGCGGCCGTGCACGAGGCGGCCGCGCCCACCCTCGCCTCGCGGCTGCTGACGCTGAGCCTGCGCGAGCGCGAGGTGATCGGCCACCTGATGGCCGGCCGCACCGCGAAGGACACGGCGCGCGCGCTCGGAGTGGAACTGAGCACGGTGCGCACGCATCAGTACCGGGCGTTTCGGCGGTTGGGGATTCGGACGCTGAAGGAGTTGCTGCGGGGCGGCGTGGTGGCTGCCGCCTGACCAGCGCCCTCAACGGCGCTCAGCGGCCCAGCATCGACGCCGCGTGGCGCACGTGCAGTTCGAACACCTGCGTCATCTTTTCAAGCACCCGCACCTCCGCCTCGACAGGCGCATGCGCGCGGTCGATGCCGGCCCGGACTTTCTGCCATGCAGGCAGCAGCGCACGCGCCATCTTGCGCAGCTCTTCGAGCGTTTCCGCCGAACGAAAGCCGCAGTCCTGGCACAGCGCCTCCCAGGAGTGACGGCCGACGGCGTCGAAGGTCTTGTCGTCACCGATGAAAAGCGCCAGCCCGGTGTCGCCATAGGCGCGCACGCACAGCAGGTCGTAGAACGGCGCGAGACGAAAGCCCTGGTCGTCGACGATCACCGACACGTTCTTCGCGTGCGCGTCGGCATTGCCGATCAGGAAATTGAACATGACCCAACGCTGGAACTGCAGCAGGTCGGCACCCCGCACGCGCAGCCCGCGCAGCGCCTCAACCAGCAACGGCAAACTCACGAGCCCGCCGCTTCGTTCGTACTTCCAGGCGGGGCCGTGTCCGAGCAGCTGGCAGCCGTCGATCTGGTGCAGGCTCACGATGTTGCCGGCGACCAGCACGCGGTCGTATCGCGCGACGACGTAGGCGGCTTCCGGGACGCGCAGCATCCAGACATCGGGCACCGGCAGCTTGAGCACTCGCGCCAGCTGCATGCACGCCAACTCATTGATAGCGCTCGGCCGGTAGCGCGCCTGCCGGGAGTCGGGCTTGAGGATGTGCGTGGTCGGCGACGCGCCCACGCTGTCGCTGAGCCGCATCTGCTTCGCATCGAACCGCAGCCCGATCTTGTCCTGTGCGCCGGGCAACGACATGGTCGCCTCGGCGTTCGACACCAACAGCGGCGTGCGGTCGCGGTCCGCCAGCCGGCGGCTGAGCGCTTCGAACGTCAGCGGCCGGTACTCCTGGGCGGGTGCGGGGCGGGCATCGGCCGGCAACAGCGACAACACCCCGGGCAGTTCAGCCCCCAGGCGCCCCAGCAGCTCGAAGGACGACGCGCCTCGCAGGTGGATGGCACTGACGATGTCCTCGAGCGCTTCGCCTTCCGGGAGCAGGTTCTCGAAGAAGACGCGCACCGCGTTGCCGGTGTACCGGTCAGCGCCCAGCGGAAACTGCGGCGCCAGCACGTGGCGGCCCGGCTGTTCGAGCCACTGTGCGTCGTATTCGAAGAAGTAGTCGGCAGCTGCGTGACCGAACCAGCCCATGGGACGGGCGTTGGCCCAGACGCGCAACCGGATCATTCGGCGTTCCCATCCGGCGAGCCGGCGTCACCGCCGAGGTCTCCCTGCCATCCGTCGAAGCTCGCCTGCAGGCCCAGGCCGGAGCCAAGGAGCAGCAGCTTCAGCAGGGAACAGCGTCCGGGGTCGCTTTCGGCATCGCGGATGAACGAGGTGCTGACACCGCAGACCGCGGCGGCTTGCGCACGGGACAGGCCTTGGCGCCTGCGCTCCGCCTTGAGCCGCAGGGCCAGTTCCGGAAGGCTGTCGGGGGTGAGCTTCATGAATTTGACCTCAAGAGAGCACATTAGCTCACAGAATAGGCAAATTCGTCAAATTTGATCTTTTGAGATCAAATTCCTCAAATGCAGGTTGCGCACCATTTATGCCCCCAAAAGGGCATAAATGATTAAATGTTCAGCAATTTCATGGAAATTGATCCCACAGGATCAATTTCTCAATCCCCAGCGGATTCCTCACCCGCCTTCACCACCGACACCGGCGCCTCCACCGCCCGCCCCGCCGTCGACACGATCTCCTGATCAATCGCGCCGAACAGCGAGCGTCCGTCCAGCCCCTTCATCTCGATGCGAATCGTGTCGCCGAACTTCATGAAGTCGGTGGCGGGTGCGCCGTCCTGGATGGTTTCGATGCAGCGTTTCTCGGCGATGCACGAGTAGCCCTTGGGCCATTCCATGCGGCCGTTCTTCTCGACGCCCTTGTTGCTCACGGTGCCGCTGCCGACGATGCTGCCGGCGCGCACGTTGCGCGTCTTGGCGATGTGGGCGATGAGCTGGCCGAAGTGGAAGGTCATCTCGGGGCCGGCGTCGCACAGGCCGACCTTGCGACCGTTCCAACTGCTTTGCAGCGCCAGGTGCACGCGCCCGTCCTGCCAGGCCGCGCCGATCTCGTCGAGCGTGACGGCCACGGGGCTGAAGGCGGTGGCGGGCTTGCTCTGGAAGAAGCCGAAGCCCTTGGCCAGTTCGGCCGGAATGAGGTTGCGCAGGCTCACGTCGTTGGCCAGCATCACGAGGCGGATGCCGTCCAGGGCCTGGTCGGGCGTGGAACCCATCTTGATGTCGCCGGTGACGACGGCGATCTCGGCCTCGAAGTCGATGCCCATGGCCTCGCTGGGCACGATCACGTCGTCGACCGGGCCCAGGAAGTCGTCGCTGCCGCCCTGGTACATGAGCGGGTCGGTGTAGAAGCTCTCGGGCACTTCGGCATTGCGCGCCTGGCGCACCAGCTCGACGTGGTTCAGGTAGGCCGAGCCGTCGGCCCACTGGTAGGCGCGCGGCAGCGGCGCCATGCACTGGGCGGGGTCGAACGGAAAGGCATGGCGTGCGCGGCCCTGGTTGAGCGCGTCGTACAGGTCCTGCAGCTGCGGGCTCATGAAGCCCCAGTCGTCCAGCACCTGCTGCAGCCGGTGGGCGATGCCGGTGGCGTAGTGGGCGAGCGTGAGGTCGCGCGAGACGACGACCAACTGGCCGTCGCGCGAGCCGTCCTTCAGGGTGGCGAGTTTCATGATGCGGGCGTGAGCTAAGGGAGCAGGGGCGCCGCGCGGCGCCCACTAAACTGGTTGAACGGGCGGCAGTGTACCGAGAGGTCTTCGTGAACCTCGGCGCCGCGGCCCACTCCACACACCCATGTCGACGCACGTCGCGCCCCCACCGCTGTCCCTCGGCCTGCCCGGACGCCCGTCCTGGCGCGCGCTCGCGGGGCTGACGCTGGCGGTGGCGCTGGCGCACCTGTTGCTGCTCGGACTGGCACCGATGGCCATCGGGCCGGAGCCCTCGCCGCTGGCGAGCAAGTTCATCACGCGCACGATCGTGATCGCGCCGCCCGCAGCGGAGGCCCCCGCGGCACCGGCCGCCGCGCCGGTCGCGGCCAAGCCGCCGCCGCCGGCCAAGCCCCGGCGCCCGCGCGAGGCGTCGGTGCCCCGGCCCAAGCCCGCTCCCACGCCGGTGCCCGACGCATCGACACAGACGCCTCCCGCCGAAACGCCCGACCAGACAGCGCAAGCCGCTACAGATTCAGGAGCAACAGCCCCCGAAACACCCGCCAGCGCCCCGGCCGCCGCCACGGGAAACACGCCCGGTGGCACGCAGAGCGGTACGACCACGGCCGGCAGCGGCGCCTCGGGCACCATCGCCGGCACCCAGGCGCTGCGGATTCCGGGCTCGGTCACGCTCGATTTCGAGGCCACGGGCCAGAAAGGCGCCTCGCCGCAACGCGGCGTGTTCGGCGAGCTGGTCTGGCTGCAGGACGGCAGCCGCTACGACGGGCGGCTCACGCTCAAGGCTGTGTTCTTCACCCTGCTGAACTGGCACAGCACCGGCAAGATCGGCCCCTCGGGCCTGGAGCCCGAGCGCTACTCGGAAAGCCGCAAGGCCGAGGTCGCCTCGCATTTCGCGCGCGACCAGGGGCAGATCATCTTCAGCAACAACGCGCCGTCGGTGCCCCTGCAGCCCGGCGCGCAGGACCGCATGAGCGTCATGATGCAACTGGGCGGCCTGCTGGCGGCCAGCCCAGCGCGGTATCCGGCGGGCACCCGGATCTCGGTGCAGACCGTGGGCGTGCGCGACGCCGAGGTCTGGGTCTTCGAGGTCGGCGACGAGGAAACGCTGAGCCTCCCGGCCGGCGAATTCACCACACGCAAGCTCACCCGCACGCCCCGCAAGGAATTCGACCGGAAACTGGAACTCTGGCTGGCGCCCCGGTACGGCTATCTGCCCGTGCGCATCCGGCAAACCGAGGCAAATGGTGATTTTGCTGACGCCCAATTGCGCAAACCCCTACCCCAGACGCCCGCGAATTGAGGCAAAAAGGCTCACATATCAACAGCGCGACGACAACTGTTCTTGAAACTGGCGCGTTGATTGCTATCTAACCCCCCATGAACGCCATCGACATCCTCACAGGGCCCGCCATGAACATGCTTTACGACTCCGAGTCCTTCGTCGTCGTGCACGTGCAGCCGAATGACGGCGACGAGCCCCGCACGAAGCCCAACGGCCCCGTGCTGGAGCGTCACGGCTTCGAGATCGTGGACAAGCGATCGGGCAAGGAGGTCTACCTCGACGGCTCCTGGGCCGAACTGTTCCAGCAGCAGATCGCCGCGTGGCAGCTCAACACGCCCACGCAGGAAGAGGTCGAGGACACGCTCGAGGGCTACGCCGAACTGGCGCACACGCCGGTGCTGGTGCACTGAGCGGGCCTGACCCTCCCGAACGAAACAAGCGCCCCGCGGGGCGCTTTTTCTTTGCCTGTCTCCCGGGCCCTCAGCGCTCGGTCCAGCGGTACATCGGCCCCACGATCAGCAGCACCGCCACCAGCCGGCACACCTGGAACGCCGTGACCACCGGCACGCCCAGTTGCAGCACCTTGGCCGTGATCGACATCTCGGCGATGCCGCCGGGCGAGGTGCCCAGGATCATCGTGGCCGGGTGCAGCCCCGTCGCCCACGCCAGCAGCCAGGCCGCGCCGGCGCACAGCACCAGCATGCCGACCGTGCCCAACGCCACCGAACCGAGCCAGCGCGGCGCCGTGTGCAAAAACTCGCGGCTGAAGCGCACGCCCAGGCTCACGGCAATCACCAGCTGCGCGGTGTTCGACAGCCAGGTCGGCACCGCCGACAGCGACTGCCCCGCGACCGTGAAACCCATCGCCACCAGCAGCGGCCCCATGAACCACGGATTCGTGCGGCCCAGCGCCCGCATCACCAGCCCGCCCACGCCGGTGGCCAGCACCAGCACGGCCAGCCCGGCCGGGTTCACCTCGCGCACGCCGGGCGGGTTGATCTCCAGGCCGTGCAGCCCGCTCCACTGCATCGCGAACGGGATCGTCACCGTCACCACCATCAGCCGCAGGCTGTGCGCGGCGGCCACGAGGTCGGTGCGCGCGCCGGCCGATTCGGCCAGCAGCGTCATCTCGGAGGCGCCGCCGATGGCGCCTGCGAAGTAAGTCGTGGCTCTCATGGATTTCGCCGGCACGTGCGGCATGCGCGCCGCATGCACGCGGTGCAGCCAGCGGCCGAAGACCCAGCCCAGCAGCAGCGCCCAGCCGATGGCCAGCAGGATCGCCCACCACACGCCAGCGACCAGCGTCACCACCTGCGGCGTGAAATACAGGCCCAGCGCGGTGCCGATGGCCCATTGCCCCATGTTGCGCAGCGGCGTGTGGCTCGCGGTCGGCAAGCCGGCGATCGAGGCCAGCGACACCGCGAACAGCGGGCCGATCATCCAGGGCAGCGGGGTGTGCAGCGCGACACAGGCGAGCGCGGCGGCCAGCGCCAGCAGCAGCGTGGCCAGCACGCGGAAGAGAAATCGGAACGACACGGGCAGGAACAAACGACGTCAAACGGCGGAAAAGGACGACAGCCCGGTGCAGGGCGCCGGGCATAGTATGGCGGGATGCTTCCTCGCCCTTCCCGCGCTTCCCGGCTCTTCGCGCCGCTGATGGCCGCCGTCCTGCTCGCCGGCTGCGCCGCGCTGTCCGCCGAGGCGCCCATCGCGCGCCGTGTCGCGGCCCTCCTGCCGGCCAATGCCCTGCTGCTCGGCGAGCAGCACGACGCCCCCGAACACCACGCACTCGAGCGCGAGACCGTGCAGGCCCTGGCCGAGCGCGGGCAGCTCGCCGCCCTGGCGCTCGAGATGGCCGAGGAAGGCCGCAGCAGCACCCGCCTGCCCGCCACCGCGACCGAGGCCCAGGTGCAGACCGCCCTCGGCTGGAACGGCAAGGCCTGGCCCTGGACGCGCTACGGCCCCTCCGTGATGGCGGCCGTGCGCGCCGGCGTGCCGGTGGTCGGCGCCAACCTGCAGCGCGCGCACATGAAGGACGCGATGGCCGACGTCTCGCTCGACGTGCAGCTCAACGGCGAGGCCTACGCCGCGCAGCAGGAGGCCGTGCGCGAAGGCCATTGCAAGCTGCTGCCCGAATCGCAGATCGGCCCGATGACGCGCATCCAGGTCGGGCGTGACCGCGCCATGGCGCAGGCACTGGTGAAGGCCCGCCAACCAGGCAAGACGGTGGTGTTGATCGCCGGTGCGGGCCACGTCACCAAGGTGCTGGGCGTGCCGCAGCACCTGCCGACCGACGTGTCGGTGAAGACCGTCCACCTGCAGGCCGGCGGTTCGGCCGAAGACGACACCGCCGCCTACGACGCCACCTGGCGCACGCCGTCGCTGCCGCCGGTGGACTACTGCGCGGGCGTGCTCAAGCGAACTTCTTGATCGAATCCGCCAGCGTGTTGACCAGCGTGTCGATGTGCTGCTTCTCCACGATGTAGGGCGGCGCGATCACCAGCACGTCGCCCGCGGCCCGCACCAGCGCGCCCTTGTGGAAGCAGTCGAGGAACACGTCGTACGCCCGCTTGCCCGGTGAGCCGGCAATGGGCGCCAGCTCCACCGCCGCCGCCAGGCCCAGGCTGCGGATGCCGATCACGTTCGGCAGGCCCTTGAAGGTGCTGTGGAAGGCATCGCCCAGCACCTTGCCCATGTCGCCGGCGCGCGCGAACAGGTTTTCTTCCTTGTAGAGGTCGAGCGTGGCCACCGCCGCCGCGCAGGCCACCGGGTGGCCCGAGTAGGTGTAGCCGTGGAAGAACTCGACCACGTGCTCGGGCGCGTCGGTCTTCATCATTGCGTCGTAGAGCTTGTCGCGGCAGATCACGCCGCCCAGCGGAATCACGCCGTTGGTCACGCACTTGGCGAAGTTCAGCATGTCGGGCACGACGCCGAAGAAGTCGGACGCGAAGTTGGTGCCCATGCGCCCGAAGCCGGTGATGACCTCGTCGAAAATCAGCAGGATGCCGTGCTTGTCGCAGATCTCGCGCAGGCGCTTCAGGTAGCCCTGCGGCCCCAGGTACCAGCCGGCCGAACCGGCCACCGGCTCCACGATGATCGCGGCGATGTTGCTCGGGTCGTGCAGCGGCAGGATGCGGGTTTCGAGTTCGACCAGCGGGTCTTCGGCCCACACCGGCTCCTGGTTGTGGATGTAGGCATGGTTCACCGGGTCGTGAATGAAGCGCATGTGGTCCACGCGCGGCAAAAAGGCCGAGCCGAACACCTTGCGGTTGCCCGGAATGCCGCCCACCGACATGCCGCCGAAGCCCACGCCGTGATAGCCCTTCTCGCGACCGATGAACACGTTGCGGTGGCCTTCGCCGCGCGCACGGTGGTAGGCCAGCGCCACCTTCATGGAGGTGTCAGCGGCCTCGGAGCCCGAGTTGCAGAACAGCACCTTGTTCAGGTCGCCCGGGGCCAGCGCGGCGATCATCTCGGCCGCCTTGAAGGCCTTGTCGTTGCTGACCTGGAAGGCGGTGGCGTAGTCGAGCGTGTCCAGCTGCTTCTTGATCGCCTCGTTGATCGGCTTGCGGTT
Organism: Variovorax sp. 54; assembly: GCF_002754375.1. Classification (NCBI taxonomy): domain Bacteria; kingdom Pseudomonadati; phylum Pseudomonadota; class Betaproteobacteria; order Burkholderiales; family Comamonadaceae; genus Variovorax; species Variovorax sp. 54. The sequence continues at coordinate 2,582,967 of NZ_PEFF01000001.1, forward strand.
GTGGCCCGCGCCCACGCACCACAGCGACGAGATGCCGTCGACGACCTTCTTGCCGTCGTGCGTGGTGAACGTCATGCCGTCGGCCGCCACGAAAACCCGCGGGTCTTTCTTGAAATGGCGGTTGGGCGTGAAGGGCAACCATTGGTTGTCCATGTTGAAGTCCTGGAAGGCCATGTCTCGCTCCTGCGGTTTGTGGAGAGGGAAAATCGCGATTCTGGCACCCCTGCCACAATTACGCCCCTGATGACGACCCCAACGCCCGCCTACATCCTGAACCTCTCCTGTCCCGACCGGACGGGCATCGTGCACGCCGTCTCGGGCTTCCTGCTCGAGCGCGGCGCCAACATCGAAGAGGCCGCCCAATACAACGACCACGGCACCGGCCTGTTCTTCATGCGCGTGCGCTTCGCCTGCGGTGATCACAGCGAAGCCGTGCTGCGCGAAGAGTTGAAGACCTTCGCCACCGGCTTCGGCATGAGCCTGCAACTGCACGCCGCCGCCCAGCCGATGAAGACCGTGATCCTGGTCAGCAAGGAAGGCCACTGCCTGAACGACCTGCTGTTCCGCTGGAAGAGCGGCCTGCTGTCGATCGACGTGCGCGCCATCATCTCGAACCACCGCGACTTCTACCAGCTGGCCGCCAGCTACAACGTGCCCTTCCACCACATTCCGGTGACGGGCGCGACCAAGGCGCAGGCCGAGGCCAGGCAGCTGGAGATCATCGAGGCCGAAGGCGCCGAACTCGTGGTGCTCGCGCGCTACATGCAGATCCTGAGCAACGACCTGTGCAAGAGCCTGGCCGGCCGCGCAATCAACATCCACCACTCGTTCCTGCCCAGCTTCAAGGGCGCCAAGCCCTACTACCAGGCGCACGACCGCGGCGTGAAGCTGATCGGCGCCACCGCCCACTACGTGACGGCCGACCTCGACGAAGGCCCGATCATCGAGCAGGACGTGGCCCGCGCCGACCACACCGACACGGTCGAAGACCTCACGGCCCGCGGCCGCGACACCGAGAGCCAGGTGCTGGCCCGCGCCGTGAAGTGGCACAGCGAACACCGCGTGCTGCTGAACGGCCACCGCACGGTCGTCTTCCGCTAACCAACCCTCCTCACCGCCGCTCCCAGATGCGCCTGCAGCTTCCGCTTTTCGCCCTCGCTGCCGCTCTGGCAGCGCCCGCCACCTTCGCCCAGGACGCACGCGTCGGCGGCGCCCCGCTGGCGCCCGACGCGCTGTTCGCGCGCGTGTCACCCAGCGTCTGGGTCGTGCAGGCCAGCGACGCCCAGGGCAAGCTCCTGGCCACCGGCAGCGCGGTCGCGACCGGCCCGGGCACGGCCGTCACCAGCTGCAAGCTGCTGGCCAAGGCGAGTGCCGTGACGCTGCGCCGCGACAACGTGAGCTATGGCGCCGCGCTGGAACTCCCCGACGTCGAACGCGACCTGTGCCAGCTGCGCGTCGCCAACCTCGCGTCGCCGACCCTGGGCGTCGTGCCCGCGGGCGCGCTGCAGGTCGGGATACCGCTGTACGTCATCGGCGCGCCACGCGGTCGCGAACTGACGCTCGGCATTTCCATGCTCGGCGGCGTGCGCCGCAATGCCGCGGGCGCGCTCGAATCGCTGCAACTGGCCACGCCGACCGAAGCGGGCCTCGCCGGTGCCGGCCTGTTCGATGCGCAAGGTCGCCTGGCGGGACTCGTCGCGGGCTCGGCCCCGGCGACCCTCGCCCTGCCGGCCGCGTGGATCGCAGAGCTGCCGACGCGCGGCCAACGCGCCATCGAGCGCCTCGCCGCCCAGCCGGCTCCAGCGTCGCTGCAACGCCCGAACCTCGTGGAGTACCAGCTGCACGACCGCCTCACCAACACCTACCGCAAGGTGATCTACCGCGCGGACACGGCCACCGCCGGCGACGACCGCCTCAGCTTCAACAACGGCGGCTGGGTCGAGAAACCCGGAGGCGAGGTGATCGGCGTCACGACGGCCGTGGCCGGCGAGTTCGACAGCGTCATGCCGCCGGGCGGCTGGGCCCGGCCGAGCCTGGAACCCGACGCGGCCTGGGCCTCCGAGTACGACGCCACCATGGGCGGCACGCGGATCAAGATGGACCTGCGCGCCAGCGTGGTGGACGACGCCGCCATGCTGCCGTTCGACGGCCGCGAGCTCAAGGTGGTGAAGATCGACTACCGCGGCCACACCCAGCGCTTCGCGAACGCGGGCGCCTGGAGCGGCAACCAGTACGGGACCTACCGCGCCAGCGTGTGGTTCTCGCGGGAGCTGGGCCGCGTCGTCCGCTTCGAAGTGCAGACGCGCGGCGGTGCGAGCGGCGGCGCGTTCCAGGTCAGCGAAGTGCTCGAGCTGGTGAGCATCCGCTAGCCCGGCAGCGCGCCGCGCGCACTCCCTGTCAATCAATTGCGGTACGGGTTGTCCGGGCGCCGGTCCTGGCGGTTCGGCACACCGTCGCCATCGCGGTCCCAGCGGCCGCGGTTGTATTCCCAGCGGCCATGGTTCTCGCGCCATTCCGGCGCGCGGTAGGCATAGCCCGGGCGGGCGCGCATGTACGCGCCGCGCACCCACACATGGCGACCGCCACGCCACTCGTAGTGACCCGGCGACCACACGTAGCCGCGACGCGGCGGCGGCACGCGCTCGTAGCGCGGCGCGGGCGGCGGCCCCTGGATGGTGATCACCGCCTGTGCCTGCGCGGCCGTGGGAACGGTCAGGGCGCCCACCGACAGCAGCGAGGCGGCACCGATGGAAAGAGCGACTGCGAGTGTTTTCATGAGAAAGCCCTCATGTTGTTGGAGGAGCCTTCATGCTGCCGGGACCGTGTGAAGCGCCTGTAAGCGCCGCGCGAAATCTTGTGTAGAGCTGTTTCGCCGGATGGCCGCGCTTTATTCCTGCAGTTCGCGCAGGTCGATGGCCGCTGCCATGGCGGCGTGGCCGGCGCGGCTGGGATGCAGGTGATCGCCGCTGTCGAATGTGGGATTCAGCTGACGCGGTGCGGCGGGGTCGCGCAGCACGGCATCGAAGTCGATCACGCCGTCCACGTCCTGGCGGCTGCGCACCCAGCGGTTCACGGCCTCGCGCATGGCCTCGTTGGCGTCGGTGCCGTAGAGCGTGTTGCCGAAGGGCGGCACGGTGCCCAGCAGCACCTTCACGCCCTTGGCGCGCGCCTGCTTGACGAGCTGCCCCAGGCCCTCGGTGATGCGCTCGGCCGTGGGCACGTCGTGCGGCGGCACCTTCAGGCCGGGGATGCCCGCGAAGATGGCGCGGCCGATGTCGTTGGTGCCCAGCAGTACGATCACGTGCGTCACGCCGCTCTGGCCCAGCGCGTCGCGCGCGAAGCGCGACAGGCCGTCGGGACCGATGCCGTCCACCAGCAGCCGGTTGCCGCCGATGCCGGCGTTGATCACCGACACCGCGTGCGCAGCCTGCGGGCTGTCGCGCAGCCGCGTGGCGAGCATGTCGGGGTACGAACCATCGCCCGACTCGCCACCGCCCGCGGTGATCGAATCGCCGAACGCCACCACGGTGCGCACGGGCTTCGTGGTGAGCACGTCGAGCCCGGTCACGATGTGGCTCATCGGCAGCGCCGTCGGTTTCGGCAGCCGGGGCGACGCCACGACGTTGCCGTGGGCCAGCCAGCCCGTGTCGGTGGACTGCAGGTACATCGTGGCGAACGGTGTCGCGCGGTCGAGAAAGAGGCTCACGGCCACGGCCTGACCCGCCGCGACGTTCAGCGCCACGCCGTCGCTCCAGGCTTCCGCCCCCGGCGCCACGGTGACGCTGGCACGGCCGCCGAAACGCAGCGTGCGCAACGAGGCCGGCGAGACGGCGTCGCCGCCCGTGCCCAGTGCCACGGTGGCGGCGGCGATGCGCAGCGGCGCCTTGCCGAAGCGGTTGGACACCCGCACGCGGATGCGCTCGCCGTCGAGCGTCGGGCGCATCATCTGGCGCAGGGTCTGGCCGCGGAAGACATGGTCGCCCGGCCCGCCGATGGCGGCCGTGGCGGGGTTCGCATCCAGCTCGGCGAAATCGAGCGGCGCCACGGCCCAACTCGCGACCCAACGGGCCTCGGCCGGCTGCCGCGCGGGCGGTTCGAGCTTCTCCGCCCACACCGCCTGCACACCCACGAGCAGCACCGCAAGGCCGAGAACGACCAACCAGTGTGCGGGGGAGACAGCGGCGTCGCGCAGACGCGCGCGCCAGCGGGCAGAAGGGTTCATGCGTGCAAAGCGGCCCAGTGTACGGAGCCGCCTTGCCCGCGCAGGTGACGAGGTCTAACCCTGGGTTACCAGGTGTCGACGTACGCCGAGACCGCTTCGGCCGGCCGCGTCGCCGACGCCAGCCCGCGCACCAGCCAGCTGCGCGTGTCGGCCGGATCGATCACGGCATCGATCTCCAGCGTCTGCGCCATGTGGATCGCCTCGCCGTTGGCGTACTGCTGCGCCACCAGCTGCTTGAACAGCGCATCGCGTTCCGCGCCTTCGGGCGCGGCCGCGAGTTCCTTGCGAAAACCCAGTCGCACCGCACCTTCGAGGCCCATCGCGCCGAACTCGCCGGTGGGCCAGGCCACGGTGAACACGGGCGCGTCGAAGCCGCCGGCGGTCATGGCCTGCGCGCCCAGGCCGTAGCCCTTGCGCAGCACCACCGCGAAGAAGGGCACGCGCAGGTGCGAGGCCACCATGAACATGCGGCACACGTGGCGCACCTGCGCCTGCGCCTCGATCTCGGGCCCGACCATGAAGCCGGGCGTGTCGCACAACGACACGATCGGTAACCCGTGGGCATTGCACAGTTGCATGAAGCGTGCGGATTTGTCGGCCGCCTCCACGTCGATCGCGCCGCCCAGGTGGTGCGGGTTGTTCGCCATGAGGCCGACCGGCTTGCCTTCGATGCGCGCCAGCGCCGTGACGATGCCCGCACCGAAGCCCGCGCGCAGTTCGAGCAGCGAGCCCGTGTCGGCCACGCCGCGCATCGCGGCGCGCACGTCGTACACGCGCAGCCGGTTCTCGGGCACCACGTGGCGCAGCGTGCGCGGGTCGGCGCACTGCCAGTCGCTCACCGGGCCCTGGAAGTACGACAGGTACTGCTTGGCCGCAGCGACTGCAGCGGCTTCGTCTTCCACGAGGATGTCGATCACGCCGTTGCGCGACTGCACGCTGCTCGGCCCGATCTGCTCGGGCGCGAAGGTGCCCAGGCCGCCGCCTTCGATCATCGCGGGGCCGCTCATTCCGATGTTGCTGCCCTTGGTGGCGATGATCACGTCGGCGCAGCCCAGCAGCGCCGCGTTGCCCGCGAAGCAGCGCCCGTGCACGATGCCGACCACCGGCACCTTGCCCGAGAGCGCCGCAAACTGGCTGAAGGTGTGGTTGTTCAGGCCCGCGACGATCGGCATGTCGGTGTCGCCCGGCCGCCCGCCGCCGCCTTCGGCAAACAGCACCACCGGCAGCCTGAGCTGGTGCGCCACCGCGAGCAGGCGGTCGGTCTTGTGGTGGTTGCGCATGCCCTGCGTGCCGGCCAGCACGGTGTAGTCGTAGGCCAGCACGGCGCAGCGCGATTTCTCCGGGCCGAACTGCTTTGCGTTGATGCTGCCCAGCCCCGTCACCATGCCGTCGGCCGGCGTGTTGGCGATGAGGTCTTCGAGCGAGCGGCGGCGCGTCTGCGCGGCGATGGCGAGCGCGCCGTACTCGATGAAGCTGCCGGGGTCTTCGGCCGTGTCGCACAGGTCGGCGATGTTCTCGCGCGCGGTGCGCCCGCCCTGCGCATGGCGCTTGTCGACGGCGGCCTTGCGGTTGATATCGAGCGTGGGCGCATGGCGGTCGATGACCTTCTGCAGGTCGGGGCGGACCGCGTCGAGGTCGTGCGCGATGCGCGCCTGTGCCTCGACGCCCTGCGCATCGACGGCCTCCAGCCGCACCAGCGACTGGCCTTCGACGAGGTAGTCGCCGGGCGCGGCCAGCAGCGCGAGCACGCGGCCGGCCACGGGCGCGTGCAGCAGGTGCTCCATCTTCATGGCTTCGAGCACGCCGAGCTGCGCGCCGGCGGGCAGCACGTCGCCCACCGCGACTTCGAACTGCACCAGCTTCGCGGGCATCGGCGCCTTGACGGTGAGGCCGTCGTCTTCGTCCTCTTCCTGCACCGGTGCGCTCGCGGCGGCAGGTGCGGTCACCTTCTTCGTGTGCTTTTCAAACGCCTTCGCATCGGCGAGCAGGTCGCCCAGGTGCGCTTCGACAAAGCGCGTGTGCACGGCCTGCGTCGCGAACTCGGGCCGCGCGGCAATGGCGCACAGCAGCGGCAGGTTGGTGGCGATGCCGTCGATGTGGCATTCGTCGAGCGCGCGCAGCGAGCGGCGCAGCGCGTCCGCGAAACGCGGCGACGGCGAATGCACGATGAGCTTGGCCAGCAGCGTGTCGTAGTGCGGCGAGGGCGCGAGGCCCGCATAGCCGTGCGTGTCGACGCGCACGCCGGGGCCGGCCGGCAGGTCGAAGCGCGCGAGCGTGCCGCCCGCGGGGCGCGCGTTGCCTTGCGCATCGAGCGTCTCGGCGTTGATGCGCCACTGCACCGCGAAGCCGCGCTGCGGCGCCGTGCGGTCGGCCTCCACGCCGAGTGCGTTCAAGGTTTCGCCCGAGGCGACGGCGAGCTGCAGCTGCACGAGGTCGAGCCCCGTCACCGCCTCGGTCACCGTGTGCTCGACCTGCAGGCGCGGGTTCGCTTCGATGAAGACGAAAGGCAGGGTGGCCGATGCGGCATCGACCAGGAATTCGAACGTGCCAAGGCCGCGATAGCCCACGGCTTTCGCCATGCGCAGCGCCGCCTGCGTGACCTGCGCGCGCAGTGGCTCGGGCAGCGACGGGCTGGGCGCGATTTCCACCAGCTTCTGGAAGCGGCGCTGCAGCGTGCACTCGCGCTCGCCGAGGCTGGCCACGGCGCTGCCGTCGCCGAGCACCTGCACTTCGATGTGCCGCGCATTGCGCATCAGGCGCTCGACGTACACGCCTTCGATGCCGAACGCCGCCTTGGCTTCGGACATGCAGCGCGCGTGCGCCTCGGGCAGCTCGTCGGCCGTGAGCACGGCGCGCATGCCGCGCCCGCCGCCGCCGCCGATGGCCTTGACCATCACGCCCGCGCCCTGCGCGTGCTGCTCGGCGAAGAAGGCCTGCGCTTGCGCGAGCGTCACCGCGCCCGCGCTGCCGGGCATCACGGGCACATCGCATTGCGAGGCGAGTTCACGCGCACGGGCTTTGTCGCCGAACAGGCCGAGCTGCTCGGGCGTCGGGCCGATGAAGACCAGGCCTGCATCGGCGCAGGCCTGTGCGAAGTCGGCACGCTCGCTGAGGAAGCCGTAGCCGGGATGCACCGCATCGCAGCCTTGCGCCTTCGCCACGGCGATCAACGCCGCCACGTCGAGGTAGGCCGAGGGGCCGGTCGCATCGAGCGCCACCGCCACATCGGCCAGTTGCACGTGCAGCGCGGTGGCGTCGTCGCGCGCATGCACCGCCACGCTGGCGATACCCAGGTCGCGCAGCGCACGCACCAGGCGCACGGCGATCTCGCCGCGGTTGGCAATCAGAACTTTGGAAAACACGCAGTCAGCCTTTCTTTCAGGTCTTGTCTTTGAGCAGGCGGCGCAGCACCTTGCCCGCGCCGGTGGTCGGCAATGCGTCGATGAAGCTCACGGCGCGCGGCGCCTTGTAGCTCGCCATGTTCTCGCGCGCCCAGGCCACGAGCGCATCGGCCTCGAGCGCGGCGCCGGGCTTGCGCACGATGAAGGCCTTCACGACCTCGCCCTTCTCGGGATCGGGCTGCGCAATGACGGCCGCCTGCGCCACCGCCGGGTGCTTGATGAGGATGGTCTCGACCTCTTCGGGGAACACGCTGTAGCCCGAGACCTTGATCATTTCCTTGAAGCGGCCGATGAAGGTGAGGTAGCCGTCGGCGTCGAGCTTGCCCATGTCGCCCGTGTGCACCCAGCCGTTGCGCAAGGTGGCGGCCGTGGCCTCGGGTTTGTTCCAGTAGCCCTTGAACGAGCCGGCGCTGGTGAGCACGATTTCGCCGACTTCGCCCGTGGGCATGTCGGCCTGGGTGTCGGTGTCGATGATGCGGATGGTCACGCCCGGCACCGGTACGCCCTGTGTGCCCCAGCGCGGCGCTTCGTGCGGCGTGTAGGTGTCGCAGGTGTGGGTTTCGCTCAGGCCGTAGGCGGCCTCGAACGAGCTGCAGTGGTTCGCGTGCGAGCGCCACTGCGCGGCCAGCGGTTCGGTGAAGGCGATGCCGAAGCTGGTCACGGGGTTCATCTTCAGGCTAGCCAGGTCGAAGCGGGCGATGTCGGGCACCTGCATGCAGGCCACGTTCATCGGCGCGATGCTGTACCACCAGCTGACGTTGTAGCGGTCGATGGCTTGCAGCACGGTGCGCGGGTCGAAGCGGTGCAGCAGCACCGAGGCGGCGCCGCTGAGCACGGGCACGTTGACGCCCATCAGCATGCCGGCGATGTGATACAGCGGTGCGATCGACAGCAGCACGTCGTCCGGCCCCACGCCGTTGCAGTCGGCCGCGGCGCGCGTCTTGAAGAGCGCGTTGCCGTAGCTGAGCATCGCGCCCTTGGGCAGGCCGGTGGTGCCCGAGGTGTAGGTCATGAGCGCGATGTCGTCCATGTCGATGGCGACGGGCTGCGGCGTGGCGCCGCTGCGCATCACGGCGAGAAAGTCTTCGCAGCCTTCGGGCACGCTGCGTTCGGCCGTGCGCTCCGCGGCGAGTTCGGCGGGCAGGTCGAGCGTGGGCTCGGCGGGCAGCAGGTCGGCGTAGTGCACCACGAACACATGCGCGAGCGCGCTCTCGGCCTGCACCTTGCGCACCACCGGCAGGAGCGGTGCGGCCGCGACGATCACGCGCGCCTTCAGGTCGTTGACCTGGTAGGCCAGCTCGTGCTCCTTGTTGAGCGGCCCGCTCGGGCAGACGATGGCGCCGATCTTCTGGATGCCGAAGTGCGCCACCAGGTACTGCGGGCAGTTGTTGAGGAACAGCACCACGGGCTCGCCCTTGGCCACGCCCAGGGCCTGCAGGCGCGCGGCGAAGGCGTCGCTCGCGCGGTCGAGCTCGGCCCAGCTCAGGGCCTGGCCGTACCAGACGCAGGCGGCGGCGTCGCCGCGCGTGCGTGCGTGGTCGCGCAGGTAGGCGTGCAGCGGCTGCTGCACGCGCGGCGGCAGCTCTTTCAGACGTGCGGGGGTGGCGGGCGTTGTCTCCATGGCGTCACTTTCTCAGGGTTATCGATAGCCGCCTGCAAAGGGCCGGCGCTTGCCAATGCGGCATCGTGCACGAACAATCCTACCCATGGGTATAACTTCCGCGACACCGAACAAACCCTCTGCCACGCACGCGGCACAACCGCACCTGCCGCAGGGCACGGGCCGCCAGCGCGCGGCCACGCAGGGCACCGACCTGCAGCGCGAGCGCATCCTGCAGGCGGCGGCGCAGCTCTTTGCCGCGCAGGGCTATGCCAACACGACCATGGCGCAGATCGTGCGCGATCTGGGCGTGACCAAGCCCTTCGTGTACTACTACTTCCGCGACAAGCAGGAGATTTTCGAGACGCTGTCGTGGCGCCCCGCGGTCGACTGCTTCACCGCGCTCGACTTCGCCGCCACCGACCCGCGCCGCGCGAGCGAGAAGGTGATGGAAGGCATCGAGGGGCTGATCCGCGCCACCATCGCGCACCACCCGGTGGCCTTCTTCGCGTACCGCGAGCCGCAGGTGTACCGCCCCGAATACCTCGAAGCACAGAAGAAGCTCGCGCACCACTTCTACGACCTGCTGTGCCCGCTGCTCGAAGAAGCCCGGCGCGACGGCGACCTCGACTTCGACGAAACCAAGATCACCGCGCTCGCAGCCTGCAGCCTGCCGGGCTTTCTCTACAGCTGGTACCGCCCGGGCGGGCGCCTGTCGCCCGACGAGGTGGTGGCGCAGCTCACGAAGCTGGCCAGCCGCGTGATCGGGCTGCGCGCGAAGCACTGATTCCGTCTTTCACACACCCTCCGGAGACACCTCATGAAGCTCACGCATGCGCCCCTGGCGCGGATCGCCCTTGCCTCCCTGTTTGCCATCGCCGGCACCGCGGTACAGGCGCAGCAGCCGACCTACAAGATCGCTTACATCGATCCGTTGTCGGGGCCGTTTGCCAACGTGGGCGAGCTGATGCTGATGCACACGCAGTACGCCATCGAGGACATCAACGCCAAGGGCGGCGTGCTCGGCGGCATGAAGCTGCAGCTGCTGCAGTTCGACAGCAAGCTCTCGGCGCAGGAAAGCCAGAGCGCGCTGCAGGCGGCCATTGACCAGGGCGCGAAAGCGATCGTCACGGGCGGCTCGGGCTCGTCGGTGGTGACAGCGCTGGTGCTGGCCGTGGCGCGCTGGAACCAGCGCAACCCGGGCAAGGAACTGATCGTGCTGAACCACTCGTCGATCGACCCCGAGATGACCGGCAAGGGCTGCAGCTTCTGGCACTTCCAGACCGAGGCCAACACGGCGATGAAGATGAAGGCGCTGGCCAACTACATCAAGAAGACGCCGGACGTGAAGAAGGTCTACCTGCTCAACCAGGACTACGCCCACGGCAAGCAGTGGGCGAGCTACGGCCGCCAGCTGGTGGGCCTGGCGCGCCCCGACATCCAGTTCGTCGGCGAGACGCTGCACCCCATCGGCCGCGTGAAAGACTTCGCGCCCTACATCGCGAACATCAAGCAAAGCGGCGCCGACTCGGTCATCACCGGCAACTGGGGCCAGGACATGACGCTGCTGCTGAAGGCCGCGGGCGACGCGGGCTACAACCTGCGCTACTTCAACCACAGCGCGGGCTCGGTGCCCGGCACGGTCACCGCCGTGTCGCAGGCCAAGACGGGGCAACTGACCTGGGTGGCCGAATGGCACCCGGGCCAGGCCGACACGCCGAAGGTCGATGCGCTCGCCAAGGCCTACAAGGCCAAGACCGGCAAGGACTTCCTCGCGCCGCGCATCGACCTCACGCCGCGCCTGCTGGCCGCGGCCATCGCCAAGGCCGGCAGCGCCGACACGGTGAAGGTGGCACGCGCCCTCGAAGACCTGAGCTTCGACTCGGTGGTGGGCCCGGTGCGCATGCGCGGCGAAGACCACCAGCTGCTGCTTCCGCAGGTGGTGAACACCATCGCGCCGGTGGATGGCAAGACCGTGAAGACGGGCTGGGAAGGCACCAACTACGGCTTCCGCACCGATGCGGTCTATACCGGGAACGAGCTGGCGCAAGGGACCGACTGCAAGATGGTCCGGCCCTGATTGAGTGCTTTCGGGGGACGTGCCCAGGCCACCGGGTACTTCCCTCCGCGAATGTCCCCCGGGCTGCGCCCTCCTCCTTGATTTCGCTGCGGGGAGCACCCAGTGCCCTGTGCACGAGGGCACGCTCTGCGCTTGCGGCCGATCAACAGCCACGGTGAATGACGATCACGCTGATGGGGTGCCTTGCGCAGCGAAATCAAGGGGGAGGCCGCAGGCCGGAGGACATTCGCGGAGCAAGGTGCCCCGTCGGCGTGATCGCGCCCTGAACTGACTGTGTGAACGCCCCCGACGCCTCCTAAGGGAAACCCCGTCCTGCCCACCCCCTGTGCCATCGGGATACTCCGGATTCGCATCCCGGACATCCGAAGCGGGTCCCTACGCAGGCACAAGAAGGCACACATGGCAGGAAAGAACTCGCTCCATCCGATCCCCCATCCGGCGAAGAAACCCTTCGTCGGCAATCTGCTGTCCATCGGCTCCGACTCGCCGGTGCTCGACATGTGGAAGATCGCGCAGGACCTCGGCGGCATCTACTGGCTCGACATGCCGGGCATGCCGGTGATCGTGGTGTCGTCGCCCGCGCTGGTCGACGAGCTCTGCGAAGAGCCGCGTTTCGACAAGAGCACGCGCGGCGCACTGCGCCGGTTGCGGGCGGCGTCGCACGGCCTCTTCACCTCCGACACGCACGAAGAGACCTGGTCGAAGCCGCACAACATCCTCCTGGCCAACTTCAGCCAGCGCGCGATGCAGGCCTACCACCCGATGATGCTGGACATTGCAGGGCAGCTGGTCACCAAGTGGGAGCGCCTCAATTTCGACGAAGAGGTGGACGTGGTGCGCGACATGACCGCGCTCACGCTCGACACCATCGGCCTGTGCGGCTTCGGCTACCGCTTCAACTCGTTCTACCGCGAGGGCTTCCATCCTTTCGTCGATGCGATGGTTCGCACGCTGGAGACGGTGCAGAACCGGCGCGGCCTGCCGCTCGAGGAGCTGATGCTCAAGAAGGAGCTGGCGCAGCAGCGCAAGGACATCCGCTACATGCACAAGATGGTGGAAGACATCATCGAGGAGCGGCGCGCGAGCGGTGCCGACATCGCCACCAAGCCCGACCTGCTGAGCTACATGATCGCGGGCGTGGACAAGAAGAGCGGCGAGAAGCTCACCGACAAGATGATCCGCGACGAGTGCATCGAGTTCCTCATCGCGGGGCACGAGACCACCAGCGGCCTGCTGTCGTTCGCCATCTATTTCCTGCTGAACAACCCCGAGGCCATGGCCAAGGCGCAGGCCGAGGTCGACAGCGTGTTCGGCGGCGACACCACGCAAAAGCCCACCTACGCGCAGGTCAACCGGCTGCAGTACGTGATGCAGGTGCTGAAGGAATCGCTGCGCCTGTACCCGACCGCACCCGCGATCTCGATGCGTGCCAAGGAAGACACGACGATCGGCGGCCAGTACACGATCAAGAAGAACAACATGGTCATCATGCATGCGCTGGCGCTGCACCGTGACAAGGGCATCTGGGGCGAGAACGCCGACCAGTTCAACCCCGACCACTTCAGCCGCGAGGCCGAGCGCGAGCGGCCCGTGAATGCCTTCAAGCCCTTCGGCAACGGGCAGCGCGCCTGCATCGGCCGCCAGTTCGCATTGCAAGAGGCGGTGCTCACTCTGGGCATGATCCTGCAGCGCTTCAACCTGGTCGATCACACGGGCTACAAGCTCAAGATCAAGGAAGCGCTGACGATCAAGCCCGAGAACTTCAAGATCAAGGCGCTGCTGCGCGACCCGGCCTCGCGCCCGCGTGGCAACGCGGAGGCAGCGGCTGCGCCCGATGCGCCGGTCAAGCCCGCCGTGCGCAAGCCGCAGACCGCGCGCCACGGCACCTCGCTGCTGGTGCTGCAAGGCTCCAACCTCGGCACGGCCGAAGACCTGGCGCGCCAGCTGGCCGAGGCCGGCGAGCTGCGCGGCTTCTCGACCCAGCTCGCCTCGCTCGACGACTACGCCGAGCGGCTGCCGGCCAGCGGCGCGGTGGCGATCGTCTGCGCCTCGTACAACGGCGTGGCGCCCGACAACGCGGCGGAGTTTCATCGCTGGCTCGACAAGGCCGACGACGCGCTCAACGGCGTGCGCTTCAGCGTGTTCGGCTGCGGCAACACCGACTGGGCCGCCACCTACCAGGCCGTGCCGCGCCGCATCGACGAACGGCTTGAAGCCTTGGGCGCCGACCGCGTGCACGCACGCGGCGAAGGCGATGCGCGCGAGGACATGGACGGCGCCTTCCAGGACTGGAGCGACGCGCTGTGGCCCGCACTGGTGAAGGCCTTCGACATCAAGAACGGCGCCGACACGCCGGCCGAGGCCGAGCCGCTGTACACGCTCGAAGAGCTGCCACCGCCGCAGAAGAACGCACTGGTCGATGCGCTCGGCGCCGTGGCGCTGCGCGTGATCGAGAACCGCGAGTTGCAAAGCGCGGGTGCCAACGGCGAGGCCGGACGCTCCACGCGCCACGTCGAGCTGACGCTGCCCGAAGGCGTGAACTACGTGCCCGGCGACCACCTGAGCGTGGTGCCGCGCAACAGCCCCGCGCAGGTCGAGCGCGCGATGGCGCGCTTCGGCTTCGACCGCTCGGCGCACGTGCGGCTGCAGGCCGTGCCGGGTCGCAAGGCGGCGCTGCCGGTGGACCAGGTCATCGCGGTCGATCGTCTGCTCGGCGACTACGTCGAGCTGCAGGACGTGGCCACGCGCAAGCAGATCGCCACGCTCGCGGCGTACACCGAGTGCCCCTTCACCAAGCCGAAGCTCGTCGCGCTGTCAGGCAGCGACGAGGCCTCGCAGGCCGCGTACAAGGCCGAGGTGCTGCACAAGCGCAAGTCGCTGCTGGAACTGCTCGAAGAACACCGCGCCTGCCAGGTGCCGTTCGCGGTGTTCCTGGAAATGCTGTCGCCGCTGTCGCCGCGCTACTACTCGATCTCGTCCTCGCCGACGATGACGCCGGGGCGCTGCAGCGTGACGGTGGGCGTGGTGAGCGCACCCGCGATGTCGGGCAACGGCACCTTCGAGGGCGTGTGCTCCAACTTCCTGGCGCGCGCCGAAGCCGGCGACACCGTGCACGGCGTGATCCGCGAGACCACGGCCGAAGGCTTCCGGCTGCCGGACGATGCCAACCGGCCGCTCATCATGGTCGGCCCGGGCACCGGCCTGGCGCCGTTCCGCGGCTTCCTGCAGGCGCGCGCGGCGCAGGTCGAGCGCGGCGAGGCACTGGGCGAAGCGATGCTGTTCTTCGGCTGCCGCCACCCCGAGCAGGACTTCATCTATGCCGAGGAGCTGCAGGCCTGGTCGCACCGCGGCCTGATGAAACTGCACACGGCCTTCTCGCGCGCCGGCGACCGCAAGGTCTACGTGCAGGACCTGATCCGCGAACAGGGCGCGGCCGTGTGGAAGCTGCTCGAAGCCGGTGCCGTGGTGTACGTGTGCGGCGACGGCTCGCGCATGGAGCCCGACGTGCGCCGCACGCTCAGCGACCTCGCGCGCGAGCACGGGCAGGACAGCGCGGCATGGATGGACCGGATGATTGCCGAGCAGCGCTATGTGCTCGACGTGTGGGCCGGGGCCTGAAGAACCCAGTCTGTAGCCCCAAAGAAGAAGACCGGCAATTGCCGGTCTCTTTTTTATGGGGAGTGTTCGCCTCAGGTCAGGCGGTGCGATCCGGGTCCGGGTACACCAGCGGCCCGAGCATGCCGCGGTTGAACGGCTTCCACTCGCCCTCGGGTTGCGCCAGCCGGTCGGCCACCGCATAGAGCACGGCCGGGTGCGCGCCGAGCCCCAGGTGGCTTGCCACCACCTCGATGTTCTCGGACTGCGGGCCGGTCTTCTCGAGGCTGCAGCGCCACGCGACGACGCCGTCGGTGCGGCTGAAGATCGAGGTCGTGGGCACGGGCGGCGTGGGTTCGACGAACTTCATGCGGCGCGGGTCGTGCGAGCTCTGGCCGCTCACGCCTTCGTACACGCGCCAGGCGTTGGTGGCGCGCGGGCTGCCCGAGAACGGGCTGCCCAGCGTGATCACGTTGCGGATGAGGTCCTTCTGCGCCGAGGCCAGCAGCCGCGCGTAGACGCCGCCCAGGCTCCAGCCGATCACGCTGACCTTCTGGCCGCTCTTGTCGGCCAGGGTCTTGAGCAGGTCGACCATGCCGTCTTCGACGCCGGCGCGCGGGCCCAGGTTGCGGCCCTGGCCCCAGCCATGGGCGTCGTAGCCGCGGCTGCACAGGTAGCGGCGCAGCAGCAGCGTGGACACGTCGCTGGCCACTAGGCCCGGCAGCACGAGCACGGGGTGCCCGTCGCCGCGTGGCGCGAGCTGCAGCAAGGGCCACATGGCGAGGCCGGCGCCGGTTTCCCAGAGGGCGCGCGCTTCGGCCAGCAAGAGCAGGCGCGACGGCGGGGCGATGGGTTCGTGGGTGGCGGTGGTCATGAGGGCGGCTTCCTTTCTGTTCTTTCTTCTGTAGGACGAAGATGGGGGTGCGAAGTTGCATTCCCCGTCGGACGACAGCTTCATTTATCCGAGGTATTTGCCCCTCAGGTAATCAAGATAAGCCCTCGATTCGCTGGAAACATACGGAGAAACCAGCGTGAGTGTGTAGAAAGCCGCCAACCCGGGGTCGGCTTGCGCCAGGGCGTCGCGTCCGGGCACCAGCCGTTCGAACGAGAGCCAGCAGGTGGTGGTGAAGACCATCTGCAGCGCGAGGATGCGCGCCTGCTCGGCGCTGGTCTCGATCACGCCCGACGCCACCAGCCCTTCGCACAGCGTCTGGGCCGCCAGCAGGTTCTGCGCGGTCATGGCCTGGGCGCGCTGTCCCAGGGCCGGGTACTCGCTGGCCAGGAAGGCCATGTCGCGGTAGATGAAGCGGTATTCGTCGATGGCCTCGAAGCGCAGGTGCAATGCGAGCCACAGGTCGTCGATGGCGGCAATGGAAGCCGACGAGCCGTTGAGCACTTCGAGCCGCTGCTCGAAGCGCCGGAACAGCCATTCGACGATGAGCTGCTTGGCCTTGAAGTGGTAGTGCAGGTTGCCCGGGCTCATGCCGAGCTCGGCCGCGATCTTGTGCGTGGACACGGCCGGAAGACCTTCCGCGTTGAACAGCGCGAGGCTGGTCTGCAGGATGCGATCGCGCGTGGTGTTGGAGCTGGCCACAAGCGGCGTGGTGCGTGCGTTGTGTGCCGCTCAGCGCTTGCCGCTGGAGCTGCCTGAACTGGACGGTTTCTCGAGTTTCGCGAGGCGTTCGCGCAACTGCGTCACCTCGTCGCGCAGCGCCTGCACCTCGTCGGCGCTGGGCATGCCCAGGCGTTGCAGGGCGGTGGCGACACGCTGGTCGAACACGTCCTCGAACTTGCGAATGCCGAAGGTGTCGAGGCTGGGGAAGCCGCGCGTCAGCGCCGCTTTCGCTCCCACCGCGTCGGCCTTGCCCTGCCCGATGCCGAGCAGGCCTTCGATCACGTTGGCCTGGCGCTTGGCGACGTCGTTGCGCACGTTGTCCAGCGCCTTGAGGCCGGCGCGCAGCAGCGCTTCGGCCTTGTTGGTGCCCGCAGCAGCAGTGTCTGCAGGCGGTGTTTTCGCAGCCGGCGCCGCCTTGCGGGGCGCGGCTTTCTTCTTGGCCGCCGGAGCCTTCTTCGCAGGCGCCGCCCTCTTCTTCAACTTTGCAGTGTCATCGGGACGGGTCGCCATGCGGTGGTGCTCCAGGGGCGGTAGAAATGAAAAGGGCGCGGTCAGCGCCCCGGGATCAGGCCGCCTTGCGGGCAGCGCGGCGAACCGGCTTCTTGGCCGCAGCGACCTTGGCCTTCACGGTGCGCACGGGGGCGGCAGCTTCTTCGGTGCCGCTCACACGGGCTTCGATCTGCTTGGTGCCGGCGACGATGCGGTCAGCGATTTGCACCGACACGGTGGCGAAGGGCTGGTTCACGGTCGACAGGGCGTTGAGCACGGTGGTGGCAGCGGGCGATTCGATCTGCGCGACGCGGTTGGCGACGGTTTCGATGCCGCTGGTGGTGCCGGCGGCGACGCGGTCCATCGCGTTCACGATGCGGCTGGTGTCGATGTCCAGGCGGTTCGACAGGAAACCATGCACCTTCTCTTGCGCGCCGATCAGGTTGGCCTTGATCTGTTCGCTCACCAGCGGAATCTGGCGGTTGCCCAGGAACTCGCTGTAACGCGAAGCGGCACCGCCCAGCAGGCGCTGCACGCCGGTGCGGTAGGCACCGACCAGGGTCTTGCCGGCGTCGTTGTACTGGCCGACGACGTGGATGGCGGCGGAAGCGATGTTGGTTTGCGTGGACATGTGAGATTTCCTTGAAGTTGATGGGCTCGCGGGGAATCGCGATGGGCCAATCATCTTCCGCAAGGCCTAGGCCTGGAAAACTAGAACGGTCGGAAAACTAGTCCAACTGCCCCAATTTTTTGCCCAGGCCGGGCCCGCCTGTCGATCATGCCGCAGCGGCGCGGGGCGATGCGGCGGCCTTGCGGGCCGCAGGCCGGGGCGCAGCCTTCTTCGCTGCAGCCTTCTTCGCAGGGGCTTTCTTCGCTGCCGCCTTCACTGGTGCGGCCTTGGCGGGCGCCTTCTTCTTGGCTGCGACAGCCTTCACCGGTGCCTTCTTGCGCGCGGCCGGCTTGCGGGCAGGAGCTGCGGCCTTGGCTTCTTCTTTCTCTTCCGGCGCAGGCGCGGCCACGGGCTTGGGCGCAGCCGTCGCGCCGGCGGCGGACGGGTGCTTCTCGGTGAGCGCCATCAGCAGCTTGTGCTCGGCCAGCAGGTAGTCGCCGATCTCGGTGATGTCGGGCACGGCGCGGCGGCAGGCGATCAGGCCGTAGTCCATGCGGCCGTTGTAGCTCTGCACCGTGACGTTGAGCGCCGTGCCGTGGCTGGCGATCGACACGGGGTAGTAGCAGGTGACCAGCGCGCCCGCGAAGTACATCGGGAACGGTGCGCCCGCCACGTTCGAGACGGCCACGTTGGCCGCCGGCGGCAGCAGGTTGACGATGCCCGAACGGCCCACCATCGAGGCAATGCCCGACATCAGCCAGGGCGCGGCAAAGGTCGGGAAGTCGTCCAGGATCACCGCCTTGAAGCGGTTCATCGTCGACTTGGAGCTGTTCGACGAAGTGTTGATCGCCTTCAGCCGCTGCACCGGGTCGGTGATGTCGGTGGCCAGGCTCACGAGGATCATGCTGGCCTGGTTGTTGGCCGTCTGGTCGCCGGCCTCGCGCAGGCTCACCGGCACACCGGCCACCAGCGGCTTGGCCGGCAGCTCGTTGTTGTCGGCCAGGTAGTGGCGCAGTGCGCCGGCCACGGTGCCCAGCACCACGTCGTTGAGCGTCACGCCGAAGTGCTTGGCGATGTACTTGGTCTCGGCCAGCGAGATGGTGCGGCCCGCGAAGGTGCGCTGGTTGGTGATCGACACGTTGAGCGAGGTGCGCGGCGCGAAGAGGTTGAACTTCTTCGGCGCGGCGGCCGCGGCCTTGTCGGCCGCCTTCTCGTCGGGCTTGGCCAGGCCGCCGATGGCGCGTGCGATGGCCGGCGCCATCTTGAAGAGCTTGACGTACTGCTGCGCCGTGTTGCGCAGCGCGGCGGTGGCGAGCTCGGCCATGCCCAGCTGGTAGCCGCTGCTGCGCGGACGCGAACGCGGCGGCTTGATCACACGGCCCGTGGCCTCGAGGTCGAAGATGGCCTTGCCCACTTCGACGCCGGCCTGCCCGTCGATGCCCGCATGGTGCACCTTGGTGTACAGCGCCACCTGGCCGCTCTGCAGGCCGTCGATGATGAAGAACTCCCACATCGGGCGGCTGCGGTCGATGAGCGTGGAATGCAACCGTGCCACGTACTGCTGCAGCTGGCGGTTGGTGCCGGGCTTGGGCAGCGTGATGTGGCGCACGTGGTAGTCGATGTCGATGTCGTCGTCGTCCACCCACACGGGGTTGGACATGTCGAAGGGCATCAGCGCGAGCTTGCGCGTGAACACGTCGGCCAGGTGGATGCGGCTGGCCATGAACGCCTTGGCGTCTTCGTAGAAGTCGCCCTTGTAGCCCTTGGGCAGATCCAGCACGTTGAGCGAGCCCACGTGCATCGGCATCTCGGGGGTTTCCAGGTGCAGGAAGGTGGCATCAAGACCGCTCAGGTGTTTCATGTGTGGTTCTCCTCGTTGGGGCAAGCGCCGTTCGGCAGGATACCGTGGGCATGGCGTTCGTGGCCTTCGCTTCTTCAGTGTTTCCACCGGGGGAAGGCACGCGCGAGACAGGGGTTTGTCCCAAGCTCTGAGGGGATGCGCGTCCACTTGTAATGAAAAAATCGACGTGCCTTACAGGCCGCAACCAGGCCGCAACACCTGCTCACAGGCCGCCGCAGTCACGGGGGCTTCGTACACTGTGCCGCATGACCTCTGCGCACGACAACGACGACAACCTCTGGCTCGAAGACATCGACGGCGAAGCCGCTCTGGACTGGGCTCGCCAGCAGAATGCACGCACCGTTCACACCCATGCGCAGTCGCCCGACTTCCAGGCGATCGAGCAGGGCCTGCTCGAGGTGCTCGACTCGGATGCGCGCATTCCGATGGTCAGCAAGATCGGTGCGCTGTACTACAACTTCTGGCGCGACAAGGCGCACCCCAAGGGCCTGTGGCGCCGCACCACGCTCGCCGAATACCGCACGCCCGAGCCCGACTGGGAGACCGTGCTCGACCTCGACGCACTGGCCGCCGAAGACGGCGAGAACTGGGTCTGGCACGGCGCCGACTGCCTGGAGCCTGCCTACGAACGCTGCCTGATCTCGCTGTCGCGCGGCGGTGCCGATGCCGACGTGGTGCGCGAGTTCGACCTCGTGAGCATGACGTTCGTCGAAGGCGGCTTCGCGCTGCCCGAGGCGAAGAACCACGTCACCTGGAAAGACATCGACCACCTCTACGTGGGCACCGATTTCGGCCCCGGCTCGATGACCAGCTCGAGCTACCCGCGCCTGGTGAAGGAGTGGCGGCGCGGCACGCCGCTGGCCGAAGCCGTCACCGTGTACGAGGGCGCGCACGAAGACATGTCGGTGAGCGCCTGGAGCGACCACACGCCCGGCTTCGAACGCGACTTCGTCTCGCGCCAGATCGACTTCTACGACAGCGAGACCTGGCTGCGCGCGCCCGACGGCACGCTGGCCAAGCTCGACGTGCCCGACGACGCCAACACCGGCGTCACGCGCGAGTGGTTGCTGATCGAGCCGCGCGAAGACTGGACCGTGGCCGGCCGCACCTACACCGCCGGCTCGCTGCTGGCCGCGCGCTTCGACGACTACATGGCCGGCGCGCGCGAGCTCACGCTGCTGTTCGAACCCGACGACACGACCGCGCTCGACGACTACTCATGGACGCGCCACCACCTCATCCTCAACGTGATGCACGACGTGGTGAACCGGCTCGAGGTGCTCACGCCGCCGGCGGACGGCCTCGGCGAGTGGGCGCGCGACAGCCTGGGCGGCGCGCCCGCGCTCTCGTGCGTGGCGGCCGGCGGCATCGACGAGACCGAGAACGACGACTATTTCCTGACCGTGAGCGGCTTCCTGCAGCCGACCACGCTGTACATCGGCACCCTCGGCCAGGGCGAGCCGCAGCCGCTGAAGCACAGCCCCGGCTTCTTCGACGCCTCGCGCTTTCGCGTGAGCCAGCATTTCGCGACCTCGGCGGACGGCACGCGCGTGCCCTACTTCGAAGTCGCCGCCAAGGACCTCGTGGCCGACGGCACCAACCCCACGCTGCAGTACGCCTACGGCGGGTTCGAGATCTCGCTGGAGCCGAGCTACAGCGGCGGCATCGGCCGTTCCTGGCTGGAACGTGGCGGCGTCTACGTGGTGGCGAACATCCGCGGCGGCGGCGAGTACGGCCCGCGCTGGCACCAGGCCGCGCTGCAGGAGAACCGCCTGCGCACCTGCGAAGACTTCGCGGCCGTGTCGCAAGACCTGTTCGCACGCGGCATCACCTCGCCCGCGCACCTGGGCGCCATGGGCGGCAGCAACGGCGGCCTGCTCATGGGCAACATGCTCACGCTGTACCCGCAGCTGTACGGCGCCATCGTGAGCGAGGTGGCGCTGCTCGACATGAAGCGCTACACGCAGCTGTCGGCCGGCGCCTCGTGGATCGCGGAGTACGGCGACCCGGAACAGCCCGACGAGTGGGCATTCATCCAGACCTTCTCGCCCTACGAGAACGCCAAGGCCGGCACGCCCTACCCGCCGGCGCTTTTCACCACCTCCACGCGCGACGACCGCGTGGGGCCCGTGCATGCGCGCAAGATGCACGCGAAGCTGCTCGCGCTCGGGCACGACAGCAGCTTCTACGAAAACATGGAAGGCGGCCACAGCGCCGCCGCGGACAACAAGGCGTCCGCCTTCATGGATGCGCTCGGCTACGCCTACCTCTGGCACCACATCGGGAGACCGACATGAACAGCAGCACCGCCGCCACCCTCGAACTGATCGGTGCACCGACCGACATCGGCGCCAGCGTGCGCGGTGCGGGCATGGGGCCCGACGCGCTGCGTGTGGCCGGCCTGGCCGAAGCGCTGGCGGGCCAGGGCTTCACGGTGCTCGACCGCGGCAACCTCGCGGGCCCGGCCACGCCGTGGGCGCCACCCGCCAACGGGCTGCGCCACCTCACCGAAGTGATCGCGTGGAACCGCTCGGTGTACGCCGCCGTCGACACCGCGTTGGGCGCCGGCCACGTGCCGGTGATGCTGGGCGGCGACCACTGCCTGGCGATCGGCTCGATCAGCGCCGTGGCCTGGCACGCACGCCAGCGCGGCAAGAAGCTGCGCGTGCTGTGGCTCGATGCGCACTCCGACGTCAACACCGAGACCACGAGCCCCAGCGGCAACCTGCACGGCATGCCGGTGTCGTGCCTGCTGGGCCACGGGCCCGCGGGCCTCACGGGCTGGAGCGGCGAACCCGCGGCGCTGGCGCACGACGCGATCCGCTTCATCGGCATCCGCAGCGTGGACGACGACGAGAAAAAAGCGATCCGCACGCTCGACCTGACCGTGTTCGACATGCGCCACATCGACGAGAACGGCATGCGCACCACCATGACCGAGGCGCTGCAGGACGTGGACGAAGACACCCACCTGCACGTGAGCTTCGACCTCGACTGCCTCGACCCGGCCGACGCGCCCGGCGTGGGCACGGGCGTGCGCGGCGGGCCGACCTACCGCGAGATGCAGCTGTGCATGGAAATGATCGCCGACACCGGCCGGCTCGGCTCGGTCGACGTGGTGGAACTCAACCCCGCGCTCGACGTGCGCAACCAGACGGCCGAGGTGGCGGTGGAGCTGATCGAGAGCCTGTTCGGCAAGTCCACGCTGGTGCGCTGAGCGCGCCGCCGGTTCAGCCGCGGTTCGGCGACGGCGACACGGGGAAGGTCGTTGCAGCGGGGCGCGCAGACGGCTTCGGTGTCTCGTCCCCCGGCGCAGCATCGGCGGGCATGTCCGGCCCGCCGCCCTGCAGGAAGCGCTCGACCAGCGTGAAGAAGCGGTCGTAGAAACGTTCGTCGGACAGCGTCTCGCTCGCCACCTTGACCATCGCCTCGTTGCTGCCGCCGAAAGGCAGCGAGAGCGAGCCGATGGCGCCCACGCCCAGGCTGGCCGAGTTGCTGCCCTTCTTCAGTCCGTAGCGGTCTTGCAATGCGGTCGCAAAGGCCACGGTGCTGCGTCCGGACGAGGCACTGCCCGCACCCAATTCGCGTGCGCAGACCACGCGGAACTCGACCTCGACGTGGGTCTCGGGCGCGGGCTGGAAGCTCTTGCGCGCGGTCACCAGGTCGGCGTTGGCGGCCGTGACCATGTAGCCCTGGCTCAGCAACGCGCGGCGCGCGGCCTCGCAGGTCTGGGCCTCGCTGGCGGCGTAGTTGCGCGTGTGGGTGGTGGTGGAGTCGAAGTCTTCGGGCTCGAAGGCCTGTCGCGTGCCCAAGGTGCCGCAGCCGGCCAGCACGAGCACCGACAGCAGGCTCGGGAACAGAAACGCCGGCACGCGGGCCGGCGAAGAGAAGATGAAAGCAGCAGAAGAGGTGGGCGGCATGGCAGGGCGGGAAGGACACCGGATGCTAACCACCCGGCGGCTTCGCTTCGAGCCCCCAGCAGGCCGGGGGTTCCCGAAAGGCCCTGAAAGCCCCAGCGCCGACTTCAGGGCATCAGGGGTACAGACCGCGTTCCTGGCGCGCCATCAGGATGCGCTCGCAGGCCACCGCATACGTGGCCGTGCGCAGCGAGATCTTGTGCTTGTCGGCCGTGTCCCAGATCTGGTTGAGCGCGTTCATCATGATGCGGTCCAGGCGCACGTTGATCTCGTCCTCGTCCCAGAAGAAGGACGAGAAGTCCTGCACCCATTCGAAGTACGAGACCGTCACGCCGCCGGCGTTGCAGATCACGTCGGGCACGACCAGCACGCCGCGCTCGGCCAGGATGTCGTCGGCCTCGGGCACCGTCGGGCCGTTGGCGCCTTCGAGCACCAGCTTGGCGGTGGTCTTCTTGGCGCGTTCGGCGGTGATCTGGCCTTCGAGCGCGGCCGGGATCAGGATGTCGCAGGCGACGTCCCAGAAGTCTTCGTTCGGCACGATGTCGCCGCCGGCCTTGAAGCCGACCACGCCGTCGGTGCGCGAGATGGGCACGAGCTGGGCCAGATCGAGGCCGTTGGTGTTCACGATGGTGCCGGTGTGGTCCTGCACCGCGACGATCTTGGCGCCGGCCTCCACGAAGAGTTCGGCCGCGACCGAGCCCACGTTGCCGAAGCCCTGCACCGCGATGCGCGCGCCACGCAGGTCCAGGCCCAGGCGGCGGGCCGCTTCACGGCCGGTGACGAACACGCCGCGGCCGGTGGCCTTCACGCGGCCCAGCGAACCGCCCAGGTGCAGCGGCTTGCCCGTGACGACGCCGGTGGCGGTGCCGCCGGTGTTCATCGAGTAGGTGTCCATCATCCACGCCATGATCTGCGCGTTGGTGTTCACGTCGGGCGCGGGGATGTCGGTGTGCGGGCCGATGATGATGCCGATCTCGCTGGTGTAGCGGCGCGTGACCTTCTCGAGCTCCTGCAGCGAGAGCTTCTTCGGATCGACGCGGATGCCGCCCTTGGCACCGCCGTACGGCAGGTTGACGGCCGCGGTCTTGATGGTCATCCAGGCCGACAGCGCCATCACTTCTTCGAGCGTGACGTCGGGGTGGAAGCGCACGCCGCCCTTGCCCGGGCCGCGGCTCATGTTGTGCTGCACGCGGTAGCCCTCGAAGTGGGCGATGGTGCCGTTGTCCATCTCGATCGGCACGTCGACGATCAGCGCACGCTTGGGGCGCTTGAGGGTTTCGACCCAGCGCGCCAGCGGGCCGAGGTACGGCACGACACGATCGACCTGCGACAGGTAGGTGCCCCAGGGGCTGTTGGCCGTCGGATTGACGAAGGAGAGTTTCTCGTTCATGAAAGATCCCTTGGTTGGAATGGATGGGCGCAACGATATGCCGACTGCGGGCGGTGCGCCATGGCTTATGCATGCCGCGATGGCGGTTATGCAAGAGAAGTTGGAAGGCCCCTTGCGCTGCCGCAAGACGCGGCCCGAAGCAGGTGGATACGCACATGACAAAACCGTCATCCAGAAGTTATCGACCGCGTGGATGCGCTTCGTACAGTCGTTCTCACCAACCAAGCAACCACCTCAAGGAGTGAACGAACATGAAGCTGTCTTCCACCACCCGCCTGCTGAACACCGCCGCCGTCGCCGCCCTGCTCGGCCTCGTGGCCGCGCCGAGCTTTGCCGGCAACTACGCCGAAGGCGATCCGCGCCCCGCCCCCTTCGCGTCGTCGACGACGCGCGCCGCCGTGACGGCCGACGCCCAGCAATGGCTGAAGACCGCGCCCACGCAGGGCTACAACGAGAACATGGGCCAGGAGCCGGTCGTCGTCTCGGCCAACAGCCGCGCCGCCGTGGCCGCCGACACCCAACTGTGGATCCGCTCGGGCCTGGCCGCCCAGCAGTCGGGCGAAGCGGGCGCCGACATGTCGCGCCCCGGCTACCGCGAAGCGCAGGCCGCGTACACCAAGCTGCGCGAAGGCCCGGCCTACGGCGCGCTGGTCGACCAGCTCTCGGGCCGCCAGGCTGCCGCACCCGGCGCGCCCACGGTGCGTTGAATGCGGTAACCCACGGCTTTCGGTAGGCCAAATGACCACAAAAGGGTAGTCCAACGGCATTTCCTTGGTTCTATCTCCTATGGCCGTGGCAAATAGGCCGCATTTTTTGCAGTCGATCGATGTGTGCGCCGGATAATTCTCGAATGCTTGATCTGGACCGCATCGATCTGCGCCTGCTGAAGATCCTTCAGGAAGACGGGCGCATCACCAACCTCAAGCTGGCGGAGGCCGTCGCGCTCTCCCCCACGGCGGTGCTGGCGCGCGTGCAGCGCCTCACGCGCGATGGTTTCATCCTGGGCTACGAAGCCCGCCTCGACCCTTACAAGCTGGGGCGGGGCTTCACCGTCTTCGTCGAGGTGCTACTCGACCGCACCACCGCCAATGTGTTCGACCAGTTCAAGGCCGCCGTGCAGGTGCGCGACGAGATCATGGAATGCCACATGGTCGCCGGCGGCTTCGACTACCTCCTCAAGACCCGCATGGCCGACATGGCCGCCTACCGCGAGTTCGCCGGCACCGTGCTGTGGCAGCTGCCCGGGGTGCGCGAGACGCGCACGTATGCGGTGATGGAAGAGGTGAAGAGCAGCGCGCGGTTGCCGCTCGGGGTCTGAGCCGGCGCCCATCGAGGGCGTTTTTGCCGGCGCAATTGCATGCGACAATTTAATTTTGTCGACAATATGTCGTCCCGCATCGCGTGGATGGCACGCCCCCGAAGAAGCACACCATGGAAAACGAGCCTGGAAAAACGCTGTCCCAGACCATCTCGGACCGCCTGGCCGAGGAAATCGTGCTGCGCCGTTTCCAGCCCGGCGAACGCCTAGACGAACAGACGATCGCGACGCGCTTCGGCGTCTCGCGCAGCCCGGTGCGCGATGCGCTGCGCCAGCTGGCCTCGACACGGCTGATCGAGCACCTGCCGCGCCGCGGCTTCTCGGTGGCGACGATGGCGCCCGCCGACCTCGACGGCCTCTTCGAAGCCTCCGGCGAACTGGAAGCCCTGTGCGCCAAGCTGTGCGCGTTGCGCGCCGCGCCGTCGGAACGCAAGCGCATCGAGTTCGTTCACCAGCAGGCCGGGCGCGCCGCCGCCGAGGGCGACGCGAAAGCCTACGCCGCGCTGAACGAGGAATTTCACGCGCTGATCTACGCCGGCGCCCGCAACAAGACGCTGCAAGACCTCGCACTGAGCCTGCGGCAGCGCCTCGCGCCCTTCCGCTCGCAAGGCTTCTTCACGACAGAGAACCGCCTGCAGCATTCCCATGTCGAGCACGAAGCCCTCGTTGCCGCCCTGCTGGCGCACGACGGTGACGCCGCCGCCGCCGCCATGCACAGCCATGCGGCCAACTCGGCGATGAACGTGCTGCAGCACTTCGACGGCAGCGCCTCCCGCACCCCGTCTTCCAGCGCCGCCGCCTGACGCGGCCGCCGCGCCCCTTCCCTCCCTCCCGTTCCGCTGCCCGCCCCGGCCCGCCGTTCCCGGCGCAGGCCGGCCGCGGCGCGCGCCTGCACGCCCGTTTCAGGTGCATCGCGACAAATCCTTGACTCTCATGAACACCAAAACATAAAATTGCACACAATTCGCAGACACTGAATGCAAAATACCTGTCGCGGATTCCAATCCACCTACAAAGAGGAGTCAATCGAATGTCTTGGATCGCGCTCGCCACTTACCGCCGCGCCGGCGGGCTTGCCCCCGCCCTGGTGATCGACAGCCAGCTGTACGACCTGGAGGCGGCCCGCGCGGCCGGCCTGCCGCCGCTGCCCGAAGCCTGGGTCACGCAAGGCGTCGAAGCCATGCTGCGCGACTGGGCGAACGCCCAGGCCTGGCTGCGCGACGCCACGCCCATCGCCGCCGCGCTGGCCGCCTCGGGCGCGATCCGGCCGGTGGCCGACGGCGCCGCGGCCGTGGCTGCGCCCTTCGTGCCGAGCCGCATCTTCTGCGCCGCCTCGAACTACGCCTCGCACGCCAACGAAATGGGCACCGTGCTGGCGGCCAAGTCGCAGAGCAAGCCGTACATGTTCCTGAAGCTCTCGAACACGGTGATCGGCAACGGCGAGACGATCCAGATGCCGCCCGAGACCAGCAAGCTCGACTGGGAGGTCGAACTCGCCGCCGTGATCGGCAAGCGCTGCCGCCGCATCTCGGTCGAGGACGCGCTCGACGCCGTGGCCTGCTACACGATCGTCAACGACATCTCGGCGCGCGACCTCAACATCCGCGGCGACTACCCGTTCAAGCACGACTGGTTCCAGGGCAAGTGCCACGACACCTTCGCACCCATCGGCCCGTGGCTGGTGCCCGCCTGGCAGATCCCCGACCCGCAGGCCGTGCAGATGCGCCTGGACGTGAACGACGAGCCCATGCAGCAGGACAGCACGGCCAACATGATCTGGACGGTGCGCGAGCAGATCGCCTACCTGTCGACCATCGTCACGCTGGAACCCGGCGACGTGATCGCCACCGGCACGCCGACTGGCGTGGGCATGGGTCGGGGTATCTACCTGAAGCCGGGCGACCGGCTGGTGGCGAGCATCGAGGGCATCGGACGGCTGGCCAATCAAGTGCAGGCAGAGCGCGTCTGAGCGCCGGCACGGCGGGGCCACGGCCCCGTTCTTTCGCATCACAACAAGGTATGGAGACAACGACATGCAACCCACCCGCAGAGGATTCGCCGCGATCGCGCGCGCACTGACCGGCCTCGCCTTCAGCGCGATGCTGGCCGGCGCACCCCCCGCGTTCGCCCAGGAGAAGGTCACCTACAACATGGCCTGGCTGCCGCAGGGCAGCTCGGTGGGCGTGATCGTCGCGCAGGCGCAGGGCTACTTCCGCGAGCTGGGCCTGGACACCGCCATCGTGCGCGGCTACGGCGGCAACCGCACCGCCAACGAGCTCGACCAGGGGCAGTTCGAGTTCGGCTACGTCGACCCGATCAGCCTGGTGCTCAACCGCGCCAACGGCGGCAAGATCCGCATGATCGGCGCCATCAACACGCGCTGGCCCGCCGGCATCTGCTTCGACACCAAGCGCCACCAGCCCAAGACGCCCGCCGACATGAAGGGCCTGCGGCTGGGCGGCGGCTCGGCCTCGCCGGTGCACAACGTCGTGCCCGCCTGGCTGGAGCTGAACCGCCAGCCCAAGGAGAGCATCCGCCTGCTGCGCATGGACCCCGCCGTGGTCGACGCCTCGCTGATCGAAGGCAAGGTCGACCTGGCCGAATGCTGGCGCGGGAGCAACCGCGCCGTCACCCAGAAGCAGGCCCAGGCCGCGGGCGTGACGCTGGGCTGGATCGAGTACAGCGACTTCGGACTGGACGCCTACGGCAGCGGCTTCGCGGCCAGCGAAGACCTGATCAGGAAGCGACCGGAGGTGGTGAAGAAGTTCCTGCGCGCCTCGTACCGCGGCTACGAGTTCGCCATGGCCAACCCCGAGCAGGCGGCCGACCTCATGGTGAAGATGTTCCCCACCACCGACCGCGCCGTGGCGCTGGCGCAGATCAAGGACATGAACGACCTGCTGGTCGACCCGGCAGCCAAGGCCAAGGGGCTGGGCCACCTGCGCGATGACCGCATGCGCGCCACCGTGCAGTTCGTCGACAAGGCCTTCGGCCTGGGCGGCAAGGTGAAGCCGCAGGACGCGTACAGCAACGACCTGCTCGCACCATGAGCGCGGGAGCAACACCGATGGTTCAACGCCCCCGTCCCCAGCGCCTTGGGCACGTCGTGCTCAACGTGCGCGACCTCAAGGCCTCCGTGCGCTTCTACACCGAGATCGTCGGGCTGGAGGTGTCCGACTACATCGAGGACCAGATGGCTTTCCTGCGCTGCGGGAACGACCACCACGACCTGGCGCTGGCGCAGATTGCGCCCGGCGATCCGCAGCATGCGGCCACCTACACGCCGGGGCGGCCCGGGCTGGAGCACTTCGCCTACCAGCTCGGCTCGCTGGCCGAGATCGAGGACGCCGCGCGCTACCTGCAGGCGCAGGGCATCGACATCGTGCGCGGCATCGGCAAGCACGGGCCCGGCGAGAACCTGTTCCTCGTGTTCAAGGACCCCGACGGCAACTACTGCGAGTTCTACGCGGAGATGGTGCAGATCACGCCCGCGCAACCCTACACGCCCCGCGTCTGGAAGAACGACCTCGCGGCCTTCGACCAGTGGCACTTCGACCGGTTCGTGGTGCCGCCGCCCGAGTGGGGGCCGCGCACGGCCGAAGACGAAGGCGACAACAGCGACAACCCGAAGCGCTGAACGCCCACCCCGCGACAAGACACGACACACATAAAAAATCCGGAGACAAGACACATGCACCCCGCCCCTTCCTCGCGCGCCGAATCGTGGCGCCGCTTCACCGACCCCGCCCTGCTGTTCCTCGCGCTGGGCCTGCTGTGGGAGAAATCGGTCGACGTGTTCGGCATCAAGCGCTACCTGCTGCCGCCGCTGTCGCAGGTGCTCGACAGCCTGTGGACCAACCGCATGGCGCTGCTCGTGCAGTCGTGGGTCACGACGCAGGAGGTGCTGGCCGGCTTCGCGCTGGCGGCCATCGGCGGCGTGCTGCTCGGGCTCGCGATCCACGCCATCCCGGTGGTGCGGCGGTCGCTGTACCCGCTCATCGTGGTGTTCCAGGGCCTGCCCAAGATCGCGCTGGCGCCGCTCATGGTGATCTGGTTCGGCTACGGCGACACCTCCAAGGTGCTGATGGCCTTTCTCTTCGCCTTCTTCCCGGTGGTGATCGCCACCATGGGCGGGCTGGCGGGCACGCCGGCGCATCTGGTGGAGCACTTCCGCGCCATCCGTGCCTCGTCCTGGACCACCTTCCGCCGCCTCTACGTGCCCTCGGCGCTGCCGTCGATCATGGACGGCCTGCGCTCGGCCATGCCGCTGGCCGTGATCGGCGCGATCGTGGGCGAGTTCGTCGGCTCCGAGCGCGGGCTCGGCCACCTCATCCTCGAAGCCAACGCCAACGCGCGCACCGACTACCTGTTTGCCGCGCTGGTGGTGATCTCGGTGGTCGCCGGCCTGCTGTACCTGCTGGTCGAACTGGCCGCCAAGCGCATCTGGTGGCGCGGGCTCTGAGCCCCTTCCTTTTCTCTTTCGCCTTTTCCAAAGATTTCAACTCAGGAGACATCCCCATGGCCAAACTGCGTCACATCGCCCTTGCCGTTCCCGATCCCCAGAAGGCGGCCAAGTTCTACAGCGAGGTCTTCGACCTCACCATCGTCGAGCCCACGCATTCGCCCATCGCCGATGGCGTGTACCTCACGGACGGCACCATCTGCCTGGCGCTGCTGAACTACAAGACCGACGAGGCCGCCGGCCTCGAAAAAGGCAAGGACTGGATCGGCACGCACCACTTCGGCTTCTGGGTCGACGACCTCGACGCACAGCGCAAGGCCATCGAAGACCACGGCGGCACCTTCTTCATGGACCTGCCGCACGACAAGAAGAGCCTGTACTACGAGATGAAATTCCGCGACCTCGACGGCGTGGTCTTCGACATCTCCGAAGGCGGCTGGGTGGGGGCCCGCAAGTGAAGCCTGGGACTGTGGCCACCGGCGAGGCGACGGTGCGCGCCCCCGGTGCCATCGACACGGCGATCGGCGTCAGCCGCGTGGCGAAGACCTTCGACGCGCGCCACAGCGTGCGCGCGCTGGAGCAGGTCGACTTCACAGTGCAGCGCGGCGAGTTCGTCTCGATCCTGGGGCCGAGCGGCTGCGGCAAGAGCACCTTGCTGCGCATCGTGGCCGGGCTCATACAGCCCGACGCCGGCGGCGAGGTGCGCGTGCTCGACCACCTGCAGACGCGGATGTCCGACGACGTGGGCGTGGTGTTCCAGACCCACAACATGCTGCCGTGGGAGACCGTGGAAGCCAACATCCGCCTCGCGGCCGAGGTGCGCAAGCTGCCGAAGAAGGACATCGACGAACGCGTGGAAGCGCTGCTGCCGATCCTCAAGCTGGAGAAGTTCCGCCGCAACTATCCGCACGAACTCTCGGGCGGCATGCGCCAGCGCGCCGCGCTCGGACAGATCCTCGTGATGCGGCCCCAGGTGCTGCTGCTCGACGAGCCCTTCGGGGCGCTCGACGCGCTCACGCGCGACCAGCTCAACGTCGAGCTGCTGCGCCTGTGGCAGGAGATGCGCCAGACGGTGATCCTCATCACCCACAGCATCTCGGAGGCCGTCTTTCTTTCGGACCGCGTGCTCGTGATGTCCGAGCGGCCGGGCCGCATCGTCGAGGACATCCGCATCGACCTGCCGCGCCCGCGCGACCCGCGCACCACCAAGGAAGCGGCCGCCTTCGGCCACTACGTGGTGCAGCTGGGCCATCTGATGGGCGTCGACTGACGTCGCCCCTCGCCCCCTTTTTCTTCCGGAGCTTTCTGCCTTGAACCTCTCGAAATTCCACGGCGTCGTGCCCGCCATGGCCACGCCTTTCACCGCCGACCACCGGCTCGACGAAGCCCGCGTCGGCGAGCTGATCGACAGCTACATCCGCGCCGGCGTGCACGGCATCTCGGTCGCCGGCAGCCAGGGCGAGTTCTTCGCCCTGGACACCGACGAGCACATCCGGCTGCTGGAGCTGTCGATGCGCGCCATCGACGGCCGCGTGCCGCTGTACGCGGGCACCGGCGGCGCCACCACGCGCCAGGCCATGGCGCTCACGCAGGCGGCCGAAGCCCTGGGCGCCGACCTGGCGCTGGTGATCACGCCGTATTTCGTGCAGCCCACGCAGGACGAGCTGGTGGCCCACTACACCGCCGTGGCACGCGCGACGAAGCTGCCTGTGATGCTCTACAACAACCCGCCGCGCACCAGCGTCAACGTGCTGCCCGCCACGCTCGCACGCTGCATGCAGGCGGCCGACAACATCGTGGGCATGAAGGACTCGGGCGGCGACCTCACGCAGTCCATCGAGTACCTGCTGACCGCGCCGCGCCCCGCGCTGCTGTTCTCGGGCCGCGACACCATCGCGCTGTCGATGATGTTCCACGGCGCGCAGGGCACCATCTCGCCCGCCGCCAATGTGTTCCCCGAGCTCATGGTGCGCCTGTACGACGCGCTGCGCGCCGGCCGCCACGACGAGGCGCTGCGCCTGTCGAACGTGTTCGCGCCGCTGCGTGCGGCCTGGGCCTGGGGCTCGTTCCCGGTCGTCATCAAGGAGGCCATGACCCTCGCGGGTCGCAGCGCCGGGCCGACGCGCCCGCCCGTGGCCGGGCTGTCCGAGAAGGTGCGCGCCGACCTGCAGGCCGTGGTCGCCCGCATCGCCGAGAGCGCGTAGCCCGCATGCCGGCGAACCCCACCGACGGCGAGCGCCGCTACAACGCGCGCCTGGCCGTCCCGCACTACCAGCGCATCTTCGACGGCTGGGCGCGCGCGTCCGCCGCGGTGCGTGCCGGCGCGCCGGGTCGGCTCGACCTGGCCTACGGGCCGGACCCAGCCGAACGGCTCGACCTGTTCCTGCCCGCAGGCCGCCCGCGCGGCACGCTGATGTACATCCACGGCGGCTACTGGCGCTCGCTCGACAAGAGCGACGCCTCGCTGGTCGCACCGCCCTTCACCGCCGCCGGCTATGCGGTGGCGGTGGTCAACTACGCGCTGTGCCCCGCAGTGAGCGTGGAGACCATCGTCGCGCAGATGCGCAGCGCGGCAGCCTGGCTCGCCGCGCACCACGCGCAGTGGGACGCACCGCCCGGGCGCCTGTTCGCCTGCGGGCATTCGGCCGGCGGGCACCTGGCAGCGATGCTGCTGGCCACGGCACCCGAGGTGAAAGCCGCCGTCTGCATCAGCGCGCTGTACGACCTGCGCCCACTGCTCGACGTGCCGTCGGTGATGGAAGCCACGCGCTTCACGCCGCTCAGCGCGGCGGCCCTGAGCCCCGCCCTGTTGCGACCGGTCGCCAGCGCGCCCTTGCTCACCGCGCTGGGCAGCGAGGAGAACGCCGGCTTTCACGAACAAAGCGGGATCATTCGGCGCCAGTGGCACGGCGTGCACGCCGGCCACATCGACTGCCCCGGCCACGCTCACTTCTCGATCCTCGACGCACTGACGCAAGCCGACGGCGCCATCGCGACCGCGGCGCTTCGCCTGATGCGGTCCTTCGACGACACACCTTCCCCATGATTCCAGACAGCGCCCTCGACACCCTTTTTCGCCAGGCCCGTTCGCACAACGGCTGGCTGCCCCGACCGGTCAGCGAAGCGCAACTGCGCCAGATCCACGAGCTCGTGAAATGGGGGCCGACCTCGGCCAACTGCTCGCCGATGCGCGTGGTCTTCGTGCGCACCGACGAAGGCCGCGAACGCCTGCGCCCCCTGCTCTCGCCCGGCAATGTCGACAAGACCATGACGGCGCCCGTCACCGCGATCCTCGGTTTCGACACGGCCTTCTACCGCGAGCTGCCACGGCTCTTTCCGCACCGGCCCGCGATGCAGGACGACTTCACCGGGCCCGACAAGGAGGCGCACGCGCTGCGCACGGCCTTTCGCAACGCGAGCCTGCAGGCCGGCTACTTCATGCTCGCGGCACGCGCCATCGGGCTGGACTGCGGGCCGATGTCGGGCTTTGACGCCGCAGGCATGGATGCGGCGTTCTGGCACGGCACCTCGGTGCGCACGAACTTCCTGTGCAACCTCGGCCACGGCGACCCTGCCCAGCTGTTCGACCGCCACCCGAGGCTTGCGTTCGAAGAAGCCTGCCGCTTCGCCTGAGGGTCGCACGATGCTTGTCGATGCGACGTTGATCGCCGCAGCCTTCGTGGCGGGCGCCCTGAACGCGGTGGCCGGGGGCGGCAGCTTCCTCACGCTTCCGGCCCTGGTGTTCGCCGGCGTGCCCGCCGTCAGCGCCAACGCCACGGGCACGCTCGCGCTGCTGCCCGGTTACCTGTCGGCGGCCTGGGGCTTGCGCGGCGACACCCAACCGCCGCCCGGGCTGTCCATGCGGACGCTCGTGGTGCTCTCGCTGATCGGTGGCAGCACCGGCGCGCTGCTGCTCCTGTTGACGCCCGATGCCACCTTCCGCCGCGTCGTGCCCTGGCTGCTGCTGCTCGCCACCTTGCTGTTCGTGCTGGCACCGCGCCTCACGGCCTCGCGCCAGTCGGGCGCGCACCGGCCGGCGGTCGCGATGGTCTCGGTGCTCGCCGTCACGGTCTACGGCGGCTACTTCAACGGCGGGCTGGGCATCCTGCTGCTGGCACTGTTCGGCTTGCTCGGCCAGACCCGCCTGCTGGCTGCCAACGGGCTCAAGAACCAGGTGTCGGCGCTGCTCACGCTGATCGCGGTCGCCCTCTATGCCTGGGGCGGCCTCATTGCCTGGCGCGAGGCCGCGATCATGGCGGGCGCCGCGCTGCTCGGCGGCTACCTCGGTGCCCGGGGCGCGCGGCGCCTGCCGCCTGCCTGGCTGCGCGCGGGCATCGTCGCCACGGGGCTGACGATGAGCCTGCTGTTCTTTCTTCGCTCATCGTGAAGGCCCGATGGACGCTGCGCCAACGCGTTCACACGCCGATGCGCTTGAAGGTGTTCGACCGCAGCAGCCCGATGAAGGCCTGGCTCGCGCGGCTGGCACGGTAGGTCGTCCCGAAAGCCAGGCAGGCACGGAACACGAGCGCCGGTTCGAAAGGCACGCTGGCCAGGCCCTGGTTGTGGAACTTGTGCGCCACGATGGGATTTGTGATCGCGATACCCGCGCCGGCCAGCGCCATTTCGCATTGCGTGAGGCTGTAGGGCGTGCTGATCGCAGGCTGCCAAGGCACGCCGGCTTCGACGAAACTGCGCATCATCTCGGCGCATGTGGGAGCCGGCGGAGAAAGCGCGATGACGGCTTCGCCCGCAAGATCGGCAGGGACCAGAACCGCTCGCCGCGCCAGACGATGGCTGACCGGCATGGCGCAGACAGCGGGCACCTCGTAGAAGCTCGAGGCCGTCAGCCCGGCAAGATCGACCTCGTCGCTGAGCACCGCGAAGTCCACCTTCCCCGCCAACAGCGCGTCGCGAATGCTGCGTGAACTCTCCACCATCAAGGTGAGGCGGATCGTGGGAAAGCTCTGCCTGAACTGTCCCACCGTGTCCGGCAGCACTGCGGTGGCAAGCGCATGGAGGCATGCCACCGTCAATTCGCCCTTCGCCGGCGAGCGCAATGCGTCGAGGCGCGCGCCGACGCGCTCCATGGCGCCGAACACCTCGTCGATGTCGCCCACCAAAGCCTGCGCGGCCTCCGTCGCGGCAACGCGGCCATGACGCCGGGTGAGCAACTCCACACCGCAGTCGCGCTGCAGTTGCGACAGCGTCTGCGTCACCGACGGCTGACTGATGTGCAAAGCCTGCGCCGCCCGGCTCAGCGAGCCGAGTTGCACCACGGCCCGCAGCACTTCGAGCTGGCGCAACGTCGGTGTCCAGTCAGGGGCAGGGGCAGGGGCGGATGGGGTCTGACGAGCCATAAGGCCAACTTATATACCCTAAGGCCCGCTGGCTGGCCGCGCTGCTGTTCGCTGCCTAGACTGCCCGCATGCCTTTTCCCGCCCCCACAGACTTGCAGCCCGCGCATCGCAGCGGGTTGCGCTGGAACCCCGCTCTCGAGGGGCTGCGTTGCCTCTCGTGCGGAACGCTCTATCCCGTCTCACTGCGCCACGATGGCTGCGCGAAGTGCGCCGCGGCCGGCCGCCATGTGAGCCTGGCCGCTTCCTATGCGGGCGCTCCTGGCCAGGGCATCTCGCTGCCCTTTCTTGGCTTCGTGAAGCAGACACAGGCCGGGACCTCGCGCTCGCTGCCGGCGTTCGCCAAAGCCCTGGGCGTCGCGCAGCTCACGGTGCACGACGAAAGCCGCAATCCCTCGGGCTCACACAAGGACCGCATGTCGGCGTTCGGCGTGGCGCACGCGCTGCTGGCCGGCGCCGACACGTTGGTGCTGGCCTCGAGCGGCAACGCGGCCCTCTCCGCAGCGGTCTACGCGCGCGCAGCCGGCCTGCGCTGCGAAGTCGCGACATACGCCGACATGCCGCAGTCCTATGTCGAAGCGCTGCAAGCCCAGGGGGCTGCGCGGCTCGTCTTCCCGGACAACCAGGGACGTTGGGACCACGTGGCCCGCCGCGCCGGTGACACGGGCGTCTTGCCGTTGACCAACTATCACCTGCCCGCCTTGGGCGGTGCACCGCTTGCCATCGAGGGCTACAAGACGATCGCGGCCGAAATGGCTTCTTGGGACAAGTTGCCAGACCACATCGTGGTGCCGACGGCACGCGGCGATCTGCTCTGGGGGATCTATCGCGGACTGTCGGAACTTCAAGCCGCGGGACGCATACGGGCCATGCCGCAGCTGTGGGCCGTGGAGCCGTTTCCCCGCCTCTCCCTGGTCTTGAAAGGGGCCTCGCTGCACGCCTCCCACCCCGGCCAGACAGCCCAGTTCTCGACCGCCGGCGCCACGACCACCTGGCTGCAGCATCAGGCCGTCACCACAACGGGTGGAGGCGCGGTGGCGATCGACGACACGACGGCCCGGCGGGCAAGGGTCAGCTGGCAGGCCGTGGGCAGCCAGCCCGAGCTTTGCGCGGCCGCGACCCTGGCTGCCGCACAGCAACTCGTCGCCACGCAGCGCATCGCCCCGTCCTCGCACGTCTGCCTGGTGCTGACCGCCAATGCCACGCGCGACCCGGCGTGGCCGGACCCGGCCACCACCCCTTCCTTGCTCCAACCTTCCCACGGAGTCCCCGCATGACGCTGCATCCCTCACGACGCCAGGCCGTCCTTGCGCTCCTTGCCGCCGGCCTCGCAGGCCAGGCGAGCGCCCAAACCGTGCCGATCAGGATCGTGGTGCCTTGGGCGCCAGGCGGCAGCACCGACGCCATCGCACGGGTGCTTGCGCAGCGGCTGTCAGAAACCATGGGCCGCACCGTGCTCGTCGACAACAGACCGGGCGCGGCCGGGCAGATCGGCACCGATTCAGTCGCCAAGGCGCCCCCCGACGGGAACAGCCTGCTGATCGTGGAATTGCCGCACGCCATCGCACCCGCGGTGACGGCGAAGCTTCCCTATGACCTCCTGCGCGACTTCGCACCCGTCACGCTGCTGGGCACGACGCCACTCGTTTTCTTCACCAGTGCCGATCCAGCGGCGCCCACCGACTTCGCGAGTTTCGTGGCACGCGCCAAAAGCGAGCCGCCTCTCGCGTTGGCCCACAGCGGAGCAGGGACCGTGAGCCACCTGTCTTCTGAATTGCTCGCCGCGCGCAGCGGATTGAAATTCACCCTCGTGCCCTACAAGGGCTCCGCGCCGGCGCTGGTCGATGTCGCCGGCGGCATCGTCGCCGGGCACTTCTCGTCCCTGGCAGCCGGTGCGTCGCTCTACCA
Source organism: Variovorax sp. 54 (assembly GCF_002754375.1). Taxonomy (NCBI): domain Bacteria; kingdom Pseudomonadati; phylum Pseudomonadota; class Betaproteobacteria; order Burkholderiales; family Comamonadaceae; genus Variovorax; species Variovorax sp. 54. The sequence continues at coordinate 2,620,788 of NZ_PEFF01000001.1, forward strand.
ATCGGGCAAGCTGCGCGCCCTCGCCGTCACTTCTGCGAGCCGCATCCCCCTGCTGGCGAACGTGCCCACGCTGAAGGAGCTCGGTGTGCGCGACATGGAGATCGACCAGTGGTGGGCCCTGGTGGCGCCGGCGCACGCCAACACGGACATGCTCGAGAAGCTGCGCGGCCAGGTGTCAGCGGTCATGGCCCACCCGGGTGTGAAGGACAAGCTCTCGTCGCTGGGCATCGTGCTGCGCTTTTCATCGTCCAGGCCCGAGTTGGCCGAGTTCATGCAAGGCGAAGTCCGACGCTGGGGAGCCGTCGCGCGCAGCCTCGCCCTGAAGCCGGAATAGGCTGACAGGCCGCTCGGAATCTGGGCCACTGCCCGCGGGTTGCCGGCAGCTTCAGGCCGGTTTGCGCGCCCTGCCGCCGAAGATCGCAGTTCCCACTCTGACCATCGTGCTGCCGGCACTGACCGCCGCTTCGAGGTCCCCACTCATGCCCAGCGACAGCGTGTCCAGCGCGATGCCCGCGGCGCGGATCGACTCGAACACCGCATGCGCACGCAGGCACAGTTCGCGCTGCGCCGCGAAATCGGGCGCCGGTTCGGGGATCGCCATGAGCCCGCGCAGCTGCAGCTGTGGCAAGGCCGCCACAGCGCGCGCGAGGGCCAATGCCTCTTCCGGCGGCACGCCGGACTTGTTCGCGCCGCCGTCCACGTTGACCTGCAGGCACACCTGAAGCGGCGGCAGATGGGCCGGCCGCTGGACCGACAGGCGCTCGGCGATCTTCAGGCGGTCGATGCTGTGGACCCAGTCGAACTGCTCGGCCACGGGCCGCGTCTTGTTGCTCTGCAGAGGGCCGATGCAGTGCCATTCGAGCCCCGCGCGCAGGTCGGCCAGCGCGGCGATCTTGTCCAGGCCCTCCTGCACGTAGTTCTCGCCGAACGCCGCCTGGCCGGCCGCGTGCGCCTCGCGCACGGCCTCCGGCCCGAAGGTCTTGGACACCGCCAGCAGGCGCACCGCCAACGGGTCGCGCCCGGCGTCTGCACAGGCCTGGTCGATCCGGGCCCTTACTTGCTGGAGGTCGTCGCCAATCATCGTCATAATCTTCCGAATTCGTATCAAAACGTCACTAAAGCCTGCCCGAGGAGCCCCGTGGACATCACCCAACTGCTGGCGTTCAGCGTCAAGAACAAAGCCTCCGACCTGCACCTGTCGGCCGGCCTGCCGCCGATGATCCGCGTGAACGGCGACGTGCGCCGCATCAACGTCGATGCACTGGACCACAAGGCGGTGCACGCCATGGTGTACGACATCATGAGCGACACGCACCGCAAGCACTACGAAGAGTTCCTGGAGGTCGACTTCTCGTTCGAGATCGACGGCCTCGCGCGCTTCCGCGTGAACGCCTTCAACCAGGCGCGCGGTGCGGCCGCCGTGTTCCGGACCATTCCCTCGAAGATTCTCACGCTCGAGCAGCTCAACGCCCCGAAGATTTTCGGCGAACTCGCGCTCAAGCCGCGCGGGCTGGTGCTGGTGACGGGCCCCACGGGCTCGGGCAAGTCGACCACGCTGGCGGCGATGGTGAACTACCTCAACGAGAACGAGTACGGCCACATCCTCACGGTGGAAGACCCGATCGAGTTCGTGCACGAGTCGAAGAAGTGCCTAATCAACCAGCGCGAGGTGGGGCCGATGACGCTGTCGTTCTCGAACGCACTGCGCTCCGCCCTGCGCGAAGACCCGGACGCGATTCTGGTGGGCGAGTTGCGCGACCTCGAAACCATTCGCCTCGCCATGACCGCGGCCGAAACGGGCCACCTGGTGTTCGGCACGCTGCACACCTCGTCAGCCGCCAAGACCATCGACCGGATCATCGACGTGTTCCCGGGCGAAGAAAAAGAAATGATCCGCGCGATGCTGTCGGAGTCTTTGCAAGCCGTGATCTCGCAAACGCTGTGCAAGACCAAGGACGGCCAGGGCCGCGTGGCGGCGCACGAGATCATGCTGGGCACGCCGGCCATCCGCAACCTGATCCGCGAGGCCAAGGTCGCGCAGATGTACTCCACCATCCAGACCGGCCAGGGTTCGGGCATGCAGACGCTCGACCAAAACCTGACAGAGCTGGTGCGCCGCAATACGATCTCTGCCGCCGAAGCGCGCGGCAAGGCCAAGATTCCCGAGAATTTCCCCGGCTGATTCGAACAGCCACCCGGAGCACAGACATCATGGAACGCGATCAAGCCAGCCAGTTCATCAACGACCTGCTCAAGCTCATGGTGAGCCGCAACGGCAGCGACCTGTTCATCACCGCCGACTTTCCGCCGGCCATCAAGGTCGACGGCAAGGTCACCAAGGTGTCGCAGCAGGCACTGGGCGCGCAGCACACGCTGGCGCTCACGCGCTCGATCATGAACGACCGCCAGACGGCCGAGTTCGAGCGCACCAAGGAGTGCAACTTCGCGATCTCGCCGACCGGCATCGGCCGCTTCCGCGTGAACGCGTTCGTGCAGCAGGGCAAGGTCGGCATGGTGCTGCGGACCATTCCCGCCAAGCTGCCGACCATCGACGGGCTGGGCATGCCGCAGGTGCTGAAAGACGTGGCGATGACCAAGCGCGGCCTCACCATCCTGGTGGGCGCCACGGGCTCGGGCAAGTCGACCACGCTGGCCGCGATGGTCGACTGGCGCAACGAGAACTCGTTCGGCCACATCGTCACGGTGGAAGACCCGGTCGAGTTCGTGCACCCGCACAAGAACTGCGTGGTGACGCAGCGCGAAGTGGGCATCGACACCGACAGCTGGGAAGCCGCGCTCAAGAACACGCTGCGCCAGGCGCCCGACGTGATCCTCATGGGCGAAATCCGCGACCGCGAGACCATGGAGCACGCCGTGGCCTTTGCCGAAACCGGCCACCTGTGCATGGCCACGCTGCACGCCAACAGCGCCAACCAGGCGCTGGACCGCATCATCAACTTCTTCCCCGAAGAGCGCCGCGCACAGCTGCTGATGGACCTGTCGCTGAACCTGCGCTCGCTGGTCTCGCAGCGGCTGGTGCCCACCGAAGACGGCCAGGGCCGCGTGGCGGCGGTCGAGATCCTGCTGAACACGCCGCTGATCTCCGACCTGATCTTCAAGGGCGAGGTGGGCGAGATCAAGGAGATCATGAAGAAGAGCCGCAACTTGGGCATGCAGACCTTCGACCAGGCGCTGTTCGACCTGTTCGAGGGCAACGCGATCAACTTCGAAGAAGCGATCCGCAACGCCGACTCGGCCAACGACCTGCGCCTGCAGATCAAGCTCAACAGCCAGCGCGCGCGCAGCACCGACCTGGCGGCCGGCACCGAGCACTTCGCGATCGTCTGAGGCCGCACTGCCGGTGCGTCCCTGGGACGCGCCGGCTTTCTTTCTTTGGCTTTAAGCTGTCGGCCATGAGCAGCATCAACCCCCGCACCTACGAATCCGTTCCCGCCCAGACGGTGGCCTTCCTCGGCCTCGGCGTCATGGGCGGGCCCATGGCCGGGCACCTGGCCAAGGCCGGCCACACGGTCACGGTCTACAACCGCACGCCCGCCAAGTCGCAGGCCTGGGTCGCCGAGTTCGGTGCGCCCGGCCGCCACGCCCCGACCCCGCGCGAAGCGGCGGCCGGCGCGGACATCGTGTTCTGCTGCGTCGGCAACGACGACGACCTGCGCTCGGTGGTGCTCGGCGACGACGGCGCCCTGGCCGGCATGAAGCCCGGCGCCGTGCTGGTCGACCACACCACGGCCTCGGCCGACGTGGCGCGCGAGCTGTCGAAGGCGGCGCAGGCGCGCGGCCTGCACTTCATCGACGCCCCCGTGTCGGGCGGCCAGGCGGGCGCGCAGAACGGCGCGCTCACCGTGATGTGCGGCGGCGACGCGGCGGTGTTCGAACGCATCAAGCCGGTGGCGATGGCCTTCTCGCGCGCGGTCACGCTGCTGGGCGAGAGCGGCGCAGGCCAGCTCGCGAAGATGGTCAACCAGATCGCCATTGCGGGGCTGGTGCAGGGCCTGTCGGAAGCCATCGCCTTCGGCCAGCGCGCAGGTCTCGACATGGAAGCCGTGCTGGGCGTCATTGGCAAGGGCGCGGCCCAGAGCTGGCAGATGGACAACCGCGGCAAGACCATGATCGCCGGCAAGTTCGACTACGGCTTTGCCGTCGACTGGATGCGCAAGGACCTGGGCCTGGTGCTCGATGAAGCCAAGCGCAACGGCGCGCGCGTGCCGGTGACGGCGCTGGTCGACCAGTTCTATGCCGACGTGCAGCAGGCCGGCGGCAGACGCTGGGACACCTCGAGCCTCATCATCCGGCTCAAATGAACAAAGCCCGCGGAAGCGGGCTTTTTAGTTTCAGCGGACCGGCGTGGTGGTCGCACCACCGGCCGGTGCGGGCAGCGGCTCCATCGGCGGCAGCGGCACGCGCGAACCCGAGGAAGAAGCCCCTGGCGTCGACGGCGTCGCGTTGCTCACCGGTGCCGGGCCCGTGCCGCCACGCTGTGCGGCGGCCTGGTTGGCCGCCTGGCTCGCAGCGAGGTCGGCCTCGCTCACCACCTCGACCACGCGCACCACCTTCGCCACGCCGGTCACGCCGCGCGTGATCTCGGTGGCGCGGTCGGTCTCGCGCCGCGTGGCGATGCCCATGAGGTAGACCGTGCCGCGCTCGGTCACGACCTTGAAGGAGTTGGCGAAGATGTCCTTGGCGTCGAGCAGCGAGGCCTTCACCTTGCCGGTGATGTACAGGTCGTTCGAGCGGTCCTGGAAGGTGCTCGGGGCGCCGATGGTGAGCTCGTTGACCACCGAGCGCACGTTGACGACGCGACTCACCTCGTCCTCGACGCGGCGGCGGTCGGCGTCGTTGCCGACGGCGCCGGTCAGCAGCACCTGGCGGTTGAAGCTGGTGACGCTCACGTACATGTTGTCGTTGGCGATGTCGCGCACGCGGGCCGCGGCACGCAGCTCGATGCCCTGGTCGTCGAGCTGGGCGCCCGAGCTGCGGCGGTCGGTCGCCACCATGCCCACGCCCACCACCGCGGCGCCGCCCACGACGAGCGGCACGCAGGCGGACAGGCCGCCCACCAGAGCGGCGCCGAGGGTGAGGGCCAGAGCGAAACGTTGGGTCGATGCCTTGGTCATGGTCATGAGGAAACTTCCTGTTCTCCGAGTAACTGGGCATCCACGCCGTCGCACAGGCAATGCAGCGCGAGCAGGTGGATTTCGTGAATGCGTGCCGCACGCTCGTGCGGCACGCTGATCTGGACGTCGGTTTCGCGCAGTGCGCGGCCGATGGTTCCGCCGGTGCCGCCCGTAGCAGCGGCACCTGGCGCGGCCGCTGCCAAGCCGGTCGCGGCGTTGCCGAGCAGCGCCACCACCGTCATGTCGCGCTCGTGCGCGGCGAGCACGGCGGCCAGCACCGCGGACGAATGCCCACTGGCGCTGAGCACCAGCAGCACGTCGCCAGCCTGGCCGAGCGCGCGCACCTGGCGTGCGAAGCGGTCGGCATCGGCGGCCTGCGGGCTGTCGGCCGCCGGGTCGGTGGTGTCGCCGGGCAGCGCGATGGCACCCAGCTCGGGCCGCTCGCGTTCGAAGCGGCCCACAAAATTGGAAGCGAACTGCGCGGCCAGCAAGCCCGACACACCGGCGCCGCAGGCCAGCACCTTGCCGCCGCTGGTCACGCAGGCCAGCAGCGCCTGCATCGCTTGAGAGATGGGTTTGCTGAGGACCGGGCCGGTCTGGTATTTGAGGTCGGCACTGTCAATGAAGTGCTGCTGAATCCGTTGCTCGAGCATGGGGCGCGATGATAACTGGGGGTCGTGAAACAAGACGTTGGAGTGGTGGAGCCTTCAGCAAGGCTTCAGTTCCCTGGCGGGTGCGTCAGCCGGCATCGAAGGCGGCTTTCAACCAGGTGATTTTCTCCTCGATCAGCACCACGTCGAAACGGCACGGCGGTAGCGACCGCAACCGGCCCAGGTAGTGCCGCGCGGCCAGCACGATGCGCCGCTGCTTGCCCGCCGTGATGCTGCCGCCCGCGCCGCCGTGCGAGCCCGCGCTGCGCTGGCGCACCTCGACGAACACCAGCGTGCCGTCGCGCGGATCGCGCATGATCAGGTCGACCTCGCCGCCGCCGCGTCCCGGCGTTCGATAATTGCGCGCGACCGGCACGAGGCCGGCCCGGCGCAGGTGGTCGAGCGCGGCGTCTTCCGCCGCATCGCCGCGATGCTTCGTCGTCGTGGTGCTTGTCGTCATGGCTCCCTGCCCTGTTTTTTGTTTTCGCTGCCCTACGGAGAAACCTCTTGGCTTCACTCGCCCCTGCTTCCTTCGGCGCGGCCCTGCCGGCCGCGCACGACGCCGCGGGCGCGCAGCATTATCCGCAGGGCACGCTCTACGTCGTCGCCACGCCGATCGGCAACCTGGCCGACATCACGCTGCGCGCGCTGCATGTGCTGCAGCTGGTGGACGTCATCGCCTGCGAGGACACGCGCCACACACAGACGCTGCTGCGCGCCTACGGCATCGACCGCCCCGGCGCGCGGCTGCTTGCGGTGCACCAGCACAACGAGGCCGAAGCCGCGCAGGCCGTGGTCGCACGGCTCGCGCAGGGCGAGCGCATTGCCTACGTGAGCGACGCCGGCACGCCCGGCGTGAGCGACCCCGGCGCGCGCCTGGCCGCCGCCGTGCGCGCGGCCGGCCAGCGCGTGCTGCCGCTGCCGGGCGCCAGCAGCGTCGTCACGCTCGTGAGTGCGGCCGGGCTGGTGGCCGAGGGCGGAGAGAGCAACGCGCACAACAGCAGCGCCTTCGTGTTCGCAGGCTTCCTGCCCAGCAAGGCCGGCGAGCGCGACACCGCCGTGCAAGCCCTCGCGCAAGAGCCGCGCGCCGTGGTGTTGCTGGAAGCGCCGCACCGCATCGAAAGCCTGGCCCGCGCCCTGGCCGTGCTGGGCGAACGCCGCATCACCGTGGGCCGCGAACTCACCAAACAGTTCGAAGAGATCGCCACCGTGGCCGCCAGCGCGCTGCCCGACTGGTTCAGCGCCGACCGCGACCGCACGCGCGGCGAGTTCGCGCTGGTGCTGCACCCGGTGGCGGTGAGCGGCGACGGCGGCGCGGAAGGCGAACGCGTGCTGCGCCTCCTGCTGGCGGAGCTGCCGGTGAAGACGGCCGTGAAGCTGGCCGCCGAGATCAGCGGTGCGCCGCGCAACACGCTGTATGAGCTGGCGCTGCGCATACGCAACGAAGCCGGCAGCGACGACGGCGCTTAGCGCTTAGCCCTCAGCCATCCAGCTCGGCATAGCGCCGAAAGATCCCGTCCTCGTTGAACGCGATCCGGCGCGGGCTCTGCAGGTAGTCGTGCACGCGCTGGCGCCGCCGGATGTTGGCGTGCAGCTTCACGACCGACGGCGTATCGGCCAACGCCCGCGCGGCGGCTTTCGGAAAGGCGTACTGCAACCCATCCACCAGCTGGAACAGCGACAGGTCAGCATAGGTGAGCACGTCGCCGACCAGGTGCAGGTCGCCCGTGGGGTTGCGCTGCAGCACCTGCTCGAACCAGTTCAGGAATTTCGGGATGCGCGCTTCGCGGAAAGCACGCGCGCGCTGCACGGCCGCATCGCGCTGGTCTTCGTAGCAGTCGCCGGTCGAGATCGGGTGGTGGGTGTCGTGCGCCTCGGCCACGGCGTCGGCGATGGTCAGCTGTAGCTGGTGCGTCCACAGGCCGTCGGATTCGCCGATGCCGGCCAGGCCGAGCTTGGGACCGAGGTACAGCAGGATCGCGGCGGTCTGGCCGACCACGATGTCGCCATCGATGAGGAACGGCGGTGCGAACGCGGCGCGCGGATTGTCGGGATCGCCGAGCCGCTGGCCCAGCGCGGAGTCGCCGCCGCCTTGCGACGCGGGCAGCCGCGCGACATCGACGTAGTCGGCGCCCGCGGCCTCGAGTGCGAGCCGCACGAATTCGCCGCGGCCCTGGATCGTGGGCCAGTAGTGCAGTTGGTATGCCATGCGGCCATGGTGGCAGGGCCGGCGGGGCGCTGCAACCGGCGACCGGTTGCGAGGGATGTCAGATCAGGCGGCGAAGGCGCGCGGCCGGTTCACCAGAACTTCCACCACGGGCGCGGCGGCTGGCGCAGGGCCAGGGGCGGGTGTCCAGGTCGGCGCTCTGGCTCGGGGGAATCGAATCGCCGAAGCGGCGGCGCATCTCGGCCTCCAGGGCATGTGCGATGCCGCGGGCCTGTTTCTCGCCGCGCAGCGCGCGCCGACGCCATTCGGCAGCGTGTGCTGCCAGGCTGGTTTCGTCCAGTTCGGAGAGCTCCATATGCGTGGAATTTTTACATGCATGCGTCCGTGTGACAGGGTGCAACGGCGTGTCACGGCCCGGTCGCGCGGATCTCCGGATCGGCCTTGTCTTGCAAGGCCAGGCCGGGTCGGGGAAGAAGTGAAAAAACCGGAAGCCCTTGCGGAATTTCCGGTCTTGAAGGTGGTCCCGCCGCCAGGAATCGAACCTGGATCTCAGCCTTCGGAGGGCCGAATTCTATCCGTTGAAATACAGCGAGAGGGGTGCTCCGGAATGCACCGGAGCCGCTCATTATGGCCTATCAGGCCTCGGCGGTTTCCGCGTCCTGCGCCGTGGGGACACCGCCGGCCGGCGTGCGCGGGAAACCGAGCCCGGCCAGGTAGACGCGGAAGGTGCGCCGGCCGGTCGGCACGAGGTCGAAGGCGGTGGGGTCGAGCAACCAGTTCTGGATCAGCCCGCCCATCAGGGCGTGCATGCCTTGCGCCGCGACCGCGCCGGGCACCGGCAGCCGGATACGGGCACGCCGCGCGGCCAGACGCAGGGCTTTTTCGAAATCGACCACGCAGGCGTTGCGCGCGTCGAGGTGGCGCTGCTGCACCGAGGCCATGTCATGCGTGTATTCGACCTTGTGGGTCGCAATGTCGAACACGCGCCGCACCTGCGGGTCGGCGACCATGAGCGTCAGCGCGTGGATCAGGCCTTCCTCGATCTCGACCAGCGGATCGTCGCCGGGGATGTCGCTCTTGGGCGGCGTTTCCAGCGGCAGGATCACGCGCTCCATCATGGCGTTGAACAGGTCGGCCTTGTCCTTGAAGTGCCAGTAGATGGCACCCCGGGTCGCGCCGGCCTGCTGCGCGATCTGCTGCAGCGTGGTCTGCGAAACACCTTGCGCCTGAAACAGCAGCTCCGCCGCATCGAGCAATCGATGCCGCGTTGCCAGTGCTTCTTCCTTCGTACGACGTGCCACCAAGTCTCCTGATTTGTAAAGCGAACGGCCTTTGCGTATCGTGGGGCCATTGCATGGCTGTCACTATACATCCATGAATGTATGTAAACTAGCGCGCTTCTCGGATGGCCCACCTGCCCGTGCTGGTTTACGGATCTCTCCCGCAAAAGCGCCATCTCCCGTCTTCGCATCAAAGGAATCACATGCCTCTTCTGCATGTCTCGCGTCAACCGTCCTTGTCGTTTTCGCCGCGTCTCGCGACCGTGGCCTTCGTCTCCCTCCTGTTCCTGGCCGCCTGCGGCAAGAGCGAAGCTCCGGCCGGACCGGGCGGCGGTGGCGGTGGCGCCCGTCCGGCGCCTGAGGTCGGCGTGGTGGTGGTCAAGCCCACCGACGTGGGCCTCGTGACCGAGCTGCCCGGCCGCCTCGAAGCCTCGCGCATCGCCCAGGTGCGCGCCCGCACCCCCGGCATCCTGCTCAAGCGCGAGTTCCGCGAAGGCAGCGACGTGAAGGCCGGCCAGCTGCTGTTCCGCATCGACCCGGCACCGCTGGTGGCCGCCACGCAGAACGCCCAGGCCGCCCTGGCCCGCGCCGAAGCCAACGCCGTGCAGGCCAAGGCACTGGCCGACCGCTACAAGCCGCTGGTCGAAGCCAACGCCGTGAGCAAGCAGGAATACGCGACGGCCGTGGCCTCCGCCAAGACGGCCGAAGCCGACGTGGCCGCCAACCGCGCGCTGCTGCAGACCGCCAAGATCAACCAGGGCTACGCCGACGTCACCTCGCCCATCGCGGGCCGCATCGGCCGCGCGCTGGTCACCGAAGGCGCACTGGTCGGCCAGGGCGACGCCACCGAGCTGGCCGTGGTGCAGCAGATCAACCCGCTGTACGTGAACTTCACGCAGTCGGCCTCCGACGTGCTCAAGCTGCGCCGCGCCGTGGCCGCCGGCCAGTACAAGCGTGCCAGCGGCGAAGAAGCCGCGAGCATCCGCGTGGTGCTGGAAGACGGCACCGACTACGGGCAGGACGGCAAGCTGCTGTTCTCCGACCTCTCGGTCGACCCGACCACGGGCCAGGTCACGCTGCGCGCCGAGATCCCGAACCCCAAGGGCGAGCTGCTGCCCGGCCTGTACGTGCGCGTGAAGCTCGAGCAGGCCCAGGTGACGAACGCGATCACGGTGCCGCAACAGGCCGTCACGCGCACCCAGCAGGGTGACCACGTGACGGTGGTCAGCGCCGACGGCAAGCTGAGCCAGCGTACCGTGAAGATCAGCGCCGCCAAGGACAACCAGTGGGTGGTGCTCGACGGCCTGAAGGCCGGCGAACAGGTGATGGTCGACGGCTTCCAGCGCCTGCAGATGATGCCGCCCGGCACGCCCGTGAAGGCGGTGCCGTGGCAGAAGCCGGCGCCGAACGGCGCGGCTGCCCCCGCGGCTGCTGCACCCGCGGCACCGGCAGCGTCTGCTGCCGCGGCACCCGCCGCCAGCCCGGCTTCGGCCCCGGCTGACAAGAAGTAATCAGGAGCGCCTCGCATGGCCAAATTCTTTATCGACCGACCGATCTTCGCGTGGGTGATCGCACTGTTCATCATCGTGGTGGGCGGTGTCGCCATCACGCAGTTGCCGATCTCCCAGTACCCGCCGGTGGCTCCGCCGGCCATCGTGATCAACGTCGCCTACCCCGGTGCGTCCGCGCAAACGCTCGAGGACAGCGTGCTGTCCGTGATCGAGCGCGAAATGAACGGCTCGCCCGGCCTGATCTACATGGAATCGGTGGCCCAGGCCGACGGCACCGGCGCCATCACCATCAGCTTCGAGGCCGGCACCAACGAAGACCTCGCGCAGGTGGACGTGCAGAACCGGCTCTCGCGCGCCACGCCGCGGCTGCCCTCGGCCGTGACACAACAGGGCGTGCGCGTCGACAAGTCGCGCAACAACTTCCTGCTGTTCGCGATGCTGTCTTCGGACAACCCCGAGTTCGACCCGGTGGCGCTCGGTGACTATGCCGCGCGCAACATCGTGCCGGAACTGCAGCGGATCGACGGCGTGGGCCAGGCCCAGCTGTTCGGCTCCGAGAACGCGATGCGCATCTGGATCGACCCGGCGAAGCTGCAAGGCTTCAACCTGTCGTCCAACGACGTCAACACCGCGATCCGCGCGCAGAACGCCCAGGTGGCTTCGGGCACGCTCGGCGACCTGCCGAACATTCCCGGCCAGGCGATCTCCGCCACGGTGACGGTGAACGGCCAGCTCAACAGCGTCGAGCAGTTCCAGAACATCGTGCTGCGCGCCAACACCGACGGCTCGACCGTGCGCCTCAAAGACGTGGCGCGCGTCGAACTCGGCGGCCAGAACTACGCCACCTCGGCGCGCCTGAACGGCGTGCCGGCGGTCGGTATCGGCGTGCAGCCCACGCCGACCGGCAACGCGCTGAAGTCGGCCAAGGCCGTGCGCGCCAAGATGGCCGAGCTGGAACGCTACTTTCCCAAGGGCGTGAAGTGGGACATTCCGTACGACAGCTCGCGCTTCGTGCAGATCTCGATCACCGAAGTGGTGAAGACGCTGTTCGAAGCCATCGCGCTGGTGTTCCTGGTGATGTTCCTGTTCCTGCAGAACTGGCGCTACACGATCATCCCGACGATCGTGGTGCCGATTGCGCTGCTGGGCACCTTTGCCACGCTGCTCGCACTGGGCTTCTCGATCAACGTGCTCACCATGTTCGGCATGGTGCTGGTGATCGGTATCGTGGTGGACGATGCCATCGTGGTGGTGGAGAACGTCGAACGCATCATGAGCGAAGAGGGGCTCTCGCCGCTCGACGCCACGCGCAAGGCCATGCAACAGATCTCGGGCGCCATCATCGGCGTGACCGTGGTGCTGATCTCGGTGTTCGTGCCGCTGGCCTTCTTCGCGGGTTCGACCGGCAACATCTACCGCCAGTTCTCGGCGGTGATGGTGGCCTCGATCGGCTTCTCGGCCTTCATGGCGCTGTCGCTCACGCCGGCGCTGTGCGCCACGCTGCTCAAGCCGGTGGAAGCCGGCCACCACCATGAGAAGCGCGGCTTCTTCGGCTGGTTCAACCGCGGCTTCTCGCGCACGGCCAAGGGTTACGAAGGCATGGTCGCGCGCATCCTGCGCCGCGCCGCTCGCTACCTCGTGATCTACGCCGCGATCATCGGCGCCGTCGCGTACTTTTACACGCACCTGCCGAGCTCGTTCCTGCCCGAGGAAGACCAGGGCAACATCATCGTGAACGTGCAACTGCCCCCGGGCGCGACGCAAGAGCGCTCGCTGTCGGTGATGCAGCAGGTCGAAGGCTTCATCCTGAAGCAGCCTGAAGTGCAGAGCATCGTGAGCGTGATGGGCTTCAGCTTCTCCGGCCAAGGCCAGAACGCGGGCCTCGCCTTCGTGACGCTGAAGGACTGGGAAGAACGCAAGGACCCGGCCCACTCGGCCAGTGCGCTGGCCGGCCGCGCCTTCGGTGCGCTGTCGGGCATCCGCGACGCCTTCATCTACCCGCTGAGCCCGCCGCCGATTCCCGAACTGGGCAACGCCAGCGGCTTCAGCTTCCGCTTGCAAGACCGTGCGGGCGCAGGCCACGAGGCGCTGATCAACGCACGCAACCAGCTGCTGGGCATGGCCGGGCAGAGCAAGATCCTCGCGCAGGTGCGCCCTGACGGCCTGGAAGACGCGCCACAGCTGGAGATCGACATCGACCGCGACAAGGCCAACGCCCTGGGCGTGAGCTTCGACGCGATCAACAGTGCGCTGTCGACCTCGCTGGGTTCGAGCTACATCAACGACTTCCCGAACCGCGGCCGCCTGCAGCGCGTGGTGGTGCAGGCCGATGCGCCGGCACGGATGCAGCCGGACGACCTGCTGCGCCTGAACGCCGTCAACACCAAGGGCCAACCGGTGCCGCTGTCGGCTTTCGCGACCACCAAGTGGGTCTCGGGCGCCACGCAGACCGTGCGCTACAACGGCTACCCCGCCATCCGCATCAGCGGTGACGCGGCGCCGGGCCAGAGCACGGGTGCCGCCATGGCCGAGATGGAAAAGCTCGCCGGCCAGCTGCCGCAAGGCTTCGGCTTCGAGTGGACGGGCCAGTCGCGGGAAGAAAAGCTCGCCGGCTCGCAGGCCATGATCCTGTACGGCTTCGCGATCCTGGCGGTGTTCCTCTGCCTGGCCGCGCTGTACGAGAGCTGGTCGATTCCGCTGTCGGTGATCCTGGTGGTGCCGCTGGGCGTGCTGGGTGTGCTGGTGGCGACGATGCTGCGCGCCTATTCCAACGACGTGTACTTCCAGGTGGGCCTGATCACCATCATTGGCCTCTCAGCGAAGAACGCGATTCTGATCATCGAGTTCGCGAAAGACCTGCAGGCGCAGGGCCGCGGCGTGGTCGAGGCCGCGCTCGAGGCCGCGCACCTGCGGTTCCGTCCCATCATCATGACCTCGCTGGCCTTCGGCCTGGGCGTGCTGCCGCTGGTCCTGGCTTCGGGCGCAGGCTCGGCGAGCCAGCGTGCCATCGGCACCGGCGTGCTCGGCGGCATGGTGACCGGCACGGTCCTGGCCGTGATCTTCGTTCCGGTGTTCTTCGTGGTGGTGCGCACGCTGTTCAAGGGCAGCACGCGCCAGCACGAGGCCGACAAGCGGCATGCGGCCGCGGCCGGCATCACGGGAGACCAAACACATGACTAAGAAACCTCTGATTCCTACCGTGCTGGCGGCCGCGATGCTGCTGGCAGGCTGCTCGCTGATTCCGACCTACGAGCGCCCCGCAGCGCCGGTGCCGACCACCTTCCCGGGTGACCCGGCACAGCCGTCGGGCCAGGCCGCGGCCGCCCTGCCCTGGCAGGACTTCTTCACCGACCCGCGCCTGACGGGCCTGATCCAGACGGCGCTGGCGAACAACCGCGACCTGCGCGTGTCGGTGCTCAACATCGAGCAGGCGCGTGCGCAGTTCCAGATCGAACGCTCGGCGCTGTTCCCGGCGCTCGGCCTCACGGGCGCGGGCTCGCGCTCGAGCCCCAACGCCTACCAGTCGATCGATCCGACACAGGGCAGCGTGGCCTCGCAGTACAGCGTCAACTTCGGCTTCACGGCGTGGGAGCTCGACTTCTTCGGCCGCATCCGCGCGCTGAAGGACCAGGCGCTGTCGCAGTACCTGGCCACCGAAGAGTCGCGCAAGGCCGCGCAGATCAGCCTGATCGCGGCTGTGGCCAGCGGCTGGCTCACGCTGCTGGCCGACGACGAGCTGCTCGAGATCACGCGCCAGACCATGGTCACGCGCGACGAGTCGGTGCGCCTAACCAAGCTGCGCTTCGACAACGGCGTGTCGTCCGAGATCGACTTCCAGGCTGCGAACTCGCAGGCCGAGACGGCGCGCGCCGCCTATGCACAGCAGCAGCGCGCCCGCCTGCAGGACGAGAACGCCCTCGCCCTGCTGCTGGGTGCGCCAGTGCCGGCCGAAGCCACCGCCGGTGGCGCCAAGGGACTCGCGGGCATCCGCCCGATGCCCGACGTGCCGGCCGGCCTGCCCTCCGACCTGCTGGCCGAGCGGCCCGACATCCGCGCGGCCGAGCAGCAGCTGATCGCGGCCAACGCCAACATCGGCGCGGCGCGGGCGAACTTCTTCCCGCGCGTGTCGCTGACGAGTTCCATCGGCACGGCGAGCAGCGAGTTCTCGGGCCTGTTCGATCGCGGCAGCAAGGCCTGGAGCTTCGCGCCCACGGTCACGCTGCCGATCTTCGATGCGGGCCGCAACATCGCCGGGCTCAACTCGGCCAAGGCCGGGCGCGAGATCGCGGTGGCGCAGTACGAGAAGTCGGTCCAGACCGCCTTCCGCGAAGTGGCCGATGCCCTCGCGGGCCGCGCCACGCTGGGCGAGCAGGCGCGTGCGCAAACCGCACAGGCCGACGCCGAGGCGGTGCGCTACAAGCTCTCCGACCTGCGCTATCGCAACGGCATCGCCAGCGCGCTCGACCTGCTCGACGCACAGCGTTCGCTGTTCACGGCGCAGCAATCGGCCGTGGCCACGCGCCTGCTGCAATTGCAGAACCAGGTCACGCTGTACAAGACGTTGGGTGGCGGCTGGACCACACGCAACAACGGTTGAGACACCTGCGCGTCCGATATGGAGAGGTCAATTGCCCGCGCGGGCAAAGGGCCTCTCTATAATCGCCGGTTGGTTAGAAAAAGCCCCCGACGAGCCCCCCGTTATTGAGGACGCCATGAGCGCAGACCCGCACAACCAGGCCACAGAAGAAGCCCATACCGGCCCGATCAAGAACCCGAAGCAACTGCTGCTCGCGGTATTTTTCTCTTTCATCATTCCGATCCTGATCATCGTGGGCCTCGTGTCCTATGTGGTCTCGGGCACCAAGCCCGCCGGTACCGCGGAGGGCGACAACATGGCGCTCTACGGCGTGACCAAGGAATCGCGCGACCGTGAAGTGGCCGAGCGACTGAAGAAGGTCGGCTCCATCGAGATCCGTGACGGCAATCGGCCCCTGGCCGCCGGCGAAGCCGTGTTCAAGGCCCAATGCGTGGCCTGCCACGGCGCGCCCGGCATCCCCGGCGCCCCGCACCTGAACGACGCCGCAGCCTGGGGCCCGCGCATCGGCCAGGGCTACGCCACGCTGCTCGAGCACGCGCTCAAGGGCAAGGGCGCGATGCCCGCCCAGGGCGGCGGCGACTTCGAAGACATCGAAATCGGCCGTGCCGTGGTGTACCTGGCCAACGCCGGCGGCGCCAAGTTCCCGGTGCCGGACCGTCCGGCAGCAGCGGCTGCCGCGCCGGCCGAAGGTGCTTCGGCTGCGGCCAGCGCGCCTGCCAAGTAAGCGATCGACGGCGCCTTGCGCCCATGAAAAAACCGGCTTCAAGCCGGTTTTTTTACGCCCGGATGGTCCGGATTGCTATCTTTTCAATAGCTACGCAGCCGCAGTGGCATGGCGTTCCGCCGGGCTCAGCACATGCCCGAAGCGCCTCGGCAGGTCGGCTGCCTGCACCGGCTCCGGCGTCCAGATGCCTTGCTCCACGGCTTCGGCGGCGATGCCCACGTCCTGCGTGTGCACCAGCCCGAGCCCCGCCGGCGCGACCAGATAGAGCCGGCCGTGCTCGTCGAGCAGGCAGCCCGTCACCTCGGCGGGCGCGCCCGTGTGGGCCGTGACCGTGAATGCGTTCTCGCCCTGCTGCGCCACGCGCCACACCAGCGGCGCCGCCTCCAGCTCGACATACACGCGCTGCGGTCCGTTCTGGAAAAACCACTGGCCGTCGGCGTCGTGCTCGTAGTTGCGGTGAATGAAGTCGATCAGCTTGTCGTGCCGCAGCATCGAGCCCTTGGCGCTGCGGAACGGGCCCTGCGCTTGCGTGCGGTCGTCGCGCATGTACCAGTTGCCGCGCGCGTCCAGGCCCAGCCAGCCGTAGCAGTGCGGCACGTTCGGCCACTTGGCCAAGGCTTGTTTGACGATGTCATCCATGGGCCGTATTTTGCGCGCGCGCTGACGACAAGTTGTAGGCCAACCACCCGCCCACACACTCGGGCATCCCGCCCACATGCCCCGGCGGCAGGCCGAGCGGAAAGCCCACATGCCCGCCGCCCGCGGGCTGCCACAGCGTGACGTGCGCGCCGACCTCGTGCGGACCGGGCAGGCTGCGGGCCGGAATGAAGGGATCGTTGCGGGCATTCACCACCAGCGCGGGCACTCGGATCGCGCCCAGCAGCGGCTTGGACGAGCCGCGCGCCCAGTAGTCGTCGGTGTTGCGAAAGCCGTGCAGCGGCGCGGTGAACACGTCGTCGAAGTCATACAGATCGCGCGCGGCCATCAGCCGGTCGCGGTCGAACAGGCCCGGGAACTGCGCCAGCTTGGCCAACGCCTTGGGCTTCATGGTCGCGAGGAACATGCGCGTGTAGACCAGCCGGTTGAAGCCGCGCCCGATCGCCTCGCCGCCCGCCGCCAGGTCGAGCGGCGCGCACACCGACGCCACCGCGTCGACCGAGGCGCGCGCGGTCTCGCCCGCCTCGCAGGCCCAGCGCAGCAGCGCATTGCCGCCCAGCGAAACGCCGGCCGCCAGCACCGGCCCGCCGCCGCCCTGCACCACGTGCTGTGCGTGCATGCGCCGCAGGATCCAGTCGATCTCTTCATGGTCGCCCGAGTGGTAGGCGCGCGGCGCGAGGTTCAGCTCGCCGCTGCAGCCGCGAAAGTGCGGCACCGCGAAGGCCATGCCGCGCGACGCGGCAAAGGCCGCGAAGGCCTCGGCGTAGTGGCTGCGCGACGAGCCTTCGAGCCCGTGGAACAGCACCAGCAGCGGCCGGGGGCCGGGCTGCGGCGCATCGGCGAAATCGACGTCGACGAAATCGCCGTCCGGCGCGGTCCAGCGCTCACGGCGGTACACCGGCGCCGGTCCGTCGAAGCGGCGCGCCCACAGCGCAGCCCAGATGGTCTGCAGGTTGCCGCCGGGCAGCCAGCGCGGCGCGGTGTAGCCCATTGCGTCGTATGCAGCGGGCGACGCGGAAGTCGGTGAAAAAGAGGAAGAAGGAAAGAAAGAGGCCATCGCTCGGAAGAAGGCTTCAGTGCAGAACCTGCGGCGTATCGTTCGCGTCGTCCGGCTCGCGCGCGCTGCCCGGGCTCGCATGGTGCGCCACCAGGCGCCAGCCCTGTGCGGTCTTGTGATAGACGTTGGTCGCCAGCACGAAGGCATGGCGCGGCCCTTCGGCCGTGAGCACTTCGATGCGCTCCAGCACGTTGTGCACGGCGCTCGCGAGCGACTCGATCTTGCGCACGCGCGCCGGCGTCGCATGGATGGCGCCGTTGCCGAACATCTGCTCGAAGGCCGCGCGGATCGCCACCGCGCCGACCAGCCGCGGGCCGCCCGGGTGGACGCAGAACACCTCGTCCTCGTCGGCCCAGCAGGCCATCAGCGCATCGACATCGCCGCGTTGCAGCGCTTCGTAGAAGGCAGCCTCGACATCGTCGGCAGTGCCGCCGATGGCCGCGGCGGCGCGGAAAGGGGTCTTGGGCATGGCGGTGAAGGGCGAGAGCGAAGGGGGTACGGCGGATTTTGCCCTGCCCGTGTCACGGCCATGTGGCAGTGGGGTTCGTCTCGGCAACGGACGCAGGAATCAGCCACGCGCGCGCCGCCGCCTCGGTGGCGCCCTGCGCGGCCTGCCACACCATCTCGGGCGCCGCCACGTGCACGCCCGGCGGCGCCACGCGCAGCGCGAGGTCGACCAGCTCGGCCATCTTGGGCGCGCGCACCGGCTGCTCGTTGGCCGGCACCATGAACCGCATGATCGACAGCATCCAGGCCGCCAGCCGTTCGCCCATGTTGGCCAGGCGCACGGCGGTGGGCTTGCGCGCCGAGCGCAGCAAAATCACGCGCTCGAAGCCGCAGGCGACGACGGCCTGCTCGTCCAGACTGGCCAGCCCGCGCTTGAGCGCCTCGGGCAGCCGGCCGCGGTCGTGCGGCTGCACGATGGCCAGCGTGCGCACGCCGCTGGCGCGCAGCCAGCGCGCCAGTTCGGGCAGGTCGGCGGGCTCGGGATGCCACAGGGCGCGTTCACGGCCGTGGTACAGGCGCGGCGGGTCGAAGGCGACCACCGCGACATCGGCCGCGACCTGCGGCCACTGCGTGATCGGCAGCGCCGGGCACTGAACCGTTTCGACGCCGGGCAGCCCGTCGTGCATCGGTTCGCGCGCCAGCACCCGCGTGCGCTTGAAGCGGTGGCGGCCCGCGAGCCGGTGCAGCAACTCCTGGCCGAGCGCGCCGGTCGCGCCCGCGATCAGCAGCGTGCCGGTGGGCTGCGCGGCAGCGGACGGCACCGCGCGGTTCGCGGCTTGCAGGGCGTGGAGGGGATCGAGGGCCATGACCCCATCTATGCTAACTTCGACCTCCTTCTGCGGAGGTAATGCAAATGATGATGAAGCGCTGGTTCCTGATTCTCGCGGCCGTCCTGTCCCTCAGCGGATGCGGCTACAACCAGTTCCAATCCCTCGACGAGGCCAGCAAGTCAGCCTGGAGCGAGGTCCTCAACCAGTACCAGCGGCGTGCCGACCTCGTGCCGAACATCGTCGCCACCGTGAAGGGCGAGGCCAGCTTCGAGCAGGACACGCTCACCAAGGTGATCGAGGCGCGCGCCAAGGCCACCTCGATCCAGGTGACGCCCGAGACGCTCAACAACCCCGAGGCCTTCAACAAGTTCCAGCAGGCGCAGGGCGAACTCTCGTCGGCGCTGTCGCGGCTGATGGTGGTGTCGGAACGCTACCCCGAGCTCAAGGCCAACCAGGCCTTCCGCGACCTGCGCGTGACGCTCGAGGGCACCGAGAACCGCATCACCGTGGCGCGCAACCGCTACATCGAGAGCGTGCAGGAGTACAACGTGCTCGCGCGCAGCTTCCCGACCAACCTCACGGCCATGGTCTTCAGCTACAAGCCCAAGGCGAATTTCTCGGTGCAGAACGAAGCCCAGATCTCGACGCCGCCGACGGTCGATTTCAGCGCGCCGAAGAAATAAGAAGCGGCGCCGATGGCCGCTGCCCTGATCCGCCGCGCACTGGCTGCGATCTTCATCGCAGCCCTCGCATGGGCCGGCCTGCCCGCGCTGGCGCAATCCCTGCTTCCCATCCCCGCGCTCACCGCGCGCGTGATCGACCAGACCGCCACGCTCGACGCCGCGCAGCGCTCGGGCCTCGAAACCAAGCTCGCGGCCTTCGAGCAGCGCAAGGGCTCGCAGATCGTGGTGCTGATGGTGCCGACCACGGCGCCCGAAGACATCGCGAGCTACGCGCAGCGCGTCGGCGACGCCTGGAAGATCGGCCGCAAGGGCGTGGGCGACGGCCTCCTCGTGATCGTCGCCAAGGACGATCGCAAGATGCGCATCGCCACGGCCAAGACGCTCGAAGGCGCGGTGCCCGACCTCGCGGCGGTGCGCATCATCGACGAAGAGATGAAGCCGCGCTTTCGCAACAACGACTTCGCGGGCGGCCTCAACGCAGCGGTCGACCGGCTCATCGGACTGGTCGACGGCGAGCCGCTGCCAGAGCCCTCGCGCGGCAATAGCGGAGGCAGCAGCAACGACGGCTTCGACTGGGAGAACCTCGCGATCTTCCTGTTCGTCGGCGTCTTCGTCGGCGCGCCGATCGCGCGCGCCATCCTGGGCAAGACCATGGGCTCGGTCGCCATGGGCGGCGGCATCGGCGTGGTCGCGTTCTTCCTCACGACCAGCACCGTGATCGCGGTGATCGCCGGGATGATCGCGCTCATGGTCTCGCTGTTCTCGGGCCTCGCAGGCTTCGGTCCCGGCCGCGGCGGCCGAGGAGGCGGCGGTGGCGGCTGGAGCAGCGGAGGTGGTGGCGGTGGCTGGGGCGGTGGCGGCGGGGGTGGTGGCGGCGGATTCAGTTCCGGCGGCGGTGGCAATTTCGGCGGCGGCGGCGCCTCGGGAGACTGGTGAAAAACATGGCAACTGCAGACCCCACGCTCTTCTCGAAGCTGGGCCGCATCTGGCGGCATCGCTGGACCGACGAAGCCGCGGTGCGCCGCGTGCTGCCGGCCGATGCACTGGAGCGCCTGGCCGGCCGCGTGGCCGCGAGCGAGCGGCGCCACAGCGGTGAGGTCCGCATCTGCGTCGAGGCCGGCCTGCCGATGTCGTATCTGTGGCGCCACGCATCGCCCCGGGAGCGCGCTGTCACGCTGTTCGGCAAGCTGCGCGTGTGGGACACCGCGCACAACAACGGCGTGCTGATCTACCTGCTGCTGGCCGAGCACGCCATCGAGATCGTGGCCGACCGCGGCATCGACGCCCACGTGGGCAGCGCCGAATGGGCCGCGATGACGCAGCGCATGGGCACGGCTTTTCGCGAAGGCCGCTTCGAAGACGGCATCACGCTGGCGCTGGAAGAGGTGTCGGCGCTGCTGATGGCCCACTTCCCGCTGGCCGACAACCAGCCCGACACCAACGAGCTGCCCGACGCGCCCGTGGTGCTCTGAGGCCCGGCGCCCTGCGCGCCCGTACCTTGCAATTCGCGCACACGGCCCCTATTTTTCGGGCATGACCGAATCCGAATCGCTGCACATCGTCTGCCCGCACTGCCACACGACCAACCGGGTGCGCACGGCGCAACTGGGCAGCGCGCCCGACTGCGGCAGCTGCCAACGCCCGCTGTTCACCGGCCACTCGACCGCGCTGCCCGACGTGGCCACCTTCGATCGCCACATCGCGCGCAACGAGATTCCGGTGCTGGTCGATTTCTGGGCGCCCTGGTGCGGCCCGTGCCGCCAGATGGCGCCGGCCTACGAGCAGGCGGCGGCCCAACTCGAACCGCAGGTGCGGCTGGCCAAGGTCGACACCGAGGCGGTGCAGGCGCTGGGCGCGCGCTTCAACATCCGCAGCATTCCGACGCTGGCGCTGTTCAAGGGCGGCCGCGAGGTCGCGCGGCAGGCCGGCGCGATGGGCGCGGCCGACATCGTGCGCTGGGTCAAGGCCAACGGCGCGGGCTGATCCAACAACCGGCGGCGCTCACTTGCGCGGCGGCATCTTCGCCATCGCGTCGAGCATGTTCATCTTCATGCCGTTGCCCATGACCATGTCGCCCGGCTTCTGGCCGGGCTTGCAGGGACCGATCCACTTGGCGTCAATGACGCTCGTGCCTTCGGTGCGGCCCATCAGCGGCGGGCTGTAGGTCGACTTGCTTTCGACGCGGTAGGCGCTGCTGAAGTCGCCACTCATCACGGCGCGCGAGGTCGCTGTAGTGGGGCCGATCTTGCAGACCGAGTCGATGACCAGCTTCACGCCTTCGAGGCGCAGGTCCTGCTTGGAACACATGTCCTTGCCCATGCCCTGGCCCATCTCGCGCATCGCCTTGTCGGTCGCGGCGTCGATGCATTGCTGGATCGTCTGGCCCGGCGTCTTAGCCGCGGCCGCACCGCCCTCGCCGGTCTGGATTTCCCACAGGCCCGCCTTGCGCGCGGGGTAGTCGATGGCGAACGCGGGGCCGGCCAGGAGGCAGGCGGCAGCGGCGAGAGAGAGCAAGCGGAAGGTCATGGCGGGCTCGGTGGACAGCAATGCCGCTTTGTACCGTCGGCGCCTGCGCGGCGGAATACCGCGATCGGTCTACGCCGGGCGCGCAGTACCCGGCACGAGCGTCGCCGATGGGCGCTCGCGCAACGCGAAGCCCATCGCCAGGCCCAGCCCAAGGCCGCCGAGCACATCGATCAGCACATGCTGGCGCACGGCCATCGTCGAGTACACGATGGCCACGGCCCAGACGACATTGAGCAGCCGCAGCCAGCCCGGCGTGCCGGCTTCGCGCAGCTGCCGCGCCAGCACGAGGCAGGCGAACACCGAGAACGACACATGCAATGACGGAAAGGCGTTGCCCGCCGCATCGAAGGTCTTGAGGAAGTGCAGCGACGAGCCCGGCGCGGCGTCGATCGCGAAGTTCGGGATCGCCGTGGGCATCCACCAGAACACGGCCAGCGCGATCGCGGTCATCACGGCGCAGCCGATCGCGATGGTGTTGAGCTCGCGCCGGTCCTTGGCCAGCAGCACCGGCAGCGCGATGTAGGCCCACAGCGTGAGGTACACCGGCAGCATCGCCGGCCAGAACGCGATCAGCCGGTCGATGTCCGTGAGCGGCAGCACCCACGCCGGCCCGGCGTGGTGCATGACCCAGAAGTACAACGGAAAGAAGCCCAGCGTGGCGACGGTGTTGCCGGCCAGCTTGAGTAGCCACAGCGTCCGGCAGCGCTGCCAGAGGGCGCGCGGCCATGAAGGCTGCGGCGAAGGGGCGTCGAAAGAAGGGGAAGAGTGCGTCATGGTGGCCACTGGTGCCACGCCCTGCCCCGCATGGATCAGCGGGGCCTGTGCGCAGCTACCAGGGCGTCCACTTTAATTCGCTGGCGGCCGATGCCACCGTGCGTTCGATGAAGCGCACGCCGCGCGCACCATCTTCCACGCGCGGATAGTCCGCCGCGAGCGGATCGGCCACCTGCCCTGCGAGCCGCGCGCGGATGTCCGCCGCCACGCCCGCATAGACATTCGCAAACGCCTCGATGAAGCCTTCGGGATGGCCGGCAGGCAGGCGGCTCGCGCGCCGCGCCGACTCGCACAGCCAGGGCGCGCCGCGCGTGAGCACGCGCCGGGGTCCGTCGTGCGGCAGGTGCACGAGCTGGCTCGGCTGCTCCTGGCGCCATTCGAGCGTGCCCAGCGTGCCGGAGACGCGCAGGCGCAGGTCGTTCTCCAGCCCGGTGTTGATCTGCGAGGCCACCAGCACGCCGCGCGCGCCGCCCTGGAAGCGCAGCAGCAGGCTGCCGTCGTCGTCGAGCATGCGGCCCGGCACCAGCGCGCCGAGGTCAGCGCAGAGGCTTTCGATCTCCAGGCCGGTGACGGTGGCGACGAGGTTCTCGGCATGCGAGCCGATGTCGCCGATGGCACCGGCCGCGCCGCTGCGTGCGGGGTCGGTGCGCCAGTCGGCCTGCTTGTTGCCGCCCGAGGCTTCCACGTGGCTGGCGAGCCAGCCCTGGTTGTATTCGACGACGACCTTGCGGACCTCGCCGATCTCGCCCGAGCGCACCATCTCGCGCGCTTGCCGCACCATCGGGTAGCCGGTGTAGTTGTAGGTCACGCCGAACACCGTGCCCTGTTTTGCCACGGTGGCGACCAGCGCGTCGGCCTGGTCGCGCGTGTGCACCAGCGGCTTGTCGCACACCACGTGAAAGCCGGCTTCCGCGAAAGCCTGTGCCACGGGGTAGTGCACATGGTTGGGCGTGACGATCGAGACGAAGTCGATGCGCTCATCGGCCGGGCGCTTCAGCTCGTCGGCCAGCAGCGCCTGCCAGTCGCCGTGGTTGCGGTCGTCGGCCAGGCCGAGGTCGCGGCCCGAAGCGCGCGCCTTGTCCGGGCTCGACGACAGCGCGCCGGCGACCAGCGCGATCTGGCCGTCGAGCGCCATCGCCTTGCGGTGCACGGCGCCGATGAAGGCGTCGCGACCGCCGCCGACCATGGCGCAGCGCAGGGGGCGAAGAGGGGTGTCGGTCATCAATCGTCTCGGTGTTCCTGGGAACTGTCCCCTCTCCCCTCGGGGAGAGGGCTAGGGTGAGGGTGGCGGCGTTTGCACGCGCACCGTTTTCGCCATCGCCGTCGGCCCTCACCCCCGCCCTCTCCCCGAGGGGAGAGGGAGCAAGGCAGGGCCGCCGTCCTTCAGAACATCAGAACGGCGAGTTGGGGTGGTAGAAGTCTTTCGCGTTTTCCTTGGTGATCAGCACCGACGGAATGATCGTCGTCGCCGGCAGCTTCTCGCCCTTCAGCCGCGCCTCGGCCGTGAGCTTGATCGCGTCGTAGATGAACTTGGGCGAGTAGCTCACGTCGGCGCCGATGCGCTTGTCCTTGCCGTCCATGATGGTCTTGACCATGTCCTTGGCACCCGCGCCGCCGAACACGATCTTGATGTCATCGCGCTTGGCCTGTGCAATGGCCTTGAGCACGCCCACGGCCATGTCGTCGTCGGCGGCCCAGATGGCGTCGATCTGCTTGAAGCGCGTCAGGTAGTCCTGCGTGACCTTGAAGGCGTCGTCGCGGTTCCAGTTGGCGTACTTGGCATCGAGCAGCTTGATGTCGGGGCTGCCCTTGAGCACCGCGTTGAAGGCGTCCATGCGTTCGTTGTCGAGCGTGGTCGCGATGCCGCGCAGAGCCACCACATTGCCCTTGCCGCCGAGCTGCTTCACGATGTACTCGGCGGGGATCTTGCCGAAGGCGGTGTTGTCGCCGGCCACATACGCGTCTTGCGCGCTGGTGTCGGTGAGGCCGCGGTCGACCACGGTGACATACGCGCCCTTGGCCTTGACCTGCGCGACCGGCTTGGTCAGTGCGGCCGATTCAAAGGGGAACACGACGAGCGCGTTGATCTTGGTGACCGTCGACAAATCTTGCAGCTGGTTGGCCTGCTCGGGCGCATTGGCTGCGGTCTTGATCGTGATCTTCAGGTCCTTGTGTTCTTTCTCGAGGTCCTTCTTCGCCTGGTTGGCCCAGTAGTTGATGCCGCCCATGAAGCTGTGCGTGGCCGCGGGAATCGACACGCCGAGGTTGACCCTTTCCGCGGCAAGCGCGGGCAGGCTGGCGGCGAACGCTGCGGTGGCAACCGCCGTGAGCGCGAGGCGTCGGGTGAAAGTCGTCATGCTGGATGTCTCCTCTTTGGTGGTGGAACGGAACGAACGGAAAACTTGCGGCCGAGCGCCGGGCCGCCCCAAGCCGGCCGCGCCTCCCCCTCGGGGGGTGGAGTTACACGAGCGCAGCGAGTGAAAAGCCGGGGGGCCATCATCTGCGTCCGCGTTGAAGGAACGCGACGACGATGATCACGAAGCCTTGGACAGCAGCGTTCAGGTACACGCTGATGATGCTGGTGAGGTTCAGGATGTTGCTGATGACCGAGAGCAGGATCGCGCCCACCACCGTGCCGGTGATGCTGCCCGCGCCGCCCTTCAACGCGGTGCCGCCGACGATCACCGCGGCAATCGCTTCGAGCTCCCACAAGAGGCCCGTGGTCGGCGAGGCCGAGCCCAAGCGCGGCACGTACAGCAGCGTGGCAATGCCCACGCACACGCCGAGCAGCACATAGGTGAGGATCTTCACGCGGTCGACGTCCACGGCCGCGTAGCGCGCCACCTGCTCGTTGGAGCCGATGGCCTGCACGTAGCGTCCGTAGGCCGTGCGGTTCAGGATGACGCCGCCGATGATCGCGACGATCACGAACACCCACACCGGCACCGGGATGCCCGCAAGGCTCGCGTAGTAGACCGGCGCGTACAGGTCCGACAGCTCGTTGTCGAGCGTGAGCGCACCGCCATCGGCAAAGTACGTGAGGTACGCGCGGAAGATGCCGAGCGTGCCCAGCGTCACGATGAAGGGCTCGATGCGGCCCTTGGTGATGAGCAGGCCGTGCGCCAGACCGAACAGCGCGCCGAGCACCACGGCGAGCACCGCGCCCATCATCACCGCCATCAGCGGCGAGCCCGAGGCGGGGCCGGCCCAGTTGATGAACATGATCACGCTGCCCGCGATGAGCGCGGCCATCGAGCCCACCGAGAGGTCGATGCCGCCCGAGATGATCACGAAGCACATGCCCACCGCGATGATGCCGATGAAGGCGGTGCGCGTGAGCACGTTCATCGCGTTGTCGACGGTCGCGAAGTCGCTGTTGAGCAGCGTGCCCGCGATGCACAGCAGCACGAGGCCGATGACCGGGCCCAGGCCGTGCAGGCGCTCGGTCCAGCGCGGCTTGGCCTCGCTGCGATGCGCTGCTGCTGCAGCCGCTTCAGGCTGCGGTGGAGGTGTCTGCGGTTCCGGTGGCATGAGCGATGAGCTCCTCTTCAGTCAGGTGGGTCGCGTCCAGCGTGGCAACGAGCCGGCCCGCGCGCATCACCGCGACGCGGTGGCACAGGCCGATCAGTTCCATCAGCTCGGACGAGACGACGATCACCGCGAGGCCTTCGCGGGCGAGTCGCTGGATCAGGAAATAGATGTCGCGCTTGGCGCCCACGTCGACACCGCGCGTGGGCTCATCGAGCACCACCACCTTGGGCTGCGGCTGCAGCACCTTGGCGAGCGCGAGCTTCTGCTGGTTGCCGCCCGACAGCGACGAGGCGCGCACGTCGAGCGAGCCGGTGCGGATGCCGTAGTCCTTTACCGCCTCGCCGAGCGCGATGCGTTCCGCGTCGGGCTTCAGCCAGGGCTGCGCGTAGCGCTCGAGCGCCATCAGCGTGAGGTTCTGGCGCAGGCCGAAGTGCACGTGCAGGCCCTTGCCCTTGCGGTCTTCGCTGAGGTAGGTGAGGCCGTGCTTGGCGGCATCGCGCGGGTTGCGCCAGCCCTTGCCGTGCGGCACGGGCTCGCCGCGCATCTCGACCGTGCCGCTGGCGGGGCGCAGCCCGAGCAGGCCTTCGAACAGCTCGGTGCGGCCCGCGCCGACGAGGCCCGCAAAGCCGAGGATCTCGCCGGGGCGCACCTCGAAGCTCGCGTCCTGCGCCCAGCCGGGCACGCTGAAATGGCGCACGCGCAGGGCGGGCGCGTCGGCCGCCACAACGAGGTCGCGCGGCGGGTACAGGTCGGCCAGTTCGCGGCCCACCATGAGGTTGGCCATCTGCTGGCGCGAGACCTCGGGCGTGGGCGCGCGCGCCACGAAGCGGCCGTCGCGCATCACGATCACTTCGTCGGTGACCTGCTCCACCTCATCGAGCTTGTGCGAGATGTAGACGATGGTCACGCCGTCAGCGCGCAGCTGCGCGATGAGCTTGAACAGGCGCTCGGTCTCGCCGGGCGTGAGCGTGGCGGTGGGCTCGTCCATGACGAGCAGGCGCGCGCGGCGGGCGATGGCTTTCGCGATCTCGACGAGCTGCTTCTCGGCGACGATGAGCCGGCGCACCTTGGTGCGCGGGTCGATGGCCAGGCCGACGGCGGCAAGCGCGGCGGCGGCGTCGCGCTCCATCGCGGCGTCGTCGAGAAGGAAGCCCTTCTTTTTCTCGTGGCCGAGGAAGATGTTCTGCGCCACGCTGAGGTCTTCGGCGAGGTTGAACTCCTGGTGGATCAGCACGATGCCCAGCGCCTCGGCATCGCGCGAACTCGTGAAGGTTTGCGGCTGGCCGTTGATGCGCAACGTACCGCTGGTCAGCGACTCGTAGCCCGACAGGATCTTCATCAGCGTGGACTTGCCCGCGCCGTTCTCGCCGAGCAGGCCGTACACGCGACCCGGCGCAAGCGCGAAGCTCACGCCGTGCAGCACCTGCACGGGGCCGAAGGCCTTCACCACGCCGTCGAACTCGACGGCCACGCTGCCTTTGTTGGTTTCCACGGCGTTCATGGCGCCACCCCGCGGGCCTTGAGTGTTTCCTGCATCGCCAGCACGCCCGCACCGACGAGGCCGCCCTGCGTGCCCAGCGGCGTGTACTGAATCTCCAGGTGCCGCGTCGACAGCGCGAGCGAGCGCTGGTACACGCTCTGGCGCACCGCCGCGAGAAACAGCGGCCCGATGCGCGTGATGCCGCCGCCGATGAACACGTGCGACGGATTGAAGAAGTTGACGACCGACGCGAGCATCTGGCCGATGAGGCTGCCCGCACGCTGGATGATGGCGTTGGCCGCCGGGTCACCGCCGCGGCTGGCCTGCCCCACATCGAAGGCGTCGATGCGCCCGCGCGTGCGCAGGCACTCGGCCAGCGTTTCGCTTTCGCCGGCTTCGGCCGCCTGCATCGCCATGCGCGTGATTGCGGGACCGGCCGCCATCGCCTCGACGCAGCCCAGGTTGCCGCAATGGCAGCGCGGGCCTTCCTGGTCGACGCAGATATGGCCCACGTCGCCCGCCGAGCCGGCCGCGCCGCGGTACACCTCGCCGTGGCAGACGATGCCGCAACCGATGCCGGTGCCGATCTTGATCACGAGGAAGTTCGAGAGCGAGCGGCGCAGCCGCCACAGCTCGCCGAGCGCCATCAGGTTGACGTCGTTGTCGACGAACACCGGCGCGGCATAGTCTTCGCGCAGGTAGTCGCGGATCGAGAAGCTGTCCCAGGCCGGCATCAGCGGCGGGTTCACGAGCTGGCCGATCTCGAAGTTGACCGGGCCGGGCACGCCGATGCCGATGCCCAGGACGTTCCTGGCGCCCTGCCCGCAACGCGCGAGCAGTTCGCGCATCAGCACGCGCACACGGGCCAGCACCACGGCGGGGCCTTCGCGCACGTCGGCGGCTTCTTCGTGCTGGGCAAGCACCGTGAGGTCGGGGCGCAGCACGGCGACGTCGAGGCTGGTGGCACCGATGTCGATGCCGACAAGCACGCCGAGTTCGCCATTGAGCTGGAGGTTTTCTGCGCGCCGACCACCCGAGGAGCGCTGCAGGCCGGCTTCGGCGAGCAGGCCCTGGTCGACCAGGCCGGCGATCAGGCCGTTGGCCTTGCTCTTGGAAAAGCCGAGCTGTTCGGCCATGGCATGGCGCGAGCCGCCGGCCGACCAGAAGGTCGATTCCAGCAACCGCATTTCGTCGGTCGTGATGCCGCTCCAGGGTGCCACGCGTTTGTCTCCGCTCTTTTTTTGGAAAGGCGCCGGTCGAGCGATCAGGTGATCGGCCGCCGGGCGAAGGCGAATACTAGGAGGGCATCTTCAGCCTAGCAAGGCTGAACTTCGACCTATTTCAAATCAAACTCACCCACAACCTGGACAGGGCGGACGAAAAAAAGCCACCCGAGGGTGGCATTCTCTTGGCTTCTGCCCGAAGGCAAAGGCTTTGATTTACTTCTTCTGGCGGTACTTGCGCAGCGCAGCGATCTGCGCAGCCATCACAGCCAGTTCCGACTGCGCCATCGCGATGTCGATGTCGCTCCTTGCGTTCTTCAGCGCTTCCTCGGCGGCTTCCTTGGCCTTGTTGGCCTTCTCGTCGTCGAGGTCCTTGCCGCGGATCGCGGTGTCGGACAGCACGGTGACGGCGTCGGGCTGCACTTCGAGAATGCCACCGGCCACGAAGACGAACTCTTCGCCGCCGTCAGCCGTTTCGATGCGCACGGCGCCGGGGCGGATGCGCGTGATCAGCGGCGTGTGACGCGGATAGATGCCGAGCTCACCGGCTTCACCGGGCAGCGCGACGAACGTGGCTTCGCCCGAGAAGATCGACTCTTCCGCGCTGACCACGTCGACGTGAATGGTGTTGGCCATCTGAGTTCCTATGCCGCCTTAGGCGACCTTCTTGGCTTTTTCGAACGCTTCGTCGATGGTGCCGACCATGTAGAACGCTTGTTCCGGCAGGTGGTCGGCTTCGCCGTTCACGATCATCTTGAAGCCGCGGATGGTTTCGGCCAGCGACACGTACTTGCCGGGCGAACCGGTGAACACTTCGGCCACGTGGAACGGCTGCGACAGGAAACGCTGGATCTTGCGGGCGCGGGCCACGGCGAGCTTGTCGTCGGGAGCCAGTTCGTCCATGCCCAGAATCGCGATGATGTCGCGCAGTTCCTTGTAGCGCTGCAGGATGCCCTGCACGGCGCGAGCCACGTTGTAGTGCTCTTCGCCGACCACGTTCGGGTCGAGCTGACGCGAGGTCGAGTCCAGCGGGTCCACGGCGGGGTAGATACCCAGCGAAGCGATGTCACGCGACAGCACCACGGTGGAGTCCAAGTGGGCGAAGGTCGTGGCGGGCGACGGGTCGGTCAAGTCATCGGCAGGGACGTAGACGGCCTGGATCGAGGTGATCGAGCCGACCTTGGTCGACGTGATCCGCTCTTGCAGACGGCCCATTTCCTCGGCCAGCGTCGGCTGGTAGCCCACGGCGGAAGGCATGCGGCCCAGCAGTGCCGACACTTCGGTACCGGCCAGCGTGTAGCGGTAGATGTTGTCCACGAAGAACAGCACGTCACGGCCTTCGTCGCGGAACGACTCGGCGATGGTCAGGCCGGTCAGGGCCACGCGCAGACGGTTGCCCGGGGGCTCGTTCATCTGGCCGTAGACCATGGCGACCTTGGAGTCTTCGAGCTTCTCGAGGTTCACGACGCCAGAGTCGGCCATCTCGTGATAGAAGTCGTTGCCTTCACGGGTACGTTCGCCCACACCAGCGAACACCGACAGACCCGAGTGAGCCTTGGCGATGTTGTTGATGAGCTCCATCATGTTCACGGTCTTGCCCACGCCGGCACCACCGAACAGGCCCACCTTGCCGCCCTTGGCGAACGGGCACACCAGGTCGATCACCTTGATGCCGGTTTCCAGCAGGTCTTGCGACGGCGACAGTTCGTCGTACGCGGGAGCCTTGCGGTGGATGGAGGCGGTCAGCGTCTGGTCGACCGGACCGCGCTCGTCGATGGGCGCGCCCAGCACGTCCATGATGCGGCCCAGCGTCGCCTTGCCCACGGGCACGGTGATGGGGGCTTGCGTGTTGGTCACGATCAGGCCGCGGCGCAGGCCGTCGGAAGAACCCAGCGCAATCGTGCGGACCACGCCGTCGCCGAGCTGCTGCTGGACTTCGAGCGTCAGTGCGCTGCCTTCGAACTTGAGGGCGTCGTAGATCTTGGGCATCTTGTCGCGCGGGAATTCCACGTCGACCACAGCGCCAATACACTGAACGATCTTGCCTTGAACTGCTTCTGCTTGAGCCATGTCTGCTCCGATAAAAATTTAAATCTGTTGAGGTCCGAAGGGCTCAGACACCGGCGGCCGCCGCAGCGCCCGAAACGATTTCCGAGAGCTCCTTGGTGATGCCTGCCTGGCGGGTCTTGTTGTAGACCAACTTCAGCTCGCTGATCACGTTGCCTGCGTTGTCGGTGGCGGCCTTCATGGCCACCATCCGCGCCGAATGCTCGGACGCCATGTTCTCTGCCACGCCCTGGTAGACCAGCGACTCCACATAGCGAACCAGCAGCTCGTCGATCACGCTTTGCGCATCGGGCTCGTAGATGTAATCCCACGAATGCTGGCCTTCCTCGACTTGCAGCGAGTCTGCGGCCAGCGGCAGCAGCTGCTCGACGAGCGGCTCCTGCTTGATCGTGTTGATGAACTTCGTGTAGCACAGGTACACGGCCGAGAGCTTGCCTTCCGCGTAAGCGTCGAGCAGCGTCTTGACCGGACCGATGAGCTTGTCCAGATGCGGCGTGTCACCCAGGTGGGTGACGTGTGCCACCACGCGGGCGCCGATGCGGTTCAGGAAGCCGAGGCCCTTGCTGCCGATGGCGACCGACTCGATGGCCACGCCAGCGGCCTGCGCTTCGCGCAGCTTGCCCGTCACGGCGCGCAGCAGGTTGGTGTTCAAGCCACCGCACAGGCCCTTGTCGCTCGTCACGATGATGAAGCCGATCGCCTTGGCGTCGTTCTTCTTCATGAAGGCGTGCGTGTACTCGGGGTTCGCCTTGCCAAGGTTCGCCGCAATGTTGCGGATCTTCTCGCTGTAGGGGCGGGCGGCACGCATGCGCTCTTGCGCCTTGCGCATCTTGGAAACCGAGACCATTTCCATGGCCTTGGTGATCTTCTTGGTGTTCTCCACCGATTTGATCTTGCCGCGGATTTCCTTACCAGCTGCCATATGAGCTCCTTCTTGCGTCGGTCAAAGGGTCGCTCAGGCGAACGACTTCTTGAACGAGGTGGCAGCAGCCAGCAGTTCGGCTTCGGCGTCCTGGCACACCTTCTTGAAGGCCTGCTTTTCTGCGCTGTCGTCCGGCTTGGCGGGCTTGACGTCCCACTTGGCACCGTTCTTTTCCATGGTCTCGAGCAGAGCAGCGTGGCTGGTCTTCAGGAGCTGGTGGAAACCGTGTTCGAACGGGAGCACCTTCTTGACTTCGATGTCGTCCATGAAGCCCTTGTTCACTGCGAACAGCGTGGCATTCATCAGCGAGATCGGCAGCGGGCTGTACTGGGTCTGCTTGAGCAGTTCCGTCACGCGCGCACCGCGGTCGAGTTGCTTGCGGGTCGCTTCGTCGAGGTCGGAAGCGAACTGCGCGAATGCGGCCAGTTCACGGTACTGGGCCAGGTCGGTACGGATACCGCCCGACTGGTTCTTGATCAGGTTGGTCTGCGCCGACGAACCCACGCGCGACACCGAGATACCGGCGTTGATGGCAGGGCGGATGCCGGCGTTGAACAGGCTGGTTTCCAGGAAGATCTGGCCGTCGGTGATCGAGATCACGTTGGTCGGAACGAAGGCGGACACGTCGCCGGCTTGCGTTTCGATGATCGGCAGTGCGGTCAGCGAACCGGTCTTGCCCTTGACTTCACCCTTGGTGAAGGCTTCGACGTAGTCGGCGTTCACGCGGGCTGCGCGTTCGAGCAGACGGCTGTGGAGATAGAACACGTCGCCGGGGTAGGCTTCGCGGCCTGGCGGGCGGCGCAGCAGCAGCGACACCTGACGGTAGGCCACGGCTTGCTTGGACAGGTCGTCATAGACGATCAGGGCGTCCTGGCCGCGGTCGCGGAAGTATTCGCCCATCGTGCAGCCCGAGTAGGCCGACACGTACTGCATGGCAGCCGATTCGGAGGCCGATGCGGCCACCACGATGGTGTAGTCCATCGCGCCGGCTTGTTCCAGCGAGCGCACCACGTTCTTGATCGACGAAGCCTTCTGGCCGATCGCAACGTAGACGCAGGTCATGTTCTGACCCTTCTGGTTGATGATCGCGTCGATCGCCACGGCGGTCTTGCCGGTCTGGCGGTCACCGATGATCAGCTCGCGCTGGCCACGGCCGACGGGCACCATCGAGTCGATCGACTTCAGGCCGGTCTGCATCGGCTGGTCGACGGACTTGCGTGCGATCACGCCGGGAGCGACCTTTTCGATCACGTCGGTCATCTTGGCGTTGATCGGACCCTTGCCGTCGATCGGCTGGCCCAGTGCGTTCACCACGCGGCCGATGAGCTCGGGGCCCACGGGCACTTCCAGAATGCGGCCCGTGCACTTCACGGTGTCGCCTTCGGAGATGTGCTCGTACTCGCCCAGAATCACGGCGCCGACCGAGTCGCGCTCGAGGTTCAGCGCCAGGCCGAACGACGGGGTGCCGTCAGCCGTGGGCGGGAACTCGAGCATTTCGCCCTGCATCGCATCCGACAGGCCGTGCACGCGCACGATGCCGTCGGTCACCGAGACCACGGTGCCCTGGTTGCGGATGTCTGCGCTGACGCCAAGGCCTTCAATACGGCTCTTGATCAGTTCGGAAATTTCTGCGGGATTGAGTTGCATGACTCTTTCCTTCTTTCAATAAATAGGGCCAACCGCGGCTCGCCGCCTCAGGCGGTGAGCGCCGCTTTCATTTGTTCGAGACGCGCCTTGACGGAGGTGTCGAGGACTTCGTCCCCCACCACCACACGGATGCCGCCGATCAGCGAGGGATCGGATTCCACACGCGTGTTCAGCGTGCGACCGAAACGGCGTTGCAGCGCGACGGCGACCTCGGCGAGGCTCGCCGCGTCGATCGGGAAGGCGCTGTAGATCACCGCGTCGGACGTGCCGCCCTTGGCGTTCTTGAGCTCGCGGTACTGGGCCGCGACTTCGGGCAATGCAGCGAGCCGGCCGTTGTCGATCACCGTGCGCAGGAAGTTCTTGCCGGCGTCCGGCAAGGCTTGCGGCAGGAGGCCGGAGATCAGGTCGAAGACCTGGTCCTGCGACACCTTCGGATCGGCAGCGAACTGCAGGAGCTGGGGATCGGCAGCGAGGGCGGCCAGCTGGCCGATCCAGCCGGCCGTGCCTTCGAGGTCGCTCGAAGTAGCCTCGAAGAGCGCGTCCGCGTAGGGGCGGGCAATGGTCGCAAGTTCGGCCATATCGTCCTCAGAGCTCGGTCTTCAGGCGCTGGAGCAGGTCGGCGTGGACACCGGCATTGACTTCCTTGCGGAGAATCTGCTCGGCACCCTTGACGGCCAGTGCTGCAACCTGCTCACGCAGGGCTTCACGGGCACGCACGGACTGCTGTTCGGCTTCGGCGTGCGCGTCGGCCACGATCTTGTTGGCCTCCACAGTTGCACGGCCCTTGGCCTCTTCGATGATCTGCTGGGCGCGGCGCTCGGCATCGGCCAGGCGGCTGGTGGTCTCGTTGCGAGACTGAACCAGTTCCTGCTCGACGCGCTGGTTGGCGGAAGCGAGTTCAGCCTTGGCCTTCTCGGCGGCCGCCAGGCCCGCAGCGATCTTTTGTGCGCGTTCATCCAAAGCCTTCGCGATGGGCGGCCACACGAATTTCATCGTGAACAGCACCAGCAGCAAGAAGACGATGGCCTGAACGAACAGGGTCGCGTTGATACTCACGGCAACACCTTTCTGGAGTGGCGTTGAACCGGCTTACTTGGGCAGGTTGGCCAGCAGGGTCGCGGCGAACGGGTTGGCGAAGGCGAACAGCAGAGCGATGGCTACGCCGATCAGGAAAGCCGCGTCGATCAGACCCGCCAAGATGAACATCTTGGTCTGCAGGTCGTTCATCAGCTCAGGTTGACGGGCCGACGATTCCAGGAACTTGCCACCCATCAGCGCGATACCGATGGAAG
The DNA here is from genome assembly GCF_002754375.1 of Variovorax sp. 54. Taxonomy (NCBI): domain Bacteria; kingdom Pseudomonadati; phylum Pseudomonadota; class Betaproteobacteria; order Burkholderiales; family Comamonadaceae; genus Variovorax; species Variovorax sp. 54. The sequence goes on from NZ_PEFF01000001.1 coordinate 2,655,988, forward strand.
CACCGATGGCGCCGAGACCGACGATCAGACCACAAGCGAGAGCGACGAGACCGAGAATGTTTTCCATGATGATGACTCCTTAGAACAGATTTAAAGCAAACGAAAAGAAAAAGGGAAACTCAATGCGCCTCATGCGCCTGGCCCAGATAGATCAGGGTCAGCATCATGAAGATGAAAGCCTGTAGCGTGATCACCAGGATGTGGAAGATCGCCCAGACGGTTCCGGCAATGATGTGCCCGATGGGCAGCAACACACCGGAGAACGAGGCCGCCATGGCACCGCCCATGAGGGCGATGAGCATGAACACGAGCTCGCCTGCATACATGTTGCCGAACAACCGCATGCCGTGCGAGACCGTCTTGGCCAGGTACTCGATGACCTGCATCAGCAGGTTGATGGGCCACAACAGCGGGTGGGCACCGAAAGGCGCAGTGATCAGCTCGTGGCCCCAGCCGCCCAGGCCCTTGACCTTGATGCTGTAGAACAGGCACAGGAGCAGCACGGAGGTGGAAAGACCGAGCGTGGTCGAGAGGTCGGCGGTCGGCACGGCACGCATGTAGGCGTGGTGCGGATCGTGGCCCATGGCCGAATACACCTGCGTCCAGATGGCCGGCAGCAGGTCGACCGGCAGCATGTCCATCGCGTTCAGCAGGAAGATCCAGACGAACACGGTGAGCGCCAGCGGGGCAATGAACTTGCGGCTCGCGGCGTTGTGAATGTTGGCCTTGGCCTGGTTGTCGACCATCTCGACCAGGATTTCGACCGCCGCCTGGAAACGGCCGGGCACGCCGGGCGTTGCCTTGCGGGCAGCCAGCCACAGCACGAAGCAGCCCAATGCGCCGATGATCAGCGCGTAGAGCACCGAGTCGAGGTTGATGACGTTGAAGTCAACAATGGCGGATTGAACGACGGGCTTGAGGCTCCAGTCGACTTGCCAGTGCTGGAGGTGGTGAACGATGTATTCACTCGCGGTCGGGGCGTGTCCTTCGGCGGCCATCTTTCAGCGTCTCTCTTCCAAAACAGTCAAATCCGGTTCAAAAATTTGGGCCGCACCAACAGTGCCACCCAGTACATCTTCATGGCGACCACCACGCCAGCCACCATGGCCAGCCAGACGAGCCCCCCGATCAGCCACGGCGCCGCAGCCAGCAAGGCAACGGTCAGCGCGATCTTGATCATCTCCCACACAAAAAACCTCAACATGACAGCCTGCGACGGCATGCCCGGCTTGCGCCGGACACCGCGGACAAACAAGGCCGCGGGGATCGCTACTGTCATGGCTCCGTAAAACGCCGAGATTGCAGCCTCGGATCGCGCCGTCCAGATCCACGCCAGGCAAGCCACCACCACGCCTGCAGCCACTTGGGCTGCGATCACCCACCAGGGTGACAGCTCGGGGTTTTGCTCGCGCAACTTCTGGGCCTCTTCGGCCGTGAGTGGCTTGAAATCGGACTCTTCGGCGTCAACCTCAGGGACAGGGGTGTTGGTTGTCATTCGAATGCACCCCGTGTTTGTCCCCGGAGAATTCTACAAAGCCATTGATTATAAGTAAAACCTAGCGGGGTCCCGCCATAACGTGACAGTTCTGCACCGAGTGTGGCGTCCGCCCATAATTTGCGGATGCAAGACATCACCTCGGCACTGCCCGACACGCCGTGTTTTCTCAACGGCGAATTCACCCCGCTGCGCGACGCGAAGATCAGCGTCCTCGACCGCGGCTTCATCTTCGGCGACGGCATCTACGAAGTCATCCCTGTGTACTTCGGCGTGCCCTTCTGCTTCGACGAGCACATCGCGCGCCTCGAGCGTTCGCTGGCTGAACTGCAGATCGACAACCCCTACTCTCGCGACGAATGGCGTGCCATTGCGATGCAGCTCGCTGCACCGCTGGGCCATGCGCCGCAGGCGATCTACTTCCAGGTCTCGCGCGGCGTGGCACCGCGCGACCACGCCATGGTGCGCGGCCTGCGCCCCACCGTGTTCGCAATGGTGAACCCCCTGCCGCCCGTGGCCGATGCGGTGCGCGCCAAGGGCGTGACCTGCGTCACGGCCGACGATTTCCGCTGGCAGAAGGCCCACATCAAGAGCACCAGCCTGCTGGGCGCGGTGCTTGCACGGCAGATCAGCGTGGAGGCCGGCGCGACCGAGACTGTGATGTTCCGCGGCGACTCGCTCAGCGAGGCCTCGTCGAGCAACGTGTGGATCGTGAAAGACGGCACGCTCATCGGCCCACCCAAGGACAACCTCGTGCTGACCGGCATCCGCTACGGCCTGCTCGAGCGCCTGTGCCAGGACAGCGGCATTCCCTTTGCACTGCGCCGCGTGTCACGCGACGAGGTGTTCGGCGCCGACGAGCTGCTGCTGTCCTCGGCCACCAAGGAAGTGTTGCCCGTTGTCACACTCGACGGCCAGACCATTGGCAATGGCCGTCCCGGCCCCATCTACCAGAGCTTGTATGCCGCCTACCAGCAGGCCAAGCAACGCAACGCTGAGAAGCCAGGAGCCCTTGCATGACCGACAACACCACGCCCCCGACCGACACCAACGACGCCACCGACGACACGGCCCCGATCGCCGACCCGCGCAAGGAGTCGCTGATCGAGTACCCCTCGCAGTTCCCGATCAAGGTCATGGGCGCCAAGACCGACGGCCTGGTGCACGCCATCACACAGATCGCCGAGCGCTTCGACCCCAACTTCGACGCCACCACCGTCGAGCTGCGCGACAGCAAGGCCGGCAACTACCTGGGCGTGACCATCACCGTCACGGCCACCAGCCGCGAACAGCTCGACGACCTCTATCGCGCGCTGTCGTCGCACCCATCGGTCAAGGTCGTTCTTTGACCATCGAAGCGCAGTCGCTCGGCCGGGCCGACTACCTCGCCACCTATGCGGCGATGCAGCGCTTCACGCAGGAGCGCACGCCCGAGAGCCCCGACGCGCTATGGATTTGCGAGCACGACCCGGTGTTCACCCAAGGGCTGGCGGGCAAGACCGACCACCTCCTGAACCCCGGCCCGATCCCCGTCGTGCAGACCGACCGCGGCGGGCAGGTCACGTTCCACGGCCCCGGCCAGGTGGTGGCCTACCCGCTCATCGACCTGCGGCGCGCCGGCTACTACGTCAAGGAATACGTCTACCGCATCGAGGAATCGGTGCTGCGCACGCTCGCCCATTTCGGCGTGACCGGCCACCGCGTGGCCGGCGCGCCGGGCATCTACGTGCGCCTGGACGACCCGTTTTCGCACGCCGCACTCACCGGCCCGATGCCCGGCGCCGACCCGTTCCGGGGCCTGGGCAAGATCGCCGCGCTGGGCATCAAGGTGAGCCGCCACGCCACCTACCACGGTGTGTCGCTCAATGTCGCGATGGACCTCGAACCCTTCTCCCGCATCAACCCTTGCGGCTATGCGGGGCTGAAAACGGTCGACCTTTCTACAATCGGCGTCCAAACCACATGGGAAGAAGCTGCCAGCGTGCTGGGCCAGAAGCTCATCACCTTCCTGGCACCGTAGCAATCCAATGAGCACCACCGAAGTCGTCCGCGACGCCCAGAGCGCCGAAAACTACAACCCCCTGGCCAAGCAGAAGGCCGCGGCCAAGCTGTCGCGCATCCCCGTCAAGGTGGTGCAGACCGGCGAAGTGCTCAAGAAGCCCGAGTGGATTCGCGTCAAGGCCGGCAGCCCGACCACGCGCTTCTACGAGATCAAGCAGATCCTGCGCGAAAGCAACCTGCACACGGTCTGCGAAGAAGCCTCGTGCCCGAACATCGGCGAATGCTTCGGCAACGGCACGGCCACCTTCATGATCATGGGCGACAAGTGCACGCGCCGCTGCCCGTTCTGCGACGTGGGCCACGGCCGCCCCGACCCGCTGGACAAGGACGAGCCGCTCAACCTGGCCAAGACCATCGCCAAGCTGCGCCTGAAGTACGTGGTGATCACCAGCGTCGACCGCGACGACCTGCGCGACGGCGGCAGCCAGCATTTCGTCGACTGCATCACGAACATCCGCGAGCTCTCGCCGATGACGCAGATCGAGATCCTCGTGCCCGACTTCCGCGGCCGCGACGACCGCGCCCTCGAGATCCTCAAGGCCGCGCCGCCGGACGTGATGAACCACAACCTGGAAACCGCGCCGCGCCTCTACAAGGAAGCGCGCCCCGGCAGCGACTACCAGTTCAGCCTGAACCTCTTGAAGAAGTTCAAGGCGCTGCACCCGAAGGTGCCGACCAAGAGCGGCATCATGGTCGGCCTGGGCGAAACCGACGAAGAGATCCTGCAGGTGATGCGCGACATGCGCGCCCACGACATCGACATGCTGACCATCGGCCAGTACCTGTCGCCGTCGGGCTCGCACCTGCCGGTGCGCCGCTACGTGCACCCCGACACCTTCAAGATGTTCGAGGAAGAGGCCTACAAGATGGGCTTCAGCCACGCCGCTGTGGGCGCCATGGTGCGCTCGAGCTACCACGCCGACCAGCAGGCGCACGCCGCCGGCGTCTGACGCCTCCCCGCCCGACCGCCCGCCACGCACGGGCGTCGGCGCACCCACCGCCCCCCTGACTCCCTGACCTCGCCCCGCAGCCGTTTCCCAACGGCCGCGGCGACGGTCGCGCGCCCGCCGCACCATCCAAAAAACTGATTAGAACCTCGGAGGTAAATAACCCCGGGTATCAGAAAATTTGCGACCGCATTCGCTTGCGCCGACCAAATCCATCCCCTACGCTGACCTCCTGATTTCTCCCGACTTGGAATTAAAAAAGAGTCGCCGCGTTTTCATATTTCCCACGGAGGCTTTGACAAGGAAATTGAATGATCAATTTCCGGGGCATTGGTTTGTCTAAAAATAATTAAAACCGCATCGCACGAAGAATTCAGCCATCACAGCCCGCGCGTTTCCAACTCCACGGAGAAACCGGAATGCATGCCTTGCTCGAAGCCATCGATTCGCCCCATTCGCTGCGCCAGCTCGGCATCGCGCAATTGCCGGGCCTTGCGGATGAACTGCGTGCCTTCATCATCGACAGCGTGTCCCGCACGGGCGGCCACTTTGCCTCCAACCTCGGCACGGTCGAGCTGACGGTCGCGCTGCACTACGTGTTCGACACCCCGCGCGACCGCATCGTGTGGGACGTCGGCCACCAGAGTTATGCCCACAAGATCCTGACCGGCCGGCGCCAGGGCATGGCCACCTTGCGCCAATTCGGCGGTATTTCCGGATTTCCGCGACGCGCCGAATCCGAGCACGACCATTTCGGCACCGCGCATTCCAGCACGTCAATTTCTGCCGCCCTGGGATTTGCACAGGCCGCACAAATTTCCAATTCGACCGATCACGCCATTGCGGTGATCGGCGACGGTGCAATGAGCGCCGGCATGGCCTTCGAGGCCATGAACAATACCCAGGCATGCGGCCGTTTATTGGTGATTCTGAACGACAACGACATGTCGATTTCACCGCCCGTCGGCATGCTGCGCCTTTATCTGGGCGGATTGATTTCAGAGCGCGCCTATGCCTGCGCCAATGAAGCCAGCCGGCAAAGATTGCGTGCCATTCGCCCGTCGCTGGCCCCCTGCGAGCCCTCGGACCTGGGCCTGTCGCCCGCCACCTTGTTCGAGCAATTCGGCTTCCGCTACACCGGCCCCATCGACGGCCACGACCTGGGCGCCCTGATCCCCGCCCTGCAGCGGCTGCAGACGCAGCCGGGCCCGCAGCTGCTGCACATCGTCACGCAGAAGGGCCACGGCTACCGCCCGGCCGAGCAGGACCCGATCCTGTACCACGGCCCCGGCAAGTTCGACCCCGTCGTCGGCATCAAGATCGCGCCGGCCACCGCCACCATCGCCAAGCCGACCTACGCCCAGGTCTTCAGCGACTGGCTCTGCGACGAAGCCAACGCCGATGCGCGCGTGGTCGCCATCACGCCCGCCATGCGCGAGGGCTCGGCCCTGATGGAGTTCGAACGCCGCTTCCCCGAGCGCTACTTCGACGTCGGCATCGCCGAACAGCACGCCGTGACCTTCGCCGCGGGGCTGGCGGCGGCAGGCATGCGGCCCGTGGTCGCCATCTACTCGACCTTCCTGCAGCGCGCCTACGACCAGCTGATCCACGACGTGGCCTTGCAGAACCTGCCGGTCGTGTTCGCAGTCGACCGCGCCGGCATCGTCGGTGCCGACGGCGCGACGCACATGGGCGCCTTCGACGTCGCCTACCTGCGCTGCATTCCGAACCTGGTTGTGATGGCCGCGTCCGACGAGAACGAGTGCCGCCAGATGCTGCACACCGCCCTGCGCCACGACGGCCCGGCCGCCGTGCGCTACCCGCGCGGCGGCGGGCCCGGCGCGCTGCCGGTGCGGCAGATGCAGCCGCTGCCCATCGGGCGCGGCCACGTGCGGCGCGAGTCGACGCAGCCCATGGGCGCCCGCATCGCCATCCTCGCCTTCGGCACCATGGTCGCGCCCAGTCTGGCCGCCGCCGAACGGCTCGACGCCACGGTCGCCAACATGCGCTTCATCAAGCCGCTCGATGCCGCGCTGGTGCTGTCGCTCGCCGAGACGCACGACGTGCTCGTCACCGTCGAAGAAGGCTGCGTGATGGGCGGCGCCGGTGCCGCCTGCCTCGAATCGCTCGCTGCGCAGGGCGTGTTGATTCCTTCACTGCAACTGGGCCTGCCCGACCAGTTCGTCGAGCACGGCGACTGCGCCAAGTTGCTTGCTGCCCACGGCCTGGACGCCGACGGGCTGGTGCAGTCGATCCAGGCGTTCTTCGATGCCAACGCCCCCGCGTTCCGCACGGCTCGCATGAGCCTCGTTTCCTGAAAGAAAACCCACCGTTCCCTTCGTTGAAATCGCCACAGGAGAACCCGATGAGCACAGCCACCGCACGCCGCATCGATGCGCCCGCCCCGCCTTCGCTTCAAGTGATCCGGGGTGCCGAGGCCAACCCGTACCACGCCAAGGTCGAGTACACCTACCAGGACGACCCCGAAGACTGGCGCAAGGCCATCGGCGAGGACCTGATGTTCCAGTTCGGCGTCTACGACGATCCGCGCTCGGTGCCGCCGATTTCGCTCAACGAGTCGGGCCTGCGGTACTTCGACCAGCAGATGGAAATCGCGGGCCTGGACCAACCCACGCCCTTCCCGATCCGTCGCATCCTCGACGTGGGCTGCGGGTGGGGTTTCGGCCTGCGCTACCTCGCCGAGCACTTTCCGCAGTGCCGACAACTCGACGGCATCAACATCAGCGAGACGCAGCTGGCGCACTGCGCGCGCTACCACGCCCAGCAGCACCTGGACGACCGCGTGAACCTGTACCTGTGCGACGCGCAGGACGTCGCCCTGCTGCCGAATCCCGACGCGCCCTACGACCTCGTGACGATCCGGGGCGTCATCTCGCACTTCCCGAACGACCTGTACGAACGCTCGATGAAGCAGGTGGCCGCACGCATGCGCCCGGGGGCCAAGGTCGTCATCTCCGACAACCTCTACAACATTCCGTTGGACAACTACCGCTCGGACATCGAGGACGAGGTCGACCGCCTCGCGTGCAAGCACCGCAAGACACCGGCGTACTTCCGCCGCGTGCTCGAAGAGAGCGGCTTCGTGGTGGAAGACATGCGCGTGCTCCCCCGCAACATCGACGTGGCGCGCTGGTTCACCGACGTGAAGGAAAACATCGAACGGAACTTCACGCCGGACAACATCCCGCCTCCGCTTGAGGAGTTGCGCGTCATGGCGGTCAGCCTGTCGGTCGCGCTGATCAAGGACAAGTTTTCGACCTACAGCGTGATCGCACGACGGGCCTAGGCCGACAGCGGCGCAAGAAAACGATCGCGAGCCTGTTTTCCCCCCTTTCCAGGAGAGAGAGTCTATGAATGCCATCAACGGAAATTCGATCGGCGAAACGCTGACCGGGCTTCATGCAGAGAGCCCCCCGCGTTTCGTGATTCCGCGCATGCAATGCGCCGTGGAGCCACGCATCAATACGCACTATCCGATCATCCGCTGGAAGCATTCAGAGTGGATCTACGAAAACTTTGGACCGCCCGTCGAGGGCCGCCTGCATGGTGCCATCGCGCGCATGGACTCCCTGTACGACTCCTCAGTGCTCCCGGACGGTCTTGCAGACCGCGTCGCGCACCATGCCGGCATGATGACCATGGTCTTCGAATGCGACGACCTGTCGGTGATCGACCCAGCGCTGTGCGACCGCATCGTCGCGGGAGACCCCAACGCGCACGGCGCGCGTGTCCTGGACCAGGTCTGGAAGACATTCCGCAAGCACGCGCCCACTGAAGGGGTCTACGAGCGGCTTCGTGGATGCTGGACCCGCTGGCTGCACAACCTCACGGTCGAGAACCAGGTTCGCAAGAACTGGCGGGACTACGACATCGACAGCTACCTCCACGAACGGCAGAAGTCCGCCGGCATGTATGCCTATGTGGCAGCCATCGAATACGTGCAGGACATCGACGCCATCGACGTAGTGCAGGACCCAGACGGCCGGCGGGCGGGGCATCTGGTCGACCTGCACTGCGCGCTGGTGAACGACCTGTACTCGTACGGCGTCGAGTACTACCAGGGAGATGCGGTCAACTCGATCAACATTCTGTGCCATACGCGCGGCTACAGCGTGCAGCAGAGCATCGACGCCGTCAGCGAACGGATCGCGAAGATCAACCAGGAACTGGTCGACGTGATTCATCGGCTGCACGAACGCTACGCAGAGCACCCCTTGGGCGCACGCATGCACACCTACCTCGACAGCTACCACAGCATCGTGGCCGGCAATGCGCAATGGCACCTGGAAACCCCTCGCTATCACGGGCTGGGCCACGTGTGGGATGGCCGGCGCGAGATGCATGTGAACGTGGCCTTCTCGCCCCGCGGCAAGCTGGAAGGCGCCGGTGCGCCGGTGGTTGTCCAGTAGGGCATGCCATGAAACTCCCAGACACCGACTGCCCCATTCCTGCGGCCACGCATCCCGATGGCGATCGTGCCGACGCGCATTCGGTGGCCTGGATGCGGCGCTTCGCCCTGTGCAGCAGCGAGACCGAGCGCGACCGCCTGGCCCAGACCGGTTGCGGCATGCTGGTGGCGCGCATCGTGCCGCACGCGTCGCCGCAGACGCTGCAGATCCTGTCGGACTTCTTCGTCTGGAACGTCTCCTTCGACGACGAGTACTGCGACGAAGGGCCGCTCAGCCGACGGCCCGGCGACCTGGCCTGGGTGTTGTCGCTGATCCAGCGCACCATCGAAATCCCCGAGCTGGCCCTGAACACACAGGACCGCTATGCCGCAGCGCTGCACGACATCCGGCAACGGCTGGACACGCACGCCACCGCCGCGCAGATGTCGCAATGGCTGGCGGCGATGCGCGGCTGGTTCCTGGCCGAGGTCTGGAAGGCGGGGAACGTCGCTGCGCAGCGCATGCCGTCCCTGGACGAATACGCGACCCTGCGCCTGTACAGCGGCGGCGGCCTGGTCTTTCCGGTGCTGGCCACCATCGCCGAAGGCTATTCCGTGCCGGTCGACGTGCTCGAAGCACGCCGGGTCCGGGCACTCACCGAGATGGCGGCCTCGCTGGCGACCTGGGCGGCAGACATTGCGTCCTACGAGAAGGAGATCGCGCGCGAAGAGGGCGGCCACAACCTGATCAGCGTGATCCAGCATGAACATCGATGCGGGCCTGACCGGGCGGGTGCCCTGGCGGCCGCGATGTACCGGCAGGTGATGCAGCTCTTCCTGCGCTCGCGGGAGGCCCTCGTTTCCGACGGCTCCCCGGCGCTGCGCCGGTACATCGACAGCCTGGGACACTACCTGCGCGCCGCATTCGACTGGTGCCATGCGTCCGAGCGCTACCCCCAGGCGGGCGGGCCGGAAGCGGCCCCGACCGCACCGGCCGAAGCGCCGTTGCAGGCCTCGTCCATCGCCTCGATCGCCTGGTGGTGGATGCATGACCCGGCCGGCGCGACAACGCAAGACACCGCGGCACCGCACGCCCCCGCGAGGACAGGCGTTCCCGCCTGAGCCATTCCCACCATCCCGAATTTTTCAGCCCCCACCTGGAGATCCGCAATGACACAACTGCACGAGCACACCGGTTCCATCGACGTCATCGAGGGATCGATGCCCGACCCCTACCAGCGCATGGTCGAGAACGTCTACGCCGACACGCCCGAAGAGTGGCGCCAGGTGATCGGCCAGGAACTCTGGTACCAGTACGGCGTGTTCGACGAGAAGATGGACCCGCACGCGCTGCCGCTGGACGCCTCCGGGCGCCGGCACATGGAACACCAGTTCGAGCTGGCCGAGCAGGCGGGCGCCGACCTGTCGGCGGCCAGCGTGCACCGGGCACTGGACATCGGCTGCGGCTGGGGACCGGTGCTGAAATTCGTCGCCAACCGCTACCCCGGCTGCCGCGTCGACGGCATCAACATCAGCCCGCAGCAGACGGAATGCGCGCGCCAGTTGATCGCGGGGGAAGGGCTGGGCGACCGAACCCATCTGTACCTGTGCAACGCCAAGGACATCGGCCAGCTCCCCGACCCCGACATCCCCTATGACCTCGCCATCCTGCGGGGCAGCCTCATCCACTTTCCCCCAGAAGTGCTGCAGGCAGCGATGGAAGCGCTGGCGCGGCGCATGCGTCGCAACGGCACGGTGATCATTTCCGAAAGCCTCTACAAGGTCGACTTGGCCACCTACAAGTCGTTCATTCCCGACAAGGTGGACCGCGCCGCCTCGGGCCATCGCAAGACCCCGGAGAGCCTGCAGAAGGTGCTGGAGGCGCACGGCTTCAGTGTGATCGACCAGCGCGTCCTGCCCAGCAACGACGAGGTGATCCGTTGGTACGACCTGGTCAGGCAGAACATCGAGGCCTGCTGCCCCGCGCCGAGAAAGGCGAACTTCGAGCAGCTGCGCGACATCTCGGTCAGCTTCTCGGACGCGCTGCGCAAGGACAAGTCCTCGTCCTTCAGCTTCATTGCGCGCCGGAACTGACTTTCTTCATCTGCGAGAGGCATTGCCATGACTCCCCCCACCGTGCGACAGGCCGCCGTGATCCCGATCCGCCGCGCCGAGCCAGACATGGCGGCGGACGCACCGCCGTCATCGATCATCCCCGGCCCGCGCGCGCTGCCGTACCCGAACGGCTGGTTCGCGCTTTGCTTCAGCCACGAGCTCAAGCCGGGAGACGTGCGCATCGCCCCCTTCATGGGCAGCGACCTGGTGCTGTACCGGACCCGCTCCGGCGTCGCCCACGCGATCACCCCTTACTGTCCGCACCTCGGCGCCCACCTGGGCCATGGCGGCAAGGTCGACGGAGAGAACCTTGTCTGCCCCTTCCATGGGCTCTCCTACGGCCCCGATGGTGCGTGCACGCACGCGCCCCGCGACAGGCCGCCACCGCGCGCCTCGCTGGAAAAATGGCCACTGCAGGAGCGCAATGGTGCGATCGTCGTGTGGCGCCACCACGCCGGGCAGGCACCAGAAAGCGAACTGCCCGAGATCGACATGACGGGCTTTTCCAGGCCGAGGGGCAACGCCCATGACCAGGGCGGATATGCCCACGACCTGGTGGAGAACCTCTCGGATTTCGTGCACTTCGATCACCTGCACGGCGTCGCCAACGCGGCCATGACCCACGAGATCCGCGACAACCAGCTCGTGCTGCGCATGACAGGCCGCTGGTATGGCACACCGATCACCGTCGACTCCACGGCCTACGGCCTGGGCTTCATGGTGGGCAGGAGTCACATGCCGAAGTTCGGCCTGACGGTGATCCACCGGGCCTTTGCCACGCCGACCGGGCCATTGACCTGGACCTTCCGATGGACCGACTCCCTGCATGTCTCAGGTTTTGACGCACTGCCCGGGCCCCTGCGCAAGCTGCTGCAAGAGATGTGCATCGGCGTCATGCACCGCCTGTGGGCTGGCGTGGTCGCGCAGGACTACGCGATCTGGCGGCACCGACGCTATGACGAACGCGCCAAGCTGATGGGCGCCGAAGCCCCCGTTGCGGCCTGCCGGCGCTGGATGGCGCAGTTCTACCCGACCCCCACCCTGCAATGAAGCGGCAGCGGCGCCGCGCGCCGCGTTGCAAGAGGCACCCGATGAACAAGCCACTGACGCCTTTCACGATCGACACCCTGTTTCAGGCCGGCGGCGGCAGCGCGCCGGACATCCCCGTGCAATGCGCCGCGCAGGCACGCACGGGCCCGCAACAGTTCCGCAGCACCGTGGGCGAGGAACGCCGGGTGCTGCCCTATGCCGAAGGGTGGTTCCTGGGCTGCTTCGCCGACGAACTCAAGCCGGGCCAGATTCGCACGATTCCCTTCATGGGCCAGGAGCTCGTGCTGTACCGCACGCTCGCGGGGCTCGTGCGCGTCGTCGAGCCCCATTGCCCGCACCTCGGCGCGCACCTGGGCCACGGCGGCAAGGTCGACGGCGAGCACCTGGTGTGTCCGCTGCACGGCCTGGCGTATGGCCCGGACGGCGGCTGCGTGCGCACCGGTGCAGGCGACAGGCCGCCCCGCGCTGCCCTCACGGCGCGCCATGCGAGGGAGGTCAACGGCGCCATCCTGGTGTGGGTGAACCATGCCGGCTTGCCACCGACCTGGGAGGTGCCGGTCCACGACTTCGGCATCGGTTCTCCGACGCTCTACATCCGTCAGGAGATGGACGGCCAGGCGCACGATGCCGTTGAAAACAGCGCGGACGTCGCGCATTTCAGCTGGGTCCACGGCCTCACGGACACGCACATGTCGTACCGGATCGACGGCAACCTGTTCGAAGTCTCCCTGTCAGCCCGCTGGAAGGGCAAGCGCTTCTGCGGCACCTTCCTGAACTACGGCGTCGGCTGTGCCGCAGGCCTCTTCGACATGCCGGACCTCGGCGTCCGGCTGAATTCCATCGCGTATTTCGTCCAGACCGCCCCCTTGAAGTGGCGCATGGATGTGGCGAACCAGTTGAGCATCGCGCGGGTCAACCGCTGGCCACCGATGCTGCGGAACCTGGTCTATCGCCTGCTCGCGTCGCCTGCCAATTTCTGGTTGACCTGGTTCGTCAAGCCCGACTACGCGATCTGGAACGCCAAGCATTTCGTCCCGCATCCGAAACTCACCGCGAGCGACAAGACCGTGATCTCCCACCGACGCTGGGCCTCCCGGTTCTACCCCGGCGGGCTCGTGGACGGCCTCGACCCTGCGGGCCTTCAGGAACACCGCCATGAGTCATGAAGCACTGCGGGCACCGGCCCAGGCCATCGAACCGGCCGAGACCTTCGAAGGATGGATGCTCGGCTCGATCCGGCGCACCGAAGCTGCCCTCGCCGCGCAGCTGCCGCCGCCCACCACCTTGCCCGCGCGCCTGCACGAGGCGCTGCGCTACGCCGCGCTCGGTGGCGGCAAGCGCATCCGACCGCTGCTGTGCCAGGCCGCGGGCGCCCTCGCAGAGGCGCCGCAAGACGCGCTCGATGCCGCGGGCGCCGCGATCGAAATGATCCACGTCTACTCGCTCGTGCACGACGACCTGCCCGCGATGGACGACGACGACCTGCGCCGCGGCAAGCCGACCGTGCATGTGGCCTACGACGAGGCCACCGCCATCCTCGTGGGCGACGCGTTGCAGGCGCAGGCCTTCTTCACGCTGAGCGAACTGCCGCTGCCGGCCGAGCGCCGCATCGCGCTGGTGCGCGAGCTGGCGGAGGCGGCCGGCTCGCGACAGCTCGTGGGCGGCCAGGCCATCGACCTGCAAAGCGCGGGCCGGTCATTGAGCCAGCCCGCGCTCGAGCAGATGCATCGCATGAAGACCGGTGCGCTGATCCGCGCGGCGGTGCGCATGGGCGCGCTGTGCGGTGCAGCCGATTCGCCGGCGAACGCCGGCGTGTACCGCGCGCTCGACGACTACAGCAGCGCCATCGGCCTGGCCTTCCAGGTCGTCGACGACATCCTCGATGCGACCGCCGATACGGCCACGCTCGGCAAGACCGCGGGCAAGGACGCGTACGACGACAAGCCGACCTGCGTGTCGATGCTCGGCCTCGAAGCGTCGCGCGCGCTGGCCCGCACGCTGAACGCGCGCGCCCATGCGGCGCTGGCGCCCTTCGGCAAACGCGCCGAGCGGCTCGGGCAGCTGGCCGATCTCGTGGTCCACCGCGTGAATTGAACGACCCATCCAACCTTTCGAGGGACTCCACCATGCGCGTCATCCTTGCCCAGCCCCGTGGTTTCTGCGCCGGCGTCGTGCGGGCCATCGACACGGTGGAGCACGCGCTGCGGCGCCACGGCACGCCCGTCTACGTGCGCCACGAAATCGTCCACAACAAGCACGTGGTCGACGACCTCAAAGCCCAGGGCGCGGTGTTCGTCGAAGAGCTGGCCGAGGTGCCCGCCGACGCGGTCGCGATCTTCAGCGCGCACGGCGTGAGCCACGCGGTGGAGGTCGAGGCGCGCGAACGCGGCCTGCGTGCGATCGACGCCACCTGCCCGCTCGTCACCAAGGTGCACGAGCAGGGGCGCCGCTATGCCGCCAAGGGCTACGCGCTGATCCTCATCGGCCACGCCGGTCACCCCGAAGTGACGGGCACGCTCGGGCAGATTCCCGCGCCGGTCAGGCTGGTGCAGACCGAGGCCGACGTGGACGCGCTGCCGCTCGATGCCGACACGCCGCTGGCCTACATCACGCAGACCACGCTGTCGGTCGACGACACGCGCGGCATCATCGATGCGCTGCAGCGGCGCTTTCCGCAGATCATCGGGCCCGACACGCGCGACATCTGCTACGCCACGCAGAACCGGCAGACGGCCGTGCGCGAACTGAGCCAGCAGGTCGACGTGGTGCTGGTGGTCGGCGCACAGAACAGCTCCAACTCGCAGCGCCTGCGCGAGATCGCGGCGCAGGCCGGCGTGCGCAGCTACCTCATTGCACAAGGCAGCGAACTCAAGCCCGACTGGGTGCGCGACGCCGCCGCGGTGGGCGTCACGGCCGGCGCCTCGGCGCCCGAGACCATGGTGCAGGACGTGGTCGCCGCGCTGCGCCGCCTGGCCGACGTGGAGCTGATGACACTGCCCGGGCGCGAGGAGCACGTCGTGTTCCGGCTGCCGGCCGAACTCGCGCCTGAAGCGGTCGCGCCATGAAGCCACCCGTCGCACGCCGCCTCTCGCGGCAGGTGCACGTGGGCACCGTGCGCATCGGCGGCGATGCGCCCGTGGCCGTGCAGGCCATGACCAACACCGACACCGCCGACGCGGCCGCCACCGTGGCGCAGGTCGCCGCGCTGGCGCGCGCGGGCGCCGAGCTGGTGCGCCTCACGGTCAACAACGAAGAGGCCGCCGCGCAGGTCGCGCCGATCCGCGATGCGCTCGCGCGCCAGCAGGTGCACGTGCCGCTGGTGGGCGACTTCCATTTCAACGGCCACCGCCTGCTCGCGCAGTACCCCGACTGCGCGCAGGCGCTGGCCAAGTACCGAATCAATCCGGGCAACGTCGGCAGGGGCGAAAAGCGCGACGCACAGTTCTGCCAGCTCATCGAGATCGCCTGCCGCCACGACAAGCCGGTGCGCATCGGCGTGAACTGGGGCAGCCTCGATCCCGCGCTGCTGGCCCACATGATGGATGCGAACGCACAGGCCGCGCAGCCGCAGCCCGCCGACGAGGTGATGCGCCAGGCGCTCATCGTCTCGGCGCTGGAGAACGCGGCGCGCGCCGAAGACGTCGGCCTGCCGCCCGACCGCATCGTGCTGTCGGCCAAGGTGAGCCAGGGGCAGGACCTCATCGCCGTGTACCGCGAGCTCGCCGCGCGCTGCGACTATCCGCTGCACCTGGGCCTGACCGAAGCGGGCATGGGCTCCAAGGGCATCGTGGCCTCGGCCACCGCGATGGGCGTGCTGCTGCAGCAGGGCATCGGCGACACGATCCGCGTGTCGCTCACGCCCGAGCCGAACGGCGACCGCACGCGCGAGGTGCTGGTGGCACAACAAATCTTGCAGTCGATGGGGCTGCGCGCCTTCACGCCCAGCGTGACGGCCTGCCCCGGCTGCGGGCGCACCACGAGCACTTTCTTCCAGTCGCTGGCCAGCCAGATCGAAGGCTGGCTGCACGCGCAAGCGCCGGCCTGGCGCGTGCGCTTTCCGGGCGTGGAAGACATGCACGTGGCAGTGATGGGCTGCGTGGTCAACGGCCCCGGCGAGAGCCGGCTCGCGCACCTGGGCATCTCGCTGCCGGGCTCGGGCGAGCAGCCGGTGGCACCGGTCTACATCGACGGCGAACGCGCGCTCACGCTCAAGGGCGAGCACATCGCCGACGACTTCACGCGGCTGGTCGAGACCTACGTGGCCGCGCGCTACGGTGCCGACGCCGAGGCGGGCCAGCGGCTGCGCGCGTGGATGAAGCCGGCGCCGTCGCACGAGCGCGTCGTGCCGATTGCTGCCGTCTGAAAGCATCGCCATGCCCACGCAACGCCTCACCCTGCTCGGCACCACCGGGTCGATCGGCGACAGCACGCTCGACCTCGTCGCGCGCCACCCCGATCGCTTCAGCGTGCACGCGCTGACGGCGCACCGCAACCTCGACAAGCTGTTCACGCGCTGCGTCGCGTTTCGCCCCGACGTCGCGGTGGTCGGCGACGCGCAAGACGCCGCGCAGCTGCAGGCCCGGCTGCGCGCGGCCGGCCTGCGCACGGAGGTCATGCACGGCCCGCAGGCGCTGTGCGAGGTGGCGCAGTCGGCGGGCTGCGACACGGTGGTCGCGGCCATCGTCGGCGCGGCGGGTTTGTTGTCGTCGCTGGCGGCGGCGCGCGCGGGCAAGAAGATCCTGCTCGCGAACAAGGAGGCCCTTGTGATGTCCGGCGCGCTGTTCATGCGCACGGTCGCCGCGCACGGCGCCACGTTGTTGCCGCTGGACAGCGAGCACAACGCGATCTTCCAATGCCTGGCGGGCGCACCGGCCGGCGGCGCGGGCGTCGAGCGGTTGGTGCTCACCGCGTCGGGCGGGCCGTTCCTGCATCGTCCGCTCGAAGCGCTGGACCGCGTGACGCCCGACGAGGCCTGCGCGCATCCCACCTGGCGCATGGGCCGCAAGATCTCGGTCGATTCCGCGACGATGATGAACAAGGGGCTGGAAACCATCGAGGCGCGCTGGCTGTTCGCGATGCCGCCCGAGCGCATCGAAGTCGTGATCCACCCGCAGAGCGTGATCCATTCGATGGTGGCCTATGCCGACCAGTCGGTGCTGGCACAGCTGGGCCGACCCGACATGCGCACGCCGATCGCGCATGCGATGGCCTGGCCCGAACGCATCGACTCCGGCGTGGCGCCGTTGGACTTCCTGCAGCTCGCCCATCTGAGCTTCGCAGCGCCCGAGCTGAAACGCTTTCCCTGCCTGCGCCTGGCGTTGGAGGTGCTGCGCAATGGTTGCGCGGCCAGCGTGACGCTCAATGCGGCGAACGAAGCGGCGGTCGATGCGTTCCTGAACGGACGTCTGCGCTACACCGACATCGCTTGCGTGGTGGAAGACTGCCTGCAGCACGCGCCCTCGTCTGCGCACGAGAACCTGGACGACATCCTCGCGGCCGACGCGCAGGCACGCGTGCTGGCCGTTCAGGCGATCCAGCGCGCGGCGTTGCGGTCCCCATCGCCTGCGGTCGCGCTTTCCGCATCGGTCACCTTGGACGAAGGCATCGGCGCGCAGCTGTAGCGCGACAGCCATTTGGCCGCCACGGCCAGCGCCATCGGCGGTGGGGTCTCACGCACGGCGCGCGACGCGCCATGCGCCTCGTGCGCCGCGCCGGTCACCATGGCAGCGAGTAGGTCTTGGTGTTGGTGAAGCTCTTCATCGCTTCGAGCACGCCTTCCTTGTAGCCCAGGCCCGAGTCCTTGATGCCGCCGAAGGGCGTGAGCTCCAGGCGGTAGCCCGGCACTTCGCGCACGTTCACGCTGCCCACGTTCAGCTCGCGGATGAAGCGCGTGATGTAGTCCAGCCGGTTGGTGCAGATCGCCGACGACAGGCCATAGGCCGTGCCGTTGGAGATGCGGATCGCCTCTTCGATGTTCTTGAAGCGGATCACCGGCGAGACCGGCCCGAAGGTCTCGTGCTTTGCAACGGTCATCTGCGGGTCCACATGGTCGAGCACCGTCGGCGAGTACAGCGCGCCGCGGCGTTCGTTGCCGTACAGCAGCTTCGCACCGGACTTGATCGCCTCGTTGACCACCGCCTCGAACTGCTTGGCAGCCGCTTCATCGATCACCGTGCCCATGTCGGTGGCCGGGTCCATCGGGTCGCCGTACTTCAGCGCTTTTGTCTTGGCTACCAGCAACTCGACGAACTGGTCGGCGACCGACTCGTGCACCAGCATGCGTTTGACTGCTGTGCAGCGCTGGCCCGAGTTCTTGTACGAACCGTTGGCCGCCAGCGTGGCAGCTTCCTCAATGTCCGCGTCTTCCATCACGATGATCGGATCGTTGCCGCCCAGCTCCAGGATCTGGCGCTTGTAGACCGCCTTGCCCGCGATGTACTTGCCGATGGACACGCCACCGGTGAAGGTGACCATGTCCACGTCGGCGTTGGTCAGCAGTTCATCGGCAATCTCGGCCGGGTCACCGGTGATGACCGACAGCATCTGTGGCGGCAGGCCCGCCTCGTACAGGATGTCGGCCAGGATGAAGGCCGTCAGCGGCGTCTTCTCGCTGGGCTTGAGCACCATCCGGTTGTTGGTGGCAATGGAGGGCGCCACCTTGTGGATCACCTGGTTCAGCGGATGGTTGAACGGGGTGATGGCGGTGATGGCGCCCTGCAAGGGCTCGCGCAGCGTGTAGACCTTGCGGCTCTTGCCATGGTGCGTGAGGTCGCAAGAGAACACCTGACCGTCGTCCACCAGCGCCTGGTTGGCGGCGAACAGCAGCACGTCGGAGGCGCGGCCCACTTCGTAGAGCGAGTCCTTGCGGCACAGGCCCGATTCGAGCGTGATGGTGCGCGAGATCTCGTCCAGGCGCGAGGCGATGATCTCGCCGGCGCGCATGAGGATCTTGTAGCGCTCGTAGCGCGTGAGCGTGGGCTTGTAGTCGCGGGCGATGCGCAGGGCATTGCGCACGTCGTCCAGCGTGGCCTTGGGCACGGTGGCGATCACTTCACCGGTGTACGGGTAGGTGACGTCGATGGTGCGGTCGCGGTGGACTTTCTCGCCGGCGATGCGCAAGGCTTCGCGGTACACGGTGCCGGGCTTCAGGGCGGAATGGTCAGACTTGCTCATGGAATGCTCCGTCAAATAGGTTCAGGCGGCGGCCACCAGCGGGCCTTGGGCGTGGTTCAGTGCGAGGTCGAGTGCATCGAAGTTGCGCAGCCGGCGCGTGCTCGCGATGCCGGCGACCGGGCGGTTGCAGATCAGCGGCACCTTCTGCTCGGACACACCACCGTGCGAGCGCAGCGGCACTTCGAGGGCCGAGAGGTCGTGGCGGCTGGCGGCCGTGCCGATGACGGTGCTCTGCTCGCTCACCACCACGATGTCGCCGATGCGATCGGGTGGCAGCTCGAAGCGCTGCGCGGCTTCCTTGCGCGAGAGCACGAACTGCATGCCGGGGATGCGCTGGATGCGGTCGATCCAGCCGGGCACCTGGTTCTCATCGGGCACGTAGACGGTGGCGAAGGAACCCAGCGCGCCGTGGTGCACCACGTACGGGTCGGTGATCGGCAGGATCACGCGCGCGCGGCCCGGGCCATACCAGTCGTCGAGCACGTCCTGCAGGTAGATCACGTTCGGCGAACCGTCGGCGCCGTGCTTGTCGTTCATGCCGTGGTCGGCCGTGAGCACGATGGTGGCGCCCAGTGCATCGAGCTGCGCGAGGTAGCCGTCCATCATGGCGTAGAAGGCGTTGGCGGCGGGGCTGCCCGGCGCGGCCTTGTGTTGCACGTAGTCGGTGGTCGACAGGTACATCAGGTCGGGGCGCTGCGATTCCATCAGCTTCACGCCGGCGGCGAACACGAACTCCGAGAGCTCGGCGCTGTACACCGAAGGCACGGGCATGCCGACCATGTCGAGCACGTTGTCGATGCCGTTCTCTTCCATCGTCACCTGGTCCGACTTTTCCGACGAGAAGCAGATGCCCTTCATCTGGTGACCCAGCAGCTTGCGCAGCTTGTCCTTGGCGGTGACCACGGCGAGCTTGGCGCCCGCATCGGCAAACGCGGCCAGCACGGTGCCGGCGCGCAGGTACTTGGGGTCGTTCATCATCACTTCCTGACCCAGCTCGCGGTCGAAGAAGTAGTTGCCGCAGATGCCGTGCACTGCGGGCGGAGCGCCGGTCACGATCGACAGGTTGTTGGGGTTGGTGAACGAGGGCACGACGCAGTCGGCCAGCAGGTCGGCGCCGCCCTTGCGCATGGTGTCGAGGTAGGGCGCGACGCCGGCGGCAATGGCCGCGTCGAGGTAGGCCGGCTCGCAGCCGTCGACGCAGACGACGACGACCGGGCGGACCATCCAGCGGTAGCTGCGGCCGTTCACTTCGAGGGAATCGGATTTCATGAAGGGGTGCTCCTTGGCAAATTGAATGGGGGTTGCTGCAGCGGCCTCAGCGGCGGATGAACACCGCGATGCAGGCGCTGATGAGGCAGCTGGCCGCGACGATGGGGAACACCATCGAGGTGTTGCCCGAGTGGTCCAGCATCCGGCCGATCAGCGGTTCACCGAGGCCGGCCAGCAGGTACGAGAAGAAGTTCATGACACCGGTGGCGGTGCCGGCGCGCTTGGCGCCCACGAGGTCGGGGCACAGGGCCCAGAACGACGAGGCCGGGCCGTAGACGAAGAAGCCCGCCAGGAACAGCAGCCCCAGGCCGAGGATGCTGGTGGGCAGCAGGTACATGCCCATCGAGGCGACGCAGCCCAGCAGCATGTACAGCACGATGGCCTTGTAGCGCTTGGAGCCGAACACCTTGTCGGAGATCCAGCCGTTGGTGAGCGCACCGAAGGCCATGCCCACGGGCAGCGCCACCGAGATCCAGGCCGGGTCGATCATGCCGTCGGCGGCCTTGGCCCAGTCCTTGCCCAGGAAGTGCACCGGCACCCAGACGATGAGGCCGTAGCGTGCGGCGTTCTGGAAGCCGATGGCCAGCGCGGCGATCATCAGCTTGGGGTTGCTGAGCACGGCCTTGTAGCGCGACCACGAGCTCTCTTGCGGTTCGCCGTCGGCCACACCGGCCTGGGCGTCCTGCGGGTTGTCGTTGGCCACGCCGGTGTCGGGCGACTTGAAGCCCATGTCTTCCGGCCGTTCACGGGCGATCAGGTAGAAGGCGATGCCGCCCACCAGCATCAGCAGCACGGGGAGCCGGAAGATCCAGCGCCAATCGAGGTGCAGCACGTTGACGACGATGATCGACGTGACGAACGACAGCACCGAGGCGCAGCCGGCGGCGAACACATAGAAGCCGTAGACCTTGCCGCGCTCGCCCGCGCCCCACCAGTTCGACAGCAGCCGGCTGCCCGGCGCCCAGCCCAGGGCCTGGAAGTAGCCGTTGATGCCCCACGGAATCGCCAGGCTCTTGAAGCCGATCGCGAAGCTCACGACCCAGTTGGCAGCGCACGAGAGGATGGCGCCGGCCGTCATCACGCGGCGTCCGCCGAACTTGTCGCCCAGGTTGCCGTTGATGGCCTGCCCGACGGCATAGCACCACAGCAGCGAGGTCGAGGCCCAGCCGAGCACTTCTTTGGAGAGGCCGAACTCCTTCTGGATGCCCGGGATGGCGAAGCCGAAGGTCTGCCGCCCCGTGTAGAAGAAGAAGTAGCAGAACATGGCTGCCAGCAGCATCCGCCACTGCGCCTTGCGGAACGAATTGTCGAGGGGAGGCACGTAGGTGCCCGCCTGCAGGATGGGATTGGCCGCTTGCATGGTATGTCTCCTTGTCTTGACGGGCGTGGGGCCCGTGGGGCCGGCTCGAAATGGCCGGCATCGCTGTCTGTCTTGCCTTACTGACTCTCTTGTCTCGCTGCGCAGTCCCTGCCTGTCAGGCCAACGCCGCCGCGCCGATGAAGTTCTTGCCGCGCGCGCCGTCCATGGCACGCGCGATCATGGCCGCCGCTTCGCTGTCCGCAACGCCATAGTCGGCAAACTCGGTCTTCACGCCAAGCCCCTGCAGGAATGCCCGCAGGCGCTGTGTGGCGGTCGCCAGGTCGGGGCCGAAGATCAGCTGCAGCGTCTGGTCGCGGTCGGGCGAGCGGGCCCAGGCTTTCTCCAGCACGAGGGGCAGCGTGAACGAGCACGCGATGCCGTG
The DNA here is from genome assembly GCF_002754375.1 of Variovorax sp. 54. Lineage (NCBI taxonomy): Bacteria > Pseudomonadati > Pseudomonadota > Betaproteobacteria > Burkholderiales > Comamonadaceae > Variovorax > Variovorax sp. 54. The sequence goes on from NZ_PEFF01000001.1 coordinate 2,678,248, forward strand.
GGCCAGGCCGTGGCGCAGCGTCATCTCGTACGAGATGGAATGCGCCAGCGCCGTCTTGGTGTTGGAAAACGCCATGCCGGCCTTCAGCGCGGCCAGTGCCATGCGCTCGCGCAGGTCGAGGTTGTCCAGGTCTTTCAGCAGCGCCGGCAGGCAGTCGAAGATGTCGCGCACGGCCGACACGGCGAAGGTGTCGGAGACCGGGTTGGCGTTGACGTTCCAGATGGCTTCCAGCGCATGGGACAGCGCATCGAGCCCCGTCGACACCGTGGTGCCCGCCGGCACCGTGCGCATGAGCTCGGGGTCGACGATGGCGGCCTCGGGCCAGGTGGCATCCAGGTGCAGCGAATACTTCTTCTGGTTGCCGGCGTCCCAGATGGTGGCCCAGGGCGTTACTTCGCTGCCGGTGCCGGCGGTGGTCGGCACGGCGATCAGCGGCTTGACGCTGGCGGGCACGAAGGGCTTGCCGGTGGCCAGCAGCGCGACGAGCTCGTCGAACTGCCCGTTGGCCGTGCCCACCATCAGGGCCTTGGCCGTGTCGATGGCGCTGCCGCCGCCCACCGCCACGATGGCGTCGCAGGGTGCGTCCGACTGCCAGAAGCGGTTGTACAGGTCGCGCAGCTGGGCGACGTCGGGGTTGGGGCGCACGTCGTCGATGACGGTGACGAGCGCGTCGCCCAACAGCGTCTGCAGGCGATCGACCAGGCCGAGCCCGCGGGCTTCGGGGAAGGTGACGAGCGCGACGCGGCGGCCCGCCAGGAGCGAGGGCAGCCGTTCGAGGCTGCCTCGCCCGGAATGAATGGACACGGGGTTGCGGTAAGCGTGGGGCATGTTTTTTGTCTCCGGTTTCTGTCTGGGCCGCAGTGTCGAAGCGGCGCGCCGGAGCGTCCAATCGCATTTCGCGCGTGCAACCGGTCCAAAACCGATGGATACCTTGGGGTAAGCCTGCATAGGCGCAGACGCCGCATCTGAGAGAGGCTCGGCGCATGCCCCACGGCACCGACGACCCTCACGACCGCCCCATGTTTCACCAGTACTACAAGTGGATCCGCTGCTTCCACGCCGTCGCCAAGACCGGCGGCTTCACCACGGCCGCGCGCTACCTGCACATCGGCCAGCCCACCGTGACCGACCAGGTCAAGGCGCTCGAGGAGCGCTTCAACGTCGAGCTGTTTTTGCGCAGCGGGCGCGCCGTGCGGCTCACGGCCGCGGGTGAGCAGCTGTATGCGATCACGCAGGGCCTGTTCGGGCAGGAAGAAGAGGCGATGCAGTTCCTGCAGCGCGCCCACAAGCTGCGCACGGGGCTGGTGCGCGTGGGCGCGGTGTCGCCGCCCATTGCGCTGGAGCTGGCGCGCAGCTTCAAGCGCAGCCATGCCGGGCTCGACCTGACGGTGTCGATCGGCTCCGAGGCCTCCACGCTCAGCGGGCTGCAGGACTTCGACATCGACGTCGGCATCCTCGTCGAGCCGCCCGAGATCGAAGGCCTGCACCAGGTGCCGTACCGCGTGGAGCGCATCGTGGCCGTGGTGCCCGCGAAGCACCCGTGGGCCAAGAAACGCACCATCGCCACGCGCGACATCGCGGGCGAGCCCGTGATCCTGCGCGAGCCCGGTTCCAAGACGCGCCATCGCGTCGAGCGCGCCTGCGCGCAGCAGAGCGTGCAGATGAACTGCGTGATGGAGATCAACAGCCGCGAGGCCATCCTGCATGCCGTGGCCAACGGCATGGGCGTGGGCTTCGTGACGCAGATCGAGTGCATTCCGCTGCCCGGCCTGAAGGTGGTGGAGATCGACGACGCCGAGCTCTCGATCAGCTACTCGCTGTGCTGCCTCGCGGTGCGCAAGGACCGGCCGCTGATCCGCGCGCTGTTCGACGTGGCGCAGCAGGACGACGACAAGACGGCCGACTGAGCGGGGTCTCGTCGCGGGCGGCACACCCCGCGGCGGGCTTCTTCGCTATCCTGCCGTCTGGCCTCAGACGAAGGATCGACCTTGAACTTGCACCCCGCCCTCCAGGACGCCGCCGCGCGCGACTTCGGCACCCTTGCCGACCTGGTCCGCCTCCACGCCCAGAACACGCCCGATCGCCCCGCGCTGGCCGATGCGCAGCAGACGCTCGACTACCGCGCGCTCGACGCACTCATGGACCGCATCGCCGCCGCCCTGCAGCGCGACGGCCTGCGCGCCGGCGACGCCATCGCGGTCTGCGCCGCCTCGTCGGTGCCCTATGCCGCCGTGTTCCTCGGCGCGCTGCGCGCGGGCGTCGCGGTGGCCCCGCTGGCCCCCGGCTCGGCGCCCGCCAGCCTGGCACGCATGATCTCCGACGCCGACGCGCGCCTGCTGTTCACCGACGCCTCGGCCGCCGAGGTGGTGGGCGCCGCGCAGGCCGCGGGCCTGCCGCACATCGCGCTCGACGGCTCCGATGTCGGCCGCGCCCTCGACGACTGGCTCGCCGCGCCCGGCACGAAGCCGGAGCCCGTCGACGTGCAGCCCGGCTGGGCCTTCAACATCATCTATTCGTCGGGCACCACCGGCGAGCCCAAGGGCATCGTGCAGGGCCACGGCATGCGCTGGTCGCACATCCAGCGCGGCGCCAAGTACGAGTACGGCCCCGAGACGGTCACGCTGCTGTCGACGCCGCTGTACTCCAACACCACGCTGGTCGTGTTCTTCCCCACGATCGCCTTCGGCGGCTGCGTGGTGCTGATGCCCAAGTTCGACGCGCAGGGCTACCTGCAGCTGGCCGTGCAGCACCATGTGACGCACACCATGCTCGTGCCGGTGCAGTACCAGCGCCTGATGGCGCACCCGCGCTTCGACGCGCACGACCTCTCGACCTTCCGCCACAAGTTCAGCACCAGCGCGCCCTTCAACGCGGCGCTCAAGGCCGACGTGCTCCAGCGCTGGCCCGGCGGGCTGGTCGAGTTCTACGGCATGACCGAAGGCGGCGGCACCTGCATCCTCGAGGCGCACCTGAACCCGACCAAGCTGCACACCGTGGGCCAGCCCGCGCCGGGCAGCGACATCCGCCTGATCGACGAAGAAGGCAACGAGCTGCCGCAGGGCGACACCGAGGTGGCCGGCGAGGTGGTGGGCCACTCGGCCGGCATGATGACCGGCTACCACCGCCAGCCCGAGAAGACGCGCGAGGCCGAGTGGTTCGACGCCACCGGCAAGCGCTTCATCCGCACCGGCGACGTGGGCCGCTTCGACGCCGACGGTTTTCTCACGCTGTTCGACCGCAAGAAGGACATGATCATCAGCGGCGGCTTCAACATCTACCCCAGCGACCTCGAAGGCGTGCTGCGCGGCCATGTGGCGGTGGCCGACGTGGCGGTGATCGGCGTGCCGTCCGAGCAGTGGGGCGAGACGCCCGTGGCCTTCGTGGTGCGCCGGGAAGGCGACGCCACCACCGAAGACGCGCTGCTGCAGTGGGCCAACGCACAGGTCGGCAAAACGCAACGGCTGGCGCGCCTGCGCTTCATCGACGAGCTGCCGCGCAGCGCGATCGGCAAGGTGCTCAAGCGCGAGCTGCGCGACCTGAGTGCCTGAGTGAGCGCATCGCCGGTTGCTGACAATGCCGCGCCGCCCGAACAGGGCGGCGGCAACGGCCTGCTGTGGGTGCTCGTGGCCGTCGCGGTGGTGTTCGCCTTCGTGCGCCCGCGCGCGCCGATGGACTGGCTGCAGCTGGTCGACTGGCAGACCGTGGGCGCGCTCGCGGGCCTGCTGGCCATCACGCAGGGCGTCGAGAAGAGCGGCATGCTGCAGGCCGCCGCGCGGCGCCTGCTCGCCCACACGCACAGCGAGCGCGGCCTGGCCATGGCGCTCACGGCCACGGCCGCGCTGCTGTCGGCGCTGGTCACCAACGACGTGAGCCTGTTCCTGCTGGTGCCGCTCACGCGCGTGCTGGCCGTGCAGGCGCACCTGCCGCTGGCGCGGCTGGTGGTGCTGCAGGCGCTGGCCGTCAACGCGGGCTCGGCGCTCACGCCCATCGGCAACCCGCAGAACCTGTACCTGTGGCACCGCTCGGGCGAGAGCTTCTTCGGCTTCATGGCCATGATGGGCCCGACCGTGGCGATCATGTTGTTCTGGCTGTTCGTCGCCGTGTGGTGGCTGGTGCCGCGCACGCCGATCGCGCTGCGCGAAGAGACCGAGGCCGCGCCCGTGCAGCCGCGCCTGCTGGCGCTGGCCGGCGTGCTGTTCGTCGGCTTCGTGGTCGCGCTCGACCGCCACTGGCTTTTGCCCGGCCTGGGCGTGGTGTTCGGCGTGCTGCTGCTCACCTACCCGCGCGTGCTGCGCGGCATCGACTGGGCGCTGCTGGCGATCATTGCGCTGATGTTCGTCGACCTGCGCCAGGCTGCCGAGCTGCCCGCCGTGGCGGCGCTGCTGGGCCACTGGCCCATCGGCGAAGGCTGGCGCGCCTACCTCGCGGCCATTGCGGCCTCGCAGGTCATCAGCAACGTGCCGGCGGCGATTCTGCTCGACCGCTACGTGCACGACCTGCCCGCGCTCGCGGCCGGCGTGAGCGTGGGCGGCTTCGGCTGCGTGCTGGGCTCGCTGGCGAACCTCATCGCGCTGCGGCTGGCCAAGCTGCCGCATGGGCTGCGCGAGTTCCACCGCATCAGCATTCCGTTTTTGCTGGTGTGCGCGGCCTCGGCGCTGCTGCTGCGGCTGGGGTGATGACAGGCGGCGGGGCGGCGCGGACAATCGGTTCCGCGTCATGAACACCTCCGCCCCCGTCCTCTCGTTGCGCGACTACACCCAGTCTCGCGGCAGCCACGCGCACGACCACTTCCAGGTGCTGCTCGGGCTCGACGGCGTGCTCGAGATCGAAGTCGAAGGCCGCGGCTCGGGCATCGGCACGGGCCAGGCCCAGGTGGTCGCACCCGGCGACCGTCACGACTTCGAGGCCCGGCGCGGCGGCAGCGTCTGCCTGGTGCTCGACACGCCGCATGCCCCGTGGGCACGCTGCGTCGAACAGCCGCCGACCGACGCGCCCCGGCTGCATGCGCTGGCCCGCTACCTCGCGCACTGCCTGCAGCAACCGCAGCACGCGGCCCTCGCCCTGCAGCACGGCCCTGCGCTGCTGCTCGAAGCCTGGGGCATCGTCGCCCCTTCGGTCGCAGACACGCGCCGCCGCCGCATCGACTGGCCCGCCCTCGCGGCCTGGGCGCAGGCGAACTGGCACCGGCCGCTGGGCGTCGCCGACCTGGCCGAGGTCGCCTGCCTGAGCCCCAGCCAGTTCGCGCAGCGCTGCCGCGAGGAACAGGGCCAGAGCGCGATGCTCTGGCTGCGCACGCTGCGGCTGGCCCACGCGCGCGAACTGCGGCTCGAAGGCCTGAGCGTGGCCGAGACGGCGCGCCGCACGGGCTACCGGTCGCCGTCGGCGCTCACGGCCGCGCTGCGCCGCTGACTCCGTCGTTGCGCGACGACGCACCGTCGGGCCGCGACGAGCGCGGCGCGTAGCCTCGGCGTCCATGCCCGCCACCTTCTACGCCCTGCTCGCCATCGCGCTGTGGGCCACGCTCGCCGCCTTCGGCACCGCGCTGTCGCACCTGCCGCCGTTCCTTTTGACCGGGCTGGCGCTGATCATCGGCAGCGTGCCGAGCTGGCCGCTGGTGCTGCGCGACCGCGGCGCCTGGCGCGTGCCGCCGCGCACGCTGGCGCTCGGGGTGTACGGCCTCTTCGGTTTTCACTTCCTGCTGTTCATCGCGCTGCGGCATGCGCCGCCGGTCGAGGCCAACCTCGTCAACTACCTCTGGCCGCTGCTCATGGTGGTGCTGGCGCCGGTGCTGCTGCCGGGCGTGTCGCTGCGCCCGCTGCACGTGGTGGCGGCGCTGCTGGGTTTTGCAGGCGCGGCCATCGCGATCCTCGGTGCGCGCAGCGGCGGCGCCGCACTGCCCGGCGCGCCCGCCACGTACTGGGGCTTCCTGCCCGCGGCCGGCTCGGCCTTCATCTGGGCCAGCTACTCGCTGTGGACGAAGCGCGTCACGCCCTTCCCCACCTCGGCCATCGGCCTGTTCGGACTGGTGTCGGGCGCGCTCTCGCTGGCCTGCCATGCACTGCTGGAGCCTGCCGTCGCGCTCTCGGCGAAAGACTGGCTGCTGGTCGCGCTGTGCGGCCTGGGCCCCTTGGGCGCGGCCTTCTTCGTGTGGGACATGGCGCTCAAGCGCGGCGACGCGCGGCAGATCGGCATCCTCAGCTACCTCACGCCGCTGGCCTCCACCGCGCTGCTGCTGGCCACGACCGGCCGGGCGCTCACGGCCAGCATCGCGCTGGCGGCGGCGCTCATCATCTCGGCCGCCGTGATGGGCACGCGTGCGAAATGAGACAAATCAGGGCGATGCCCGACAGAGCTTGTCGTTTTTTGTGGCTAGAGTGGAGGCTCAGGAAAAAGGAGTCACCCCCATGGATCAGAAGAACAACAAGACCGAGGATTTCGAGATCACGCCCAAGCTGGTGTTCGACATGAACCTGGCGCTGTACCTCGACCTGGTGGCCGCGCTGGAGGGCGCGGGCGCCGTTACCTACCGGCAGATGGCGGCGCGGGTCCTGAACATCAGCATGGACGCCCGCACCGACGGCGACACCCACCTGTCGACCGTGCTCGAAGGCATCGCCCAGGGCTTTGCAGGCCACGGCGACGGCCTCTCGATCGAACTGCTGAAGGCCGCGCGCGGGCTGCGGGAGGACGATGCGATGGGGGATATTCCGATGCGGCCCAACCTGGACGATTGACCCGTCGCCTGCGGCATCGATCTCCGGCGGCCGATGCGCCGTGCAATCGGCGGGGCGAGGCGACGCTGCCGCTTTCACCGCTCAAGGCGACTTCCTGACTGGCAAAGGCCGCCCCACCCGTTCCAGTACCTCCTGCGGCCAGATGACCTTGCGCATGGTCATGTGGCTGATCCAGTTGCACAGCGCCCACAGGGTGAAGAACGGCAACGTCACAGGAAAAAGGAGCAGAAAAAGAACGGTCGGAAAACGGTTGGTTCTCCACCACCAGCCCAGCTTGGGCCCGAAGGGGCTGACCACGCCCATGCTTTGCCACAAGCTGCGGGGGCGCTCGAAGATTTGAAGCTGCTCGCCCTGCGGAACACCAGGCCCCCCGTCTTCCATGAAGCGACGGATGTGCTCCCACAGCATCGGCACGGTGTACTCGCCCATGCCCAGGCTGTTGCCCACATCGAATTCATCAAGCAGGCGGCCCTCCTTTTCGTCGGGCTTGCGGTAGCCGCGCACCACCAGCGTCAGGCTGTGCAGGCGCGAGAGGGCCTGGCCAGTGGATGCCAACGTCACACGGTGTTCGGCCGTGATGCAGGCCCAGTCGTATTCCACCGCCTGCAGCGCGATGGGTTTGAGGCGCATGCGCTGCCACCCGCTGTCGGCAGAACCGTCGAGCGGCGGAAACAGGCGATAGACCTTGCGGTGCTTGCGGTCGAAGACGGTCGGCTCGTCCTCGGGGGCAAAAAGGTCCATGCGCAAGAAGAAAAGGTACCAGCGAGGAAAAACGTAGAAAGCCAGGAATGCAATGACCACCATCTCCAGCGCCAGGAACGGATGCCGCCAGGACGTGAACACGCTCAATATTCCCGAGGAAACCGCCATCCAGAGGGCCCATGTCTGGACGACAACGCCGGCCGCCACGCTCATCAATGCAAATCCGCGCATCTGTGCGGATGCCCCCGGTTGCTGAAGCACGATCGCATCCTTGAACACCGCCACCACATTGTTCATGGCACTGGGCTCGTCGCTGGCGCGCTTGTTCTTTCTGAAACGCTCCAGCACGCCATTGAGCGCCTGGTCGTCTACCGTGTTCGGCGCAGGCTCGACGCCTTGCAGCAGCGCGATGGCTGGTGCCACGAACTCACCATGCTTGAGCACGTTCAGCTTCCTCCGGTGCAGCTGTATCGTGCTGCATTTTCTTGAAAATCGCCCCATCAGGGCTCGATGGGTCTGGGTGCGCAGATTCTGGGCCACAGCCAGTGCATCGGGTCGGCCTTCAGCCCTGCTTGAATGGCGGCCCCCAGAGCGTCCAGTATCTTGCTGCGGTCCATGCGTGCAGGTCGGTCACACGACCGGGCCACTGACGAAGCGCGGAGGTTGTCAGAATTTCCCCCTTTCCATACCAACCTGTACCGAGAGCAAGGTGACCTCATTGAATCCCCCCTCGGATGGGGCCCTGTCGGCAGTGCTGCACAAGGTCAGCGACAACATCGTCCTCATCGGGCCTGCGCGAAGCAGGTTGCGGACGGGCGCAGCATTCGCATCGTTCTGCTCGATTGTCTTGCTCTGCGTGCTGTGCGCGACCTTCATCATGGGCACAAGCGACGGGCCCAACGAATGGGCATCTTTTCTTCCCTCGTTTGGCTTCGCCATGTTCCTGGTTGTGATGGTCTGCACGCAGCTTTTTTATCCTCGAAGCTTTCTGTTTCAACGTGCGCCGACCTATGCGGTCTTCGATAGCGAAGCACAGCGGGGCTACTGGGCAAGTGATGGCCAGTTGCGCCCTGTGGCATGGAAAGAAGTTCGTTTCGATGCCTTCGAAACCAGCCGCCGATTGAGCGCCGGACAATGGCTGCACCAGCATTTCCTGCGGATCGAAAGCTCTGGCCCGAGCGAGGGGCGCAGCGTCGAAATAGCGGTCACTCAGACCTTCGATCGCTTGAGCGGCGCCATGGTGGTTTCCAGGCTCATCAATGCCTCGCGTCGCTTCATGCGCAACAGCCGCGCCATGGGCGCTGACATGGAGGACCTTCGCCTGCAGCCCCAAGGAAGCATTCTTCGGTCCATCGGATCGTGGGTCATCCCGCCCCATCAGTCCCTCAAGACGCACCCCTGGAGCGTTCTTTTCGGGGTGTTCGGCTTTCCATGGGTCAGCTTGTTTTTCATCTTCACCGCCTTCTACATGGCGGCTGTCAAAGCCACGAGCACGCCCGCCCGCTGGCCGGATGAACTGCTGTCCAGGATCGGGGGAATTCCGGCAGGGTCCCAACTGGAAGCCATCATCTCGTCGAAGGTCTGACCGACCGTTGCGCAAAGCCCGCCCGCGTTTGCCAACGATCCGTCGTCCTCCTGATGCCCCGCTGGGGGGCAGCCCCGAACGACGGGGCTGCGGACGCTTTCGGCAGCGTCAGTCTTCGGCGACCTGCAACACCAGCTTGCCGAAGTTCTCCCCCGCGAACAGCTTGTTCAGCGATTCGGGGAAGGTGTCGAGCCCCTTCACGATGTCTTCCTTGCTCTTCATGCGGCCGTCCTTCAGGTAGCCGGCCATCTCGGCGATGGCAATCGGGTAACGGTCGGCGTAGTCGAACACCACGATGCCTTCCATGCGCGCACGGTTCACGAGCAGGCTCAGGTAGTTCTTCGGGCCGGCAGCCGGCATGCTGTTGGCGTTGTTGTACTGGCTGATGGCGCCGCAGATGATCACGCGGGCCTTGCGTGCCAGGCGCGCCAGCACGGCATCCAGAATCTCGCCGCCGACGTTGTCGAAGTAGATGTCCACGCCCTTCGGGCAGTGGGCCTTGAGGCCTTCGCGCACGGCGCCCGCGCCGACCTTGTAGTCGATGCAGGCGTCGAAGCCCAGCTCCTTCACCACCCAGTCGCACTTGGCGGCGCCGCCGGCGATGCCGACCACGCGGCAGCCCTTGATCTTGGCCAGCTGGCCGACGGTCTGGCCCACGGCGCCGGCCGCGCCCGAGACGACAACGGTTTCGCCTGCCTGGGGCATGCCCACGTCCATCAGGCCGAAGTAGCCGGTCATGCCGGGCATGCCCAGCACGTTGAGCCACTGGGTGATGGTGCCCACGCGCAGGTCGATCTTCACGAGACCGTTGCGCTTGATCTGGTCTTGCGGCACGAGCATGTATTCCTGCACGCCGAGCGTGCCGTACACGGTGTCGCCGACGGCGAACTGCGCGTTCTTCGAAGCGATCACGCGGCCGATGCCGCCGGCGCGCATGACCTCGTCGATGGCCACGGGCGGGATGTAGCTCTTGGCGTCGTTGAGCCAGCCGCGCATGGCGGGGTCGAGCGACAGCGACAGCGTCTTGACGAGCACGCCGCCCTCGTCGGGCTGGGCCACGGGCTCGGTGCTGAAGCGCCAGTGCTCGCGCGTGGCCGTCCCCTCGGGGCGCTTGGCAAGACGGACCTGGTGGTTGGTGAGGGGGCTGCTCATGGTGTCTGTCTCCTTGACGTGGATGTGCCGGGCGTCGGCGATGCAGGCGCATCGTAGTCGCGGGGCAAGGCCCCGCGCGTAGCGCAGGCGACAGCCCGCCCTGCCCCCTTCTGCGCCTTCTGCAGCCCTGCTATGGAAGCAGGAGCAGCCCGTACACCGCCGCCGTGGCGACGCCCAGCACGGAAGCCACGGCGCCGATGCGCCGCGCCCAGGCGGGCCGGTAGCTCACGAGGCCGACCACCACGAGCGCGGCGGCCGTGAGTGCGCCCAGCCACAGCACCCAGCCCATGGCCAGCCCGCGCAGGCGCAGGGCGGCGACCAGCGAGAGAAGAAGCAGCGCCGCACCGCCCAGCTGCTGCCAGGGCCGCGACGGGCCCGGCGTGCGGCCGCGCCCGTGGGCGTCTTCGTAATGCCGGTCCATCGCCAGGCTCAGCGTGACGAAGCCGCCGAGCGCCGACGCGAACAGGGCGCACACCAGCGCGAAGGCGCTCATCGCGAGCACCCGCGCGCCGGAAGCCCCGCCCTCACCGGACGACGAAGCTCAGCGTGGCAACGTGGCGCGTCTGCGTGTAGGGCTTGCCGTCCCAGGTGCCCTTGCCGTCCTTGTCGGTGTGGTTCACCTCGACCACGTACTGGCCGGGCCAGGGCGTCTGCAGCGTGACCTTGCCGGCGTCGTCGGTGGTGAACTTCTTCTCCCACTTGGGCGGGCCGAACACGACCACCTCGGCCTTGGGCAGGGGCTTGCCCGCGAGCAGCAGCGTGAAGCTGTTGCTGTTGGCGGCCTGCGGCACGAGCTCGAGCGTGTGGCGCGCCACGGTCTCGGTGCGGCCGGTGCGTGCCTGGTAGAGGCTGGCCACGCCCTTGTCGCTGACGTAGGCGCCCACGAGGCGCGCGTCGCCGCTGGCGTCGGCCTTGACCACGAAGTGGTCGGCATGGCGCGTGGCCGGCGTCTCCTTGCCGTCAGCGGCAATGCCGCGCGGCGCGCTGACCAGCTTCAGGTGGCCGGCCTCGGTCTCGCGCAGGTCTTCGGCCCATTCGCCGAAGTAGGCCTTGGCCTCGCCGCCCGCGGCGGGCTCGAGCCAGACGAAGTGGGCGTGCGCGGCGCCCGAGAAAACGAACGCGGCCGCCGCGAGGGTGGCAAGGGAGAACAGGGGTTTCTTCATGGTCGAGGTTCCTGGGTTGATTGAGATGGCATGGTTGAGACGGAATGGGAGGCGGCTTGTTCAGAACTTGGCGCGCAGGGTGACGCTCACGTTGCGCGGCTCGCCCCAGAACACGCTGTCGTAGAAGCCCACGTTGCGGTAGTACTTCTTGTCGAAGACGTTGCGGATGTTCAGCTGCGCCGTGAGGTTCTTGTGGATCTCGTAGCTGGCCATGAGGCTGAAGACCGCGTACGCCTTCTGCGAGATGCGCGGCAGCGGGTCCTTCATGCTGAACAGCGGCGGCTGGCCGTACCATGACTCGCCGTAGATGCTGCTTTGCGCCGTCATGTCGCCGCCGACCTTCAGGCCGCGCCAGGCGCCGCCGAAGCGGTAGGCGGTCGCAAAGCGCAGCAGGTGCCTGGGCTGGTTGGGCACGGCGCGTGCGCCCTTGGCGGTCTTCGCGTCGAGGTAGGTGTAGCCGGCGGTCACGTTCCAGTCGGGCGTGATCTGGCCCGACACGTCGAACTCCAGGCCGCGCGCGGTCACGCCGTCGCCGCTGGCCACGTAGGCCTGGCCGCCGTCGGGCAGGCGGAAGCCGGCGGATACGCTGCGGTCGAGTTCGGCCAGGTTCTTCTTCTTGACCTGAAACACGGCGGCCGACGCATTGAGCGCACCGCCGAAGTACTCGCCCTTCAGGCCCAGCTCGGCGCTGGTGCCGGTCTCGGGCGTGAGGTACTGGTCGTTGCGGTCTTTCTGGGTCTGCGGGCGGAACAGCGTGGTGTAGCTGCCATACAGCGAATGGTGCTTGTCCAGGTCGTAGACCACGCCGACATACGGCGTGACCTCGTCCTTCGATTCCGACTTGCCCGTGGTGCGCCGGTACTGGCCTGCCGTGTTGTAGGCGTGCGTGTAGCTGCGGTAGTTGCTCACGCGCGCGCCGACGATCACGCTCAGCGGGTCGGTGAGGCTGAAGCGGCCCGCCATGTAGCCGCCGTTGAGCTGCGTGAAGCCCACGCTCTTGGAGCCGTCGGCCAGGAAGACCGGTCGCGGGATGTTGCCGGTCCACAACCGGTAATCGGGAATGGCGTCGGGGTACGCACGCAGGTCGCGCCCGCCCGGCGTGGTGTAGGTCTGGTTGCCGCCGTTCCATCCGGCGATGAAGGTGTGACGCCGCCCGAACAGACTGAAGGGGCCGGTGGCATAGAGGTCGAAGTTGTCATTGACGTACTTGCCTTCGCCGTAGTTGCCGGTCCACAGCGACATGCCCTGGCCCGTGAAGCGGTTGGGGTAGCCGGCGCCGCCGTAGGCCACGGTGGTGTTGTTGGCGCTGGTGGTGCGCGCATAGCCCAGGTGCACCTTCCAGTCGTTGTCGAAGCGGTGCTGCAGCGAGACAAAAGTCGTGTGCTGCTTGTTGGCCCAGGTGCTCCAGGGCGTGCTGAGGCTGGTGTTGCGCGGCAGGTTGGCCAGCGTGCCGTCGTGGTTCCAGTAGGGCACGGCGCCCCAGGTCGCGCCCGTGGGCTTGTTGTCCTGGAAGTCGATGCCGGCGGTGAGCAGCGTGGAGCGCGTGAGGTCGGCTTCGACGATCACCATGCCCACGGTTTTTCGCTCGTGGTACATGTCCATGTAGGAGTCGCGGTCCTGCCAGGCCAGCGCGGTGCGCGCGCGGATGCGGCCGTCGGCAGTGAGCGGCACCGACAGGTCGACCTCGGCGCGCTTGTGGTTCCAGCGCCCGTAGGTGAGCGAGGCGCTGCCCTGGAACTCGCGCGTGGGGCGCTTGCGCACCGAGTTGATGGTCGCCGACGGATCGCCGGTGCCGCCCATGAGGCCGGTGGCGCCGCGGATGACCTCGATGCGGTCGTACAGCACGGTGTCGGACAGTGGCGAGTTCGGGCCGCGCGGCATGCCGTCGATCTGGAAGTTGTTGATCGAGAAGCCGCGCGCCGCGTAGTTCACGCGCTCGCTGTCGGCCTGCCCGACCATGATGCCGGTGGTCTGGCCCAGCACGTCGTCGATGCGGGCGCTGCCCAGGTCGTCCATGCGCTCGCGCGTGATCACGGTCACCGACTGCGGCGTCTCGCGGATCGACAGGTCCATGCGCGTCGCGGTGGACGCCTGCTCGGCGGTGTAGGAGCGGCTGCCCTCGGTGCGGCCGCTGCGGTCGCCCGAGACGGTGACTTCGGACAGCGCCGCGCCGCTGGCGGCGGGCTGTTGCTGCTGCTGCGCGCTGACAACGCCGCAGCAAAGCAGGGCGACAAGGGCCACGGGAGACCGCCGGAAGCGGGCGCGTGAAAACGAATGCTGGTTCATGGCATGAAGAAAGGGGACGGCCCGACCCGTGAGATCGGCAACCGCCCGTTGGCAGGAGATGGCTAGCGACGCACACCGGCCGCGAAGGGGCCGGCAGCGACCTGGCTGCGGAGAAAAAAACAGTGCGTCAGTAGGTGCCGCGCAAGGTCACGAGCAGGTGGCGCGGGGCACCGTAGAAGCTGCTGCTGGTGCTGGTGCGGTAGCGCGTGTCGAAGACGTTGTTCAGCGCCACCGACACGGCGAGGTGCTTGTTGATCGGGTAGCGCGCCATGAGGTCGAGCGTGGTGAAGGCCTGCTGCGTGAAGCGCGCGTGGCCCGAAGGACCGAGGCCGGTGCTGTAGGTGTCGCTCTGCCAGTTCAGGCCGCCGCCCACGGTGAGGCCGTTGCCGATGCCGGCGATGCGGTAGCTGGTGAAGAGCTTCAGCAGGTTCTTCGGCACCTGCGTGTTCAAGCGTTGGCCGGCCGCGTCGCGCGCCACGCTGTGCGCAAAGCCGCCGCCGACCTGCCAACCGGGCAGCAGCTCGCCGGCGATTTCAAATTCGTGGCCGCGCGTGGTCGTGCCCTTGGCCGCGCGGTAGGCGGCCGAGCCGTCGGGCGCGAATTCGTTGTCCAGGCGCACGGCGAGGTTGTCCTGCTTCACCTGGAACACGGCGGCACTGAGGTTGAGCCGGTCGTTGTAGAACGCGCCCTTCACGCCCGCTTCGTAGGCGTGGCCTTCGAGCGGATCGAGGTAGGTGCCGCTGCGGTCCTTGCTGGCCTGCGGCTTGAAGATGCTGGTGTAGCTGGCGTAGGCCGACCAGTGCTTGTCGAGGTCGAACACCACGCCCGCGTACGGCGTGACGACGCCCTTCTCGCTGCGCGTCGTGAAGGTGGCGGTGCTCTGCGAAGGGAAGCTGCGCGTCACGTCCTTCCAGTCGCTCGCGCGTGCGCCGACGATGACCGAGAGCGCATCGGTGGGCCGCAGCCGCACCGTGGCATAGGCGCCAGTCTGGCGCGTGGACGTGTCCTGCCGACCGGTCACGGGCTGATGCGGTTGGGCCGGCAGGTCGCCGGTCCAGCTGTTGAAGTTCGCCAGCCACGGGTCGAAGCCCGCCACGTTCCAGCCCGCGTACAGCGGCGCGTCGCTGTGTGTGCGCGAGGCGTTGTAGCCCAGCACCAGCGCGTGGCGCCGGCCGAAGAGTTCGAAGGGGCCGCTCGCGTACAGGTCGAACGCGTTCTGCACCGGCACCGCGTTCCAGCGGTGGGTCCACAGGCCGAGCCCCGCACCCGTGGCGCGGTTCATATAGCCGCGCAGCGCGTAGCCGATGACGTCGTCGTAGGCGCGGCGCGAGCGGTTGAAGGCGGCGTGCACGGCCCAGCCGCTGTCGAAGCGGTGATCGAGCGCAGCGAAGTACTGGCGCTGGTCCTGGTACGAATGGGCCCAGCGCGCGGCGGCGCTGCGCGAGCGGCCGTAGTCGGCCTCGGTGCCGTCGCTGAAAAACAGCGGCAGGCCGGCGCGCGCCACGCCGTCGTTGTCGTGGCGCTGCAGTTCGAAGCCGGCGCTCAGGCGCGTGGTGCGCGTGAGGTCGGCTTCGACGATGCCGTAGAACAGGCGCTTGTTCTCGTGGTGGCGCTCGATCCACGAGTCGCCATCTTGAACAGCCGCGACCACACGCGCACGCACCCGGCCGTCGGCGGTGACGGGCCCGCCGATGTCGAGCTCGGCGCGCTGGCGGTTCCAGGTGCCCGCGCTGAACGAGGCGCTCGCCTGCAGCGCGTTGCCCGGGCGCTTGCGCACGAGGTTGACGGTGGCCGCCGGCGTGCCCACGCCGTTGAGCAGGCCGGTGGCGCCGCGCACCACTTCGACGCGGTCGTAGAAGGCCAGGTCGCCCGTCTGCAGCAGCCAGGTGCCGGCCTGCGGGATGCCGTCGACCTGGTAGTTCTCGACCTCGAAGCCGCGCGAATAGACGGCATTGGCGTCGGTGCCGGCGTTGCCGCTCTGCACGAAGCTCAGGCCGGGCGTCTGGCGCAGCACGTCGCTGATCTGGCTCAGGCCCTGGTCGTCGAGGCGCTCGCGCGTGAGCACACTGACCGACTGCGGCGTCTCGCGCAAGCTGAGTTCGAGCCGCGTCGCAGTGCCGATCGCGCCGTCGGTGGTGTAGGAGCCCGTGCCTTCGGTGACGGTGCCGATGTCGCGCCCGCCGGTGACTGTGACCTCGCTGAGCGCACCGCCTGCGGCGGGTGCTTCGGCCTGCGGTTTCGGGCCTGGTGGTCGCTGCGCCGCGACGCGCAGCGCGTAGCCGCCGGACGCGCCGCGCACCGCTTCAAGGCCGCTGCCTTCGAGCAGCTGCAGCAGCGCCTCGCGCGCCGTGTAGCGGCCCTGCAGCGCGGGCGCGCGCTTGCCGCGCACGACCTCGGCATCGACACCGAGCAGCAGCCCCGTGCGCACGGCGAGCGCGGTCAGCGCACCGCTCAGCGGCTGCGCGGGCTGGTGCCACTCGAAGGCCGCGTCAGCAGTGGGCGTTTGCGCGGCAGCCGGCACGGTGAGCAGCACCAGGCTCGCGAGCGCGAAGGCACGGCGCAGGCGACGCCAGCGCTTCACGCCAGCGTGCGCGGTCTCGGTCGGGTCTGCGGCAGGTCCTGTCATGGTGTGGTGAATCTCTTTTCACCACCTATGACAAGCGGGCACGGGAAACGGGTAGCGGTGGGTGCGAAAAAGTTCAGCCGCCCGGTCACGGCGGCGCCGTGGTGGTCACGCGCACGAGCCACGGCGACAGCGTCGAGACGCGCAAGCTCGGCAGCGCGCTGGCGAGCAGCGCGAGCGCGGCGTCGCTCTGCTGGATCGGCAGCACACCGGTGAAGCGCAGCGCGCCCAGGGCCTCGTCGTCGGCCAGCAGCAGGCCGGGCCGGTGCTGGCCGAGCTGGCGCAGCACCTCGGCCACGGGCGCGTCGTCGAACACCAGCCGGCCCTGCGGCCACGCCAGGCCGCCGGGCGCGGCGGGCACGGTGTCGGTGGTGACGCCGCGGCGGTCGAAGCGCACCTGTTGCCCCGCCTGCACATCGACCCAGCGGTCGTCGCCGCCGTCCAGCGGCTGTACGCGCACGCGCGATTCGGTGACGGTGACGAGCGTGTCGCCCGCCTCGCGCCGCACGGCGTAGCGCGTGCCCAGCGCCTGCGCGGTGCCGTCGCGGTCGACCACGGCAAAGGGCTTGTCGCCGTGCGCGACCTCGACGAAGACCTCGCCGCGCAGCAGCTGCACGCGGCGCACGCTGCCGGAGAAATCGATGTCGATGGCCGAGTCGCTGTTCAGCGCGACGCGGCTGCCGTCCTCCAGCCGCAGGTGGCGGATCTCACCGACGCCGGTGCGCTCGTCGGCCAGCCAGGCCTGCCACGGCATCGCGGCGCCCGCCACGAGCAGGCAGGGCAGCAGCACGAGCGCGCCGAGCATCTGGCGCGACGGGCCGCGGCGCGCGGGCTGCGGCGCGGGGGTGTCGGGCGTCACCGATTCCCACATGCGGCGCATCTCGGCCAGCAGGCGCGCATGGCGCTCGTCGAGTGCGCACCACGCGTCGCAGGCGGCGCGCGTGGCGTCGTCGACCGCATCGTCGGCGAGGGTCACGGCCCAGAGCGCCGCCTCCTGGCGGAG
Organism: Variovorax sp. 54; assembly: GCF_002754375.1. Lineage (NCBI taxonomy): Bacteria > Pseudomonadati > Pseudomonadota > Betaproteobacteria > Burkholderiales > Comamonadaceae > Variovorax > Variovorax sp. 54. The sequence continues at coordinate 2,695,496 of NZ_PEFF01000001.1, forward strand.
GCGCTCGGCAGCCGCGTCAGGCATGGGCCGGGGCTTCGGCAGTTCCCGGTTCCGGCGCGACTGCCGCCATGCGGCCATGGCAATGCGCCAGCACCTTCGCGAGGTACTGCTTCACGCGCGTCTCGGACACGCCCAGCTCGGCCGCGATCTCGCGGTACGAGCGCCCTTCGACGCGCGCCATCAGGAACGCAGTGCGGCTCTTCACGTCGAGCTCGGTCGCCAGCAGCGCGAGCACCTGGCCCAGCAGCTCGCGCGCGCAGGCCCTGTCTTCGGCGCTCGGCGCGCAGGCGTCCTCGGCCATCAGCGCGACGGTGCGCAGCACCTCGGCCTCGACCTGCATGCGGCGAAAGCGGTTGATCATCAAACGGCTCGCCACCACCTGCAGGAACGCGCGCGGCTGGCGCAGCACCGGCTGCTGGGGCAGCTCGATGAGGTTGAGAAAGGTGTCGTGCGTGAGATCGGCCGCGGTGAAGCCGCAGCGCAGGCGGCCCAGCAACCAGCTGCGCAGCCAGCCCTGGTGGTCGACATACAGCTGCCGGACTTCCGGATGGGACATGGTGTGAAGGGGCATCGCGGGAGACGATGCAATTGAGAGTTATTCTCAATTATATAGATTTGTAAAGATTTCCTGTCCCCCGAAACGCCTCATTCCGCATGCCGCGTTTCGCGCGGGCTACCCGTTTCCGCGTTTCGCACGTCTTAGCAGCATGACCCTCGTTTTCTTCCGCAAGGGCGTCCGGTGACGGCGCCCGCTTCCCGTTCGCGCGCCGGCACGCGCCTGCGCATCGCCGCCTTCGCGGCGCTGGCCCTGGCCGCCGCTGCCGTGGCCTATGTCTGGGCGAGCCCGCGCGATCCCGGCTGGGAAACCGCCGTGCTGCGCCGTGGCGACATCGAAAGCAGCGTGACCGCCATCGGCACGCTGCAGCCGCGCCGTTATGTGGACGTGGGCGCGCAGGTGTCGGGCCAGATCCTGCGGCTGCACGTGCAGCCCGGCGACCCGGTGAAGAAGGGCCAGCTGATGGTGGAGATCGACCCCAGCGTGCAGCAGGCCACGGTGGACGCCGGCCGCGCCTCGCTCGCGGGCCTGCGCGCACAGCGGGCCGACCAGCACGCGCAGCATCGCCTGGCGCGCCAGCAGTTCGCACGCCAGCAGCAGATGGCCGCCGAGGGCGCCACGCGCGCCGAAGACGTGCAGACCGCCGAAGCCACGCTGGCCTCGGCCGCCGCGAAGATCGCGCACCTCGAAGCCCAGATCGCGCAAACCCAGGCCACGCTGAAGGCCGACGAGGCGCGCCTGGGCTACACGCGCATCTACGCGCCGATGGCCGGCAGCGTGGTCTCGGTGCAGGCGCGCGAGGGCCAGACGCTCAACGCCACCTACCAGACGCCCGACATCCTGCGCGTGGCCGACCTGTCCAGCATGACGGTGTGGACCGAGGTCTCCGAAGCCGACGTGCGCCGCGTGAAGCGCGACATGGCCGTGTACTTCACCACGCTCGGCGCCGACCGCCGCCGCTGGGAAGGCACGGTGCGCCAGGTGCTGCCCTCGCCGCCCGTGCCCGCGGGCAAGGGCGGCGGCGATGCGCCGCAGGCACCGGCCGCCAGCAAGGTCGTGCTCTACACCGTGCTGTTCGACGTCGACAACGCCGACGGCGAACTCATGCCGCAGATGACCGCGCAGGTGAACTTCGTCGCCGCCTCGGCGCGCGACGTGGTGGTGGCGCCGCTGCCCGCGCTCACGGCCGTGAAGGGCCAGAGCGGACGCTTCACCGCGCGCGTGCTCGGCCCTGATGGCCAACCCGCGCCGCGCGAGGTGCGCATCGGCGTGCGCGACCGGCTCTCCGGCGAAGTGCTCGAAGGCCTCGCCGAAGGCGAGCGCCTGATCACCGGCGAGCGCGCGGCCGGCGGCGGCACGCGGAAGTTCCAGCTGTGAGTGCCAGCGATGCAGTCACGCAGCCCCCGCTGATCGCGCTGCACGACCTGCGCAAGTCCTACGGCGGCCACGACGGCGCGCCGGCCGTCGAGGTGCTGCGCGGCATCACGCTCGAACTGCATGCGGGCGAGTTCGTCGCCATCGTCGGCAGCTCGGGCTCGGGCAAGTCGACGCTGATGAACCTGCTCGGCTGCCTCGACCGCCCGACGCAGGGGCGCTACCTGTTCGCCGGCCAGGACGTGGCCGGCATGGACGCCGACGCGCTCGCGCGGCTGCGGCGCGAGGCTTTCGGCTTCGTGTTCCAGGGCTACCACCTGATCTCGACCGAGTCGGCGCAGGAGAACGTCGAGATGCCCGCCATCTACGCCGGCGTGCCGCCCGCCGAGCGCGCCTCGCGCGCACGCGGGCTGCTCACGCGCCTGGGCCTGGGCGATCGGCTGGGCCACCGGCCGCACCAGCTCTCGGGCGGCCAGCAGCAGCGCGTGTCGATCGCGCGTGCGCTCATGAACGGCGGGCGCATCGTGCTGGCCGACGAGCCCACCGGCGCGCTCGACTCGCGCAGCGGCGAAGAAGTGATGGCGCTGCTCGACGAGATGGCCGCCGCCGGCCACACCGTGATCCTCATCACGCACGACCGCGAGGTCGCGCAGCGCGCGCGCCGCGTGATCGAAATTCGCGACGGCTGCATCGTGTCGGACAGCGGACGCGCGCCCGTTGAGGCGCTGCCAGAGCCGCTTCCCTTGCCTTCGCCCGCGAACACAGTCGATGCCGCCGACACCCCGCGCGCCCTGCTCTCCGAGCTGCACGAGGCACTGCGCGCGGCCTGGCGCGTGATGTGGATCCACCGCTTTCGCACCGGCCTCACCTTGCTGGGCATCGTGATCGGCGTGGCCTCGGTCATCGTGATGCTCGCGGTCGGCACCGGCTCGCAGGAGGCGGTGATGAAGCAGATCTCGCTGTTCGGCGCCGACAAGATGTACGTGGCCGCCATTCCCGACAGCGCGCGCGGGCGCGGCGGCAAGCTCACGCTGGCCGACGTCGACACCCTCCGCCGCCTGCCCAACGTGCGCGTGGCCATGCCCTACATCGAGGGCTTCGTGGTGGCGCGGCGCGGCAACGTGGACCACCGCACCGAGGGCGGCGGCGCGACCACCGACTTCGAGCAGGCGCTGAAGTGGCCGACCGCGCGCGGCATCTTCTTCGACGAGAGCGACGAGCAGAGCCTGGCCAAGGTCGCGGTGATCGGCGAGCGCGTGCAGGCCGCGCTGTTCGCCGACGGCACCGACCCGGTGGGCCAGCGCATCCTCCTGGACAACGTGCCCTTCGACGTGCTGGGCGTACTCGCCGCCAAGGGCGCGGGCGGCGGCCAGGCCAGCGAGGACGAGCGCGTGATCGTGCCCTTCTCCACCGCCGCCGCGCGGCTGTACGGCAGCAACCACCCGACCTGGGTGGCCGTGGCCGTGCACGACGTCGACAAGGCCTCCGAGACCGCGGCAGAAATCGTCGAGGTGCTGGCCGCACAGCGCCACGTGCGCGACGTGCAGGTGTTCAACCAGACCGAGTCGATCAAGGCGCGCGCGCAGACCCAGCGCACCATGACCGTGATGCTCGGGCTGATCGCGGCGGTGTCGCTGGTGGTCGGCGGCATCGGCGTGATGAACGTGATGCTCATGACCGTGCGCGAGCGCACGCGCGAGATCGGCATCCGCATGGCCACGGGCGCGCGCCAGCGCGACATCCTGCGGCAGTTCCTCGTCGAGGCGGTGCTGGTCACCGTGACCGGCGGCGTCGCGGGCGTGGTGGGCGGGCTGCTGTTCGGCGCCGCGCTCATGGTGGCGGACGTGCCGGTGATCTTTTCCCTCACGGCCATTGCGGGCGCCTTCGGCTGCGCCGTGCTCACCGGCCTGGTGTTCGGCTTCATGCCGGCCCGCAAGGCCGCCGCGCTCGATCCGGTCGCGGCCCTGTCTTCCGAATGATGAATGCCATGACGCGCTTTTTCTCTCCCGCCGCGCTGGCCCTGGCGGCGCTGCTGCTCGCGGGCTGCGCGACACCTTCAGCCGATGCGCCTGCGCGCACACCGCCCGTCGCCGATCCGTGGTGGACGGGCTTCGGCAGCACCGAGCTGCCGGCCTTCGTCGCCGCGGTCGATGCCGGCAACCCCGACGGCGACGCCGCCGAAGCCCGGCTGCGCCAGGCCGAAGCGCAGGAGCGCATCACTGGCGCCTCGGCCTGGCCCGAGCTGTCGGCGACCGCCGATGTGCAGCGCCAGGGTCGGCTCGGCGGCGATGCGAACGTGAGCGGCAACCGGCGCGCGCTCGGGCTCGAAGCGCGCTACGAGGTCGACCTGTGGGGCCGCCTGCGCGCGCAGCGCGACAGCGCCGGCGCCTCGCGGCAGGCCAGCGCCTTCGACCGCGACGCGGTGCGGCTCGCGCTGCGCGCGGGCGCGGGTGCGGCCTGGCTCGAAGCACTGGGCCTGCGCGAGCGCACGGCCATTGCGCGGCGCAGCCTGGACGATGCCGAACGGCTGCTGCAGCTGGTCGAGGCCCGTGCACGCGCGGGCGCGGCCTCGCCGCTCGAACTCGCACAGCAGCGCGGCATCGTCGCGTCGCAGCGGCGCACGGCCGCCACGCTGCGCCAGCAGTCGCGCGCGGCGGACGTCCGCATGGCGCGCTGGCTCGGCCAGGCGGGCAGCGAAGTGCCGATCGCCATCGCCAGCCTGCAGCAGCTCGCGCTGCCGTCGGTCGAGGCGGGCCTGCCGGCCGACCTGCTCGCGCGTCGGCCCGACATCGCACGCGCCGAAGCCGCCCTGGCCGCGGCCGATGCGGATGTGGCAGCGGCGCGCGCGGCGATGTTCCCCACACTCACGCTGAGCGCCGGCCTCGCGGCGGCGGGCCCGCGCTTCGGCACACTGTTCGACCATCCGGTGTACAGCCTGGCGGCGGCGCTGGCGGCGCCGATCTTCGATGGCGGCCGGCGCGCGGCAGTGCGTGACCTGTCGGCTGCGCGGCGCGAGGAACTGCTCGCGAACTACCGCGCCGCCACGGTGGCCGCCTTCACCGACGCACTGACCGCGCTCGAGGCTGTGGCCGCGCTCGACACGCAGCGGGTGGCACAAGACGAGGAACTGGCGCAGGCCGAACGCGCACGCACGCTCGCCGAGTCGCGCTACCGCGCGGGCGCCGAGACCTTGCTCACGCTGCTCGACGCACAGCGCACGCTGTTCGCTGCGCAGGATGCGCGCGCGCAGTTGCTGCAGGCGCGCTTGCAGGCCAGCGTGGCGCTGTACCACGCGCTCGGCGGTGGCTGGTCTGCCGAAGCAGCAGCCACCCCGCGCGTCAGCCGAACCGCACGCTGATCTGCAGGCCCGGGTGCGCGTTGCGCACCGTGAGCCGGCCGCCGTGGGCTTCGGCGATAAGCCGGCACAGGTACATGCCGAGGCCGACGCCGCCCGTGGCACGCGCCCGTGCGCCGTCGGTGCGATAGAAGGGCTCGGTCAGGCGTTCGAGCTGCGCGTCGTCCACGCCGGGCCCGAAGTCACGCACCTCCAGCTCGGCGCCGCCGTCGGCCGGTGCACGCAAGCTCACGGTCGGCGGCTGCGGCGCGCCGGCGCTGTAGCGCAGCGCGTTGTCCAGCAGGTTGCGCACCATCAGGCGCACGCGCATGCGGTCGACGGCCTGCGGCGCCAGGCCGTCTGCAAGGTCGAGTTGCACGGCCTGCGCGCCGGGCATTTCGGCCACGATCTCGCGCACCAGCGCGGCCAGGTCGACCGGCTCGCGCTGCAGCGCGGCATGCGGGCTGGCAAGGCGCTCGCTTTCGAGCAGGTCGCTGATCAGGTCGCGCATCTCGTTGAGGTCGCGCAGCAGCGCTTCGCGCTCGGCCTCGCCTTCGGGCGTGGCGGGCAGCAGCTCGGCGTTGAGCCGGGCCCTTGTGAGCGGCGAGCGCAGCTCGTGGCTCAGCGCCAGCAGCAGGCCGCGCTTGGCGTCGAGCATGGCCTGGATGTCGCTGGCCATGGTGTTGACGCGCTGCGCGAGGTCACCCAGGTCGTCGTTGCGGCGGATCGGAATGGGCTGCGTGAACTCGCCGCGGCCGAAGCGCTGCGCGCCCTCGCGGATGTCGATCAGCGGACGCAGCAGCCGGCTCACCAGCGCGTAGGCCACCACCACGAGCAGCAGCAGCACGCACAGCGTGGTCCAGCCGGCCGCGCGCGGCGCAAGCTGCCAGAGCCGCGGCGCCCAGCCGAAGATGACCTTGTGGCCGTCGGCCGTGGGGCGCACGAACCAGCGCTCGGTGGAGAACATCGACTCCTCGCGGTCACGGTCGTAGAACCAGCCGCCGCGCGCGTGCATGTCGTTGCCGGGGTTCGATTCCCAGTTCACGGTGGGCCCGGTGATGCGGATGGTGATCGGCAGCCGGTCGACCAGCGCCTGCGCGCGCGCCGTGTCGGGTGGCGTGCCGAGTTCGGCGACGAGGCGGTCGGCGTAGTCCATGAGCATGGGCTGCGCGGCCTCGGCCCAGGTGCTGGAGAAGGAGCGCTTCATGCCCCCCACGAACACCGCGGCCATCACGAGCGCGAGCACCACGAACATCATCACGATGCGCACGCGCACCGAGCTGCGCCAGCGCTGTTGCATGCGGGCGTGCATGCGCGCATGCCAGTGGCGGCGTCGCTCCTTGCCGGGGCACGGGCCCTCGCTGTCGGCACGCGCGGCGCCTGCGCGCCCCCGGGGAAATCTCATGAAGAAGGCTCGCCCGGCGCCACGGCCAGCGCATAGCCGGCGTTGCGCAGCGTCTTGATGCAGTCGAGCGGCTCGAGCTTCTTGCGCAGCCGGCTCACCACGATGTCGACCGCGCGCGTAAAGAGCTCGGCCTCGTGGCCGCGCAGCCGGTTCAGGATGTCGTCGCGGCTGAACACCTTGCCGGGCTCGCCGGCCAGCAGCGCGAGCAGGTCGAATTCGGTGCCGGTGAGCTCCACGCGCTCGCCGTGGCGCATGACCTGGCGCCGGTCGAGGTCGATCGAGAGGCCGTCGAACACGCGCAGCTGCGCGTTGGTGGCAGCGGCCGCGGCGGGCGCGCTGCGCTGGCGGCGCAGGATGGTCTGCACGCGCGCCACGAGTTCGCGCGGCTCGAAGGGCTTGGGCACGTAGTCGTCGGCGCCGAGTTCGAGGCCGACCACGCGGTCCATCACCTCGCCGCGCGCAGTGAGCATCACGATGGGGATGTCGCTTTCCTTGCGGATCTCGCGGCACAGTTCGAAGCCGTCCATCTCGGGCAGCATGACGTCGAGGATGGCCGCGTCGTAGTGCCCCGCACGCAGCTTGGCGATGCCTTCGCTCGGGCGCTTGGCGCTGTCGAGCGTGCAGCCGAAGCGTGCGAAGTAGGTGGTCAGCGGCGCGGCGAGGTGTTCGTCGTCGTCGATCAGCAGGATGCGCGGCATGGCGGGATTGTGCCTCCTGGCAAAGAGAGCGCGAATGGCAAAGCTTGCAATCAATCCGGCCGGCATCGCACCGTCCAGACCAGGCCGGCGGTGAGGCCAGCGAGCAAAAGCACGTGGTAGACCACGTCGGGCACCGTGCGCGGGCCGATGCCCGCGACGATGGTGCCAAGGCCGACCAGCGTGCCCAGCAGGGCAAAGCCCTGTCCGGCGATCGCCGCCGTGCGGGCATGCGCGGGGCGGCGCCAGGTTTCGAGCGCCGCGAGCACCAGCACGGTGGCGATCACGGCCTCGGCGGTGCGCGCCTGTGGATGCGCGTGGCCGGCCACGAGCCAGCCGCCGTGCACCGCCGACGCCACAGCGAGCGTGAACGCCTCGCCCAACATCACGGTACGCGCAAGCGCGGGGCGCATGGCAGTGCGGGAACGGGCCACGGCACTCACCACGGATCGGCGCGGCCGATGCGGCCGAGGTGGGTGGACGCAAAACCGGTCGCGTACTTGAGGCCGAAGCCCAGCGCATGGTCGAGCCCGACGCGGGCCAGCCAGATCAGGCCGCCGGCCACCGCCCACGGCTGCGCCGCGAACACGCCCAGCGCCAGCAGCAGCACCGGCCCGATCAGCGCATGCGCCGCGTTGTACAGCGCCGCACCGACGCGCGGACCGGCAAGGTAACCGAGCAGCGAGAGGTCGGGCGCGAGCAGCCAGAGCGCGAACACGCCCCAGCCCATGCCGAACTGGGCATAGCCGACCAGCGCGACCGCGAGCACCACCGCGCCTTCGAAGCGCAGCACGGTGCGCACACCGTCCACGGCTGGCGCTGCCGGTTCGCGCAACGCCACGGAGGCGGCGTGGTGCTGCGGCTCCCGCAGAGCGGGTCGGCGCAGCGACACGAAGCGCGCGAAGCCGGGGGGCGAGCCGACGTCAGCCATGGCGGTTCCAGCGGCGACCGCCGCGCTCCATGAAGTCGCGCACCTTCTGTTGCTGGGCGGCATTCAGGTGGTCAAAGAAATCGGCCGCGGCGGCGATGACCTCGGGGCTGCCGGTGCGCACCACGGCGGTCTTCTCTTCGATCAGGCGTGCGGCGCCGGACTGGTCGAGCGTGTTGCCCGCGAACAGTGCCTTGAACTGCGAGCGCGGATCGCCCGCGCCGCCCGCACCGCGCATGGCCTGGCGCTGCGCCTGCAGCTTCTCGGCGAGCACGGTGAGCTTCTGCTTCTGTGCGGCGTCGAGCTCGAGCTTGCTGCCGACACGCTCGACCATCTTGGCGCGGAACTCGGCGCTGTCGCCGCCCCAGCCGTGGCGGTGGCCGGCACAGCCGGCGATGCTGCCGGCCACGACGGCCAGGCCCGCGAATCCGAACAGGGTTCGTTTGATCCAGTGCTTCATAGGGGTGCTCCTTCATGCGCCCCTGCGCGGGGCTGCTTCAGTGATGGACGAGGCGACGGCGGCGACGCATGCGCCGCAGTGGCTCAGAGACGGTTGCTGCTGTCGCGCGCGGCGGCGGCACGCGCGTCGACGGGGTTCTGCATGGTCGAGATGACCTTGCTGTTCACGCGCGAGCCGGAGGTCACGTTCTGGTCGGGTGCGGCGGCGGTGCGCACGGCTTCGGCGACGACGCGGGCACGGTCGGTCGACACGGCCACGGTCTCGGGGCCGCGCGAACCCCGCACGACGTTCTGATCAGGGGCGGCGGCAGTGCGCACGGCTTCGGCGCTGACGTCGGCGCGGCTCATGGCCGACACGGGGGCGTGAACGCCTTGGTAGGTTTCAGCCTTGGCGCCGGCAGCGGCGAGCATGGCGAAGGAACCGACAGCGATGAGCTGGGCGAGGGAAAAAGACGACTTGACGATCATGATGCAGGCCTTTCTTTCAGGGGTTGGAAGAGGAGACCTGATGGTGCGCGTCGATGCCCGGCGAGTCCTTTCACCGCCGTATCGCCGTATTTCGGTTTGTTTCACCAGACTTGGCTCGCCCCCAGGCTGCGCGCACTTCGTGTCGCGCGCGCCTTCCCCCTACCGGGGGCAACACCGACGGCCCGGCAAAGCCGGTTCCGTGGTGTTCCTGGTACTTGCGTCCCGCCGCGAAGGGCGGGGTTGCGGGCTCAGCCCGCGAGTGCGGCCGCGGGATCGTCCGCGTCGAGCACGCCCCGCGCCCAGGGCTCGAGCTTGCCGGTGTCGGCGCGCAGCACTTCCTGCTTCACGGCAAGGATGCGCGACGGATGCATCGAGAAGCTGCGCAGGCCCAGGCCCAGCAGCAGGCGCGTGAAGGCGACGTCGCCCGCCATCTCGCCGCACACCGACACGCCCTTGCCCTGTCGGCGGCACTCGGTGATGGTGTCGGCCACGAGCTTGAGCACCGCGGGGTGCGCGGGGTCGTAGAGGTGGGCGACGGCTTCGTCGGCGCGGTCGATGGCCAGCGTGTACTGGATCAGATCGTTGGTGCCGATCGACAAAAAGTCGAAGTGCTTCAGGAAGGTCTTGAGCGTGAGCGCGGCGGCCGGGATCTCGATCATGGCGCCGAGCTTGACCGGGCCGTACACCGCGCCGCGGTTGTCGAGTTCGGCGCGCGCGAAGTCGATCAGCGACAGCGTCTGGCGGATCTCGCTGGCGTGCGCGAGCATCGGAATGAGCAGGTAGATCTCGCCGTGCGCCGCCGCGCGCAGGATGGCGCGCAGCTGCGTGAGGAACATCGCCGGATCGGCCAGGCTCCAGCGGATGGCGCGCAGGCCGAGCGCGGGGTTCAGGTGCTCCTGCTTGCTGGCCGACTTGCCGTCGAGCGGCTTGTCGGCGCCCACGTCGATGGTGCGGATGGTGACGGGCATGCCCTGCATGCCCTCGACCGCACGCTTGTAGGCCTGGTACTGCTCTTCTTCGTCGGGCAGGCGCGTCTGGCGCGCCGAGTTCTCGCGGCCCATGAAGAGGAATTCGCTGCGGAACAGGCCCACGCCCACAGCGCCGGCCTTGACGGCGCCCACCGTGTCTTCGGGCATCTCGATGTTGGCCAGCAGCTCGACGCGCTGGCCGTCGAGCGTGACGGCGGGCTTGTGGCGCAGCCGCGCGAGCCGGCCGCGTTCGAGGTCGCCCTGGCGCTGCTTGAAGCCGTACTCGGCCAGGATGATGGGAGACGGGTCGACGATCATCACGCCGGCCTCGCCGTCGATGATGACCCAGTCGTCCTGGCGCACCAGCTGGCTCGCGGAGCGCGCACCGACGATGGCCGGGATGTCCATGCTGCGCGCGACGATGGCGGTGTGCGAGGTGCGCCCGCCCACGTCGGTCACGAAGCCGGCGAACACGCTCTTCTTGAACTGCAGCATGTCGGCCGGCGAGAGGTCGTGCGCAATGAGCACCAGCGGCACGTCGAAGCCGTCGCCCGCGGTGGGGTCGTCGTCTTCGTCGTCGTGGTCGTGATGGGCGGCAGCACGCTTGCGCCGCGGCGGGCTCGGCGCGAGCACGGCGGCCGTGCCCTTCATGCGATGCAGCATGCGCTCGACCACCTGTTCGAGGTCGGCCTTGCGCTCGCGCAGGTACGGGTCCTCCATCTCGTCGAACTGGCGCGCGATGATCTCGAGCTGCGTGGTCAGCGCCCATTCGGCGTTGTACAGCCGCTCGCTGATCCAGTGCTTCACGCCGCCGCTGAGCACGTCGTCCTGCAGCAGCATCTGGTGCACCTCGAGCAGCGCCGCGAGTTCGTGCGGCGCGTCGTTCGGGCCCATCTGCGCCACGCTGGCCTGCAGCTTGGTGAGCTCGTCGGCCACCGCGTTGCGCGCGGTGCGCACGCGGTCGATCTCGGTCTCGATCTCGTCGGGCTTGATGAAGTAGTGCGCCACGTCGATGCGGCTGGACACCACCAGCACCGCGCGGCCGATGGCAATGCCACGGGCGACAGGGAGGCCGTGGACTGCGAAGGTCATGCGCGGGGACCGAAGGTCATCGGCCGCCGCCGGGCCGCCCCAAGGCGGCCGAGCCCCCTCGGGGGGCAGCGACGACACGCAGTGCGCAGCGTGGGGGCCACATTCATTCGCCTTCGCCGAACTTGTCGTCCATGAGATGGACGATGGCGTTCATGGCTTCTTCTTCCTGGGCGCCGTTGGTCTCGAGCTCGACGGTCACGCCGAGCCCGGCGGCCAGCATCATGACGCCCATGATGCTCTTGGCATTGATGCGGCGGTCGCCGCGCGACAGCCACACCTCGCAGGGGTAGCTGCCCGCGAGCTTGGTCAGCTTGGCCGACGCGCGCGCGTGCAGGCCCAGCTTATTGCTGATGGTCACGGATTTCTTGATCACTGTGCTTTCTTTTCGCCTGGTTCTGGGGAGCCGCCACCGCCACCTGCATGACGCCGGCGGTGCCGCCCGCGAGGGCGCGCTGCACCAGCGTGTCGAGCGGTTCGTGGCGGTAGGTGACGGCGCGCAGCAGCATCGGCAGGTTGACACCGGCCACGAGCCGCGAGCGCACGCCGTCCACCAGCTTCTGTGCGACGTTGCAGGGCGTGGCGCCGAACACGTCGGCCAGTACCAGCACCTGCGAGCGCGGCGCATGCAACTGCTGTGCGAGCGTGATGCGCGCGGCGGCCAGCGTTTCTTCGGGCGACACGTTGGGCAGCACGTCGAGTGCCACGACCGCCTGTTCGCAGTCGGGGAACACATGCAGCGCGCACTGCCGCAGCGCCTGTGCGAACGGAGAGTGGGCAATGATGAGGATGCTGTTCATGCGGCTCGGAGGACGACGCGTCGATTATGCGGGGGCGCCCAAAGGAAGTAGAGACTTGGAGGACACAACGCGCCAGCCGGGGAAGGCAGCCATTGGCGCCGCGGCAACAGCTACAAAAACGATAGCTGCGCCTCACGGCCCGAACTCAGGGCAGGCGCAGGCCCTCGAAGAAGGTCTTTGTCGCTTCGGGCGAGGACGGGCGGCCCAGTACGGTGGCCTGGTAGAGCGACACGCTGCCGTCTTTCTGCGACTGCGCGAACCAGAGCACCTGGACCGGCGCCACACCCTGCTGCGCCGATTGCCCGTCGAGCCGCCACGGTGCGGGAACGGCCGTGGCGCGCGGCAATGTGGCCGGTCCCTGGATCACCTGCGCCACGCCGAGCTGGCCGTATGTGGCCGTGCGCCAGGCCGTGAGCCAGGCCTCGGCCTGCGCCGGGCTGGTGGCGGAGGCATGGGCCACGGCGAAGGTCGCGCCGCCGGCTTCGCAGCCGGTCATGTCGACCTGCACCGACTCGGCCCCCAGCGGCAGCGCGCGCTGGGCGCGGTCGGCCTTGCAGGGCAGCATCGCGACCAGGCCGGCGTCGGCGATCGGCACTTCGCGCCAGTTGAAGGTGGGGCTGCAGGCGCCCAGCACGGCGGCCAGGGCCAGCACGGGCCAGAAAGGAAAAGGAAGCGATGGCATCGAGGGCGATTATCGAACGGCCTTCGGAAGGGAAAAGGCCGGAAATGGCTGCGCCGACGCGATCCGGCACGCGGAACTAAAATCGCCGCGCCTCTCTCTTTCAGATGCCCATGAAAAAATACCTCGCTGCTGCCGCCGTCGTGATCGCCCTGGCCGCCGGCGTGGGCGTGTACCTCGGTTCGGGCAGCACGGCCGCCCCGGCCTCGACCTTCGTGCTGCTCGACGGCACCACCAAGAGCACGGCCGACCTGAAGGGCAAGGTCACGCTGGTCAACTTCTGGGCCACGAGCTGCGTGACCTGCGTGGCCGAGATGCCGAAGGTGATCTCGACCTACGACAAGTACAAGGCCAAGGGCTACGACACGCTGGCGGTGGCCATGAGCTACGACCCGCCGAGCTACGTCGTCAACTTCGCCGAAACGCGCAAGCTGCCGTTCAAGGTCGCGATCGACAACACCGGCAGCGTGGCGCAGGCCTGGGGCGACGTGAAGCTCACGCCGACCACCTTCATCGTCAACAAGAAGGGCGAGATCGTGAAGCGCTATGTGGGCGAGCCCGATTTCGCCGAGCTGCACAAGCTGATCGAAAAGCTATTGGCGGAAGCTTGACTCCCCCCCAGGCTGCGCGCACTTCGTGTCGCTTCGCCAACCCCCTACCGGGGGCGATACCAGCGGCCCGGCAAAGCCGGTTCCGCGGTATCCCTGGAACGAAAAAGGCGCTCCTTGCGGAGCGCCTTTTTCATTGCGAAAGCCCGCGGCTCACTGGTTGCGGAAGCTGTCGTGGCAGGCCTTGCAGCTTGCACCGGTCGCACCGAACTGGGCCTTGAGGGTATCGAGGTTGCCGGCCTTGGCGGCGACCACCAGCTTGCCGGTTTCCTCGATCAGCTTCTGCTGGCGTTCCTTGAACTTGGCATCTTCCTTCCAGACCTCGGGCTTGGCCTTGCCGCCCTCGGTGCCGGTGCCGAAGCCAGCCCAGGGCAGCTTGGCCATGTCGGCCACGACCTCGGCGTTGGCAGCAGCCGCGGCGGCGTCGTAGGGCACGCGGCCGTTGGCCATGGCGCCGAGGCGGCCGAAGTGCTGGGCCATCACGAACAGCGCGCTCTGGCGGTACTTGATGGCGTCTTCGGGCTTGGCGAACTGTGCCGCGGCGGGCAGGGACATCGCAGCGCAGGCGGCTGCAAGGGCGAACGAAGCGAAACGGATCATCGAAGGACCTTCCTTGTGTGGGGTTTGGGCACCGTCGAACGCGGCGCTGCAGGCAGTGTAGGGGCTGGCCGTGTCGGGCGCATAGCAACAACCCGGTGCAACGACCGGGCCGGACTTTGCTAATCTGCGCCTTCCGCAGCCTCGCGCCCCGGCGCCTTTTTCGATGACCGACACCCTCTCGGTGGCCCGCACACGCGTCTGGGACCTGCCGACCCGCCTCTTTCACTGGGCGCTCGCCTTCGCCGTGATCGGCCTGCTCGTGACGGGCCTGAACGGCATCATGGAATGGCATTTCCGCCTCGGCTACTCCGTGCTGGCACTGCTGCTGTTCCGGCTGGTCTGGGGTTTCGTGGGCGGGCGCTGGTCGCGCTTTGCCGCCTTCATCTACGCCCCGGGCTCGGTCATCGCCTACCTGCGCGGCAAGTCGCATCCCGACCACCTGATCGGCCACACGCCGCTGGGCGCGCTGTCGGTGTTCGCGGTGCTGGCGCTGCTGATCCTGCAGGTCGCCACCGGGCTGATGGCCGACGACGAGATTTCAGCCTCCGGGCCGCTGACCCGCTTTGTCTCGGGCGCCATGGTGAGCCTGGCGACCGGCTGGCACAAGGCGCAGGGCAAGTGGATCGTGATCGCCCTCGTGAGCCTGCATGTGCTGGCGGTGTTGTTCTATGTGCTGGTGAAGCGGCACCGGCTGGTCGGGCCGATGCTGTCGGGCGACAAGCCGGTGATCGCGGGCGCCTCCAACGGGAACGGGAACGGGAATGGCGTGCCGCCGAGTCGCGACGATGCGGCATCGCGCACGCTGGCGCTGGTGCTGTTCGCGCTGTGCGCGGGCGTGGCGTTCTGGGTGGCGTCGTTGCGCGTATGAGCGGCTTTTCCGTCTCCCGCCCGCTGCCGCTGTCGGACATGCCGGCCGTGGTGCTTCTCACGCCCGAAGAACCTCACGAGGTCGACGCCGTGCGCGCCATCTTCCGCGACTACGCGGGCTCGCTGACCATCGACCTCGCGTTCCAGGACTTCGACGGCGAGTTGGCCGACCTGCCCGGCGAGTACGCCGAGCCGCGCGGCACCTTGCTGCTGGCGCTGGTCGATCCTGCCCATGTCAATGAAGACGCCGGCCGCGCCGCGCCCACGCTGACGCGCGCCGACGGCACGCTCGCCCACGTGGCGGGCTGCTGCGCGCTGCGCCCGATCGACAGCACGGACTACGCGAACGCGGCGGAAATGAAACGGCTGTATGTGCGCCCCGGGTTCCGAGGGCTCGGGCTCGGCCGACAACTGGCCGAAGCCATCCTGGATGCCGCGCGCAGCGCAGGCTATGCCTGCGTGCTGCTCGACACCCTCGACGACATGGAGTCGGCGCGCGCCCTCTACGAAGACCTGGGCTTCGCGGAGGTGCCGCCCTACTATCACAACCCCGTCGCCGGGGCCCATTACCTCAAAGTCGAGCTGTAGGCCGGGCTCAGCCGCGGGCTTGCGCCAGCAGCGTGTCGGCGTCGCTCACTTCGAACTTGCCCGGGCCTTCGACGTTCAGCGTCGCGACCTTGCCGTCCTTCACGAGCATCGAGTAGCGGTTGCTGCGCAGGCCCATGCCGCGGCCGGTCAGATCGAGCGTGAGGCCGGTGGCTTTCGCGAAGTCGGCGCTGCCGTCGGCCAGCATGCGCACCTTGGCGCCGGTCTTCTGGTCGCGCGCCCAGGCGCCCATCACGAAGGCGTCGTTCACGCTCACGCACCAGATCTCGTCCACGCCGGCGGCCTTGAAGTCGTCGAAGTGCTGCACGTAGCCCGGCACATGCTTGGCCGAGCAGGTGGGCGTGAAGGCGCCCGGCAGTGCGAACAGCGCGATGGTCTTGCCCGCCGTGGCCTTGGCCACGTCGACCGCGTTCGGGCCGATGCTGCAGCCCTCGCCCTCGACTTCGGAATATTCCTGCAGGGTGGCCGAAGGAAGGGTGTCGCCGACTTTGATCATGTAATTTGCTCCTGAAAAAGAAAAACGGCCCACATTGTGGGCCGTTTTCGGATGGGTTGCCTCGAGGGCGACCGAGTGCTTGATCAGACCAGGGCGGCCTTCTCGACCAGACGGGTCACAACCCAGTTCTTGGTCTTCGAGATCGGACGGCTTTCCGTGATCTCGATGGTGTCGCCCAGCTTGTACTCGCCCTTTTCGTCATGGGCGTGGTACTTGCTCGTCTTGGCCACGATCTTGCCGTAGAGCTCGTGCTTCACACGGCGCTCGACCAGCACGGTCACGGTCTTGGCACGCTTGTCGCTGACCACCTTGCCGATCAAGGTGCGCTTGAGGGATTTTTTAGCTTCCGTCATGTTCACTCCTTACTTGGCGGCTTGGGTCTCTTGCTCTTTCTGAGCAAGAATGGTCTTGGCGCGAGCGATGTCGCGACGCGTCACGCGCAGCGTCGTGGTGTTCGACAGCTGTTGCGTGGCTTTCTGCATGCGCAGGCCGAAGTGGGCCTTCTGCAGATCTTTGATTTCGGCGGTCAAGCCTGCGACGTCCTTCGTGCGCAGGGTTGCAGCCTTCGTCACCTTGGCCGAAGCCGCGGTTTCTTTCTTTTTACGTGTTGCCATGGGTGTTCTCCTCTCAGGCGCCGAGCTGGCGAGCGACGAACGTCGTACGCAGCGGAAGCTTGGCGGCGGCCAGGCGGAACGCTTCGCGGGCGAGTTCTTCGGGCACGCCGACGATCTCGAACACGATCTTGCCAGGCTGAATTTCAGCGACGTAGTACTCGGGGTTGCCCTTACCGTTACCCATCCGCACTTCAGCGGGCTTGGTAGAGATCGGCTTGTCCGGGAACACGCGGATCCAGATACGGCCACCGCGCTTCACGTGACGCGAAATCGCGCGACGAGCGGCTTCGATCTGGCGCGCCGTGAGGCGGCCGCGGTCGGTGCATTTGAGACCGAAATCACCGAACGCAACCGAGTTACCCGTGGTTGCGATGCCGGTGTTGCGGCCCTTTTGTTCCTTGCGGAACTTTCTGCGTGCAGGTTGCAGCATGTTTTGTTACTCCGTGAGGGCCCCAGGCACTTGCGTGCCCGGGAGCGACCGATTACTCGGTCTTGGCACCGTCCGCTGCTGCAGCGGGCGCGGCTTTGCGGACGCGCTTAACGGCGGGTTTCGAGTCTGCACCGGCACCGCCGGTTGCTTCTGCGGGCTTGTCGCTGCCATCGGCCGGAGCGGTGTTGCCACCGATCGGACCACGGGCACCGGCACGGGGGCCGGGACCACGACGGTCGCCACCCGGACGGTCGCCACCAGGGCGGCCATCGCGGCGGGGACCACGCGGGCGACGCTCGTCGTCCGGACGCGGCGTTTCGACGGCCGGCAGGTCGTTACGACCTAGCGTGTCGCCCTTGTAGACCCAGACCTTGACGCCAATGACGCCGTACGTGGTCTTGGCTTCCGAGGTGCCGTAGTCGATGTCGGCGCGCAGCGTGTGAAGGGGCACGCGACCTTCGCGGTACCACTCGCAACGAGCGATTTCGATGCCGTTCAGGCGGCCCGACGACATGATCTTGATGCCCAGGGCACCCAGACGCATGGCGTTTTGCATGGCGCGCTTCATGGCACGGCGGAACATGATCCGCTTTTCGAGCTGCTGCGTGATGCTGTCGGCGATCAGCTGCGCATCGATTTCGGGCTTGCGCACTTCTTCGATGTTGACCGCAACCGGCACGCCGAGCTGCTTGCCCAGTTCGCGCTTGAGGTTCTCGATGTCTTCGCCCTTCTTGCCGATCACGACGCCCGGACGAGCCGAGTAGATCGTGATGCGTGCGTTCTTGGCGGGACGCTCGATCATGACGCGCGACACCGAAGCGTTCTTCAGCTTCTTCTTCAGGTATTCGCGAACCTTGATGTCTTCGGCCAGCATGCCCGCGAAATCGCGGTCGCTTGCGTACCAACGGCTGGACCAGTTACGGGTAACCGCAAGGCGGAACCCGGTTGGGTGGATTTTCTGTCCCATATTTCTTCCAGGCCTTCTTAGTTGCCAACCGTCACGTACACATGGCACGTGGGCTTGCTGATGCGATTGCCGCGACCCTTGGCGCGCGCCGTGAAGCGCTTGAGCGTTGCACCTTGCTCGACGTAGATGGTCTTGACCTTCAGCTCGTCGATGTCGGCACCGTCGTTGTGCTCGGCGTTGGCAATTGCCGACTCGAGCACCTTCTTGATGATCACAGCGGCCTTTTTCTGCGTGAATTGCAGAACGTTGAGCGCTTGATCGACCTTCTTGCCGCGGATCAGGTCCGCGACCAGACGGCCCTTGTCGACCGACAGGCGGACACCGCGGAGGACTGCACGTGTTTCAGACATGGTCGTTCCTTACTTCTTCTGGACTTTTTTGTCCGCGGGGTGCCCCTTGAACGTGCGCGTGAGCGCAAATTCGCCGAGCTTGTGGCCGACCATCTGGTCGGTGATGTACACGGGCACGTGTTGCTTGCCGTTGTGCACAGCGATGGTCAGACCGATGAACTCGGGCAGAACCATCGAGCGGCGCGACCAGGTCTTGATCGGCTTCTTGTCCTTGTTCGTCACGGCCTTGTCGGCCTTGGCCACCAGGTGGTGGTCGACGAAAGGACCCTTTTTGAGAGAGCGAGTCATTGGCTATCCCTTACTTCTTGCGACGCGACACGATGAAGACCTGCGTGCGCTTGTTGTTACGGGTGCGATAGCCCTTGGTCAGGTTGCCCCACGGGTCGACAGGGTGGCGGCCTTCGCCAGTCTTGCCTTCGCCACCACCGTGCGGGTGGTCGACCGGGTTCATCACCACGCCGCGAACGGTCGGGCGGATACCCATGTGACGCTTCGCACCGGCCTTGCCGAGCTGGCGCAGGCTGTGTTCTTCGTTCGCCACTTCACCGATGGTCGCGCGGCATTCGATGTGAATGCGGCGGACTTCGCCCGAACGCATGCGGACCTGGGCGTAAACGCCTTCACGGGCCAGCAGCGTGGCCGAGGTACCGGCCGAACGAGCGATCTGCGCACCCTTGCCGGGTTGCAGCTCGATGCAGTGGATCGTCGAACCCACGGGGATGTTGCGGATCGGCAGGGTGTTGCCGGCGCGGATCGGTGCTTCGGCGCCCGACATCAGGGTTGCACCAGCTTCCAGACCGCGCGGGGCGATGATGTAGCGGCGCTCGCCGTCGGCGTAACAGACCAGAGCGATGTGGGCGGTGCGGTTCGGGTCGTACTCGATGCGTTCGACCTTGGCCGGGATGCCGTCCTTGTTGCGCACGAAGTCGACAATGCGGTAGTGGTGCTTGGCACCACCGCCACGATGGCGGATCGTGATGTGACCGTTGTTGTTACGGCCGGCCTTCTGGAACTGGGGTTCCAGCAGGGCTGCGTGAGGCGCACCCTTGTGCAGGTGGTCACGCGAAATCTTCACCGCGCCGCGTTGGCCCGGCGAAGTGGGTTTCATCTTGATGACGGCCATGATTAAGCGCCTTCCCCGACGAGGTTGAGCTCTTGACCGGCCTTCAGCGTCACATAAGCCTTGCGAACGTTGTCGCGGCGGCCGATGGACTTGCCAAAGCGCTTGGTCTTGCCCTTGGTGTTGAGCACCGACACGCCCTGGACTTCGACCTTGAACATCAGTTCAACAGCGGCCTTGATCTCGGGCTTGGTGGCGTCTTGCAGCACCTTGAAAGTGACAGCGTTCGACTTCTCGCCGACCATCGTGGCCTTTTCGGACACGATCGGTGCGACCAGCACGTTCATGAGACGGCCTTCGTCGAACTTACGTTGTGCAGGGGTGGGGTTCACGCGGCTCATGCGAACATCTCCTTGAGCTTGTCGACGGCACCCTTGGTGACCAGCACCTTCTTGTAGTGAACCAGCGACACCGGATCGGCGTAACGGGGTTCGACCACGAGGATGTTGACCAGATTGCGCGAGGCAAGGTACAGGTTTTCGTCGACTTCTTCGGCGATCACGAGCACGGACTCGAGATTCATTGCCTTGAAACGGGCTGCCAGCGGCTTCGTCTTGGGCGAATCCACGGTCAGCGAATCGACCACGGCCAGACGGCCTTCGCGAGCGAGCTGCGAGAAGATGGCGGCCATGCCGGCGCGGTACATCTTCTTGTTGATCTTCTGCGAGAAGTTTTCGTCAGGCATGTTCGGGAAAATACGACCGCCTCCGCGCCACAGGGGCGAGGACGTCATACCGGCACGGGCGCGGCCCGTTCCCTTTTGCTTGAAAGGCTTCTTGGTCGAGTGCTTGACCTGTTCGCGGTCCTTCTGGGCGCGCGTGCCTTGGCGGGCGTTGGCCTGGAATGCAACGACGATCTGGTGAACCAGGTCTTCGTTGTAGTCACGGCCGAACACGGTCTCGGGGGCGTCGTACTTCGACGCGGCCTGGCCTTGTTCGTTCAGGAGTTCGAGTTGCATTACTTCGCTCCTTCAGCCGCTTGCGGCTTGGCCTTGATGGCGGGACGCACGGTGACGAAGCCACCCTTCGAACCCGGGATCGCGCCCTTGATGAGCAGCAGCTGACGTGCTTCGTCGATGCGGAACACGTCGAGGTTTTGCGTCGTGCGGGTGACGTCGCCGAGGTGGCCCGTCATGCGCTTGCCGGGGAACACGCGACCGGGGTCTTGTGCCATGCCGATCGAGCCGGGCACGTTGTGCGAACGGCTGTTACCGTGCGACGCGCGCTGCGAGCTCATGTTGTGACGCTTGATCGTGCCGGCGAAGCCCTTGCCGATGGTCGTGCCTTGCACGTCCACCTTCTGGCCCACGGAGAACACGCTGCTTGCCGCGATGACGCCGCCAGCCTTGTGCTGACCTGCGGTATCGGCGGTGACGCGGAATTCCTGGCTGATCTCGCCAGCTTCGACACCTGCCTTGGCAAGGTGGCCGGCTTGGGGCTTGGTCACGCGCGATGCTTTGCGCGAACCGAACGTCACCTGCAGGGCGACGTAGCCATCGGTCTCTTGGGACTTGATCTGGGTCACACGGTTGTTGGACACATCCACCACCGTGACAGGAACTGCGTCCCCGTCATCGGTGAAGAGACGCATCATCCCCACCTTGCGGCCCAGCAACCCGAGGGAGTTGCTCAGACTCATTTGTTTTCTCCAAAAATGGAAGACTTCCTTCGCCGCTGCCACTTCAATTGGCGACAGCGTTTGGCTGGTTTCCCGGCCTGCGAGAGAAGGTTGATAAATCTCTGCCAGAACGACGCCCGTACGGACGCAACAAGGGCAGAGCCAGAGATTATAGCCCGCAGTCGAACCGGGGCGCAAGTGGCCCTGTTTGGGCCGGATTCAGGGGCTTCCGGCCCGCCTGGGAGCGGCCTTCAGGCCTATTTCGCGGGCTGCGAAATGATGTTGTCGCCGTCCGGCAGCGGCTTGATGTCGCCGTTGGCCTTCATGGCGGGGGCCGCCGCGCCCGTCTGGATCGGGATGGAAATGGCGCTGGTCCGGCCGCCCTGCGTGATGAACACGTTGAGGTAGGCCAGGCCGCCACCCTGGCTGATCACCGTGACGGAAGCATCGGAGCGCTGCCCTGCCGGCACGCTCAGCGACGGACTGCTGGAGAGCGTCAGGCCCGCATCGACAGTCAGAGTGACGCTGGCACCCGCCGGGTCACTGACGCCATCGAACTGCAGGACGACCACGGTCGGCTTGCCGGCCTGCGGTGTGCCGGCCAGACGGTACTGCAATTTGACGCCGGAGTCATTGGGTTTTCTCGACGCGGTCGCCCACGGGGCGACCGCCCCCTTCGAGGCAGCGGGCAACAGCTTGGCGGCGGTGCGCGCCGGCGGCATTCCGTCGGCCAGAGCGGACACCGGGAACATGGACACTGCAAGCCACGTCAATGCCACAGCCGACGGGAAGCGAATATTCAGGGTCATGACGAGGCCTCCTTCTTCCTTCTGTTATTGAACGAGAACGCTGAGGCATTTCTGCGAGACAGGGGTCGAGGCCATTGCGGCATCCCGCACTGCCAGAACGTACTCGCCCGCGCTCAGGCTGACCGTATTGCCCGACCGGGCGATCTCGCCACCCCTGAAGACGTCGAAGTCCGGCGCCGTGGCGCCCCCGATCGAAACCTGGTAGTCCCGGTTCGCTGGTGCGACGAAGCGCAGGTAGGCGATGTTGCCGTGCTTGTTGCCCGTGCCCGCCGCGTTGGAGACACAGGCGGTGCTCGGCGCCGGGCCCACCGTCAAGGCGCCGTACATCGGCAGCGCGCTGGGGACCCCGCCATCGTTCGATTCGCCCGCCCCGTACGCGTCGCTGGACGTGATGTTCTGCCCGCTCAACAGGCTCGTCAGCGCCGACGCATTGCCGGGCGACGTCGCCTTGAATGCCGCAGCGAAGGCGTGGATCGACGTGACAGGCGCCCCGCTGCGGAACTGGAAACCGGTCAAGGTGTCGTGGATGGGCTTGAAGCCGGCCTGCCGGTTGAGGTTCCACAGGATGGCCTGGACCGACAGCTCGCGGAACCAGCCCGGATTGCCACTCGGGGGTCCGACGGACAGATCCAGCCGCCCGCCGTCGCCCTGCTGCGCACCCTTCGAGTCCACGTAATTGCTTCGGTTCAGTGCGATACCCGACCACGCATTGCCCCAGCCCTCGGAAAAAGCGAGCCGCCGATCGAGGCGGTCATCCCCGTCATGCGCGCCTCCCATTGAATCGTCCCGGCTGAAGGCCGACTGGTAGTAGTGACCCCATTCGTGCGCGATCACCGGCGCATCGAACTCGTCGGTGTCGACGTTCTCCTTGCCAAGCACGTAGATCTGCCGACCGCTGCTTCCGTTGTTGAAGAAAAAGGTCGTGCCGATCTGGCCCGCTGCCAGGCTGCCAGCGGACGGCGTGTTGTTGATGCTCCAGAAGACCTTCAGCGAAGGGAACGCCGAGGCCGGCGCCACCGACAGCACCTTCTGCATGGATGTGTAGACCGTGTCGAGCACGGCGAACGGCGCCGCGACCCGCGTCCCGCTGTATCGCGAGCCGTCCCAGCCGCTGTCCGCCCGCAGGTCGCGCGTCAGCGCCGCGCCCCCCGACGAGAAGCTCGGCGACTGCATGGAATACATGGCGTCGCTGCGGGTGTTGTCGCGCACCGTGACATCCCAGGTGGCACCGGCGCCGGTCCGGGTCAACTGGGCCCGGACGCGCACGATGATGTTCGTGTTGCCCGGCACCGAGACCGCGTAGTTGCCACCGTCATCCGTGGTGGTCAGCGCGAGCTGCGCCGATGTGCCGGCATCGATCACTTCCACCGTAGCGCCGCGCACCGGCTTGGCCGTGGTGTCCGCGTACACAAGGGGGCCATTGTTGTTCGGCACCGAATCGTAGGTAGCTTTCCCGCTCAGGGCGACCGGGTTCACCACGATCGGCAGACCGATGGGGAACCCACCACCACCGCCTCCGCCGCCACCTCCCCCACCGCAACCTGCCAGCAATGCCGCGGCGATGCACACCGCACCGAATGCAAAAGAGAACTTCTGGCTCATCACGTGTGCTGCCCTCGTTTCAGCCCCGGCGCACTGCGTCCTGCAGGCCGGTGCGCGAGGATGCCACAGTTGATAAACAAACGTGAAGCACAAAAAAGCCCGCCTGCATTTCTGCAGGCGGGCTGTGCTCGGAATGCGACGCGAGGTCGAATTACTGCAGCTTGATCTCGACGTCGACGCCGGCCGGCAGGTCGAGCTTCATCAGCGCGTCCACGGTCTTGTCGGTGGGATCAACGATGTCCATCAGGCGCTGGTGCGTGCGGATTTCCAGCTGGTCGCGCGACGTCTTGTTGACGTGCGGCGAACGCAGGATGTCGAAACGCTTCATGCGGGTCGGCAGGGGCACGGGGCCCTTGACGATCGCGCCGGTGCGCTTGGCGGTGTCCACAATTTCAGCGGCCGACTGGTCGATGAGCTTGTAGTCGAATGCCTTCAGGCGGATGCGGATCTTTTGCTTGGTAGCCATGGTGATTCCTTTGCTTCCAGCTTAGATGTCGAGGATCTTGGCCACGACGCCCGAACCCACGGTACGGCCGCCTTCACGGATGGCGAAGCGCAGGCCTTCTTCCATCGCGATCGGGTTGATCAGCTTGACGGTGATGCTGACGTTGTCGCCAGGCATGACCATTTCCTTGTCCGCGGGCAACTCGATCGCGCCGGTCACGTCCGTCGTGCGGAAGTAGAACTGCGGGCGATAGTTGTTGAAGAACGGCGTGTGACGGCCACCTTCGTCCTTGGACAGGACATACACCTCGGCGGTGAAGTGCACGTGCGGCTTGATCGAGCCGGGCTTGCACAGCACTTGGCCGCGTTCGACTTCTTCGCGCTTGGTGCCGCGCAGCAGCACGCCGACGTTGTCGCCAGCTTGGCCTTGGTCCAGCAGCTTGCGGAACATTTCCACGCCGGTGCAGGTGGTCTTGACGGTCGGGCGGATGCCGACGATTTCGATTTCTTCGCCGACCTTGATCACGCCGCGCTCGACGGCGCCGGTCACCACGGTGCCGCGACCCGAGATCGAGAACACGTCTTCGACGGGCATCAGGAACGTGCCGTCCACAGCGCGCTCAGGCGTGGGGATGTACGTGTCCAGCGCTTCGGCCAGCTTCAGGATGGCTTCTTCGCCCAGCTTGCCCTTGTCGCCTTCGAGGGCGAGCTTGGCCGAGCCGTGGATGATGGGGGTGTCGTCGCCAGGGAACTCGTACTTGTCGAGCAGCTCGCGCACTTCCATTTCGACCAGCTCGAGCAGCTCGGCGTCGTCGACCATGTCGCACTTGTTCAGGAAAACGATGATGTAGCCCACGCCCACCTGGCGAGCCAGCAGGATGTGTTCACGGGTCTGGGGCATCGGGCCGTCAGCGGCCGAGCACACCAGAATGGCGCCGTCCATCTGAGCGGCGCCCGTGATCATGTTCTTCACATAGTCGGCGTGACCGGGGCAGTCGACGTGTGCGTAGTGGCGGTTGGCCGTTTCGTACTCGACGTGCGCGGTGTTGATCGTGATGCCGCGGGCCTTTTCTTCGGGCGCTGCGTCGATCTGGTCGTAAGCCTTGGCTTCGCCGCCGAACTTGGACGACAGAACGGTTGCGATCGCAGCCGTCAGCGTGGTCTTGCCGTGGTCAACGTGACCGATCGTGCCCACGTTCACGTGCGGCTTGGTGCGGGTGAATTTACCTTTTGCCATTTTTCAATCCTTGAAAGAGCATGTCCCGTGTGTTGGTTTTATGTCTGCATCCGATTGCTGGTTCGCCCCGCACGGGAACAGGGCGGCACCGGATCGCAGACAAGAAGAGCCGCGCACTGCGCGACCCCACATTCTTTTAATCAGTTGGGGACAGAGCAAATTTGCTTCGCAAATCTTGGTCTGTCCCGCAATGACATTACTTCGCGCGAGCAGCCACGATGGCTTCAGCAACGTTGCGCGGAGCTTCAGCGTAGTGCTTGAACTCCATCGTGTACGTGGCGCGGCCTTGCGACATCGAACGCAGCGTGGTCGAGTAGCCGAACATTTCCGACAGCGGCACTTCGGCCTTGATGGACTTGCCGCCACCGATCATGTCGTCCATGCCCTGCACCATGCCGCGGCGTGAGGACAGGTCGCCCATCACGTTGCCGGCGTAGTCTTCAGGCGTTTCGACTTCCACGGCCATCATCGGCTCCAGGATCACGGGGCTGGCCTTGCGGGCGCCTTCCTTGAAACCGAAGATCGCGGCCATCTTGAACGCCATTTCGTTCGAGTCCACGTCGTGGTACGAGCCGAAGTGCAGCGTGACCTTGACGTCCACGACGGGGTAGCCCGCCAGCACGCCTTGCGTCAGCGCTTCGACAACGCCCTTCTCCACCGCGGGGATGTATTCGCGAGGAACCACACCGCCCTTGATGGCGTCGACGAACTCGAAGCCCTTGCCCGCTTCCTGCGGCTCGAGCTTCAGGATCACGTGGCCGTACTGGCCCTTGCCGCCCGACTGGCGAACGAACTTGCCTTCGGCATCTTCGACAGTCTTGCGGATCGTTTCGCGGTAGGCCACTTGCGGCTTGCCCACATTGGCTTCCACGCCGAATTCGCGCTTCATGCGGTCCACGATGATTTCAAGGTGGAGCTCGCCCATGCCGGCGATGATGGTCTGGCCGGATTCTTCGTCGGTCTTCACGCGGAACGACGGGTCTTCCTGAGCAAGACGCTGCAGGGCGATGCCCATCTTTTCCTGGTCGGCCTTGGTCTTGGGCTCGACGGCCTGCGAGATCACCGATTCCGGGAACACCATGCGCTCGAGCGTCACGACGGCTGTCGGGTCGCACAGGGTTTCGCCCGTGGTGACTTCTTTCAGGCCCACGCAGGCGGCGATGTCGCCGGCGCGGATTTCGCTGACTTCTTCGCGGTTGTTCGCATGCATCTGCACGATACGGCCGATGCGTTCCTTCTTGCCGCGCACCGGGTTGTAGACGCTGTCGCCCTTGCTCAGCACGCCCGAGTAGACGCGCACGAAGGTCAGTTGGCCCACGAACGGGTCGGTCATCAGCTTGAATGCGAGCGCCGAGAACTTCTCGCTGTCGTCAGCCTTGCGGGTGACGGGCGCCTCGTCTTCGTCGGTGCCGGTGACCGGGGGAATGTCGGTCGGCGCGGGCATGTATTCGACGACGGCGTCGAGCATGGCCTGCACGCCCTTGTTCTTGAAGGCCGAGCCGCACAGCATCGGCTGGATCTCGCCGGCGATGGTGCGCTGGCGAATGGCAGCCTTGATTTCCTCTTCGGTCAGCTCGGTGCCTTCGAGGTACTTGTTCATGAGCTCTTCGCTCGCTTCGGCAGCGGCTTCGACGAGCTTTTCGCGGTACTCGGCGCACACATCGGCCAGGTTGGCCGGAATTTCGCCGTAGGTGAACGTGATGCCCTTGTCTTCATCCCAGATGATCGACTTCATCTTCACGAGGTCAACGATGCCCTGGAAGTGCTCTTCGGCACCGATCGGGATCTGGATCACGACGGGGTTGGCCTTCAGGCGGTCCACCATCATCTGGCGCACGCGCAGGAAGTCGGCGCCGGTGCGGTCCATCTTGTTGACGAACGCAAGGCGCGGAACCTTGTACTTGTTGGCCTGGCGCCAGACGGTTTCCGACTGGGGCTGCACGCCGCCGACGGCGTCGTACACCATGACAGCGCCGTCCAGCACGCGCATCGAGCGCTCGACTTCAATGGTGAAGTCCACGTGGCCGGGGGTGTCGATGATGTTGATGCGGTGTTCTTCGAACTTGCCAGCCATGCCCTTCCAGAAGCAGGTGGTGGCAGCCGAGGTGATCGTGATGCCGCGCTCTTGCTCTTGCTCCATCCAGTCCATCGTGGCGGCACCGTCGTGCACTTCACCGATCTTGTGGTTCACACCGGTGTAGAACAGGATACGTTCGGTCGTCGTGGTCTTGCCGGCGTCGATGTGCGCGGAGATACCGATGTTGCGGTAGCGCTCGATGGGGGTCTTGCGGGACATGGTGTACTTTCGGGTTTAAATGCGTTGAGCGCTGGGCGTCGAGCACGGACGATTTCGCCTGGCACTCAACCCCCAACGCTCAAGAGACGTGTGATTTTTAGAAGCGGAAGTGGCTGAATGCGCGGTTGGCTTCTGCCATGCGGTGCACTTCGTCGCGCTTCTTCATGGCACCGCCACGGCCTTCCGTGGCTTCCATCAGTTCGTTGGCCAGACGCAGGGCCATCGACTTCTCACCGCGCTTGCGGGCAGCTTCCTTGATCCAGCGCATCGACAGGGCGAGGCGACGGACAGGACGGACTTCGACCGGCACCTGGTAGTTCGCACCACCGACGCGGCGCGACTTCACTTCGACCATCGGCTTCACGTTGTTGATGGCAACGGTGAACGCTTCGAGGGGGTCCTTGTCCGGGTTCTTCTTCTCGATGAAGTCGAGGGCACCGTAAATGATGCGCTCGGCCACAGCCTTCTTGCCGCCTTCCATGATCACGTTCATGAATTTGGACAGCTCGACATTGCCGTACTTGGGATCCGGCAGGATTTCACGTTTGGGGACTTCGCGACGACGTGGCATTTTTCTAACCTCTTTGCTTCAGTTGGCATCGTTTCCGATACCGCGAGAGTCAGTCAGGACTCTCACTTACTCGACCCGATAGTGGGTCACTTCGCTCGACAAGCCCGCCAAGGCCATCGAACACCGCTTGTTTTCTGACGACAGGAAGGCTTAAGCCTTCTTGGGACGCTTCGCGCCGTACTTGGAACGCGACTGCTTGCGGTCTTTCACGCCTTGCAGGTCGAGCGAACCGCGCACGATGTGGTAACGCACACCGGGCAAGTCCTTGACACGACCGCCACGAACCAGCACGACGCTGTGTTCTTGCAGGTTGTGGCCTTCGCCGCCGATGTAGGAGATGACTTCGAAGCCATTGGTCAGACGGACCTTGGCAACTTTACGAAGCGCCGAGTTGGGCTTCTTGGGCGTCGTGGTGTAGACGCGGGTGCAGACACCGCGACGTTGCGGCGAGTTCTGCATGGCAGGGCTCTTCGAATTGATCTTTTCGACCGTTCGACCCTGACGCACCAGTTGATTGATGGTTGGCATGAATGAATTAGTCCCAAAACAACCCGGCCTTGGTGGTGAAACCGCCCCTGATCGTGACTCAGGGAAGCCGGGAATAACGAAAACGTGAAACCCTTCGGAAAATTCCGAAAAGCCCACGAGTATAGCAGGCAGGCCTGAAATGGCAATGTCAGGCGCCTGGAGCGCCCGCCACCACCCGTTTCAAGGCCTCTTTTCCCTGCTTCTTACTTGATCCAGAGACGCACGGCGTCCCAGGCGCGGCCGAAGACGCCGGCCTGCTCGACCGGCTCCAGGGCGACCAGCGGCACATCGGCCAGGGGCTGGTCGTCCAGCGTGACCTTGAGTGAGCCGACGGCCTGGTACTTGGTGAACGGCGCGACCAGCGGGTCGGGGCGCGACACCTGCGTCTTGATCTTGCTGGCGGAACCGGTCGGCACCGCGACCACGATGGCCTCGGGGCGGCCCAGCTTCAGCACGTTGGCCTTGCCCTTCCAGACGGCGGGCGTGGCGGCGGGCTGGCCGGCTTCGAACAGGCGCACGGCGTCGTAGGCCGTGTAGCCCCAGTTCAGCAGCTTCTGCGACTCGTTGGCGCGCACGGTCTCGCTGGTGGCACCCAGCACGATCGACAGCAGGCGGCGGCCGCCGGTCAGGTTGGGGAAGTCGCGCTTGGCGGTGGCGATCATGCAGTAGCCGGCGGCGTCGGTGTGGCCGGTCTTCAGGCCGTCGACGGTCGGATCGCGGAACAGCAGCAGGTTGCGGTTGGTGTCGTTGGTCGACGGCGTGCCCGGGTAGCGGTACTTCTTGATGGCGTAGTACTTGGCTTCTTCAGGGAAGTCGCGCACCAGGCGCGTGGCCAGGATGCTCAGGTCGCGCGCCGTGGTCGTGTGGCCGGGCGCCGTGAGGCCTTCGGGGTTCTTGTAGGTGGTGTTCTTCATGCCCAGCACCTTGGCCTGGGCGTTCATCATCTCGACGAAGTGCTCCACCGTGCCGCCCACACCTTCGGCCAGCGCCACCGTGGCGTCGTTGCCCGACTGCACGATCACGCCCTTGATGAGGTCTTCCACCGGCACCTGCATCTTGGGGTCGATGAACATGCGCGAACCGGGCATCTTCCAGGCGCGCGGGCTCACCGGCAGGGTCTGGGTCAGCGTGATCTTCTTGGCGCGCAGCGCATCGAACGCGACGTACGCGGTCATCAGCTTGGTGAGCGAGGCCGGCTCGATGGGGCTGTCGATGTCCTTCTGCGCCAGGATCTGGTTCGCGGTCACGTCGAGCAGCAGGTAGCTGCGTGCGGCGATTTCAGGCGGGGCCGGCATCTGGGCGGCGGCGATCACGCCAACCGAGGCAGCAGCGGTCAGCACCAGTGCGCGAAGCGCATTGAAAAAACGATTCATGGGGAAGATAAGAAGAGACGAGGACAAGCCTGCAAGGCTTTCATTCGGTGCCCGCGCGCAGATGGCGGGCGACCAGGCTTTTGAGCAGCGGCAATTGTCCGTGAAAGAAATGACCGCCCCCCGGAATAACCGTGACAGGGAGTGACTGGGGACGCGCCCAGTCCATCACGGCGGCGAGAGGCACGGTGTCGTCGGCTTCGCCATGGACCACCAGCGCGCGCTCGTGCGCGTCGGCCGGCAGCGTGGCCACCGAGAAGCGCGAGGCGGCCGTGCCCACCAGCACCAGTTGCCGCACGTCGCGTGCGGCCCAGAGCTTCTCGGCCGCGCAGCTGGCCACGAAGGCACCGAAGGAAAAGCCGGCGATCGCCAACTGGCCTTCGGGGGCGAGCTGGCCGACGACCTGCAGCATGTCGTCGAGCTCGCCGCGCCCTTCATCGTGGACGCCTTCGCTGGCACCCACACCACGGAAGTTGAAGCGCACGGCCGTCCAGCCGCAAGACACGAAGGCACGTGCCAGGGTCTGCACGACCTTGTTGTCCATCGTGCCGCCGAACAGCGGGTGCGGATGCGCAATCACCGCGATGCCGCGCGCTTCGCCGGTGGGCAAGTCGCGCTGCACCTCGATCACGCCCGCGGCGCCCTGGAGGCTGATTTTTTCGGTCTGGGAGTTCATGGCGCTGGGGTTGGCTGGGCCGGCGATGCCGGCAACGTGCACGGTACGAGCACGGGGTCCGCAGGAAAGTTCAGCGGCCGACGTCGGGTGGCAACACGAGCCGCTCTACGACCTGGCCATTCTTCAGGTGCGACTCGACGATCTCGTCGATGTCCTCGGCGTCCACGAAGGTGTACCAGACAGCCTCTGGGTAGACCACGGCCACGGGCCCGCCTGCACAGCGGTCGAGGCAGCCGGCCTTGTTGACGCGCACCTTGCCGGGCCCGGCGAGCCCCTGCTCCTTCACCTTGGCCTTGCAGCGGTCGAAGCCTTCCTGCGCGTTGTGCAGGGCGCAGGAGTCTTCGCCGTTCTTGCGTTCGTTCAGGCAGAAGAAGATGTGGCGGCCGTAGTAGCCGGACGGTGCGGCGGGAGTGGTGCTGGGCATCGATCGATTTTATGAGCGCACTCAGGATGGCGCCGGACGGCGCCGCCGCGACATCGCGGCCAGCACGTAGACCAGCACCGCGAAGGGCCAGCCCCAGCCCAGCCACTGGGCCAGGCCATGGAAGCGGATGAAGCGGCCCTGCTCCCAGGTGGCCAGGGTCTGTGCAAAGTAGGCACTCTCAGGCGCCTGGTTCAGCAGGCTCAGCTGGAGCACGAGCCCCATGAGCAGCAGCGCGCCGCACAAGCGGCGCGGCGCGAACAGCAGCAGCACGCCCGCGAACACCGCCGCGGCCAGCCCGACCTGCACTGGCAGATCGAGCCAGGCCCAGGCATGTGCAGGGCCGTAGCTCATGGCCGCCGACAGCGCCGAGGCCGCGACGCCCACGAGCAGGATCAGCGGCAGCAGCACCGCGCGCTGGATCACGTTGCGCGCCACCAGGTAGCCCAGCAGGCACGGCGCCAGCGCCCCGAGCATCACGCACAGCAGTTCCACGGCCGGCACCAACGGCTCCAGCTCGAACTGACGCACCGGCAGCCAGTCGATGAAGGGCGTGTCGAGCAGCCACTCGGAAATCGTCGTCTCCAGCCGCTCGAACACCTGGCCGAGGCCGAAGGTGACCGCAGCGGGAAACAACAAGGCAAAGGGCCAGAGCGCGAGCAGCACGAGCCCGCCGCGCGCGTCCTCGACGAACCACTGCGAGCGCGCGCGGCCCCAGTGCGCGACCGCTCCGAGCCGCTCCAGCGCCGCAGCCAGCACGGCGCCGAGCACCGTCCCGGCGGTGTTCAGCCCCAGGTCGACATTGGAAGGAATGCGCGCCGGCAAATAGCTCTGCAGCGTCTCCATGGCAAAAGCGATCGCCGCGCCCGCGACCGTGGCGCGCAGCAGTGCGCGCCAGACACTGTGGCTGCTGCCGGTGCGCAGCACGGTCAGCGCGCACAGGAAACCGAAGGGCACGTAGCCCGCCACGTTCACCCCGAAGTCGAAACCCGTCCAGTACTTGGGCCAGGGCGCCGAGAGATACGCCCAGGGCGCGATCCCCTGGTCACGCCAGTCGGCGAAGGGGTACAGGCTGGCATAGACGATCAGCGCCGCGTAGGCCAGCGCCAGGGGGAGCGCGGCAGACTTGTGCGGCATGTCTACCGTCGACACGGCATCAGAAAGGTTTCACCACCACCAGGATCACGATGCCCAGCAGCAGCAGCACGGGCAGTTCGTTGAACCAGCGGTACCAGCGGTCGCTGCGGCGGTTGCCGCCGGCCATGAAGCGGCGCAGCAGCACGCCGCAGCCGTGGTGGTAACCGATGGCCACCAGCACCAGCGCCAGCTTGGCGTGCATCCAACCATTGCCCGGGCCGCGGCCGATGCCGTAACCCAACCAGAGCCAGGCGCCGAACACCAGTGCCGGCACCGCCAGGAAAGTGGTGAAGCGCAGCAGCTTGCGCGCCATCAGCAGCAGGCGCTCGCGCTCTGCGACCGACTCGGGCGGCACCATCGCCAGGTTGACGAAGATCCGCGGCAGATAGAACAGTCCGGCAAACCAGCTGGCAATGAAAACAATGTGAAGAGATTTGACCCAGAGCATGGCGGCAGTTTAGTAGTCGCTGCACACTGCCCCTGTTTTGAAGCCCTTTGCAAAGCTTTCGGGCAAAAAAAAGCCCGACGTCTTCACGTCGGGCTGGGAAGCCCTTTTGCTGTCACACATCAAGGCACCCGCTCAGGGAGGAAAAGCGGGGAGCGGCAAGCCGCCCGCTTCAGAATTTAACAAAGACGAAACAAGGTTTCAAGCGATTGAGGCAGTTTCTTTGACTTTTACAACAGAAATCTAGAACTTAAGTTCTATTAATTCCCGTAGTTGTCAGACAACTTGCTTCCCGGAGCCCTGGGCTGCGATTTTCCGCTTCAGGCACAATTTTAGATATATGACGTCATCATTTTCTCCGCTCGCCATGTTCCCCGCCGGCCGCCCGCGACGGCTGCGCCGCGATGCCTTCACCCGCAACCTGGTGCGCGAGCATGCGCTGACGACGAACGACCTGATCTACCCGGTGTTCGTGCAGGAAGGCGAGAAGCGCCGCGACGCCGTGGCCTCGATGCCCGGCGTGGAGCGCCTGAGCCTGGACCTGCTGCTGCCCGTGGCCGAGCAGTGCGTGCAGGCCGGCATTCCGGTGATGGCGCTGTTCCCGGTGATCGATGCCAGCCTCAAGACGCCCGCGGGCGACGAGGCCTTCAATCCCGACGGGCTGATTCCCCGCGTGGTGGCTGCGCTCAAGGCGCGCTTCCCCGAGCTGGGCATCATGACCGACGTGGCGCTCGACCCCTACACCAGCCACGGCCAGGACGGCCTGCTCGACGACACCGGCTACATCCTCAACGACGCCACCGTTGAAGTGCTGGTGAAGCAGGCACTCACACAATCGCAAGCCGGCGTCGATATTGTGGCCCCGAGCGACATGATGGACGGCCGCATCGGCGCGATCCGCACCGCGCTCGAAGCCCGCGGCGACGTGCACACGCGCATCATGGCCTACAGCGCCAAGTACGCCAGCGCCTTCTACGGCCCCTTCCGCGACGCCGTCGGCTCGTCCGCCACGCTCGGCAAGAGCAACAAGAAGGTCTACCAGATGGACCCCGGCAACAGCGACGAGGCCCTGCGCGAGGTCGCCATCGACATCGCCGAAGGCGCCGACATGGTCATGGTGAAGCCCGGCATGCCCTACCTGGACATCGTGCGCCGCGTGAAGGACGAGTTCCACGTGCCGACCTTCGCCTACCAGGTGAGCGGCGAGTACGCCATGCTGAAGGCCGCCGCCCAGAACGGCTGGCTCGACCATGACGCCGTGGTGCTCGAAAGCCTGCTGGCCTTCAAGCGCGCCGGCGCCGATGGCGTGCTGACCTACTTCGCGCTTGACGCCGCCCGGTTGCTACAAAAATAATAGCTATTGCGGCATGCCTGCCGCACCTCCACGGCACTCCTGGCGTGGCAGACGAATCACCGGGGGCGAGTGTCCATGCGCATCTTCGAAATCAGCCGCTCGCAGGTCAGCGAGCACGCCTCGCTGGCGCCGCTGGCCGTGCCGGGCGCCTGCAGCGCCGCCAGCTACCTCTGGATTTCGCTGACGCGCGACGAATTCCGCGCCGCCCAGCCCGAGGTGCAGCAGATCCTGCAGACGCTGTGCCAGACCCAGCTCGTCGACCTGCACGTGGCCGACCTGCTCAACGACCAGCTGCCCTCGCACTACGACTACACCTCGCTGTACGACGTGCTGGTGTTCCGCCGCCTGGCCACGGGCAACGGCGCTGAAACCCCAAACACCAGCGAGCCTTCGGTGCCGCAACGGCCCTCGCGCGGCGGCCCGCCGGTGCTGCGCCGCATCGACACCCGTCCCGTCGGCTTCGCGGTGTTCGACCGCGTGCTGCTCTCGGTCCACCCCGAAGACGGCACCGTGCGCGATGCCTTCGCCGCCCGGCTGCTGGCGGCCGCCTCGTCCGACGACCGCGGCACGCCCGCGCTCGACGTGCGCGCCACCTCGGCCCGCCTGCCGGCCAGCCCGGCCGACCTGATGCTGCGCATCGTCAACCTGATCGTCGACGGCTACCTCGACATGCGGCGCGAGCTCACGAAGCAGCTCGATCACTGGCAGACCGAGCTCATCGACCCGCGCAGCCGCTTCACCAACTGGAGCGCGCTGATGGAGGCGCGCCAGTCGCTGCACCGCCTCGACGAAATCTGCGAAGACCAGCGCGCCGCCATGCAGGACTGGATCGACTCGCTCGAAACCCTGCCCGTGCCGCAGGGCGAGGTGGCGCAGCGCGAGCGCGAACTGATCATGGTGCGCAGCCGCGACGTGCTCGAGCACATCCAGCGCGTGGTGCACCACGTGCACCGGCTCGAACAGAACGCCGAGACCGCCGTGCAGATGCACTTCAGCGTCCAGGGCCACCGGGCCAACGACATCATGCGGGTGCTGACCGTGCTCACCGCCATCTTCCTGCCGCTGAACCTGATCGCGGGCATCTTCGGCATGAACTTCGAGTTCATCCCGCTGGTGCACAAGGCCGACGGCTTCTGGATCGCGATGTCGGCCATGCTGGTCATCGCGGTGCTGCTGGTCCTGGTCTTCTGGCGCAAGCGCTACCTCGCCCGCACGCGCTGAGCGGCCCTCCCGCTTGCGAGCGCCCATGAAAAAAGCCACGCAGATGCGTGGCTTTCTTTCATGAGCCCGGGCCGCCCCGGAAGGCGACTGGCTTCGTGGCCAATTACTTGGCGACGGCGCCCGAACCTTGCTGGGCTTGAACGCGTGCGTCCATCGGGTTCACCATGGTCGAAACGACCTTGCTGTTGACGCGCGAGCCCGAGGTCACGTTCTGGTCCGGAGCGTAGGCGGTGCGGATGGCTTCGGCTTCGACGATCGAACGGTCCTTCGACACGGCCACGGTTTCAGCGCCGCGCGAACCGCGCACGACGTTCTGGTTCGGAGCTGCTGCGGTGCGCTGGGCTTCGGCGTTGACTTCGTCGCGGCTCTTGGACGAGATCACTTGGGTCACGCCTTGGTACGTCTCGGCTTGGGCGCCGGTGGCGGCCAGGAGGGTCAGGGCGGCGGCTGCGAAAATGTGCGAGGTCTTCATGTCTGTTCCTTGTGTTCGGCTAGATGGGATGTCCACCAGGCTTGCACGTTGGCTCGCCTGTGCGGCGAGTGTCAGCCGGAATTCCCCCGGGAAAACACTCGGTTCAGAGACACGGTGTTTCCTGTAGCGAAACAATCGGTCAACAAAGTCGTGCAGGTAAAAACCCGGACATTCGTCGCCCGACGGCTTCCGGCCTACACCAGAACCCCGCACCAGCCCAATTCGGCAAAACCCCCGAGAATCGGCGCATCGCGCTCCCTCGCGAAAAACAACGGGCTCACTGACATGGACAGTCTCGATCTGATCAAAACCTTCCGGGAAGTCGCCTCGCACGGCAGCT
This sequence comes from Variovorax sp. 54, assembly GCF_002754375.1. Classification (NCBI taxonomy): domain Bacteria; kingdom Pseudomonadati; phylum Pseudomonadota; class Betaproteobacteria; order Burkholderiales; family Comamonadaceae; genus Variovorax; species Variovorax sp. 54. Next base: position 2,731,449 of record NZ_PEFF01000001.1, read on the forward strand.
TCTCCCAGGCCGCCAAGCGGCTCGACATGTCGAAGGCCACGGTCAGCAAATACGTCGCCGAACTCGAGACCCGCTTCGGCGTGCGACTGCTCAACCGCTCCACGCGGTCCGTGAGCCTCACCGACGCTGGCCAGCTGCTGCTCGAACGCAGCACGCCGATGCTCGAAATGGTCGAGCTCACCCAGGCCGAACTGCAGGAGCGCGCCAGCCAGCCCGGCGGCCGGCTTCGCATCTCGGCGCCGCACGGCATGGGCAACGGCGAGTTCCCCGACCTGCTGGCCGACTTCATGCGCCACTACCCCGACGTGAGCATCAGCCTGCAGCTGACCAACCGCACCGTCGACCTCGCCGAGGAAGGCATCGACGTCGACATCCGCAGCGGTCCGGTGGAAGACGCCAACCTCATCGTGCGCAAGCTGCGGCTCATCCACATGGTGGTCTGCGCCTCGCCGGTCTACTGGAAGAAGCACGGCAAGCCCGAGCACCCCCAGGAACTCGCCAACCACGAGGCACTGACCCATTCGCTGCTGGGCGCGCAGCCCGCATGGCGCTTCGATGACAACGGCCAGCCGCTGGACGTGCACGTCAAGAGCCGCATGGACTGCACCGAAGGCGCGCCGCTGATCCGCGTCGCGATGCGCGGCTTCGGCGTGATCTATCTGCCCTCGCTGCTCGTGCAGTCGCACATCGACAGCGGCGAGCTGGTGCCGGTGCTCGAAGGCTATGCGCGCAAGGATATGTGGCTGTCGGCCGCCTACCTGCAGCGGCGCCACAACAGCGCGGCGCTGCGCGCGCTGCTCGACTTCCTGCAGACCCGGGTCGGCGCCAAGAAATAGAAGCAATGAAAAAGCCCGGCACTGCCGGGCTTTTTCGTAGGGCGTGGCGGATCAGCCGACGTGCTTGGCAAAGAACGCCAGCACGCGTTCACGCGCCGGCTTCGCCGCTTCGGCGTTGTACGAGCCGCGCTGGTCGCAGTTGAAACCGTGGTCGGCCTCGTAGACATGCACTTCCACCTCGGGGTGCGCCTTCTTGAAGGCCTCGATGGTGTCCAGCGGAATCCAGTGGTCGCGGTTGCCGAACTGCGCGAGCACCGGCACCTTCGGCTGGCGTGCGCTTTCTTCCGGCGTCGTCATGCCACCGCCGTAGTAAGGCGCAGCAGCGGCCAGGCCCGGCAGCAGGGCCGCGGCACGCCAGACCAGCAGGCCGCCCCAGCAGTAGCCAACGATGCCGACCTTGCCCGCCTTCGAGGCGTAGGCAATCGCGGCTTCGAGGTCCTGCAGCACGCCGGGCGCGGGCAGCGCCTCGACTGCCGTCTTGTAGCCGAAGCCGGTCTTCATGTCGTCGTCGCTGTAGCCCAGCTCGACGCCGGGCTTGACGCGGTCGAAGGTCGACGGCGCCACGGCCAGGTAGCCGTCGGCCGCATAGCCGTCGGCCACCGAGCGGATGTGCGAGTTCACGCCGAAGATTTCCGGCACCACCACCACGGCACCGCGCGGCGTGCCCGCGGGCTCGGCCACGTAGGCGGGAAAAGTGAAGCCATCCTTGGCGGTGAGATCGATGAATTGGCCCATGGGGTTCTCCTGAAAACGATGGAATGAAAAAACGGGTGGGCTTGCGCGTGCCGTTACGTTACGCGCGCAATGCGCGTTCGACGAAATCGAGCCGGTCCTGGCCCCAGAAGATCTCGCCGTCGATCACGTAGCTCGGTGCGCCAAACACCTGGATGTCGATCGCTTCCTGCGTGTAAGCCTCGTAACGTTCCTGCACCGCCTGGCTTTGCGATTGCTCGGCGCGCTTGGCCGGCAGGCCGCACTCCGCGACCAGGGCTTCGAGCAGGTTCGGGTCGCCGATGTTCCGCTCCTGCACCCACACGGCCGCGAACACCGCGGCGCTGATGCGCATCGCGGCCTCGGTGCCGTCGTGCATGTCGACCGCGATGATCAGCCGCGCCGCGTCGTCGCCGGCCACCGGAAAGAACTTCGGCTTCGGGTTCAGCGGCAGGCCCAGGTGCTGGGAGAAACGCGCCAGCTCGAGCAGCCGGTAGGCCTGGCGCTGCGGCGCGCGCTTGCCCAGCGGCAGCCCGCCCGACACGGGGAACACGCTGCCCATGTCGATGGGTCGGACGCGCACCGTGGCGCCGGCGGCCGCTGCGATGGCGGCAAAGCGGGTATGCCCCAGATAGGTCCACGGGCTCTGTGGCGCAAAGTAGTAGTCGATCGTCTTGTGCATTCAATAACCTCCGTGCTTCGCACCGCGGTGCGAGCTGGCTTGGGGCGACCCGGCGCGGCGCTCACGCTCATGCGCCAGCCCTCGATGATGTAATCCAAGCGAACGGTTTTAACTGACACACAGTTTCTCTGCAGGAGGTGGGATTTGGACCAGGTGCTCTTGATCACCGGCGGTGGGCGCGGCATTGGCGCCGCCACGGCCTTGCTCGCCGCGAAGCGCGGCTACGCCGTGGCCGTGAACTACGCCAGCAACTCGCTGGCCGCCGACGAGGTGGTGCGCACCATCCGCGCGGGCGGCGGCACCGCCATGGCGGTGCAGGCCGACGTGGGCGACGAGGCCCAGGTGCTCGCGATGTTCGCGAAGATCGACGCCAGGCTCGGTCGTCTCACCGCGCTCGTGAACAACGCCGGCGTGGTCGACGTGCAGGCGCGCGTCGACGAGATGAGCGTCGCGCGCATGGAGCGCATGTTCCGCATCAACGTGATCGGCAGCTTTGTCTGCGCGCGCGAAGCCGTGAAGCGCATGAGCACGAAGTACGGCGGCGCGGGCGGCGCCATCGTCAACATCTCCAGCGGCGCCGCGCGACTGGGCTCGCCGGGCCAGTACGTCGATTACGCGGCCAGCAAGGCCGCCATCGACACCCTGACCATCGGCCTGGCCAAGGAAGTGGCCATGGAAGGCATCCGCGTCAACGCGGTGCGCCCCGGCCTCATCGACACCGAGATCCACGCCTCCGGCGGCATGCCCGAGCGCGCCGCCGAACTCGCACCGACCGTGCCGATGCAGCGCACCGGCAGCCCCGAGGAAATCGCCGGCGCCATCCTGTGGCTGCTCTCGCCCGAGGCCAGCTACACCACCATGGCCCTGCTCGACGTGACCGGAGGACGATAACGATGAGCACTTCCATGGACCTCATCAAGCCGCTGGTCACGCTGGTGGCCATCGTCAACCCGCTGGCCATCGTGCCCTTCTTCATCCACTACACGCAGGACTACTCCGACGCCCAGCGCAAGCGCACGGTGCGCATGTCGGCCTTCAGCGCCTTCGTGGTCATTGCAGTCAGCGCGCTCATCGGGCTGCAGCTGCTGTCCTTCTTCGGCATCTCGATCGCGAGCTTCCAGGTCGGCGGCGGGCTGTTGCTGCTCATGAGTTCGATCTCGATGCTCAATGCGCAACCGGCCGAGAGCAAGACCAACGTCGACGAGTTGCGCGCCACCGAAGTGAAGGCGTCGATGGGCGCCTCCATCGCGGTGGTGCCGCTCACCATCCCGCTGCTCACCGGCCCGGCCGCGATCTCCACGGTGGTGATCTACGCCGACAAGACGCAGCACCTGTGGGAGCTGGGGCTGCTGGTCGGCTATGGCGTGGTGGTGGCGCTGGCGACCGCGCTGGCGTTTTCGCTCGCGCAGCCGATCGCGCGGGTGCTCGGCAAGACGGGCATCAACATCATGACCCGGCTGATGGGCCTGATCCTCGCGGCGCTCGCGGTCGAAGTGATGGCCGACGGGCTCGGCAAGCTGTTCCCGATCCTGTCGAAGGTCGCCTGAACAGCTTCGTTCAGGCCAGCATCTTCTCGATGACCTTCCAGTGCGCCGGCTCCACCGGCGTGATCGACAGCCGGTTGCCCTTGCGCAGAATGACCAGGTCGGCCAGCTCGGGCTTGGCGCGCAGCTCGGGCAGCGACAACAGCCGCGTCTTGCGCAGCGCCTGCACGTCGACCAGCAACCAGCGCGGATCGTCCGGCTTCGCACCGGCGTCGTAGTACGGCGACGTGGGGTCGAACTGCGTCGGATCGGGCTGAATGCCCGAGGCCACGCGCGCGATGCCGGCAATGCCGGGCTCGGGGCAGCTCGAGTGATAGAACAGCACGCCATCACCGACCTTCATGCCGTCGCGCATGAAGTTGCGTGCCTGGTAGTTGCGCACGCCGGTCCACGCCACGGTGGCACCGGGCGCGGCGAGGGCATCGTCGATCGAGACCTCGTCGGGCTCGGATTTCATCAACCAGTACTGGGGCATGGCGGCAGTCTCGCGAAGGGGATTTCGCGGAATATAGCCGCTCGCCCCATTCCGGGGCGCTCCTCGTTTACGGCGTCACGTAGTCGGAGACGACCACCCACTTGCCGTCCTTGATCTGCGACAGCCGCGACTGGTCGTTGCCCAGGCGCTTGGTGGCGGTGTAGGTGCTCTTCGGGCTGCCGAACATGTCGGGCTCGAAGGTGATGCCGTCCATCGCCTTGATGAAGCTGTCGGTCGTCAGGTTCGGGCCGGCCTTGGTGGCGGCCTTGATGAACGAGTCGATGATCACGTAGCCGTACACCGAGAACACGGTCGGGTCTTCGTTGAACTTGGTCTTGTACTTGTTGGCCCAGAAGCGCAGCGGCTGCGACTGCTCGTCGGTGTAGGGGTTCTGCACCGTCATGGTGGCGTACACGCCGTCCATGGCCTTGCCGCCGAGCTTGTGGATCAGGTCGGTGTAGGCGGCGCTCGAACCCAGGAAGGTCGGGTTGAAGCCGGTCTTGCGCGACTCGCCCACGGTGCCGATGGTCTCGCGGATGATGGTGCCGAGCACCACGAGGTCGCAGTTGGCGGCCTTCATCTTCGCGACCTGCGAGCTGAAGTCGGTGGCGCCGCGCTTGAACGAGGTCTTCTCGGCCAGCTCCATGCCCGAGGCCTTCAGGCCGGCCTCGGCGCCGCGCTGCACCTCGAGGCCGAACTCGTCGTCCTGGTAGATCGTGCAGACCTTCTTGGCGCCCTTGTCCTTGATCATCTTGGGCAGCGCCAGGCGAATCTGGTCGTAGTAGGTGGCCGCGAACGAGTACTTCAGCCGGTTCAGCGGCTCGTACATTTCGCGCGCCGCGGTAATGGGCATGTAGTTGACGACGTTCTTGTCGAACTGCACCGGCATCGCCGCCATGTTCTGCGCCGTGCCGATGTGGCCGGCCATGATGAAGATCTTTTCCTGGTTGACCAGTTTCTGCGCCGCCAGCACGGCCTTCTTCGGGTCGTAGCCCGAGTCTTCGACGAAGAGCTTGAGCTTGCGGCCGTTGAGCGTGCCCTGCTCGTTGAGCTCGTCCACGCGCAGCTGCATGCCGTTGCGCGCCTGCTTGCCGAAGCCCGCCAACGGACCCGACAGGTCCTGGATGGTGCCGATGCGGATCTCGTCCTTCGTCACGCCCTGCTGCGCCGACGCGAGCGTCGCGATCAGGCCCAGCACAGCCAGCGTCGTCAATGTCTTGAGCTTCGTCATAGCGTTGTCTCCTCGGGTTGGCAAAAAAGAGGTCAGCGGTACATGGCGTCGATGCGCGCCGCGTACTTGGTCTGCACCAGCTTGCGCTTGAGCTTCATCGTCGGCGTGAGCTCCTCGTCCTCGGCGCTCAGTTGCGTCTCGAGCAGGAAGAACTTCTTGATCTGCTCGACGCGCGCGAACTTGGCGTTGACGCGATCGATCTCGCCCTGGATCAGGTCCTGCACTTCCTGCGTGCGCGTCAGGCTCTCGTAGTTGCTGAACGGCACGTCGTGGTCCTGCGCAAACTTTTCGACGTTCTCCTGGTCGATCATGACGATCACCGTGAGGTAGGGCCTCTTGTCGCCGATCACCACGGCATCGGTGATGTAGAGGCTGAATTTGAGCTCGTTCTCCAGCTCGCTCGGGGTCACGTTCTTGCCGCCTGCCGTGATGATGATGTCTTTCATCCGGTCGGTGATGCGGAAATACCCGTCCTCGTCCATCACGCCCACGTCGCCCGTGTGCAGCCAGCCGTCGGCGTCGATGGTCTCGGCGGTCTTCTCCGGCAGATTCAAATAGCCCATGAAGACGTTGGGGCCGCGCACCAAAATTTCGCTGGTGGCCGGATCGATGCGCACCTCGTTGTAGCCCGTGGCCGGGCCGATGGAGCCGGGCTTGATGCGGGTGACGGGCACCGCGGTGGAAGCGCCGCACGATTCCGTCATGCCCCACACCTCGAGCATGGGCACGCCCAGCGCGAGGTACCACTTGACCAGCTCGGGCGAAATGGGCGCCGCACCGGTCACGAGAAAGCGCGCGCGGTGGATGCCGATGAGCTTGCGCGCGTTGTCCAGCGCCAGCAGCCGCGCCAGCCTGAACTTGAGGCGCAGCCCCGTGCCGATCTCTTGCCCCGCGAGCACCCTGTTGGCGATGGTCTCGCCCACGCCGATGCTCCATTTGTAGGCGGCCTGCTGCAGCGGGCTGGCCTCCTTCAGCGCGATCATCACGCCCGAATAGAACTTCTCCCACACGCGCGGCACGCCCGTGAACACCGTGGGCGCAATCTCGCGCACGTTCTCGGGCACCGTCTCGGGGTTCTCGACGAAGTTGAGGATCGAGCCGGTGTACATCGCGAAGTACTCGCCGCCCATGCGCTCGGCGATGTGGCACAGCGGCAGGAAGCACATGCGCTCGTCCTTGTCGTCCTGTGCGATGAGCGTGTTGTAGCCGCGCGCCGTGTACACCAGCCCCGCGTGGCTGTGCATGGCGCCTTTGGGCTTGCCGGTGGTGCCCGAGGTGTAGACAAGAATCGCGAGGTCTTCGGGCCGGCAGGCGGCCACGCTGCGCTCCACCGCCTGCGGGTCGCCCGCCAGGTGCGTGCGGCCGAGGGCGCGCAGCGCATCGAGGCTCATCACCGCCGGGTCGTCGAGCTCGCGCAGGCCTTCCATGTCGAACACGACCACCTGGCGCAGGCCGGACAGGCGGGCGCGCACCTCGAGCGCCTTGTCGAGCTGCTCGTCGTCTTCCACGAACAGCACCGTGGTGCGCGAGTCTTCGCACAGGTATTCCACCTGCGAGGCGGCGTCGGTCGGGTAGATGCCGTTCGACACACCGCCGCAGCTCAGCACGGCCAGGTCGGCCAGCACCCACTCGATGACGGTGTTGGAAAGGATGGACGCGCACTCGCCGCGCGTGAAGCCGATCGCCTGCAGGCCGGCTGCGATTTCGCGCACGGCCTCGGCGGTCTGGCGCCAGCTCCAGGCGCGCCAGATGCCCAGCTCCTTCTGTCGCATCCAGATGTTGTCGCCGCGCTGGCGCACGGCGTTCCAGAACATGGCCGAGAGCGTGTCGCCGGGCACGAGGATGTCGTGGCCGGGTTCGATGGTTCGAAGATCCCAGAGTCCTTGCATGGCGACGGCTACCTCCAGGTCTTCTTCTTTTTCCAGCGCCGCTCGCCGCGCACGCCGTCGTCCTTGACACCGAGGTAGAACTCCTTGATGTCGTCCTTCTCTCGCAGGCGTTCGCACGAGTCTTCCATCACGATGCGCCCGTTCTCCAGAACGTAGCCGTGGTCGGCGGCGTTGAGCGCCATGTTGGCGTTCTGCTCCACCAGCAGGATGGTGGTGCCGCGCTCGCGGTTGATGCGCACCACGATCTCGAAGATTTCCTTCGTGAGCTTGGGGCTCAGGCCGAGGCTGGGTTCGTCGAGCAGGATGAGGTGCGGCGCCGCCATGATGGCGCGCGAGATGGCCAGCATCTGCTGCTGCCCGCCCGAGAGCAGGCCCGCGTCCTGCGTGGCACGCTCGCGCAGGATCGGGAAGTAGGTGAAGACGGTCTCGATGTCGCGCGCCACGCCGTCGCGGTCCTTGCGCGTGTAGGCGCCCATCAGCAGGTTGTCCTTCACCGAGAGCAGCGGGAACACCTCGCGCCCTTCGGGCACGTGGCTCAGGCCCTGCTGCACGATGAAGGCCGGGTCTTTCGCCGTGATGTCCTGGCCCTGGAATTCGATGCTGCCCTTGCGCGGATCGATGATGCCCGAGATGGTCTTGAGGATCGTCGTCTTGCCCGCGCCATTGGAGCCAAGCACCGTCGCGATCTCGCCCTTGCGCACCTTCAGGCTCACGCCGCGGATGGCCTTGATCGGGCCGTAGGCGCTTTCCACATTGAGCAGTTGAAGCACGACGTCGCTCATGCGTGCGCTCCCTGATTCGGGGAACGGCGTTGGAGCCCATGCCCCGGACGGGCCGACGTCACCGGCCCTTCGGGCTGCCCTGCGCTGCTCACGACGGGCGGGGTCTCGCAGAACTCGCTTCGCTCAAACAGCTGCGAGCCCTGATCCGCCCGTCGCTGCGCTGCTCGGCGGCGCCTCAACGGCCCGCCCGGGGCATGGGCCCCAACGCCGTGGGCACGCACAGAGCGAACACCCCACAGCAAAAGCTCGGTGTGCGGTGCGGTGTGGGCGTCCCCTCTGTGCCGCTGAGGAGCGCAGCTTTCCGCGGACAAGGGCCCGCCCTTGTTTGAGCGAAGCGAGTTTGGGCGGGACCCCGCGGAAAGCGAGCACCGGAAGGGAGCCCGAAGGGCCGGCACAGTGGGGGCGACCGCGCCGTGCCGCGCACCGGGCGCCTCCAAAGGGGTAGCGAACAAAGCGCTCATGCCGCAACCCTCCGCAAACTGCTCACGTCATCCACAGTCCCGAGATAAGCCTCGATCACCCGCGGATCCGCCTGCACCTCTCGCGGAGACCCGGTAGCCAGCACCTCGCCCTGATTCATCGCCAGCACGCGATCCGACACCTTGGAAACCAGCGACATGTCGTGCTCGACCATCAGCACCGACACGCCCAGCTCGTGCTGGATGTCCTGGATCCAGAACGCCATGTCCGCCGTCTCTTCGACATTCAGTCCCGAAGAAGGCTCGTCGAGCAGCAGCAGCTTGGGCTCGGTGCACAGTGCACGCGCCAGCTCCACCACCTTGCGCACGCCATACGGCAACCCCGCCACCATCGAGTCGCGGTAGTGCTGCAGGTCGAGCAGGTCGATCACCTGCTCCGCTTTCTCGCGCGCCGCGATCTCGGCGCGGCGCGTGGCCGGCGTGAAGAACACTTCGTTCCAGAAGCCCGTCTGCCGGTGCGTGTGGCGCCCGATCAGCAGGTTGTGCAGAACGGTCGCATGCTCGAACAGCTCGATGTTCTGAAAGGTGCGCGCAATGCCCAGAGCGGCAATCGCGTGCGGCGCCTGCTGCGTCAGCGCGATCGGCCCACCCGCCTCGCCATGCCAGGTGATCTCGCCCGTGGTCGGCGTGTAGATGCGGCTGATGAGGTTGAACACCGTCGTCTTGCCCGCGCCGTTCGGGCCGATGAGCGTGAACACCTCGCCGCGCCGCACGTCGAAGCTCACCTTGTTGACCGCGAGCACGCCGCCGAAGCGCACGCTCAGGTCCTTGGCCGACAAAAGAACGTCGTTGCTCATCTCAGTCGGTCCGATTTGGTGAACGACTTCTGCCGCTTGAACAAGCCCTTGCGGTAGAACGGAAAGAGCTGCAGCCAGGTGCGGATCTTCAGCCAGCGCCCGTACAGCCCCAGCGGCTCGAACAGCACGAAGGCGATCAGCACCAGGCCGTACACCAGCCCCTGCAGGCCGGGCGCCTGGCCGACGACGGCCGGCAGCCAGTCCTTGCCCATCGAGATCAGCTGCGGCATCGCGATGAGAAAAATCGCGCCGAGGAACGCGCCGTGCACCGAGCCCAGCCCGCCGATCACCACCATCAGCAGCAGGTCGATCGACTGCAGGATGTTGAACTGGTCGGGCGAGATGAAGCTCAGCTTGTGCGCATACAGCGCCCCGCCCAGCCCCGCGAGCGCGGCCGAGATCGCGAACGACATCGTCTTGTAGCGCGCCAGGTGAATGCCCATGCTCTGCGCCGAAATCTCCGAATCGCGGATCGCCACGAAGGCCCGCCCGGTCGGCGAACGCAGCAGGTTCAGGATGCCGAGCGTGGAGATCACCGCGACCACCAGGCAGAGAAAGTAGAAGCCCTCCCCCGAGCCCAGCGACCAGCCGAACAGCTGCGGCGACTTCACATGCAGGCCCGCGTTGCCGCCCGTCACGCTTTCCCAGCGCGCGAACACTTCCTCGACGATGAATCCGAACGACAGCGTCGCGATGCCCAGGTAGATGCCTTTCACGCGCAGCGCCGGCAGCGCCACCACCACGCCCACCGCCGCCGACAGCGCGGCCGACGCGAGCAGCGCGAGCGGGAACGGCACGCCCATGTTGGTCAGCACGCCCTGCGTGTACGCACCCGTTCCGAGAAACGCCGCATGCCCGATGGAGAACTGCCCCGTGAAGCCCGCCAGCAGCATCAGCCCCAGGCCGACGATGCCGTAGATGAGCACGAAGGTCAGCTGCGCAAGCCAGTACTCGTCGATGACCCACGGCGCGACGAGCAGGAAGGCCATGAGCAGGCTGTACCAGAGCACATGGCCGCCGTGCCGCGCGAGGCGGATGTCCTGGTCGTAGCTGGTTTTGAAGATGAAGCGCATATTTCAGGTCCGCCGCCGGGCCGCCCCAAGGCGGACCTGGGCCCCCTCGGGGGCCAGCGAGTACACGAAGTGACGAGCGTGGGGGTGCATTGCTTTACACCTTCTTGCGCAGCTTTTCGCCGAAGAGGCCGTTCGGCTTGATCGTGAGCATCAGCAGCACCACGATGTACGGCGCCGTGTCCTTGAAACCGTCGGGCAGGTAGAAACCCGCGAACGACTCGACGATGCCGATCACCAGCCCGCCGACGATCGCGCCCGGCAGGCTGCCGAAGCCGCCCACCACCGCCGCCGGAAAAGCCTTGAGCCCGATGAAACCCATGTTGGCGTGCACGAAGGTGATGGGCGCGAGCAGCAGGCCGGCAATGGCCGCCACCGCCGCGGCGAGCCCCCACACCAGCCCGTTGAGCCGCTTCACCGGAATGCCCATGTAGTAGGCCGCGAGCTGGTTCTGCGACGAGGCCTGCATCGCGATGCCGAGCTTGCTGTAGCGGAACATCGCGAACAGCAGGCCGCACAGGATGGCGGTGGCAATGATGATCACGAGCTGCTCGAGGTTCACGACCAGCTCGCCGAGCTTCCAGATCTGGTCCTTGTAGGGCACGGCCAGCGTGTGGGTGTCGGTGCCGATGCCCGGCACCATGGTGATGAGGCCGCGCGCCACGTAGGCGATGCCGATGGTCAGCATCACGATGGAGAACTGCGGCTGCCCGAGGATCGGGCGGATCACCACCAGTTCGAGCAGCACGCCGAAGGCCGCCATGGCCACCACGGCCAGCAGCGCCGCGAGCCAGAACGGCATGCCGAACAGCGACATGCCCGCGAAGGCACCGAACGCGCCGAGCATCATCAGGTCGCCCTGCGCGAAGCTCACCGTTTCGGTGGCCTTGTAGATCAGCACGAAGCCGAGTGCGATCAGGCCGTAGATGCAGCCTTGCGCGATGCCCGACAGCAGGAGTTGGAGGATCTGCATGCGTTGCCGTCCCGCGCGCCGTTACTGCCGGAACCCGCCGGCCGCGTCGTGCAGCGCGAGGCGGCGCGAGCCCGCCACGATGTCGCTGGGCTTGAGCCCGTAGACCTGGCGGATCGAATGGCTGAAGTGCGTGGAGTCGGGGTAGCCGGTGTCCAGCGCGATGTCGGTGAGCGTGCCGCTCTGGTGCACGTAGCGCAGCAGGCTGCGCGCGCGCTTCCAGGCACGGAAGCCGCGAAAGGGCATGCCGGTCTCCTGCTTGAACAGATGCAGGAAGCGCGAGAACGACAGGTGCACCGAGGCCGCGCAGTCTTCCGCCGAGGCGGGTGCGGCCGGGTCGGCCACGAGCATGTCGACCACCTTGCGGATGCGCGCGTCGAGCGGGCGCGGCGCGAGCGGGCCGTCGAAGAACAGCGCGTCGAAATCGAAACCGTCGAAGTCGATGCCGCGCGCCGAGGCCGCCAGCAGATGGGCGTGGGCCTCGCGCATGCGCTGCACGAAGGCCGGCGCATCGACCGGGCCGCAGTGCTGCAAGAAGGCCGGCATGCGCGCGGGATCGACCGACTCCGATTCGATCAGCAGGTTGAAGATCAGCGGGCACGCGCTCTCGACCTGGTGCGGCACGTGCGGCGGCACCACGATGAACTCGCCGCTTTGCCAGGCACCACCGCCGATGCGGATGCGGTTGGGCGGCGCACCGGCGGGCGACACATACACGCCGTGCCCGCCCATCGCGCGCTCGGCCGCAGCGCCGAGCAGGCCGGCATAGAAGACGCGCTGCGGCGTGAGCCACATGAGGCGTTCGCCCTGCCGTGCATCGCCGCCCGAAGGCGTCGACGTCCTGGTTCGCTGCATGGTGTCTGTCTCCTGCATCGGTCGACGACGTCCGACCGGGGGGTGGCGTCGTGTTCGCTGGATCGTAGCGGCGAGGGCCCTGAGCGCGGCATCCATTTGCGCGGGGACTTTCCCTAGGCCGACGCGAACGCGCGGCGCAGTTCCGCCGCGCACAACGCGACCGCCGTGTGGGCCTCGTCGAGCACCTTCCCCATGGTGATGAAGCCATGGATCTGGCGCTCGAAGCACACGTAGTTCGCGCGGTTGCCGGCGGCCGTGAGCGCCTCGGCATACGCCGCGCCTTCGTCGCGCAGCGGGTCGTAGCCGGCCGTGAGCACGAGCGCGGGCGGCAGGCCCGCCAGGTCGGTGTGCAGCAGCGGCGAAGCGCGCCAGTCGAGGTCGTGCTTCGCGTCGGTGATGTAGTGGTCGTGGAAGTAGGTCATCGTGTCGCGCGTGAGCAGGTAGCCCTGCCCGTTCGCCTGGTGCGACGGATGGCCGCGGCGCATGTCGGTGGCCGGGTAGATCAGGAGCTGGAACACGATCGGCAGGTCGCCCGCATCGCGCGCCGCGATCGACGCCACGGCCGCGAGGTTGCCGCCCGCGCTGTCGCCGCCCACCGCGAGGCGGTTGGCATCGAGCCCCAGTGCGGCGGCTTCGCGGCGCACCCAGCGCGTGGCCGCGAGCACGTCGTCTACCGCCGTGGGAAAGCGGTGCTCCGGGCCCATGCGGTAGTCGACCGCGACCACTGCGCAGCCTGCGCCGTTGGCCAGCTCGCGGCACAGCACGTCGTGCGTGTCGAGGTCGCCGATGACCCAGCCGCCGCCGTGGTAGTACACGAGCACGGGCAGCGGACCTGGGCCTGCGCCAAGTGGCTTGTACAGCCGCACCGGGATGGTGCCGTGCGGCCCGTCGGCGGCGAGGTCGCGCACTTCGGCCACCTCGGCCGGCAGCGGCTGCGTGGCCGTGCGGCGCTCGCGATAGAAGGCCCGCGCATCGGCGGGCGACAGCGTGTGGGTCGGCGGAATGCCGCGCGCTTCGATGAAATCCAGCAAGGCGCGCGCCTGGGGATGCAGCATGGTGTCTCCGGTGAATCGAACGGAGCGCTCAGTGTGGAGGGCGGGGTGCCTGCGGGGTATCCGCATGCACCCGCACCCGACCGGCGTCCTGGCGACAAGACCTGCACCATGCCCGCACCGCTGCGGGGTCGCTTGCGAAAACTGGCTACCGGGGCCCGGCTCGCGGGTTCACCCGGAGGGTTCGGCCGCTCAGGCCGTGCGCGGCTTCACGCGCGAAGCGGCTTCCTTGGCGAGCTTGCGTGCCGTGTCGGTGTCGGCCGCGTGCACCAGCGCCACGCCCATGCGGCGCTTGACGAAGCTCTCGGGCTTGCCGAACAGGCGGATGTCGCTGCCCGGCACCTGCAGCGCCTCGGCCACGCCGTCGAAGGCGATGCCGGTGGCGTCAACGCCGCCGTAGATCACGGCGCTGGCGCCCGGGCTCTTGAGCGAAGTGTCGACCGGCAGGCCGAGGATGGCGCGCGCGTGCAGCTCGAACTCGTTCTGCCACTGCGTGGCCATGGTGACCATGCCGGTGTCGTGCGGACGCGGGCTGACCTCGCTGAACCAGACCTCGTCGCCCTTCACGAACAGCTCGACGCCGAACAGGCCCTGGCCGCCGAGGTCGGCCGTGACGGCCTGCGCGATCTGCTGCGCCTTCTGCAGCGCGGCCGGCGCCATGGGGTGCGGCTGCCAGCTTTCGACGTAGTCGCCGCTGACCTGCACGTGGCCGATGGGGTCGCAGAACTTCGTTTCGACGGCGCCTGCCGCATCCTTGGCGCGCACGGTCAGCAGCGTGATCTCGTAGTCGAAGTCGATGAAGCCCTCGACGATCACGCGACCATGGCTCACGCGGCCGCCGGCCATGGCGTAGTCCCAGGCCTTCTGCACGTCGGCCGGGCCGTCGATCTTGCTCTGGCCCTTGCCGGAACTGCTCATCACGGGCTTGACGATGCAGGGGTACCCAATGCCCGCGTCGATGGCGGCTTGCAGCTCGGCCAGCGAGTCGCAGAACTTGTAGGGGCTGGTGGGCACGCCCAGCGTCTCGGCGGCCAGGCGGCGGATGCCTTCGCGGTCCATCGTGAGGCGGGCGGCGCGGGCCGTGGGAATCACGCGCACCACGCCCGCGTCTTCGAGCGCCTGGAGCGTCTGCGTGGCGATGGCTTCGATCTCGGGCACCACCAGCGTGGGCTTCTCGGCCTCGATCAGCGCTTTCAGCTGTTCAGGGTCGCTCATGGTGATGGTGCGCGCGTGGTGCGCCACCTGCTGGCCGGGGGCGTTCTCGTAGCGGTCGACCGCGATGGTCTCGACGCCCAGGCGCTGCAAGGCAATGAGCACCTCCTTGCCGAGCTCGCCGGAGCCGAGCAGCATCACGCGGGTGGCGGAAGGGGACAGGGGGGTGCCGAGGGTGGTCATGCGAGGGCTCGAAAAAATAGGGTTGAAAACAATCGCAGCACTGTAAGCCACCCCGGGGCGGTGTCGCCCACGGGAACGGCGGCCCCACCGGGCTGCTTCACAATTGCCGCCATTGCGCGACGGCGGCCTTGCGCCCGCCCTCGCCTCCGCTTTTCTTTTTTGTTTCAAGGAGCATTTTTCATGACGATTCAAACTGTGGGCATCATCGGCGCCGGCACCATGGGCAACGGCATCGCCCAGGCCTGCGCGGTGTCGGGTGTCAACGTGGTGATGATCGACGTGGCCCAGGCCGCCGTCGACAAGGGCATCGCCACCATTTCGGGCAGCCTCGACCGCCTCATCAAGAAGGAAAAGCTCACGGCCGAGCAGAAGGCCGCCGCGCTGGCGCTGGTCAAGGGCTCGACCGACTACAACGACCTGAAGGGCGCGCAACTCGTCATCGAGGCCGCCACCGAGAACCACGCGCTCAAGCTCAAGATCCTCAAGCAGGTGGACGATCTGGTCGGCCCCGAGGTGATCATCGCGTCGAACACCTCGTCGATCTCGATCACGCAGCTGGCCGCCGCCACCTCGCGCGCCGACCGCTTCATCGGCATGCACTTCTTCAACCCGGTGCCGATGATGGCGCTGGTGGAGCTGATCCGCGGCTACCTCACGAGCGACGCCACGCACGACGCGGTGAAGGCGCTGGCCGAGAAGCTGGGCAAGTCGCCCATCACGGTGAAGAACGCGCCGGGCTTCGTGGTCAACCGCATCCTGGTGCCGATGATCAACGAGGCCTTCTTCGTGCTGGCCGAAGGCCTGGCCACGGCCGAGGACATCGACGCCGGCATGAAGCTGGGCTGCAACCAGCCCATCGGCCCGCTGGCACTGGCCGACATGATCGGCCTGGACGTGTGCCTGGCCGTGATGGAGGTGTACCTCGAGCAGTTCGGCGACTCCAAGTACCGCCCCTGCCCGCTGCTGAAGGAAATGGTCGCCGCCGGCCAACTGGGCCGCAAGACGGGCCGCGGCGTCTACACGTACTGATCCGGCATTCCATAAAAACAAGGAGACAAGCAACGCCATGACCGCCACCCCCACCACCCCGCCCGCCGAAGGCTGCATCGACACGCAGGTGCTCGACCACGTGCTGCTGATCGGCATCAACCGCCCTGCCAAGCGCAACGGCTGGACGCCGCCGATGTTCAAGCAGCTGGCCGAGGCCTACACGCGGCTGGACGACGACCCGAGCCTGCACGTGGGCGTGCTGCATGCCTTCGGCGACCACTTCACGGCGGGCCTGGACCTGCCGGCGGTCACCGAGTACATGAAGCGCGGCGAAAAAGCGATTCCAGCCGGGCTGGTGGAGCCGCACGACTTCGGCCTGGAGGGCTACCGCCGCCGCACCAAGCCGATGGTGGCGGCCGTCAAGGGCATCTGCTTCACGGTGGGCATCGAGCTGATGCTGGGCGCCGACATCGTGGTGGCGGCCGACAACTGCCGCTTCTCGCAGATGGAAGTGCAGCGCGGCATCATGGCCACGGGCGGCGCCACGCTGCGCATGGCCGAGCGTGCGGGGCTGGGCAACGCGATGCTGCACCTGCTCACGGCCGACGAGTTCGACAGCGCCGAGGCCTATCGCCTGAACTTCGTGCAGAAGGTGGTGCCGGCCGGGCAGGAGCTCGACACTGCGCTGCAGATCGCGCAGCGCATCGCGGCCCAGGCGCCGCTGGCCGTGCAGGCCACGCGGCTCAACGTGCTCAAGGCGATCGAACACGGGCCGCTGGCGGCCGTCGCGGAATTCATCGAGACGCAGAAACGCCTGTCGAACAGCGAGGACGCGGCCGAGGGCGTGCGCTCGTTCATCGAGCGCCGGCCTGCGCGTTTCAGCGGCCGTTGAGCCCGTTGCTGCCGTTGTTGGTGTCCGTTCCCTTTCTGTCGTCCACTGGAGCCCGTTGCATGCCCTCTTCTTCTTCGTCGTTTTTCTTCTTTCAACGCACGGCGCTGGCCGCCGCCTTCACCCTTCTTGCCGTGAACACCAGCCTCGCCCAGACCCCGTCGCCGCCTGCGCTGCCCGATCCCGCCGCCACCTCGGTCGAGGCGCTGGGCTGGATGCAGGGCTTTCCGCCGCCGCCCGACAAGCAGCTCACCTTCGACAATCCGGCCGGCGGCGTGTACCCGCGCATCCGCTGGACCTTCTCGCACGTGCGCGAGACGGTGCCCACGGCCAACGTGTGGCGCGGCCCCGGCGCCGCCAGCCCGCTGCCGGCGGCCACGCCGCGCTTCGACATCGAGGCCGTGCGCTTCCAGCCCATGGGCGGCGGCGAGACGCAGACCTTCGGCCAGATGGTCACGCGCACCTACACCGACGGCATCCTGGTGCTGCACCGCGGCCAGGTGGTCTACGAGAAGTACTTCGGCGCGCTCACGCCCGAGCGCCCGCACCTGGCGATGTCGGTCACCAAGTCGTTCGTGGGCACGCTGGCAGCCATCCTTGCGCAGGAGGGCACGATCGACCCGTCGGCGCCGGTCACCAAGTACCTGCCCGAGCTCAAGGACACGGCCTACGGCGACGCCACGGTGCGCCAGGTGATGGACATGACCATCGGCGTGCGCTACTCCGAGAACTACGCCGACCCGAAGGCCGAGGTCTGGGACTATGCGCGCGCCGGCGGCATGCTGACGCAGGGCGCCAACTACACGGGCCCGAAGTCGTTCTACGAGTTCCTGGTCACGCTCAAGAAGGAAGGCACGCACGGCGACGCCTTTGCCTACAAGACGGTCAACGCCGAGGTGCTGGCCTGGATCGTGCGCCGCGCGTCCAACCGCTCGCTGGCCGACCTGCTGAGCGAGAAGATCTGGCGCCGCATCGGCGCTGAGCAAGATGCGTATTTCATGGTCGACCGCATCGGCACCGAGTCGGGCGGCGGCGGCCTGAACACCGTGCTGCGCGACATCGCACGCTTCGGCGAGACGCTGCGCAACGGTGGTCGCGCGCCCAACGGGCAACAGGCCATTGCGAAGGCGGTGGTCGACGACATCCAGCGCGGCGCCGACCCCGCCAAGTTCGCAAAGGCCGGCTACGCGCTGCTGCCGGGCTGGAGCTACCGGAACATGTGGTGGGTCTCGCACAACCCGCATGGCGCGTACATGGCGCGTGGCATCCACGGCCAGAGCATCTATGTCGATCCGAAGGCCGAGATGGTGATCGTGCGCTACGCCGCGCACCCGATCGCAGCGAACGGGGGCAACGACCCGCTGACCCTGCCCGCCTTCCAGGCCATGGGCGAGGCGTTGATGAAGCCCTGAGGCTCAGCCGGCGCGCTGCTTCGCGATGACGAGCAGGCCGTCCATGATCAGGCTCTCGACCAGTTCGAAGTCGCCGTTCATGGCGGGCGCCATCTTCCAGCCCGCGCCGCCTGTCATGAAGCAGGCCGGCTCGGCGCCGCAGTGCGAGCGCACGTGCTGCACCATGCGCTCGACCGCGCCCGCGATGGCGTAGGTGCCGCCGCTGGTCAGTGCGTCGCTGGTGTTGGTGGGAAATTCGCGCACCTCGCCGGTGGGCACGTGCAGGCCCGCCGTGCCCGATTCGAGCGCGCGCAGCATGATGCCGTGGCCCGGCAGGATCAGGCCGCCCAGGAACTTGCCGCTGGCATCGATCGCCTCGACCGTGACGGCCGTGCCGATCAGCACCACCACCATCGGCCGCTCGGGCCCTTGCGACAGCATGCGGTGGCGCGCACCGATCATCGCCACGAAGCGGTCGGCACCCAGTCGCGTGGGATGGTCGTAGCCGTTCACGATGCCGGCCTCGCCCGCGCTCGACACCACCCAGCGCGGCGTGCAGTCGAAGCGCTCGGTGATCTGCTCTTCGGCGCGCCGCCGCAGCGTGTCGCCGGCCACCACGCAGCCCAGCATGGAGCCGGGCGCGGGCAGGTCGGCCCAGGGGCCGTCGGCCAGGCGTTCGATGTGGTCGAGAAACTCGGCACCATGGGCCTGCAGTGCCGCACCGGGGAAAGCCCCCTCGTACAGCGCCCACTTGAGCCGGGTGTTGCCGATGTCGATGGCGAGGAAGGGGGAAGACATGCGCGCGATTATTGCGACTTTGTGGTTATTCCTGCTGGCGCCTCTTTGACAGTCGCGGCATGGGCCTACGCGGACGGCGTCGATTCGGCCGCTACATTCGCCTTTTCCATCCACCACGGCACAAGGAGAACACCATGGGATTGCTCAGCTTCATCAAGGAGGCCGGCGAAAAACTGTTCGGCGGTTCGTCGGCCGAAGCGGCCACGCCCGATGCGAACACGGCAGCCGCTGCGGCCATCAAGACCTACATCGAGACGCAGAACCTGGGCCTCACCGCCTTCGAGGTGACCTACGTGGCAAGCAGCGGCGTGGTCACCCTCGCCGGCCAGGCGCCCTCGCAGGAAGCCAGCGAAAAAGCCTCGCTGGCCGCGGGCAACGTGGCCAACGTGACGAGCGTGGACAACAACCTCGTCGCACCGGCCGCGCCGCCTGCGCAGTACCACGACGTGGTGCGCGGCGACACGCTCTCGGCCATCTCGAAGAAGTACTACGGCGACGCCAACAAGTACAACGCGATCTTCGAGGCGAACAAGCCGATGCTGTCGCACCCGGACAAGATCTATCCGGGGCAGAAGCTGCGCATTCCCGCGCTCTGATCGCGCGCATCGCTAGGCGCCGTTCTGTCGCCAGGCGCCTGGCGACACCCCGTACTCGCGCTTGAACGCGCGGTTGAAAGCGGCTTCCGATTCGTAGCCCACGCCTTCGGCAATGCGCGCCAGGTTGCCCTGGTCCTTGCGCAGCATGCCGGCGGCCAGAATCATGCGCCAGCGCGCCAGGTAGTGCATGGGCGGCGCGCCCACCAGTTCGGTGAAGCGGTCCGCCAGCACGCTGCGCGAGGTGTGGGTTTCGTGTGCCAGTGCGTCGACCGTCCAGTTGCGCGCGGGCTCGGCGTGCATCAGCGCCAGGCAGCGGCTCACGTGGGGGTCGCGCAGCCCCGCCAGCCAGCCAGGGTTGTTGGCGGGCATGGATTCGATGTAGCCGCGCAGCACTTCGGTGAACAGCACTTCCGCCACCTTGGCCGCGACCATCTCCGAGCCGGGCGTGTGCAACGGCGCATCACCCAACACGAAGTGGACCGACTGCTCGATCCATGGGCCCGCCGGCCTGCTGCGCAGCGGCGTGGTGAACAGACGCGGAATGTTCGCCATGACAGGATTCGGCGCGTCGCCTTCGTACGCGAACCAGCTGCAGACCAGCACCGTGCGATCGCCCTGGCCGCCGTAGCGGATGCGCTCCAGCTCGGGCGCCCTCGGACTCACCACATGCGACATGTCGATGGCCGCATGCTGCAGGCCACTGCCCAGCGCATGCGAGTCGCCATGCGGCACGGCGATCACGTCGCCGGCGCACGCGCGGACCGGCGCCTCGCCGTCGACCTGGGCCCAGCATTCGCCTTGCAACACCAGGTGGCAGATGGCCAGCCGCTGCGCGCCGGGCCTGAGCACTTGCGCGATGTCTGTTCCCTTGGGTACCTTGAAACACCAGGGTGCATACATGTCCCCGTTCAGGAACAGCGCACCCTCCAGGCGGATGGTCCGAAGCACGTCCGACAAGACATCCATGGTCACCTCCCGGCAAGCGAGGGCGGGGTTTCGGTCAACAAGTCCGGCGAGACGGGCAATGCCGAGCGGCTGCGCGTCGGCACCATAGGACCTGGTCACCTTCGGCCGATTCTAGACAGGAGTACCGCCATGCCCAAATTCGTTATCGAGCGAGACATCCCCGGCGCCGGCAAGTTCACGCCGTCGGATCTCAAGGCCATCTCGCAGAAATCCTGCGGCGTGCTCAACAGCATGGGCGCTGACATCCAGTGGATCCACAGCTACGTGACGGACGACCGGATCTACTGCGTCTACCAGGCGACCGACGAGGCCCTGGTGCGCCGGCACGCGGAGCTCGGTGGCTTCCCGGCCAACCGTGTGGACCGGGTGTACAGCGTGATCGACCCGGCCACGTCCGAGTGAGGCGAGCGGCGCTCTCTAGTTCTGGCGCCAGGGCAGCCCGCGCTTGCGCCAGCCGCCGATCAACCCGCGGTGCCCGCTCTCGTCCGGGTTGCCCTCGAAGCCTTCGAGGATGTTGTAGGCCTGCGCGCCCAGCTCGGTCGCCCGCTTCGCCGCGGCGATCGAGCGCACACCGCTGCGGCACAGCAGCACCAGCTTCTTGCCGCCCTCTGCAGCGGCGCGCACGCCGTCGTCGAAGGCCGGGTTGAGCGCCATGCCCGGCCACTGCTTCCAGGCCAGCGGCACGGCGCCGGGCACGTAACCGACCCATTCGCGCTCGGCGTCGGTGCGCACATCGACCAGCACGGCCTCGCCGCTGGCCATCCACTGCGCCGCTTGTTCGGGCGTCACGTCGCCGGCGTAGCCTTTTTCTCCAACGGGTTCACTCATGTTCGCGTTTTCTTTCCAATTTCTAGGGTTAGCCCGGAGCCTTTGGCGGCTGGGGGCGATCGATCTGCACGCCAGATGATGGAATTTTTCACCGGTTCGTGAAAACCCTGTTTGTCGCGGGGGGTGACGCGCCAAAGATGGCGGTCGCGGCCAGTCGAACCATAACGCCAAGAAGACGGCCTGGGTGTTCCGATCAGAGAACTGGATGGAGAGAGACACATGACAGACAGCAAATCGCCCCGCCGTCGCAGCCTTCTCAAAGGCGCGGCAGTGGCCGCAGGCGCCATGTCCGCGCCGATGGTCAGCATGGCCCAAACCACCTCGCTGCGTTTCCAGAGCACCTGGCCGGCGAAGGACATCTTCCACGAGTACGCACAGGACTTCGCCAAGAAGGTGAACGACATGGCGGGCAACCGCCTCAAGATCGAAGTGCTGCCCGCCGGCTCGGTGGTGCCCGCCTTCCAGCTGCTCGACGCGGTGGCCAAGGGCACGCTCGACGGCGGCCACGGCGTGGTCGCGTACTGGTACGGCAAGAACTCCGCGCTCGCGCTGTGGGGGTCGGGCCCGGGCTTCGGCATGGACGCCAACATGGTCCTGGCCTGGCACAACTACGGCGGCGGCAAGGCGCTGATCGACGAGATCTACAAGAGCCTGAACCTGGACGTGGCGTCGTACCTGTACGGCCCCATGCCCACGCAGCCGCTGGGCTGGTTCAAGAAGCCGGTGGCCAAGGTCGAGGACATGAAGGGCCTGAAGTTCCGCACCGTGGGCCTGGCGGTGGACGTGTTCACCGACATGGGCACGGCCGTGAACCCGCTGCCCGGCGGCGAGATCGTGCCGGCGCTGGACCGCGGGCTGATCGACGCGGCCGAGTTCAACAACGCCTCGAGCGACCGCGTGCTGGGCTTTCCCGACGTGGCGAAGAACTGCATGCTGCAGAGCTTTCACCAGTCGGGCGAGCAGTTCGAGATCCTCTTCAACAAGGCCAAGCTCACGGCGCTGCCGACCGAGCTCAAGTCGATCATCGACTACGCGGTGCAGGCCGCGAGCGCCGACATGAGCTGGAAGGCGATCCAGCGCAACTCGCAGGACTACATCGAGCTCAAGAAGGCCGGCATCAAGTTCTACAAGACGCCCGACGCCATCCTGCGCGCGCAGCTGGCCTCGTGGGACAAGACGGTGGCCAAGAAGTCGGCCGAGAACCCGATGTTCAAGAAGGTGCTCGACTCGCAGAAGGCCTTTGCCGAACGCGCGGGCCAATGGCAGAACGACTACACGGTCGATTTCAAGATGGCCTACAACCACTACTTCGGCGCCAAGGCCAAGAAGGCCTGAGGCCGTCCGCCGACTCGAGGGGGCACCCGCGCGGTGCCCTCTTTGCTTGCCTGTCCGCGCGGCGCCGCCCGCAGCGAGGAGCCCTTTTCGATGCAATCTTTCCTGTTGGCCGTCGACCGGTTCTCGACCTGGATCGGCAAGACGTTCTCGTGGTGCGCGCTGCTGCTCACGCTGCTCATCAGCTGGGAGGTGTTCTCGCGCTATGCGCTGAACCGCCCGCACGCCTGGGTGCTCGACGCGCAGATCATGTTGTACGGCGCCATGTTCATGACCGCGGGCGCGTACACGCTCTCGAAGAACGGCCATGTGCGCGGTGACGTGCTCTACGGTTTCTTTCGCCCCCGCACGCAGGCGCTGGTCGACCTGGTGCTCTACTTTCTGTTCTTCCTGCCGGGCATCATCGCGCTGACCTGGGCCGGCTGGGTCTATGCGGGCGAGTCGCTGGCCATCCGCGAGCAGACCTTCTCGGCCGAGCCGCTGCCGCTGTATCCGTTCAAGTACATCATTCCGCTGGCCGGCTTCACGCTGCTGTTGCAGGGCCTGGTCGAGATCATCCGCTGCGTGCAGTGCATCCGCACCGGCGCCTGGCCGTCGCGCGAGCAGGACGTCGAGGAAGTCGACGTCGAGAAGCTCAAGGAGATGGTGCACGTGAAGGACGAAGACATCGCCGCGCTCGACCGCGTGGTGGTGGCCAAGGAGGCCGCGCGATGAACATCCGCCGCGAACTCTGGTTCGGCCTGTCGTTCATGGCCCTCATCGTCGTCGGCGCGGCAGCCATGCTGCTGAGCGCCGACACCATCACCAACGGCCACCTGGGCCTGTTGATGCTCTCGCTCGTCGTGGTGGCGATCATGCTGGGCTTTCCCACGGCGTTCACGCTGATGGGCATGGGCATGCTCTTCACCTGGCTGGCCTACGACCGCGACTGGCACCGCACGCTCGACCTGATGGTGCAGTCGGCCTACAAGACCATGGCCAACGACGTGCTGATCGCCGTGCCGCTGTTCGTCTTCATGGGCTACCTGGTGGAGCGCGCGAACCTCATCGAGTCGCTGTTCAAGAGCCTGCACCTGGCGCTCGCGCGGCTGCCCGGCGCGCTGGCCGTGGCGACGCTGGTCACCTGCACCATCTTCGCCACCGCGACCGGCATCGTCGGCGCAGTGGTCACGCTGATGGGCCTGCTGGCGCTGCCGGCCATGCTGCGCGCAGGCTACAGCGTGCCGCTGGCCGCAGGCGCGATCACGGCGGGCGGCTGCCTGGGCATCCTGATTCCGCCGTCGGTGCTGCTGATCGTGTACGGCGCGACGGCGGGCGTGTCGGTGGTGCAGCTGTATGCGGGCGCCTTCTTTCCGGGGCTGATGCTCGCGTCGCTGTACGTGGTGTACGTGATCATCATCGCGTGGTTCAAGCCGCAGTGGGCGCCGCCGCTGTCGCAGGCCGAGCGCGTGGTGCCGCTGCCGCCGCTGTCGCAGCGGCTGGCCGACAGCCCCGCCGCGCACGCGGTGGTCGGCCTGCTGAAAGGCCGCCGCAATGCCGACGTGCCGTTCTCGCATGTGCTGAAGCAACTGGGCATCGTCGTGATGCCCGGCGTGCTCTTCCTGCTGGCCGCGGGCCTGAGCTACCAGGCGGTGACCACGGTGGAGGCGCAGGCACGCTACGAGATCCAGGAGATCGGCGCGGCCGGAGCGGCCAGCGGCGAGAGCAGCGCGGGCGGCTTGCAGGAGCCCCCGTCGAACGACAGCCTGAAGGAACCGCCTCCCGAAGGCGGGCTGCAAGAGCCGCCGTCAGAAGAGACGGCCGCGTCTTCTGGCCCGCTGGCGGAACCGCCCGGTGCCGCTGCCGAAGCCGCCGCACCTGCAGCCGCTGTCGCGGAACCGCCGGCCGCCGCATCGTCGGCCCCGGCCGAAGGTGCCACGGTGCGCCCTGCGCCGACCTGGTGGTGGGTCACCTTCGCCGTCTTCGGCGCGATGGTCACGCTGTTCTACCTGTTCCTGAGTTTCGCGCGGCTCGAGATCTTCAAGATGCTCTTGGCCTCGTTCTTCCCGCTGGTGCTGCTGATCCTCTCGGTGCTGGGCTCGATCGTGCTGGGCCTGGCCACGCCGACCGAGGCCGCCGCCATGGGCGCGCTGGGGGGCATGCTGCTGGCTGCGGCCTACCGACGGCTCAACCTCACGGTGCTGAAGGAATCGGTCTTCCTCACGGCCAAGACCTCGGCGATGGTGTGCTGGCTATTTGTCGGCTCGGCCATCTTCTCGGCGGCCTTCGCGCTGCTGGGCGGCCAGGCGCTGGTGGAACAGTGGGTGCTGAGCATGAACCTCACGAAGGTTCAGTTCCTGATCCTGAGCCAGGTCATCATCTTCCTGCTGGGCTGGCCGCTGGAGTGGACCGAGATCATCGTGATCTTCATGCCCATCTTCATCCCGCTGCTGGACAACTTCGGTGTCGACCCGCTGTTCTTCGGGCTGCTGGTGGCGCTGAACCTGCAGACGGCGTTCCTGTCGCCGCCGGTGGCGATGGCGGCCTTCTACCTGAAGGGCGTGAGCCCGTCGCACGTCACGCTGAACCAGATCTTCCTGGGCATGCTGCCGTTCATGGGCATCCAGGTGCTGGCGATCGTGCTGCTGTACATCTGGCCGCAGATCGGTCTGTGGCTGCCGCAGCTGCTCTACAAGTAAGCAGACGGCGCCGGGCGTTGCTCAGCGGCGGCGCTCGATCACTTCGAACAGGCCCATGCCCAACAGCATGGCGCCCACGAAGACCAGCGCCTTGACCTCGCCCGAGCCGAGCGACACCAGCGCGGGCCCGGGGCAGAAGCCCGCGATGCCCCAGCCGACGCCGAACAGCAGGCTGCCGCCGACGAGGCGGCGGTCGATGTGGCGCAGGCTGGGCAGCGTGATCGGCCCGCCGAGCAGCGAGGCCTTGCGACGGCCCGCGAGCAAAAAGCCCACGGCGCTCACCGCCACCGCACCGCCCATCACGAAGGCGAGCGACGGGTCCCAAGCCCCGCCCAGGTCGAGAAAGCCCAGCACCTTGGCCGGATTGGCCATGCCGGAGACGATGAGGCCGAGCCCGAAGACAAGGCCTGAGAACAAGGAGGCAATGGCGGTCCACATGGCAGGTCGCTCCCGGTTCACAGATTCAACAGGTGGCGCACCACGAACACCGTGGCGAACCCCGCGGCCATGAACGCCAGCGTGGCGACCAGCGAACGCGGCGACCGCCGCGCCAGCCCGCACACGCCGTGGCCGCTGGTGCAGCCCGCGCCATAGCGCGTGCCCACGCCCACCAGCAGCCCGGCCAGCGCGAGCGTGCCGTAGCCCGCGTCGATCTGTACCGCGGGCAGCGCGGTGAACAGCCCATAGACGAACGGTGCGCCGACCAGCCCGAGCACGAAGGCCGCGCGCCAGGTCACGTCGCCCTTCATGGGGCGCAGCAAGCCGCCCAGCACGCCGCTGATGCCGGCGATGCGCCCGTTGAGCAGCACGAACATCGCCGCGGAAAGTCCGATGAGCACGCCGCCGGCCAATGCGGCCCAGGGCGTGAAATGAGGCCAGTCGATGGTGGGCATCTTCAGTTCTCCTGCGGGCAGTAGAGGCGGTAGAGCACCGCAAGAATTTCGAGCAGCGCGGGGTCGGCCACGCTGTAGTGGATGTTCTTGCCTTCGCGGCGCGTGGTCACCACGCCTTCGGTGCGCAGCACCGACAGTTGCTGCGACAAGGTGGGCTGGCGGATGCCCAGCGCGCTTTCGAGATCGCTCACGCACATCTCGCCCTGCGAGAGCTGGCACAGCAGCAGCAGCCGGTCTTCGTTGGCCAGCAGCTTGAGCACGGCGACCGCCTGGCCGGCCGCACCGCGCAACTGCGCGGGATCGATGACGAGGGTCGAAGCCTTCATGGGGACATTCTCAGTTCTGGAATTTATATTCTATCAATTCATATAATATTGATCGCTTGAATGAGCGTCAGCCCTCGTTCGCGAAAGGAGTGCCCATGACCACGCCCCGCGCCACCACCCAGGCGTTCTTCGACCCCGCGACGGGCACGGTGTCCTACGTGGTGTGGGACCCCGCCACGAAGCGCGCCGCCGTCATCGACCCGGTGCTCGACTACGACTTCCGATCCGGTCACACCGACACCGTCTCGGCCGATCGCCTGCTGGCGTACGTGCGTGCGCAGGCCTTGCAGGTCGACTGGATTCTGGAGACCCACGCGCACGCCGACCACCTCTCGGGCGCTCGCCATGTGCAGTCGCAGGCCGGCGGGCGCATCGCCATCGGCGAGCACATCCGCACGGTACAGGCCACCTTCCGCAGCCTCTACAACCTGGAGCGCGACTTCCTGCCCGACGGCAGCCAGTTCGACCACCTCTTCAAGGACGGCGAGCGCTTTCGCATCGGCGAGATCGAGGCGCAGGCCCTGCGCGTGCCCGGCCACACGCCGGCCGACATGGCGTACCTCGTCGACGGCGCAGTTTTCGTGGGCGACACGCTCTTCATGCCCGACCTGGGCAGCGCGCGCGCCGACTTTCCGGGCGGCGACGCGCGCGAGCTCTACCGCTCGATGCGCCGGCTGCTCGCGCTGCCGCCCGAGACCACCGTGTACGTCTGCCACGACTACCCGCCCGCCACGCGCGAGCCGCGCTGGCAAAGCACCGTGGCGCAGCAGCGCGCCCACAACATCCACGTGCGCGACGGCATCGGCGAAGACGAATTCGTGCGCATGCGCACCGCGCGCGACGCCACGCTCGAAGTGCCGACGCTGATCCTGCCGTCGATGCAGGTCAACGTGCGCGGCGGCCGGCTGCCGCCGCCCGACGACAACGGCGTGGCCTACCTGCGCATTCCCTTGAACACGCTGGCGGGGCATCGCCCGCGCGCCACGGCGGCCTGACGGCGCTGCTGACTAGCTAGCGCCGCCGCTCCACATACGGCCGCGCCTGCAGCAGCACGATCTTGTCGCCCACCGTCGCCCACTCGATGTCCTGGTCGACCGCATTGAACGTGCGCTTCACCGCCGCGCCCACGTTCGCGAGCCGCACCACCAGCTCATCGGTCAGCACGTGGCGGCCCAGCTCCACGGGCACTTCCTTCACGCCGCCGTCCTTGTCCAGCTGCAGCGCCGTCTCTTCGGCCGAGCGGCTCAGCACCTGGATGGCTTTGGACCAGCTCGAATACATCACCTGCTCCGCCACGCGCTGGCCCTCGACCACGCGGATGCCGATGCCGCGCTTGGCCGAGATGTAGGTGACGTGCGGGTGGCCCGCGTCGAAGGGGTCGCGCGTGATCATCACGCCGGCGTTGGTCGAGTCGATGGCGGTCTGCACGAAGACGCCCATCAACACCGACTCTGCGCCGAAGCCCGCGGCGCTGCGCGCCTCCCAGGCCTCGGGGTTGAACACCGAGGCCCAGACCTTCTTCACCGCGAGCTCGAGCGCGTCACCGGTCTTCACGTTGGGCACCGTCGTGTAGAGCCCCGCACCGCTGAAGCCCGGCAGGTCTTCCGAGTTGGACGAGCTGCGCACGAACACGCCGCCCCCACCCAGCTGCGATTGCCACGCGGCGCGCCACGCCGCCGCGGTGCCCGCATCGACAGGCCACTGCACGATCTCGTCGCGCAGCTGCGCCAGTGCCTTCTGCCGCACCTGCGGGTCGCCCGCGAAGCCGGGTTGCTGCTGCATGCGCGCGATGCGCTCGGCCAGCCCGTTCGATCGCATGAAGCGGTCGTAGTGCGCGAACGGAATGCAGAAGCCGTCGGGCACGGTGGTCGAGGGAATGCGCGCAGCCAGCACGGCGCCGAGGTTGGCCGCCTTCGAGCCGCACTGCACGCTGCTGCGCGCACGCAGCGAGGCCAGCGGCAGCAGGCGCGTCTCACGCAGGTCGGGCTTCGCGGCCTTGCCGCTGCCGGGCAGCGCGCCGGTGGCAGCGGCACGCACGGCGCGTGGCGGCAGCGCGGCGATTTCTTCTGCCGTGAGGCGGCGCAGCTGGTAGCCCGAGGCCGCGACCTTCAGCGCCACCCACTGGCCCGCGTGCGCCTTCAACACCGTGGCGGCATCGCGCACGTAGGCGTTCGGAATGCCCCAGCCCTTGGCCAGCAGGTTGACGTGCGACAGCGCCGTAGACGGCCGTTCGGTCAGCACGCCGGCCACCGGCGGCAGGTTGATCGGCACCTCGCGCAGCACGGCGATGTCGTCGGGCAGCAGCGCATTCAGGCCCGAGGCGTCGTTCACGATGCGCACGCGGCCCGTGGCGGTGCCGAGGTTCATCGGCAGGAAGGGCTGTTCGCGGATCAGCGCCTCCTGGCTCACGAAGTCGATGCCGGCCTCCTTCGCGATGCGTTCGTGCAGCGTGGAGTTGGTCTTGAACTTCACTGGCGCGAAGAAGCTGGCCTTCACCTGCGCCTCGGCCTCGCGCAGCAAGGGCACCGTGAGCCGGTCGCCTTCCCAGAACTCGTAGGTGAAGGTGCCGATGTTCTGCTGCCAGCTCAGCGTGCCGAACAGGAAGCGGCGGTCGGGCACGAGGTAGTTGCGATCGATCTCGCGCTTGAGGGTGTTCGGCGTGAGCCGCGTGTCGCGCAGGAAGCGCACGTGCAGCTGGAAGCGCGGCGTGTCGATGTAGTGCATGCGCGCCGGCTTGGCCTGCCGGTCGATCGCGAACAGCACATGGGCCAGCTGCATAGGCGTGCCGGCGTCGTAGACGCGCGCCAGCATGTCGAAATCGCCCTGGCTGCGCAGCGCCGGCAACGAGGCCGGCACGGCGGGGCGCGGCACCAGTTGCGCGGCGGGCCCTTCGGGCTGCAGCGGGGTTTGCTGCTGGTAGTACGACGGCTTGCGCGCGAGCTGCGCGTCGGCCGGTGCGGGCGCGACGGCCATGACGCACAGCGCCAGGCCCGACAGCCACGCCAGTGCCGCGCCGTCCGTCTTCTTCCTGTTGGATTCGTTCTTCATGGGGCTCCCTCCCTTGTTGCCGACAACTGTGAATTCTCGCTGTCGGCCCGCCCCTTTTCACGGATCAGGCGCGCGGTGCCGCCTCCGTCGACTGGCCACATTGCGCGCAGAACTTCGCGCCGGGCGCCATCGCCGTGCCGCACTGCCGGCAGGCCGCGGGCAGCATCGACGCGCCGCATTGCTGGCAGAAGCGCGCACCGGCGGCGTTCACCGCGCGGCAGGCCGGGCAGGCGCTGCCACCGGATGGTGGCGGCGGCGGTGCGTCGCGGCCGTACCCGTAGCCGCCTTGCGAACCATGGTGCCCGCCCCCGCCGCCGTGGCGCGAGCCCCCATGTCCACCGAAGAGTCGTTCGAGCATGCCCATGTGTTTCTCCCTTGCGTCGTGCAACAGGCCGGTGGCAACGTCGCCGACGGCGATGAATTCCCGTGGGCCTGCAGTCAGTGGATTCCCTGAAGCAGCTTCAGGGTCAAGCGGCCCCTGCCAAAGACCCTCGCGGGCCGCGGTGCTTCACGGCCATGCCCGCGCCCGAAGCGCCGCCATCGCCCCGCCGCTACAGTCGGCCGCAAGGAGCATCTTTCTCATGCAACCATTCGATTTCGACCTCTTCGTCATTGGCGGCGGCAGCGGCGGCGTGCGCGCCGCGCGCATGGCGGCGCAAACCGGCGCGCGCGTCGCGCTGGCCGAGGCCGCCGAACTGGGCGGCACCTGCGTCAACGTGGGCTGCATCCCAAAGAAGCTCTACAGCTATGCGGCCGGCTATGCCGAGGCCTTCGAGGAAGCCGAAGGCTACGGCTGGAAGCTGCCCGAGGCGCCGCAGTTCGACTGGGGCCACCTCAAGACGCAGCGCGCCAAGGAGATCGGCCGGCTCAACGGCATCTACGGCTCGCTCTTGAAAAACTCGGGCGTCACGCTCGTCACCGGCTGGGCGCAGCTGGTCGATGCGCACACGGTGGAAATCGACGGCAAGCGCCACACCGCACGCCACCTGCTGGTGGCCACCGGCGGCACGCCCTTCGTGCCCGCAATTGCGGGCCGCGAACACATCGTGACCTCCGACGCGATGTTCGACCTCGACCCGTTCCCCAAGCGCCTGCTGGTGGTGGGCGGCGGCTACATCGCCTGCGAGTTCGCGTCGATCTTCAACGGCCTGGGCTCGAAGGTGACGCAGCTGCACCGCCGCGCCCACCTGCTCACCGGCTTCGACGACGACGTGCGCCAGTTCCTCGCCACCGAGATGGGCAAGGCCGGCGTCGACGTGCGCCTGAACTGCGAGGTCTCGTCGATCGCGCGCGGCCCCGACGGTCTCGTGGTCACGCTCGCGCGCGGCCAGCAGATCGAGGCCGACACCGTGCTCTTCGCCACCGGCCGCGTACCCAACACGCAGGGGCTCGGCCTCGAGGCGGCCGGCGTGAAGGTCGACGACAAGGGCGCGATCGCGGTCGATGCGCACTACCGCACCTCGGTGCCGTCGATCTACGCGGTGGGCGACGTGTCGACCCGCGTGCAGCTCACGCCCGTGGCACTGGCCGAGGCGATGGTGGTGGTCGATGCACTGTTCGGCAAAGGCAAGCGCGGCATGGACTACGAGTTCATTCCCACCGCCGTGTTCACGCACCCCAACATCGGCACCTGCGGCTACAGCGAGATCGACGCACGCGCGAAGTTCGGCGAGGTCACCGTGTTCTCCAGCGAGTTCAAGTCGCTGCGTCACACGCTCTCGGGCCGCAGCGAGCGCACCTTCATGAAGCTCGTGGTCGACAAGAAGAGCGACCGCGTCGTCGGCCTGCACATGGTGGGCGCGGACGCGGGTGAAGTGGTGCAGGGCTTTGCGGTGGCGATGCGCGCGGGTGCGACGAAGGCGATCTTCGACAGCACCATCGGCATCCACCCGACGGCCGCTGAAGAGTTCGTGACGATGCGCGAACCGATGCCCGGCTAGACGCCGGCCTGGGGCTGCTTGCCTTCCAGCAGCTTCACCATCACGAACAACACCCGGTTCGCCGGCGTCGGCACACCCAGCGCCTCGCCCCGCCGCACCACCAGCCCGTTGAGATGGTCGATCTCGCTGCGCTTGCCGCGTGCGAGGTCTTGCGCGGTCGACGAATACTGTGAGGGCATCGACTGCGCAATGCCGCGCACCGCCGCGTCGACATCGCCCGGAATCACCACGCCTTCGGCCTTCGCGACTGCGAGGCATTCGGCGACCACGTCGCGGATCACGTCGCTCACGCCGGTGCCCTGCACGAGTTCGCCGTACGGCAGCTGCGACACCGCCGACAGCGCGTTGTAGGCGCAGTTGAGCACCAGCTTGGCCCACAGCGCGCCGCGCACGTTGTCGGAAACCTGCGTGGGCACGCCGGCGGCGATCAGTGCCTGCGCGACCTCGTCGCTGCGGCGCGACGGCGCGATCACCAGCTCGCCGCGGCCATGGTGCTTCACGTGGCCCGGCCCTGCCATCTCGGTCGCCACGTAGACCACGGCAGCGGCCACGTCGTGGGACGTCAACACCGATCGCACGCGCGCGTCGTTGTCGACGCCGTTCTGCAGCGTGAGCACCAGCGCGCCGGGCGCGAGGTGCGCCTCGATCTGCGCGGCGGCCGATTCGGTGTCGGTGGACTTCACGCAGAACAGCACGAGGTCGGCGCCCTGCACCGCGTCCGCTTCGGTGCTGGCATCGAGCGGCACCTGCACGTCGAAGGTCTTGGCCTCGAGTCGCAGCCCGTGCGCGCGCACCGCCTCCACATGCGAAGGCCGGCCGATCAGCACGACCTCGTGACCCGCGCGCGCCAGCATGGCGCCGTAGTAACAGCCGACCGCGCCGGCACCCATGACTGCGACTTTCATCGATTCGATTCCTTGGTTGTTCCGTGGACAGAGCGTAGCGAAGACGGCCGCCTCATGCCTCGGTCTCGACGCCGCGCGACTTCTGCCCCTCGCCCATGATCCATTCGCGAAACGCAGCGAAGGCCGGCAGGTCGAGGCGGTCGGGCCGGTAGCAGAGGTAATGGCCCTGGTCCACGCGCACCGGTGTGCCGCAGGGGCTCAGCAACGCGCCTTCGGCCAGCTCTTCCTGCACCAGCAGCTTGGGCACGAGCCCGATGCCCAGCCCGTTGAGCGCTGCCTGGATCAGCGCCGAGTACTGCGCGAAGCGCGGGCCGGCCACGGTCTGCACTTCGGGCACGCCGTGCTGCGCGGCCCACTGGCGCCACGCGGTGGGCGCGCCCTCGTGGTGCAGCAGCGTGTGGCCGACGATGTCGATGGGCTGCGCGATGCGGTGGCGCCCCTCGACCAGCGCACGCGCCACGATCAGCACGAACTCGCGCCCCGCGATGTATTCGGACACCACGCCGGGCCAGCCGTCGGGGCCGTAGCGGATGGCCGCATCGACGCCCGCCGGAATGCCGTCGCTGGGCTCCAGGTGGCGGCTGAAGCTCAGCATCACGTGGCGGCTCTTCTGGCTGAAGGCCGGCAGGCGCGGGATGAGCCACTTGGTGAGAAAGGTGGGCACGCTGGCCAGCGTGAGCAGGCCGGCACCGGCATCGCCCGAGCGCGCCTCGAAGGTCGCGGTCTCGATGGCGCGCAGGCCGCCCGAGATCTTCTGCCAGTACACACGCCCCTGCGGCGTGAGCTGCACGCCGCGGCCGTTCTTCTGCAGCAGCTCGCGGCCGAGAAAGGCCTCGAGCCCCGCGATCTGCTTGCTCACAGCGCTCACGGTGATGCACAGCGCACCGGCCGCGAGCGTGATGCTCTGCTGGCGCGCCACGGCGTCGAAGGCCAGCAGCTCCTGGATGGTGGGGCAATCACGCTTCATGCATGGCTCCGGTTGATGAAAGCTGCGTGAAAAACACTTTCCAATTGCTCAAGCGTCGTCATCCAAGTTTCACCCATAAGTACGCAGGTGCTTCCTAGAATTCGCAGGAACGCGGCAACCCGCCGTGCGCAAAAAGTAGAGCATCCGGAAAGTATGCCGGTTGCGCAAGACATTCGGAGACACCCCTTGATTCGCGGCATCTCGCTCGTCTACGGCCTGTACCTGCTGCTGCCCATCGCCCTGCTGATGATCGGCAGCTTCGGCGGCAACTGGACCAACACGCTGCTGCCCACGGGCATCACCGGGCAGTGGTATGTCGACCTGTGGCTCGACACCTCGTTCCGCAAGGCCTTCGTGAGCAGCCTCGTGGTGGCGATGAGCGCCTGCGCGATCAACACGGTGCTGGCGCTGCCGCTGGCCTATGCGCTGTACCACGGCGCGCGGCGCGGCAGCAGCATCGCGGCGCGCATCGTGAGCGCCACGCCGGTCGCGGTGCCGACCATCACGCTGGCCTTCGGCTACATGATCGTTTTCAACACCGACCTCGCTCCCTGGTTGGGCTCGATGCCGCTGCTGATTGCGGCGCACGCGATCCTCACGCTGCCCTACCTCACGAACACGCTGCTGACCGACCTGCGCCACCAGGACCTCGGGCGGCTCGAGCAGGCCGCCGCCACGCTCGGGGCCTCGGGCTGGCAGCAGTTCACCGGCATCGTGCTGCCCGGCCTGCGCCAGAGCCTGATCAGCGGGCTGGTGATGGTGGCCGCCATTTCGGTGGGCGAGTTCGGGTTGTCGAACCTGCTCACGAGCTTCCAGAACCGCACCTATCCGGTGGTGCTGCTGCAGGCCTTCTATGGCGCGACGGGCTTTGCCTGCGCGGCCACGGTGATCCTTCTCGTGCTGGCGAGCGCGTCGGCCCTTCTTTCCTCCTCCCTTGTGAAGCGACGCGCATGAGCCTCCTCCTGGACAACGTCAGCTACAACTACCCCGGCAGCACGCACGGTCTGCATGACGTGTCGCTCGACGTGCGCACCGGCGAACTCGTGGCGGTGATCGGCCCCAGCGGCTCGGGCAAGTCGACGCTGCTCAAGCTGGTGGCGGGCCTGGAGACCGGCCACACGGGCCGCATCGTGCTCGGCGGCGACGACATGTCGCGCACGCCCGTGCACCAGCGCCACATCGGCATGGTGTTCCAGAGCTACGCGCTGTTTCCGCACCTGAGCGTGCTCGACAACGTGGCCTACGGGCTCAAGCTGCGCAAGGTCGACACGGCAGAGCGCCGCAAGCGCGCGCAGGAACTGCTCGACATCGTCGGGCTGGGCGACTACACGCAGCGCGCCGTGGCGCAGCTCTCGGGCGGGCAGCAGCAGCGCGTGGCGCTGGCCCGCGCGCTCGCCATCGACCCGCGTGCGCTGCTGCTCGACGAGCCGCTCTCCGCACTGGACGCCAGCGTGCGCGGCCATCTACGCGACCAGATCCGTTCGATACAACAACGCTTCAACGCCACCACGCTGCTGGTCACGCACGACCAGGAAGAAGCACTGGTGATGGCCGACCGCGTGGCGATGCTGAAAGACGGCCGGCTGCTGCAGAT
The DNA here is from genome assembly GCF_002754375.1 of Variovorax sp. 54. Taxonomy (NCBI): domain Bacteria; kingdom Pseudomonadati; phylum Pseudomonadota; class Betaproteobacteria; order Burkholderiales; family Comamonadaceae; genus Variovorax; species Variovorax sp. 54. The sequence continues at coordinate 2,766,358 of NZ_PEFF01000001.1, forward strand.
CGCCACGCCGCGCGAGATCTACGAGCACCCCGCGAGCCGCGCGGTGGCCGAGTTCGTCGGGCTCTCGACCATCCTGCCCGCGAAGGTGGCGTCACCGGGCCGGCTCGACATGGGCTTTGCCGAACTCTTCGCCGAGACCGGCACCCGCCCCTTCGGCACCGCGGTGCACGTGCTGGTGCGGCCCGAACACATCCGACCCGACCCCGCACCCGACAGCGTGAACCGACTGGCCGGCCGCATCGGCGCGCAGCGCTACCTGGGCGCGCTCACGCGCTACGACTTCGACGTGGCGGGCGCAGGCAAGCCCTTCCTCGCCGAGTCGGCCGCGCCGGCTGCCGAAGCGATTGCCATCGCGCCCGAACACCTCCGTTTGCTCGACCACTGACCTCTTCCTCCATTCCTCCAAGGAGCCACCATGCAACGCAGACATCTGATCCAGGCCGCCGGCGCATTGCCCGTGCTGTCATTGGCCCGCACCGCCTTTGCCTTCGACGGCCCCGAGCTGTATGCGGGCGAGAAGGCGCTGTACGCCGAAGCGCAGAAGGAAGGCCTGTGCGTCTCCTTCGACACCGGCCCCGAGTGGGCCAACTGGAAATCGCTGTTCCGCGACTTCAAGAAGCGCTACCCCGAGATCGAGCTGACCTACAACGACATCGGCTCGGCCGCCACCGTGGTCGCGCTCGAGAAGACCAAGCGCCGCCCGCAAGCCGACACCGCCTACTACTTCGCGGCCTCGGCCGTCGATGCCGCGAAGAAGGACGTGGTCGCGCCCTTCAAGCCCGTCAACTTCGACAAGCTGCCGCCGGTGTTCCGTGAGGCCGAGGGCCGCTGGTTCACCATCCACACGCTCAACATCGCCTTCCTGGTGAACAAGAAGCTGGTGAAGAACGTGCCCACCGGCTGGGCCGACCTGCTCAAGCCCGAGTTCAAGAGCACGGTGGTGTACCTCGACCCGCGCTCCACCGGCATCGGCCAGGTGCTGACCTTCGCCGCGGCCTATGCCAACGGCGGCAGCGTCGACAACGTGCAGCCCGGCACCGACTACCTGGGCAAGCTGCATGCGGCCGGCAACGTGCTGCGCGTGGAAGGCACCACGCCGTATGCCAAGTTTCTGAAGGGCGAGATTCCGGTGTGGATCAGCTACGAGAACGACGGCCTCAAGGCCAAGCATGTCGACGGCATGGGCGACGCGGTCGAGGTCGTGATTCCGAAGGAAGCCAGCGTGGCAGCGCCGTATGCCATCAGCCTGGTGAAGAACGGCCCGAACCCGAACGCCGGCAAGCTGTGGCTCAACTTCATCATGAGCGAGGCCGGCCAGACGCTGTTCGCGCAGGGCTTCGTGCGGCCTGCCGTGCCGGGCACGCCGCTGAGTGCCGACGTGGCGGCCAAGATGCCGGCCGCGCCGCAGATCCGCCCGCTCGACGTGGTGAAGGCCTCGGAGCGCAAGGCCGAGGTCGACAAGCTCTGGGCGCAGGCCGCGCTGGGCAAGTAAGAAGAAGGCCGTGATGCGACGCTTTGGCGCCTGGCCCGCGTGGGCCTTCATGGCGCTCTTCTTCGCGGTGCCGCTCGCGGCGCTGCTGCCCGAAGCCTTCGGCGAGGGCGGCAGCGCCTTCGGGCGGCTGTTCGGCAACCCGCTGTTCCTGGGCGCGCTGCGCAACACGCTGGGCCTGGGCCTGGCGGCGGGTGCGATCTCGGCGCTGGTGGGCACCTGCATCGCGATCGAACTGGCGCGCCAGCCCGAGGGCCGGCGCCAATGGATGATGACCTTGCTGGGCCTGCCGCTGGCGTTCTCGGGCCTGGTGATCGCCTACGGTTTCATCCTCGCCTTCGGGCGCGCGGGCTTCGTGACGCAGCTGCTCGCGGGGCTGGGCGCCGACCCGGCCGTGATCGGCAGCTGGATCTACAGCGTGTCGGGCCTGGGCTTCGCCTATGCCTACTACCTGATCCCGCGCGTGGCGCTGTCGCTGTACCCGGTGTTCGCCAACCTCGACCTGCGCCCGGCGCAGGCGGCGCGCACGCTGGGCGCATCGAAGGCGCGCGCCTTCTGGGACACGGTGGTGCCCGAGGTGATGCCTTCGGTGCTGTCGAACGCCTGCATGGTGGCCGCGATTGCGATGGGCACCTACGGCACGGCGCTGGCGCTGGTGGGCACGCAGCTGAACATCCTGCCGCTGATGCTGCTCGCGCAGGTGGGCGACGGCGGGTCCGATTTCGCGGTGGCGGCGGCTCTGTCGCTGGTGCTGATGGTGGTGTGTGTGGTCGTGATGGGAGTGGGCGATGTCTTTACACGAAGGCGCGAGCGCGGTGCTGTCGGCGCCGGTCACTGAGGCGCTGACGCGCCTGGCGCAACGGCAGTGGGGGCCGCAGCGCCACCGCCAGCCGGTGGCGATGCTAGGCCCCGGCGACGGCGGCCCGGCCGAATGCGAGGCCGCCTACGCGGTGGCGCATGCGCTGGCCGGCGCGGGCATGGCGGTGGTCTGCGGCGGGCGCGGCGGCGTGATGGCCGCAGCCTCGCGCGGCGCGGTGGAAGCCGGCGGCATCGCCGTGGGCATCCTGCCCGAGGACGACGACCGCCACGCCAACGAATGGCTCAGCGTGGCCATTCCCACCGGCATGGGCGAGATGCGCAACGGCATCATCGCGCGCAGCGGCGTCTGCTTGATCGCCATCGGCGGCAACATGGGCACGCTGTCGGAGATGGCGATGGGCCTGAAGTGGGGCAAGCCGGTGTTCGTGATGCACGGCGACGTTGCGCTGCCCGGTGCGGTGCAGGCCACCGACGTGGACGACATGCTCGCCAAGGTGCTGGCCTGCCTGCTGGACTAGGGCCTCCCCGGCGACACGGGCGCATTGCACAATGACGGCATGCCCTACATGCCCACCTTCGTCGCTCCCGCCCGCTTCACCGACGCCGCCGAGGCGCTCGACCAGGTCAAAGCCATCTACCAGGGCGGCCTTGCCCACCTGCGCGAATCGATGCTGCGCTTCGTCGCCGGCGAGGCGCTGCCGGACCGGGTGCGGGCCTGCTACCCGTTCGTGCGGGTGCACACGCACACCGTGTCCCGCCACACGCCGCCGGCCAACGCCGGCCTGAGCTACGGCTTCGTGGCCGGCCCCGGCCGCTACGAGACCACGCTGACGCGGCCCGACCTGTTCTCGCGCTACTACCTCGACCAGTTCCGCCTGCTGCTCGAGAACCACCAGGTCGAGCTCGAGGTGGGCACCAGCACGCAGCCCATTCCCATCCACTTCTCGTTCGCCGAGAACGACCACATCGAAGGCACCATGAGCGCCGAGCGCCGCGCCCTCATGCGCGACGTGTTCGACCTGCCCGACCTGGGCGCCATGGACGACGGCATTGCCAACGGCACCTTCGAGGCGCTGCCCGGCGAGCCGCAGCCGCTGTCGCTGTTCACGGCGGCGCGCGTCGACTACTCGCTGCACCGCCTGCGCCACTACACGGGCACGGCGCCCGAGTGGTTCCAGAACTTCGTGCTGTTCACCAACTACCAGTTCTACATCGACGAGTTCGTGCGCCTGGGCCACGAGGCCATGGCCGACGAGAACAGCGAGTACATCGCCTTCATCGAGCCCGGCAACGTGATCACGCGCCGGCGCGGGCTGGCCGCGGGCAAGAGCGACACCTTCGCCCACCTGCTGGACGGCAGCCAGGGCACCGCGCCGCCGCGCCTGCCGCAGATGCCGGCCTACCACCTCGTGCGCGAGGACTACAGCGGCATCACCATGACGAACATCGGCGTCGGCCCGGCCAACGCCAAGACCATCACCGACCACATCGCCGTGCTGCGCCCGCACGCCTGGATGATGCTGGGCCACTGCGCGGGCCTGCGCAACACGCAGCAGCTGGGCGACTACGTGCTGGCGCACGCCTACGTGCGCGAGGACCACGTGCTCGACGAGGAACTGCCGCTGTGGGTGCCGATTCCGGCGCTGTCGGAAATCCAGCTCGCGCTCGAGCAGGCGGTGGCCGACGTCACGAAGTGCGAAGGCCCCGACCTGAAGAAGATCATGCGCACCGGCACCGTGGCCAGCACCGACAACCGCAACTGGGAGCTGCTGCCCGGCAACCAGCCGCAACGCCGCTTCAGCCAGAGCCGCGCCGTAGCGCTGGACATGGAAAGCGCGACCATCGCGGCCAACGGCTTCCGCTTCCGGGTGCCCTACGGCACGCTGCTGTGCGTGAGCGACAAGCCGCTGCACGGCGAGATCAAGCTGCCCGGCATGGCCAACCACTTCTACCGCGAGCGCGTGGAGCAGCACCTGCGCATCGGCATGCGCGCCATCGAGATCCTGCGCCAGGAAGGCACGACCCGGCTGCACAGCCGCAAGCTGCGAAGCTTCGCGGAAGTGGCTTTCCAGTAGGCTCCGACGCGTTTCGTTTGCTTTTCCTTTGCATTCTCCCTCAGGGTTTCTCCCTGTGAGAGCGAGGGCGTGATGGCGGTGTTTCGCGGACATCATTGGCTGTCACGTACACAACTGGAAACACGATGCGCCCGTCTTCGCCAACTGCCGCTGCCCTTCCCCTGTCCCGCCGCCGTTTCGGCACCTGGCTGGCAGCCTCGGCCGCAGCCGCCGGTGCGGGCCAGGCCGCGCTGTGGGCCGGCAACGCCCGTGCGGCCGACGCGCCGCTGAGCAGCAAGCTGCGCATCGTCATTCCCGCGAACGAAGGCGGTGGCTGGGACCAGACCGGCCGCGCCCTCGGTGCCGCCCTGCTGGCTTCGGGCGCCGTGGGCACCGTCAGCTACGAGAACATCGGCGGCAAGGGCGGCACCATCGGGCTGGCCAAGTACGTCGAGAAGTACGACGCCGACCCCGAGGCGCTGCTGGTCAGCGGCATGGTGATGGTCGGCGCGGTGGCGCTGCAAAAGCCCGCCGTCACGCTCGCGCACGTGTCGCCCGTGGCGCGGCTCACCAGCGACTACGAGGTGGTCGCCGTCAAGGCCGACTCGCCCATCAAGACCCCCAAGGACCTCATCGCCCAGCTGCGCGCCGATGCCGCCAACACGGTCATCGCGGGCGGCTCGGCCGGCGGCGTGGACCACATGTTCGCCGGCATGCTGGCGCGCGTGGCCGGCGCCTCGGCGTCGCTGAACTACCAGCCGCACCCGGGCGGCGCGCAGGTCGTCGAAGCGCTCGACACGGGCAAGGCGGCGGTCGGCATCTCGGGCTACAGCGAGTTCGCCGAGAACATCACGAACGGCAAGCTGCGCGCCATCGGCGTGTCGTCGAAGCACCCGTTCCAGGGGATTTCGTCGGTGCGCCAGCAGGGCGTGGACGCCGACCTGGCCAACTGGCGCGGCGTGATGACCGGCAAAAAGGTGCCGCCCTACCGCCGCGGCCAGCTGCTCGACGCAGTGCAGCGCGCCACCGCGCACGACCTCTGGCAGAAGACCATCAAGCGCAACAACTGGGACCCGTACTGGATGGCGGGCAAGGACTTCGAGAGCTTTCTCGAGCTCGACATTGCGATGGCTGGGCCGCTGATCTATCTGCTCAAGCTGAAGGCCTGAGCGCCTTCAGGCAAACAACTCCGGCATCTCCCGCTGCGCCTTCGGCGTCAGCGTGAGCGCACGCCCGTCGAGCTCTTGCCGCACCCAGCCGCGCCGCAGCGACAGCTGCAGCCACGCAGCCCCGAGTGCGCCGCCCAGGTGCGGGCGGCGTTCGCTCCAGTCGAGACAGGCACAGGCGAAGCGGCGGCGTGAACGGCGCACGGCGTCGACCTCGACGCCCAGGCTCTCCAGCGCGATCGCGCCGTCGGGCGTGAGCTCGTACGAGCCGCTCTCCAGCCCACTGAGCCAGCCCTGCGCATGCAGCCGGTCGTGCAGCGCGACGCCCGCGGTGCCGGCCATGTGGTCGTAGCAGGTGCGGGCACTGCGCAGGCGGCTCGGCGTGTTCGGCTGGAAGGCGGCCGCCGTGGGGCGCGGCGCGCCGGCCACGACCATGAGGCTTTCGAGTGCGGCGGCCACGTCGTCGCTGGCCAGGCGGAAGTAGCGGTGCTTGCCTTGCACGAGCACCTCGACCAGCCGCTCTTCCTTCAGGCGCGCAAGGTGCGCGCTCGCGGTCGAGGCCGCCACCTCGGCGACGGTGGCCAGCTCGGTCGCGGTGCGGGCGTGGCCGTCCATCAGGCAGTTCAGCATGCGGGCGCGCGCCGGTTCGGCGATGGCGCCGGCGAGGCGGGCGAGCTGAAGGTCGGAAGCGGTGGTGTCGTCCATGCGGCCATCCTAAAGCGGCGCCGCATCCCACACTTCGTTCGCGAACGAAGTGTGTCGGCAGCCCCGAACGCACACTGCGCGCCATGACCACCGCTGTGCTCCCCCACCACCCCGCCGATCCGGTCGCCGCCGCCACGCACGCCGACCCGTACCCGTACTACGCCACCCTGCGCGACGGCCCATCACTCGTGTGGCACGACGGCTTGCGCGTCTGGGTTGCGAGCCGCGCCGATGTCGTCCTGCAGGTGCTGCAGGCGCACGGTGCGCTGCGCGTGCGCCCCGCCGCCGAGCCCGTGCCGCGCGCGATCGTGGGCAGCCCGGCCGGCGAGGTGTTCGGCCACCTCGTGCGCATGAACGACGGCCCCGCGCACCAGGCGCACCGGCCGGCATTGCAGCGTGCGCTGGCCGGGCTCGATCTTCATGCGGCACACGCCGCCGCGCTCGCAATCGCGCGGCAGGTGCCCGCGCACGCACCGCTGTCCGACGCGCTGTTCTCGCTGCCCGTGCGCGCGATGGCGCACCTGCTCGGCTTCGACGACGCGGCGCTGCCGCAGGTGGACCGCTGGATGCGCGACTTCGTCGCCTGCCTCTCGCCGTTGTCGAGTGCCGACCAGTTGCAGGCCGCGAGCGCGGCGGCCGGCGAGCTGATGACCCGCTTCGAAGCCCTGAGCGCGAACGCCTCGCCGCGCGACGGCACGCTGCTGGCAGCAGTGCTGACCGAAAGCGCCGCGAGCGCCCCGCTCTCACGCGCGCTGCTGGCGAACCTCGTGGGCCTGCTCTCGCAGACCTGCGACGCCACGGCGGGCCTGCTGGGCAACAGCCTGATCGCACTGGTGCGCGAGCCCGCACTGCGCCCGCTGGCACGCACGCGCGACGGGCTGCTCGCGATCGTCGAAGAGACGGCGCGCCACGACCCGTCGGTGCAGAACACGCGCCGCTTCGCGATCGAACCCGTCGAGATCGCCGGCACCTCGCTGGCGGCGGGCGATGCGGTGCTGGTGCTGCTGGCCTCGGCGCACCGCGACCCGGCGTTCAATCCCGAGCCCGACCGCTTCATGCCGGTGCGAGCCCAGCGCCGCGTGCTTGGCTTCGGCCATGGCATGCATGCGTGTCCCGGGCAGGCGCTGGCCTGCACGCTGGCTGCAGCAGGCCTCGAAGCGCTGCTGCGTCAACAACGCGCATCCGATCTCGATGCGCTCAGGTGGCACTACCGCCCGTCGGTCAACGGGCGCATCCCCGTTTTCGACTGAGTCAGTGCGCGGCCCAACGGCCGGTGCCTGCAAGGTGCGGCGACAACGCGGCCTCGCCCCAGCGCAGCGGCAATGCCGCCGGACGGCGCAGCGCGCGCGTGACGTGAAAACGCATCAGCCGCTCCGCGCCTTCGAACGCCGCGACCTCGGGGCCGTCCGTGACGATCTCCGCCGTGGCGCTCAGGTGCAGCAGCTCGCCGGTGTCGAAATCGACGAACAGCAGGCCCGCGCGCGGGTGCGCCTGCAGGTTGCCGAGCGTGTTGAAGAAGCGGTTGCCGTTGAAGTCGGGCACCGTGAGCACGCCGCCCGCATCGACGCGCACGAAGCCGGGGCGACCACCGCGGTGCGACACATCGACGCCGTGCGAACGCGCATCGGCCTCGTCGCCCACCGCCGCCGCGTCGGGGTACGCCGTGGCGATGAACAGCGTGTCGGCCGCGCCGATGAGCCGTTCGGCGGCGAGGTCGAGCGTGTCGAGCCACTGCACTGCGGGCTCGTTGGCCGGCGCTGCGGCAAACACCGGCTCGCGCGCCTGGATGTAGCGCGGGCAGTTGCCAAAGCTCTGCTGCACCTCGACCATGAAGCCGCCCGCATCAAGCGCCTCGACCGTGCCGTTCATGCGGTTGCGCCGCCGTGTGTGGGGCTGGATGCCCAGCAGCCCGAGCGTGGCGCCGGGCACGAGCTGGCCCGCCAGCGGATCGCCGGCGTCCGGCAGCGCATCGATGCGCAGGTGCATCGCATCGGGCGAGTACGCGAAGCCGGCGGGCGCCGCGAGCATGCTGGCCCACGGCTGCAGGTCAGCATCGAGGCTGCCGACCACGAGGAACGGCAGCAGCGAAAAGAACTCGCGGTGCTGGTCGGGCATGTAGTCGCGGATCACGCGCGGCCCGATGGCCTCCATCTGCTCGCGCGAACCCACGAGCGCTTGCAACGCGCGCTCTCCCGCGTGGAATGGCGCCGCGATCATGCGACCGCCGCCAGGCCGACCGGTGTGCGCACCATCGGCACGAACCCCGGCAAGGCTTCGACGCGCGCCAGCCAGGCGCGCAGTTGCGGATACGCGTCGAGCGACACGCTGCCCTCGGGCGCATGGGCCACATAGGCGTAGTTCGCGATGTCGGCCAGCGTGGCCGACGGGCCGGCGAGAAAGGCCTGGCCGGTCAGGCAGGTTTCCATCACGGCGAGCAGTGCGTGCGAGCGCTTGACGGTTTCGGTGCGGTCGGCGTCCACGCCGAACAGCACCATGATGCGCGCCGCCGCGGGCCCGAAGGCCAGCGGGCCGGCCGCCACCGAGAACCAGCGCTGCACGCGCGCCGCACCCACCGGGTCGCGCGGCATCCAGCGCGCCGGATCGGGGGCGTACCGTTCGTTGAGGTACACGAGGATGGCGTTGGAGTCGGCCAGCGTGACCTCGCCGTCCTCGATCACCGGCACCTGGCCGAAGGGGTTGCGCGCCAGGAACTCCGGCGTGCGGTGCTCGCGCTGGCGCAGATTGAGTTCGACGATCTCGAAAGGCAGGCCGAGCACCGAGAGGAAGAAGCGCACGCGGTGCACGTGGCCCGAGATGGCGTTGCCGTAGAGCTGGATGGGCTGGGCGGGCAGGCGGGCGGCAGCGGTGTTCTCGGTCATGGAAAGTCCTTCGGGTGGGTATGCCCTCGATTCTTCTCTCTTCCATCAAATGAATGAATAGCCTTTGCCGGATTTGACTGCTGCGTTTTCCGGTTTAATCGCACCATGGATCGCTTCAAAGCCATGCAGACCTTCGTGCAGATTGCCGACCAGGGCAGCCTGACCCGCGCCGCCGAGGCGCTCGGCAGTTCGCTGCCCGTCGTGGTGCGCGCGCTCGCCGCGCTCGAAGCGCACCTGGGCGTGCGTCTGTTTCACCGCACCACGCGGCGCCTGTCGCTCACCGAGGAAGGCCGTCACTACCTGCCGAGCGCGCGCGAGGTGCTGCTCGCGGCCGATGCCGCCGACCAGGCGCTGAAGGCCGAGGCGCGCGAGCCCGCGGGGCAGCTGGTCATCACCGCGCCGGTGCTGTTCGGCCACATGTACGTGGCGCCGGCCATCGTGCGCTTCATGCAGCGCCACGAGAAGGTGCGCTGCAGCGTGCGGCTGCACGACCGCACGGTGAACCTGCTCGAAGAGGGCATCGACGTCGGCATCCGCATCAGCCCGCTTGAAGACTCGTCGCTGGTGGCGCAGACGCTGGGCACCATCCGGCGCGTGGTGGCGGCCAGCCCCGCGTTCCTGGCGCAACACGGCGTGCCGCGCCATCCGCGCGACCTGGCCGGTGCGCCCTGCGTGCGCGGGCGCATTGATGCACCGCCGCAATGGGCGTTCCGCGACGGCGGCAAGACCGTGCACGTCACGCCGGAGAACCGCCTCGAGTTCAATCACCTCGCACCCGCCATCGAAGCCTGCGCCGCGGGCATGGGCTTCGGCACTTTCTTCTCCTACCAGGTGCTGCCGTATGTGGCGCAGGGCCGGCTGCAGCTGGTGCTCGAAGACTACGAGCCCGCGCCTCGCCCCGTGAGCGTGATCTACCCCAACGCGCGGCTGCTGCCGGCGCGCACGCGGGCCTTCATCGACTGGATGAAAACCGAGTTCAGCGGCTTGCGCATGTAGCCGCTGCGCCAATCGGCCGGCTGCGTCAGAATGACCGCGTGCCATCCCACACCACCCCCTCCTCGCCTTCTTCTTCCTCTTCCCCGTTGTTCCAGGTCCGTGGGCTGCGCAAGCGCTACGGCGAGACCACGGTTGTCGACGACCTCTCGTTCGAGATCGCGCCCGGCGAGTGCCTGGGCGTGATCGGCCCGAACGGCGCGGGCAAGACCACCACCATCCGCATGTGCCTGGGCCTGACTGCGCCCGACGGCGGCAGCATCGAGGCACTGGGCCTGCAGATGCCGCGCGACGCGCTGGCCATCAAGGCGCAGCTGGGCGTGGTGTCGCAGTTCGACACGCTCGACCCCGACTTCAGTTGCGCCGAGAACCTCGTGGTGTACGGCCGCTACTTCGGCTTCAGCAAGGCGCACGTGCGCGCACGCGTGCCCCAATTGCTGGAGTTCGCCGCGCTTTCGCACAAGGCCAATGCCAAGCCCGGCGAGCTGTCGGGCGGCATGCGTCGGCGGCTGTCGCTGGCGCGCGCGTTGGTGAACGACCCCAAGTTGTTGCTGCTCGACGAGCCCACCACCGGCCTCGACCCGCAAGCGCGGCATCTGATGTGGGAGCGGCTGCAGGTGTTGCTGCAGCAGGGCAAGTCGATCTTGTTGACCACGCACTTCATGGACGAGGCCGAGCGCCTGTGTTCTCGCCTGCTGGTACTCGACCACGGCCGCAAGATCGCCGAGGGCCGTCCGCGTGACCTGATCGCCGAGCACCTGGAGCCTGACGTGGTGGAGGTGTATGGCAACGGTGCGCTGTCGCTGGCCGGCTCGGCCGAGCTGCAGGCGCTGGCTGCGCGCGTGGAGGTGAGCGGAGAGACCGTGTTCTTCTACACGCAGGATGCGCGGCGTTTGCTCGACGCGTTGACGCAGCACGGCGGGCTGCGGACCTTCCATCGGCCGGCCAACCTGGAAGATCTTTTCCTCAAGCTCACTGGCCGGCAGATTCGCCAGGATGGCTAGACCTTCTTTTATGAACACGACCACTGCTTCTTCTGCGGTTCCCCCCGAAACACCTGTGCCGCCTTCACCCTCTGTGTGGCGCGCGCCTGAGCTTTCGATGCGATGGTGGCCGGTGTTTTTGCGCAACCTGCTGGTGTGGCGCAAGCTCGCCTTGCCGAGCCTGATCGGCAACATCGCAGAACCGTTGATCTGGCTTGTGGCCTTTGGCTACGGCATGGGCGCGCTCGTCGGGCAGGTGACGGTGGATGGCACGCAGGTGCCGTACATCCTGTTTTTGGCGAGTGGGTCGATCTGCATGAGTGCGATGAATGCGGCGAGCTTCGAGGCGCTGTATTCGGCGTTTTCTCGGATGCATGTGCAGAAGACGTGGGACGGGATCATGAATGCGCCGGTGGGGCTGGATGACATCGTGCTCGCGGAGATGCTGTGGGCGGCGTTCAAGTCGATTTTTACGGTGACTGCGATCTTGTTTGTGATGTTGGGGTTGGGGATCAGTCACAGCCCGAAGTTGATCGTGGCGTGGATGGTGTTGATTGGGTGTGGGATCACGTTTTCTTCTGTGGCGTTGATCTTCAATGCGCTGGCTAAGGGGTATGACTTTTTTACTTATTACTTCACGTTGTTCATGACGCCGATGATGTTTTTGAGTGGGGTGTTTTTTCCGCTGGAACAACTGCCTTCTGCTGTGCGTGCTGTGGCTGCCTGGTTGCCTTTGACGAATGCTGTTGCTTTGGTGCGGCCGTTGTTTATGGATCGGTGGCCTGAGGGGTGGTGGGTGCATGCGGGGGTGTTGGTTGTGTATGCGGTTGTTGCTTTCTGGGTTGCTTTGGCGCTGACTCGGAAGAGGTTTCGGGGGTAGTTCCTGGGGCGTGGTTCTTGTTCTTTCCCGAGGCCGGGTCTCGCCCCGGCGGGCGACCTACTTTTCTTTGCTTCGCCAAAGAAACGTAGGCAAAAGAAAGGCGACCCTACTGTCTGCGTCCCTGCGCTTCGCTACGGGCAACCTGCGGTGCTCACGTTCCGCGGGGTCTCGCCCAAACTCGCTTCGCTCAAACAAGGGCGAGCCCTGATCCGCGAAACGCTGCGCTCCTCGGCGCATACAGAAGGGGTTGGGATACCTGACGGGCCATCGCTTCGCTCGGCGCCTGAACACCTCACGAGCCTTCGCTTCGCTCGGCCTGAATTGCTCCCTCTCCCCTTGGGGAGAGGGTTGGGGTGAGGGTCCGCGGCACAGAAACACCGCCTCGCGCGCATGAAGGCCGATGCCCTCCCCCCCGCCCTCTCCCCAAGGGGAGAGGGAGCCAGTCCAGCCGCCGAACGAAACAGCGGCCCAACCACAACGAGGCCGAGCGAAGCAAAGGCCCGATTGCAAGCCGAGCAAAGCGATGGCCCGTTCGGTGCCCACCCCCTCTGTATGCGCCGAGGAGCGCAGCGTTTCGCGGATCAGGGCTCGCAGCTGTTTGAGCGCAGCGAGTTCTGCGAGACCCCGCGAAACGCGAGCACCGCAGGTTGCCCGTAGCGAAGCGGAGGGACGCAGACAGTGGGGTCGCCTTTTCTTTGCTTACTTTCTTTTGGCGAAGCAAAAGAAAGTAAGTCCGCCGCCGGGCGGAACTCCCGGCCTCGGAAAGCAAAACGACCAACAAGCCAAGGTCACCCAAAACAACTACATTGCACGCAATTGAATTGCGAACTACAATTCCACCCATGCCAACGAAACCCCCACCAGACGAGATGCTCAAGCTAGACAACCAGCTCTGCTTCGCCGTCTACTCCGCATCCTTGGCAATGACCCGCCTCTACAAGCCGTTGCTAGAAAAGCTCCAGCTCACCTACCCCCAATACCTCGTGATGCTCGCCCTCTGGGAGCAAGACGGCCCCACCGTCTCTGCCTTGGGCGAACGCCTCTCGCTGGATTCCGGCACGCTGACCCCGCTGCTCAAGCGCCTCGAAGCCAATGGCTACGTATCCCGAGTCCGCGACGTCGCAGACGAGCGCCGCGTGCACATCATGCTCACCGCCCCAGGCCGCAAGCTCAAGACCCGCGCCGCCAACGTCCCCGCCTGCCTCATGGCCGCCGCCGAATGCTCCGTCCCCGAGCTGATCGCCCTCACGCAACAAATCCAGACCCTGCGCGACCGCATCCGCAAAGCCGCCTGACACACAACCCAATCACAGTTCTCCCAGGCCTCCCCAGGAAGCCCTTTCACCACCCCCAAGCCAAAGGAAATCACCATGACCACCAAGCTCGACAAAGTTCTCTACACCGCAGAAGCCCACACCGTCGGCGGCCGTGACGGCGCCGGCAAGTCCAGCGATGGCGCCATCGACGTCAAGCTGAGCTCGCCCGGTTCGGGCAAGCCCGGCACCAACCCCGAGCAGCTGTTCGCGGTCGGCTACGCCGCCTGCTTCATCGGCGCCATGAAGGCCGTCGGCCCGAAGATCAGCGTCAAGGTGCCGGAAGAAGTCGCCATCGACTCGAAGGTTTCCCTCGGGCCGACGAACGGCGGCGCGGCCTACGGCATCTCGGTGCAACTGGCGATCTCGCTGCCCGGCCTCGACGACGCACAGAAGAAGCTGCTGGTCGACACGGCCCACCAGGTCTGCCCGTACTCGAACGCAACGCGCGGCAACATCGACGTCGAACTGACGATTGTTTGAGCTCACCCCCAGGCTACGCGCACTTCGTGTCGCTTCGCCAACCCCCTACCGGGGGCAACACCTGAGGCCCGGCAAAGCCGGTTCCTCGGTGTTCCCTTGAAGGGAACCCCAAAGCGCCCCGGCCACAAGCCCGGGCGCTTTTTTCATCTCTGTCTCACGGGTGACGCCGAAACGCACGCCGAGATAGCGCCTTTCACCAAGCTTGGCTAATGTCGCCGCACGTCCCGCCCGCTAGTCCTCAACACACACCCGTGGAGATCGACCCCATGAGCACCACCCACCTCCTGATCCGCAAAGACCAGCTCGCCACCGCGCGCCTGCACACCGACACCACCGAACGGCCGCTGGCCGACGGGCAGGTGCGCGTGCGCATCGACAGCTTTGCGCTCACCTCCAACAACATCACCTACGCCGCCTTCGGCGATGCGATGAGCTACTGGCAGTTCTTTCCCTCCGAGGAAGAAGGCTGGGGCAGCATCCCGGTGTGGGGCTTCGCGAGCGTGGTGCAGTCGCTGCACCCGGGCGTGGCCGTGGGCGAAAGGCTCTACGGCTACTGGCCGATGGCCACGAGCGCGGTGCTCAGCCCCGACCGGCTCTCGCCCGCGCGCTTCACCGACGCAGCGCCGCACCGCGCCGAACTGCCCGCGGTCTACAACCAGTACTTCCGCTGCAACGCCGACCCGCTGTACACCACCGACACCGAAGACCTGCAGGCGCTGCTGCGCCCGCTGTTCATCACCTCGTGGCTCATCGACGACTTCATGGCCGACAACGATTTCTTCGGCGCCACCACCATGCTGCTGTCGAGCGCATCGAGCAAGACGGCCTACGGCACGGCCTTCCAGCTGCACCAGCGCGAAGGCATCGAAGTGATCGGGCTGACCTCGCCCGCCAACGTGGCCTTCTGCCAGAGCCTGGGCTGCTACGACCGCGTGGTGACCTACGACGCCCTGGACAGCATCGCGGCCGACACCCCCTGCGTGTACATCGACTTCGCCGGCAACGGCGAGCTGCGCACCGCGATCCACGAGCGCTTCGCGAACCTGAAGTACAGCAGCTCGATCGGTGGCACGCACGTGGAGCAGCTCGCCGCCAAGGGCGCGGGCAAGAGCCTGAGCGGCCCGCGCGCCACGCTGTTCTTTGCGCCGGCGCAGATCAAGAAGCGCACCACCGAATGGGGCGCCGACGAGTTCGGGCGGCGCATGGTGGCCGCCTGGCACCACTTCCTGTCCACGGTGACCGACCCCAACAACCCCTGGCTGCACGCCCAACACCACTTCGGCGGCGAGGCGGTGCAGGCCGCCTACGCGCAGGTGCTGGCAGGCAAGGGCGACCCGCGCACGGGCCATATCCTTTCGCTTTACAAACAAGCGGGCGCTCGCTGACCGGCACGGGGCCCGTGTGGCGACAATCGCCGCATGACCCCTTCTTCTGTCGCGCCCGCGAACACCCATCCTTACGAGAGCCTCACGCCTGACGTGGTGCTCGACGCGCTCGCGACACTCGGCCTGCACGGCGATGGCCGGCTCACCGGCCTGAACTCCTATGAAAACCGGGTCTACCAGGTGTTCCTGGAAGACCCGAATCCCCATCCGGCGGTGGTGCTCAAGTTCTACCGCCCCGGCCGCTGGAGCGAGGCCGATATCCTCGAAGAGCACGCCTTCTCGCTCGAACTGGCCGCCGGCGAAGTGCCGGCCGTGCCCCCGCTGGTCTTCGACGGCAAGACGCTGCACCACCACGCCGGCTTTGCCTTCAGCGTGAGCCCCTACCGCGGCGGCCGTGCGCCCGAGCTCGACAACTTCGAGGTGCTCGAATGGGTCGGCCGTTTCCTGGCGCGCATCCACACCGTGGGCAGCGCCAAACCTTTCGAGGCCCGCCCCGCGCTCGACCTGCAGACCTTCGGCCTCGATTCGCGCGACTGGCTGCTCGAGAACGACAAGATCCCGCTCGACATGCAGCGCGAATGGGAAAAGACCTGCAACGAGGCGCTGGACATGGTCCGCGCAACGGCCCTGGCGCTGCAGCCGCCGGCCTCCGACTTCAAGCCGCGCAAACTGCGCCTGCACGGCGACGTGCACCCCGGCAATATCTTGTGGACGCCCACCGACCGCCCCGGCGGCGGCCCGCACTTCGTCGACCTGGACGACGCGCGCACGGGCTTCGCGGTTCAAGACCTGTGGATGCTGCTGTCGGGCGACCGCGCACAGCGCACGGCGCAGCTGTCGGGCCTGCTCGACGGCTACGAGCAGTTCCGCGAATTCGACCGCCGCGAGCTGGCACTCATCGAGCCGCTGCGCACGCTGCGGCTCATCCACTACAGCGCCTGGCTGGCGCGCCGCTGGGAAGACCCGATCTTCCCGATCAACTTTCCGTGGTTCGGCTCCAGCGACTACTGGAAGGGGCAGATCCTCGTGCTCGAAGACCAGTGCGAGCAGATGGCGGAAGAGCCGCTGTACGCGTGATCATTCGGCGGCATCCGCCGCAAGGCTCTGCGCCACGCCTTCGAGCAGCCGCTCGACCAGCACATTGACCGGCCCGGTGCGCCACACACCGTAAGCCTCCGACTGCGCCACGGCGCGGTCGAGCGGGCGGAACACCGCACCGCGCAGCGCCGAGTGCCGCATCGCCTGCGGCACCAGCGCCACGCCCATGCCTTGCGACACCAGCGACACCACGGCCAGCCAGTGCCGCACCTCGTGGCGCACCTCGGG
This sequence comes from Variovorax sp. 54, assembly GCF_002754375.1. NCBI lineage: Bacteria > Pseudomonadati > Pseudomonadota > Betaproteobacteria > Burkholderiales > Comamonadaceae > Variovorax > Variovorax sp. 54. The sequence continues at coordinate 2,782,833 of NZ_PEFF01000001.1, forward strand.
CGAAAAGCCCGCGTCGGCGCAGATCGAAAGGATGCGCTCGTGGTAATCGGGTGAGGCCTCGCGCGAGAACAGCACGAAGGGCTGCGCGCGCAGGTCGGCCGGCGCCAGCACGCGCTTGCGCGCCAGCGCATGGCCCGCGGGCAGGCAGGCCACGAAGGGCTCCGACAGCAGCAGCCGGTGCTGCAGCTCCGCCGGCATGCGGCTGGTGTGGACGAAGCCCAGGTCGAGCCGGTCGTGCAGCAGCTCGGCAATCTGCACGCCGGAGTTGAGTTCGCTCAGCGTGATGCGCACCGCCGGATGCCGCGCCTGGAACGCGCGCAGCGCCGGCGGCAGGCCGCGGTAGAGCATGGCGCCGACGAAGCCGATGCGCAGCCGGCCCGCCGAGCCGGTGGCCACGTCGCGCGCTTCCATGGCGGCCTCTTCGGCCTGCAGCAGCACGCGCCGCGCCGACACGCGCAGCGCCTCGCCCGCGGGCGTGAGCCGCACCTCCTTGCTGTTGCGCTCGAACAGGCGCGCGCCCACCGAGTCTTCGAGCTGGCGGATCGCCACCGACAGCGGCGGCTGCGAAATGGCCAGCCGCCGCGCGGCGCGCCCGAAGTGCAGCTCTTCGGCGAGCACGGAGAAGTAGCGCAGGTGCCGCAGTTCCATGAATAGTCAAATCAAATCGTACAAGACCAAATCAATATTAGACACGGATCGTTGCCAACTCAACAATGCGGCGAACCAGGAGACGCCCGCATGCCCACACCCGCTGCTTCCGCTGCCACAGCCGCCGCGCACCCGATCCCCGATCGCCACGGCCAGAACCTCTTCACCACCGACACCGAGCTGCACACGCTGCTCGCGCTGTACCTGCCCGAGGCCCTGCGCACGCACATGCGCCCGCACTTCGAGCGCCTGGGCGGCCTGGCGGGCGGCCTGCTGGACGACCTGGCCGGCACCGCCGACCGCAACCCGCCCACGCTGAAGCAGCGCACGCGCACCGGCGTCGACGAGCAGAAGGTCATCAAGCACCCGGCCTATGTCGAGATGGAGCGCCTGGCGCTCAGCGAATTCGGCCTGGCCGCCATCTCGCACCGCGACGAGACGCTGGGCTGGCAAGGCAAGATGCCGCCGCTGGTCAAGTACGTGCTGACCTACCTCTTCGTGCAGGCCGAGTTCGGCCTGTGCTGCCCGGTCTCGATGACCGATTCGCTCACGCGCACGCTGAAGAAGTTCGGCACACCCGAGCTGGTCGCCAAGTACCTGCCGCGCCTGACCTCGCTCGACTTCGACGAGCTCGCGCAGGGCGCGATGTTCATGACCGAGCAGGCCGCCGGCTCCGACATCGCCGCCACCGCCACGACCGCGCAGCGCCAGGCCGACGGCAGCTGGCGCCTGGCCGGCGACAAGTGGTTCTGCTCCAACCCCGACGCCGGCTTTGCGATGGTGCTGGCACGCGCCGACGACGCGCCCGCGGGCATGAAGGGCGTGTCGCTGTTCCTGCTGCCGCGCGAACTCGACGACGGCAGCCTCAACCACTACCGCATCATCCGCCTCAAGGACAAGCTGGGCACGCGCTCGATGGCCAGCGGCGAGATCCGCCTCGAAGGCGCGGTGGCCTACCTCGTGGGCGAGGAAGGCCGCGGCTTCCAGCAGATGGCCGACATGGTCAACAACTCGCGCTTGTCGAACGGCGTGCGCTCCGCCGGCCTGATGCGCCGCGCGGTGGCCGAGGCCGAGTACATCGCCTCCGAGCGCCGCGCCTTCGGCCGCGCGCTCGAGCAGATGCCGCTGATGCAGCGCCAGCTCGACAAGCTGCGCGTGCCGTCCGAACAGGCCCGCACCATGGTCTGCCAGACCGCGCAGGCGCTGGCGCGCTCCGACGCCGGCGAGCCCGATGCGTATGCGCTGCTGCGCATCCTCACGCCGCTCATCAAGTTCCGCGCCTGCCGCGATGCGCGCCAGGTCACGGGCGACGCGATGGAAGTGCGCGGCGGCTGCGGCTACATCGAAGAATGGAGCGACCCACGCATCGTGCGCGACGCGCACCTGGGCTCGATCTGGGAAGGCACCAGCAACATCGTCGCGCTCGACGTGATCCGCGCCGTGAAGCGCGAAGGCTCGCTGCCCGTGCTGCGCACGCACGTCGACAAGCTCATCGCCGACGCCACCGAACTCACGCCGGCCTTTGCCACCGCACTGCGCGACACGATGGCACGCGCCTGCGCCCTGGCCGAGACCGCCGCGCGCGAAGGCGGCGACGTGCTCGCACGCCAGGCCGCATCGGCCCTGTACCACTGCACGAGTGCCGCCGCGATGGCCTGGGAAGCCTCGGCCGGCGGCTCCGCCGCGCGCCTGCGCTGGGCCCAGCTGGTGCTGCTGCACCGCGTGCTGCCGCGCGATCCGCTGGCACCCGATGCGCTGCCTGCCGACTGGCACGCCGCGCGGGTCCGCACGGCCGCCTGACCCCTTTTCGAGAACAACGGAGACAAGAACCCATGCGACACCCCCTCAGCCACTTTCTCAGCGCAGCGGCCACCGCCTGCGCTGCCCTGCTGCTCGCGGCGACGCCCGCCGCACACGCCCAGCCCGGTGCCTTCCCGTCCAAGCCGATGACGCTGGTCGTGCCCTTCCCGCCCGGTGGCCCGACCGACGCGATGGCGCGCACGCTCGCCGCCGGGCTGCGCGACAAGCTCGGCCAGCCCATGATCGTGGAGAACCGCGCGGGCGCGGGCGGCAACATCGGTGCCGACTACGTCGCGCGCGCCGAGGCCGACGGCCACACGCTGCTGTTCGGCACCTCGGGCCCGCTGGCCATCAACGTCAGCCTGTACCGCAAGATCAGCTACGACCCGACCAAGAGCTTCGCGCCCGTGATCCAGGTCGGCTACCTGCCGAACATCCTGGTGGTGAACCCGGCCCTGCCGGTGAAGAACGTGACCGAGCTGGTCGCCTACGCCAAGGCCTACCCGGGCAAGCTCAGCTATGCCTCGTCGGGCAACGGCGCGTCGTCGCACCTGGCGGGCGTGCTGTTCAACTCGGTGGCCGCCACCGACCTGCTGCACGTGCCCTACAAGGGCACGGGCCCGGCGCTCAACGACCTGCTGGGCAACCAGGTCAGCATGACCTTCACCGACATCCTCACCGCGCTGCCCTACGTCAAGGCCGACAAGCTGCGTGCACTCGGCGTGACCACCTCGGCGCGCTCGCAGGCGCTGCCCGAAGTGCCGACCGTCACCGAACAACTGCACACGCCTTACGACGTGAGCGTGTTCTTCGGCATCGTCGCGCCGGCCGGCACGCCGCCCGACCGCGTGGCCAAGCTCAATCACGCGTTCGCCGAAGTGCTGAACTCGCCGAAGGTCAAGCAGATGTTCGCGGCGCAAGGCCTCGAAGCCAGCGCCGACACCTCGCCGCAGAAGCTCGCGCAATTCATCGCCGGCGAAACGGCCAAGTGGAAGGACGTGGTGAAGAAGTCGGGTGCGCAGCTCGACTGAGCGCGCAGGCACGCCCCATGTCGGACATGAGCCCCGCCTTTACCGCTGAGCCACCGGGCCTGCTGTTCGGCCTGCCCATGCCGATGGCGCGCAGCTTCGCGCTGCGCGGCGAGGCCATCGGCGACGAGCGCTCACGCGTGCGCATGCCCTACAACGCCGACCACGCCAACAGCCGCGGCGACGTGCACGGCGGCGCGATCGCCGTGCTGTTCGACTGCGCGCTCGCCAGCGCCGTGCGCTCGCACGCGCCCACGGCCTTCGGCGTGGTCACCATCGACATCACGGTGCACTACACCGCGCCCTGCGCCGGCGACGTGATCGCCACCGCCGTGTGCGAGCGACGCGGCCGCGCGATGTGCTTCGCACGCGGCGAGGCACGCAACGCCGACGGCGAACTGCTCGCCATGGCCACCGGCACCTTCAAGCTGGTGCCGCGCACCGCTCCCTCTTCTTCCGAGTCCACCCCATGACCACCGCCCCTTCTTCGACCGGCGCCCTCGCGGGCATCCGCGTGCTCGACATCTCGCGCATCCTCGGCGGCCCGTACTGCGGCCAGATCCTCGGCGACCACGGCGCCGACGTGCTCAAGGTCGAGCCGCCACAGGGCGACGACACGCGCACCTGGGGCCCGCCGTTCAAGGAAGGCGTGGCCTCGTACTACCACGGGCTGAACCGCAACAAGCGCGTGCAGCACCTGGACTTCTCGACCGAGGAAGGCCGCGAGGCGCTGCTCGCGCTGGTGGCCGAGGCCGACGTGCTGATCGAGAACTTCAAGACCGGCACGATGGAGCGCTGGGGCATCGGCTACGAGGCGCTGTCGCAGCGCTTTCCGCGCCTCGTGTGGTGCCGCGTGTCGGGCTTCGGCGCCGACGGCCCGCTGGGCGCGCTGCCGGGCTACGACGCCGCCGTGCAGGCCATGACCGGCATCATGAGCATCAACGGCGAGGCCGACGGCGGCCCGCTGCGCGTGGGCCTGCCGGTGGTCGACATGGTGACCGGGCTCAACGCCGTCATCGGCGTGCTGCTCGCGCTGCAGGAGCGCCACCGCAGCGGACGCGGCCAGTTCGTGGAAGCGGCGCTGTACGACAGCGGCCTCTCGCTGCTGCACCCGCACGCGGCCAACTGGTTCATGGACGGCACGGCACCGCGCCGCACCGGCAACGCGCACCCCAACATCTATCCCTACGACGCACTCGCCACCGGCACCGACCCGATCTTCGTGGCCGTGGGCAACGACCGCCAGTTCGCGAGCTTCTGCCGCTGCATCGGCCTGCCTGCGCTGTCCGACGACCCGCTGTACCGCACCGCCGGCGCGCGCTCGGTGAACCGCGACGGCCTCAAGCAGCAGCTCGAAGCCGCACTCGCCGCCTTCGACGGCCGCACGCTGGTCGACCAGCTGATGGCTGCCGGCGTGCCCGCCGCGCCCGTGCTGCCGGTGGCGGCGGCGCTGCAGCACCCGCACACGCTGCACCGCGAGATGGTGGTGGAGATGGAGGGCGGCTATCGCGGCATCGGCGCGCCGGTGAAGCTCAGCCGCACGCCGGCCAGCTACCGCCACGCGCCGCTGACGCCGGGCGACGCCTTCCTGCCGAGCGACGACGACACAGCTGCGCGCTGATCTGCAGCGCGCTCAGTCGAGCGAGAGCTTGAGCGCGCGGATCAGCGGATGCCAGCGCGCCGACTCGCGCGCCAGCAGGGTTTCGAATTCGGCCGGCGTGCCGCCCACCGGCTCGACACCCGCCTCGGCCAAGCGGCGCTGCACCGCCGGGTTGTGCAGGGCGCTGGCCACCGCGCGCTGCAGCCGCGCCACCACCTCGGGCGGCGTGCCCGCGGGCGCCACGAGGCCGTGGAAGATCGCGGCCTCGACCTTCGGCAGGCCCAGCTCCGCGAAGGTCGGCACGCCCGGCAGTTGCGCCAGGCGCGCGGGGTTCGCCACCGCGAGCGCGCGCAGCCGGCCGCCCTGGATGAAACGGCGCGCCGTGGCGAGCTCGCCCATCGCGAACGGCAACTGGCCGCCCGCCACCTCGACCAGCGCCGGCCCGGCGCTGCGGTACGGCACATGCACCATCTCCAGCCCCGCCTCGCGCGCCAGCAGTTCCATCGCGAGGTGCTGCGGGCTGCCGTTGCCGGCCGACGCAAAACTGAAGCGGCCCGGAAAGGCGCGCGCGTCGTCGATGAAGGCACGCGCGTCGCGCACGCCGCTGGCCGGTCCGACCAGCAGCACCATCGGCAGCCGCACCAGCTGCGTGACGGGCGTGAAATCGCGCGACGGGCTGTAGCTCAGGGTGCGGTACAGCGCCGGGTTGAGCACCCACATGCCGTTGTCGGCCGACAGCACCGTGTGGCCGTCGGCCGGTGCGCGCGCGGCCTCGAGGGCGGCGAGCGCGGTGTTGCCGCCGGGGCGGTTCTCGATCTGCACCGGCTGGCCCGTGTCGATGGCGAGCTGGGCGCCGATCGCGCGCGCGACGACGTCGGCAATCGCGCCCGTCGGGAACGGCACGATCCAGCGGATCGGCCGCGCCGTGTCGTCGGAGGGCTGCGCCCAGGCCGTGCCCGCCACCAGACCCAGCAGCGCGGCCAGCCGCCGCCGTGTCAGGTCCGGCGGGCGCGGCGTCACGGGGCGGCCCGACTGGTCTTCAGGCCCTGCCCCGCGGCCCAGGTCGACACGTCTTCGCGCTTGATGGCCGCGGCCATGAGGCCGGGGAACGCATCGGGCGTGCAGGCGAACGAAGGCACGCCCAGCGCCGCGAGCTTGGCGGCCAGGTCGCGGTCGTACGAGGGCGCGCCCTCGTCGCTGAGCGCCAGCAGCGCGATGAACTGCACGCCGGCCTCCACCAGCTGGTGGGCGCGGCGCAGCAGGCCGTCTTCCACTCCGCCTTCGTACAGGTCGGAGATCAGGATCAGGATGGTGTTGCGCGGCTCGCGCACCAGCGTCTGGCAATAGCCCACGGCGCCGTTGATGTCGGTGCCGCCGCCCAGCTGCACGCCGAACAGCAGGTCGACCGGGTCTTGCAGCTGCTCGGTCATGTCGACCACGGCGGTGTCGAACACCACGAGCTTGGTCGACACCGCCGGCAGGCTCGCCATCACGGCGCCGAAGATGCTCGAATAGACGACCGACGCGGCCATGGAGCCGCTCTGGTCGATGCACAAAATCACTTCGCGCTGCGGCTGGCGCGCCTTGCGGCCGTAGCCGATCAGCGTCTGCGGCACCACGGTGCGGTACTCGGGCTGCCAGTGGCGCAGGTTGGCGCGGATGGTGCGGTGCCAGTCGATCTCCGAATGGCGCGGGCGGCGGTTGCGCTGGCTGCGGTTGAGCGCGCCGCTCACGGCGCTGCGCATCGGCTCCTCGAGCTTCTTCATGAGTTCGTCGACCACCTTGCGCACCACGGCGCGCGCGGTGTCCTTGGTGCCGGCCGGGATCACGCTCGCCAGCGCGATGAGGTTGGCCACCAGGTGCACATCGGGCTGCGCGTTCTCCAGCATCTCGGGCTGCAGCAGCATCTGGCGCAGGTTGAGCCGCTCCATCGCGTCGCGCTGCATGACCTGCACCACCTGGCTCGGAAAGTACTTGCGGATGTCGCCGAGCCAGCGTGCCACGCTGGGCGCCGAATCGCCGCGGCCACCGCGCTGCCCGCCCTGGCCGAGGCCGCGCCGGCCGTCGGCTTCGTAGAGCGCGGCCAGCGCCTGGTCGATCTCGCGCACGCGGCCTTCGATGGCGCCGCAGCTGGCGTTGGCTTCGCTGCCGAGCACGAGGCGCCAGCGTTGCAGGCGGTCGGCGGGCGGCAGGGTTTCTTCTTCCATCGGGTTCGAACTCATGCCTTCACTCCCAGCAGTTCCCGCAGCAGCGGCAGCGCGAGCACCGCGCGTGATTCGTCCCAGTCGGCGGCGGCAACGGCGGACGGCAAGGTGCCTCCGACCGCGCCGCGCTTGGCGCGCTCGCCGAGCGCGCGCCGGTCGGCGCCCGAGAAGTCCGCGAAGCTGCGCCGCACCAGCGGCAGCACCTGCACGAAATGGTCTTCGCCGAGCCCCGCGAGCCAGCCGTCGACCAGCGACCACACGGCATCGTCGTGCAGCAGCACCATCGCGTTGCGGTTGAGAAAGCCTTCGAGCCATGCCGCCGCGTCGGTCGGCGGTGCGCCGGCCGAGAGGTTGCGTGCCAGCTGTTGCGAAGCGCCGTCGCTGTCGATCTGCGCGTCGTCGAGCAGCAGCCGGCAGCTCACGCCGCGCAGCAGCGGCGCGCCGGTTTCGCCGAAGGCGATGGATCGCAGCGCGTTGCGCCAGGCGGTGGTGGTTTCTTCGCCGTCGCGCAGGCGCACCGCGTCGTGCGCGCCGATGAGGCGGGTGCGCAGCGACTCGGCGGCTTCGGCGTCGAGCGCTCCGCACGCAATCGGCAGGCCGATGGCGCCGCGCACGATGAGGCTGTCGAGCACGTGCGAAAGCAGCGCGCTGTCGGTCTGGCGCACGCTGCCGTAGCGGAACACATTGGCCAGCGGCGGCACGGCGCCGATGAGCTGCACGGCGTCGCCGGTGAGCGCGGCGCGGTCTTCGAGCGCGCGGGTCACGGCCTGCACGGCCACGGGCAGATCGGCCAGCAGCACGGTGTCGACCTGCTCGGCGAGTGCGGTGAGCGAGGTCTCGGCCGCGAGCCCTTCCATCACGCGCGCGCTCGCGGCGTGCGCCACGGTGGCGCCGAAGCGGCTGGCCTCGATGACGCGCAGCGCGAACTCGGGCTGCCACTGCAGCTGCCACACCTCGTGGAAGGTGCCGCGGCTCGCGCGCTGGCCGGCCGTGACCTCGCCCCACGGCAGATCGAGCAGGCGCAGGCGGTGCAGCAGGTGGCTGCGCGCCAGGTCGTTGGGCTGGCGCAGGTCGAGGTCGAGCGTCTTCGCGGTGGCCTCGGGCTTGAGGCGCAGGCTTTTCTGCGCCTGTTCGAGGTCACGCTGCAGCGGCACGGTGGGCACGTCGGCCGGCACCTGGCCCATGCGGTCGCCGACCGTGAGGCGTTCGCGGATGAGCGTGAGCGGCGCCTGCTCGCCCATGCAGATCACGCTGCGCACGGCCTCGTCGAGTTCGGGCAGGCCGGGCGCGGGGCGCTCGCGCAATGCGGCGAGCGTGTCGGCCAGGCGCGTGGCTTCGATGAGGTGAGCGGAAGAACAGTCGAGATCGTGCTCGCGCAGCAAGCGCGCAACGCGTGCGAGCCAGCCGGTGCTGCGCCCCGCCACCTCGTGCCCCTGCTGCCACAGGTGCTCGTACCAGCCCGGCGAATCGATGCCGGCGCCGTAGCCGCTGGCACTCGTGAGGTGGCGGTAGGTCCACGGCACCCAGGTCGCGAGCACCTTGAGCTTGGGCAGGCCCTTGAGCAGCGCCGCATCGGCCTTGGCGGTGGCCGCGCCCTGCAGCGCGGGCACGTGCCAGGCACCGCAGACGACGGCGATGCGCTGGTGGCCGGCCTTCACGGCCTCGCGGATCGATTGCCGCATGAAGGCTTCGCGCCGCTGCTCGCGTTCCATCGCGCGCACGCCGCGCCGGTCTTCGGGCGTTTCGGCGCGCACGGCGGTCATGGCTTCGGCGATGGCGCCGAACAGGTCTTCGCCGTCGCCGCGTTCCTCGACCATGTGGTTCCACCAGCTCTCGCCGTCGGCATAGCCGGCGGCGTGGGCGAGCCAGTCGAAGGGGTCGTCGGGCAGCGTGTGCGTGGCCTGTTCTTCCTCGGGGGCTTCGACGGTTTCGGCGACGGGCACCGTGTCGGTCTCGTCATCGCCGAGTGGCGTGTCGACAGGCTCTGCGGCCTTGGCCTCGTCGGCCGCGCGCGCGGCCTGCTCGATCGCCATGCGGTGCGCCTGCGGCAGGTCGATGAAGCGCGTGGGCACACCGCGCGCGGCGCCCCACTGCAGCGCCTGCCATTCGGGCGAGAAGGTGGCGAAGGGATAGAACGCGGCCAGGCCGGTGTCTTCGCTCGCATGGATCAGCACCGCGACCGGCGGTTGCAGGTCGGCATGCGCGAGAAAGGACAGCAGCGGCTCGGCCTCGGGCGGGCCCTCGACGAGGATGCAGTCGGGCTGCAGCGACTCGAAGGCGCGCAGCAGGCTGCGCGCACAGCCGGGGCCGTGGTGGCGGATGCCGAAGTAGTGCAGCGGCGAAGGCGCCGCGCTCGTGCTCATGCGCTGGCTCGCGTCAGAGTTGTTCGCGGCAGGCGCGGTAGAGGTCCTTCCAGTCGGCCCGTTCCTTCACCACGGTTTCGAGGTATTCCTTCCACACCACCTGGTCTTGCACCGGGTCCTTGATGACGGCGCCGATCAGGCCCGAGGCCACGTCGGCCGAGCGCAGCACGCCGTCGCCGAAATGGCCTGCCAGCGCCATGCCGCTGTTGATGACCGAGATGGCCTCGGCGGTCGAGAGCGTGGAAGTGGGCGACTTGATGCGCGTCTTGCCGTCTTCGGTCTGGCCGTTGCGCAGCTCGCGGAAGATCTGCACCACGCGGCGCACTTCCTGCAGCGCGGGCGGCTCGGCCGGCAGCGCGAGCGCACGGCCCAGCTCGGACACGCGCTTGACGACGATCTGCACTTCCTCGGCCTCGCTCGACGGCACGGGCAGCACCACGGTGTTGAAGCGGCGCTTGAGCGCGCTCGACAGTTCGTTCACGCCCTTGTCGCGGTTGTTGGCCGTGGCAATGACCGAGAAGCCGCGCGTGGCCTGCACCTCGGTGCCGAGCTCGGGCACGGGCAGCGTCTTTTCCGACAGCACGGTGATCAGCGAATCTTGCACGTCGGCCGGGATGCGCGTGAGTTCTTCGACGCGCGCGATCTTGCCCAGGCGCATGGCGTTCACGAGCGGGCTCGGCACCAGCGCCTTTTCGGACGGGCCGTGGGCCAACAGCTCGGCGTAGTTCCAGCCGTAGCGCAGCTGTTCTTCGCTGGTGCCGGCGGTGCCCTGGATCAGCATGGTGGAGTCACCGCTCACGGCGGCGGCCAGGTGCTCCGACACCCACGACTTCGCGGTGCCCGGCACGCCGTACAGCAGCAGCGCGCGGTCGGTGGCGAGCGTGGACACGGCGATTTCCATCAGGCGCGAACTGCCGATGTACTTGGGGCTGACCTCGAAGCCGCTGGCCAGCTTGCCGCCCATCAGGTAGGTGAGCACGGCCCAGGGCGAGAGCTTCCAGTTGGCCGGGCGCTGGCGGTCGTCGACCTTCTGGAGCGCGTCGAGTTCTTCGGCGAATTGCTGTTCGGCATGCTGGCGCAGGACATTGCTCATGGACGGCCTTGGGAAGAGGTTGAAAGTGAGGAAGAGGAAGAGGAAGAAGACGAAGAAAGCGTGGCGACCAGCCGGCGTGCGCGCACGATGCGCGCGGTGTCGGCCAGTGCGTTGGCGAGGCCGGGGCTTTCCTCGGCCGCGCGCGGCAGGTCGGCCAGCAGCGCCAGCGCATCGAGGTGCAGCAGCGCGGCGGCGGTGCCGAGCACCTGGCGCAGCACGTAGTCGTTGACGAGGTCGCCGCGCTCGACGCGCGTGCGCAGCGCCTGCGCGATGCGCAGTGACAGTGCGGCCGAGGGCGTGTCGCCGGGCGCGCAGGCCTGGTCGGCAAACGCGACGACGTCCTGCACGCCTTCGCCGGCATCGCCGAGTTGGGTCGCCCAATGGCGCTCGCGGCGTTCGCGCGGCAACAGCGCGAGCAGCGGACCCACGCCGCCGCGGTGACCGCGCGGGCGGTCGAGCAGCGCGTCGCACCAGCCGAAGTCGGGCGCGGCCAGCACGGCCTCGTTCCAGGCGCGCAGCAGCGCGTCGTGCCAATCGCCGGTGGCGGCCCAGTCGAGCAATGCAGCGGGCGTCAGGCCGGTGCGTGCGGTCCACCAAGCGAGCGGCATCTGGCGCACGAGCTGGTAGAGCCACCACGCGCGCGCGCCGAGGCTGTCGTGCGTGGGGCGCGCGGCGTCGATGGCGTCGTCCTTCCAGCGCGGGTCGGCGGACTCGGGGGCGTTCAGTTGCCACACCGTGCCTTGCGATGAGAGCAACGGCGCAAGGAAGGCTTCGACACGCCGCACGTGCGCGCTGGCCGGCAGGCGCTGCAGCAGCTCGACCACGGTCTGGCGCACGTCGCGTGCGCGGTCTTTCAGCTGGGCTTCCAGCAGCGCTTCGTCGTCGGGCCCGAGGTTCTCGGCCAATGCGCCGATCAGCACGGCGCGCTCCTTGGCGGGCAGTTGCGGCAGTTCGGCGGCGAGGCGTTCGCGCGCGCCGGCCGGGTCGTCGCGGCGTTGCTCGGCCAGCACGGCACGGCGCTGGTCGATGCTGCCTTCGTCCCAGCGGGTCTGCGTGTCGGCCTGCGCGCTGGCGCCGACGGCGTAGCGCCAGTCGTCGTTGCGCGCGGCCAGCCAGCGCCCGCGCTCGCCGAGCGCGAGAACGACGGCGGGCCGCAGCGCGGTGTCGCGGCGGCCGGCATCGAGTGCGGCGGGCAGCAGGCTGGGTGGCAGGCGCCAGCCAGCGGTCGAGAGCACGGCCAGCACCTCGTGCTGCAGGCGCTGCGGGCCGGCAGCGAGTGCATCGGCGATCACGGCGAGCAAGGCGGGGTCGCCGAGCGCGGGAGAGGGATCGTTGGCGGCAGGCGGTGCGTCGTCGGCCGGCAGGCCCGGCGCGACGAAGCCCGCGCGGCGGCCCACGGCCACGGCGCCCGCGACGCGCAGCAGCAGGCCCTGCGCGGTGTCGGTAGGTTGTTGCAGCGCTTGAAGCAGCGCGCCGAAATCGCCGGCCATGCCGTCGGCGGCTGGCACGGGTTGGCGTGCGGTACCGACAAGGGCCGTCTGCAGCAAGGTGTTCCAGTGGCTCATTCGATTGCCTTCGTGCTTCGCACTTCGGTATTCGCCTTGGGAGCGGCCCGGCGGCTCATGTCCGCGCTCCGCTCAAGGTCCAGACGGGTGTTCCACCCTCAGCCGCCCACGCGGTAAGTGGCGCGAACTGCTCGCCGTCCCATTCGCCGAAGACGCGCAGCGGCGCACCGCCCGAATGCGCCAGCAGCTGCCAGGCTTCCGCTGCGGCCAGTTGCATCGGCAGGGCCTGCGACGCGGCGCCCAGGCGCAGCCACCACTGGTCGCCGTGCCGCGCGGGCACGGCATCGGCCCACACCAGGGGCAGCAGCGGCTGCCACGGGTTGGCCGCGATCTGCTGCGCCATGCGTTGCCATTCACCGGTTTCGTCATTGGCTGCAAAAGGTGCGGCGGTCGACGCGGCCTCGGCCGGCAGCTCGGCCACCACCGCGCGCTGCGAGGCGTGGCCGGGATAGAAGCACAGCATGGCCGCGCGTTCGCTGCCGCTGACCCAGCCGGTCTCGAAGCCGCGTCCGCCGTGCGAGTAGTCGAGCAGCAGCGCGCGGCGTCCGCTCGCGCGGCCCTGCAGCCACACATGGCGCTCGACGAGCTTGGTGTCGCGCTCGTCGAGGCACTGGCCCAGCACGAGCCAGTGGTCGTTCACGCGCTCGCCGTCGGCGAGCAGCGCCTCGCGGTCCTGCGGCCAGCCGAGGGCGGCGCGCAGGTCGGCGCGCGTGGCGGGCGACAGGCTGTCGCGGCGCGGCACCGCATCGACGATCAGTTGCAGCCGGCCCAGCCGGTCGAGCAGGCGCGCGGGCCAGCCGTCGCCGGCACCGATCAGCTCGGCCGCCTGCGTGATGCGCTGGCCGAGCCCCGGCGCCTGCGCATCGACCATGCGCGCGGCCATGGCGGCCCAACCTTCGGCCTGCTCGCTGCCGAGTGCGGCCAGGCCGCGCTGGGTCTGGTCGTCGAGCCAGCGCGCGAGTTCCTGCACGCCGGCCTCGATGCGCTTCCAGCGCTGCGCGTCGCGCTTGGCGGCGGCAGCGGGATCGGGCGCGGCGGCGGGTTCGGCGGCGCGGGCTTCTTTCTTCTCGGCCTTGTCGCGGCGCGAGGCGAGCCAGTCGGCCACCCACGGCGGCGGCACGCCGGCGGTGAAGCTGGCTTCGCTCTGCGCGCGCAGCAGCATCAGCGCCAGGCCGTGCTTGCAGGGGAACTTGCGGCTCGGGCAGGAGCAGCGGAACACGGGCCCCGACAGGTCGACCTGCGTCTGGTAGGGCTTGCTGCCGCTGCCCTGGCATTCGCCCCAGACGGCGTCGTCGGAGTGCGCGAGCGTGGGCCACTTGGCGGGCGCGAGCAGGCCTTTGGCGGCCTTCGCGGAGGCGTCGTCCGGCGCAAGCGCAAGGACGGCTTCGGTACTGAGACTCATGGAAAGGGCAGCCTCGCGCCGGGCCGCGGCGCGGTCAGGGGTGGGAGGGGCGCGACCATCAGGGCGCGATGGGGTTGCCGGGCGTGCCTGCTTCGCCGGCCACGACCGCAGTGGTCGCGGCAGGGGCGCGGTAGGACACGCGTGCCGCCGGCACGGGTGCGGCGGCGATCGGTGGCGACGGCGACATCGGCCGCGTGACGCCGGCCTTGGTGACGGTGACGGGCGGGGTGCCCGCTGCCGCAACAGGCACCACCACGCCAGGCGTCGCCTGGCCGGGAGCTGCTGGCGTCGTCTCGTACGGGTTGTGCAGCACCACGGTCTTGCCGACGCCCACGCCGGTGCCGACCGGTCCGATGCCGACCCCCACGCCGACACCGGCCGAGCCGGTGACGGCGCCGTTGTCGTGCAGGGACACGCCCGCGCCGAGCGGGCCCCAGCCGGTGTTCAGGCCGACGGAAAAATTGCCGTCCTTCGTGGCACCGAGCCCGAGCGAGAGCCCGGGCACCAGCGGAATGCCGATGTGATAGTGCGAACAGCCGCCCACCAGAAGCAACAGCAGCAGCGCCGAAGTGGCAGCCGCTGCGCGACGAACGATGCGCGGCCGGGCGTTCACACCAGCAGCGCGTTGACGCGCCTCACGTAAGCGGCCGGGTCGGCCGGCAGGCCGCCTTCGGCCAGCAGCGCCTGGTCGAACAGGATGTTCGCGAGGTCGTCGAAATGCGCGGAGCCTTCGAGCTTCTTCACCAGCGGGTGCTCGGCGTTGACTTCGAGCACGGGCTTCAGGTCGGGCGCGGGCTGGCCGGCCTGCTTGAGCATGCGCGCGAGCTGCGTGCTCATGCCGCCGTCTTCCACCACGAGGCAGGCGGGCGAGTCGACCAGGCGCGTGGTCACGCGCACGTCTTCGGCCTTGTCCTTGAGCGCCTCTTTCAGCTTCTCGAGCAGCGGCTTGAACGACTCGGCGGCTTCTTCCGCGGCCTTCTTCTCGGACTCGTCCTGCAGCTTGCCCAGGTCGACCGCGCCCTTGGCCACGCTCTGCAGCGGCGTGCCGTCGAACTCGTTGAGGTAGTTCAGCGCCCACTCGTCGACACGGTCGGTCATGAGCAGCACCTCGATGCCCTTCTTCTTGAAGACTTCGAGCTGCGGGCTGTTCTTGGCGGCGGCGAGGTTGTCGGCCGTGATGTAGTAGATGGCGTCCTGGCCGTCCTTCATGCGCGCCTTGTAGTCGGCGAAGCTCACGCTCGCGACGTCGCTCGTGGTGGAGGCAAAGCGCAGCAGCTTGGCGATGCGGTCGCGATTGCCCATGTCCTCGCCCAGGCCTTCTTTCAGCACCGCGCCGAACTCGGCGTAGAACTTGGCGAACTTGCCCGAGTCGTCGGCGGCTGCGGCGGCCGTTTCAGCGGCGGTGGGCGTGTTCTTGTCGACCACGTCCGTCACGCCTTCGGTCGGCTCGGGGGCCGGCACCGACTCGCCCGAGCCCACGTCGGTCTTGCCTTCGTTGCTGTCGGGCGCGGTCTTCTGCTTCCTGGCCAGGTCTTCGAGCATCGACAGCACGCGCTTGGTGCTGCCTTCGCGGATGGCCTTCACGTCGCGGCTTTCCTGCAGCAGCTCGCGGCTCACATTGAGCGGCAGGTCGGCCGAGTCGATCACGCCCTTCACGAAGCGCAGGTAGTTGGGCAGCAGCGCCTCGGCGTCGTCCATGATGAAGACGCGCTTGACGTACAGCTTGACGCCCGCGCTCTTGTCGCGGTTCCACAGGTCGAACGGGGCCTTGGCCGGGATGTACAAGAGCTGCGTGTACTCGGTGCTGCCTTCGACGCGGTTGTGGCTCCAGGCCAGCGGCGCTTCGAAGTCGTGGCTGATGCTCTTGTAAAACTCTTCGTACTGCTCGGCGCTGATCTCCTTCTTGGGACGGCTCCACAGGGCGTTGGCCTTGTTCACCGTTTCCCACTCACCGGTCTTCACCATGTCGCCGGGCTGGTCGTTCTCGCCTTCCTTCCACTCTTCCTTTTCCATCAGGATGGGCAGGGAGATGTGGTCGGAATATTTGCCGACGATCTGCTTGAGCTTCCAGGCGTTGAGGTACTCGTCGGCGTCGTCGCGCAGGTGCAGCGTGATGCTCGTGCCGCGCGCGGCGCGCGTGATGTCGGCCACCTCGAAGTCGCCGGCGCCGCCGCTCACCCAGCGCACGCCCTGGTCGGCGGGCAGGCCCGCGCGGCGCGACTCGACGCTGATCTTGTCGGCCACGATGAAGCCCGAGTAGAAGCCCACGCCGAACTGGCCGATGAGCTGTGCGTCGGCCTTCTGGTCGCCGCTCAGGCGGCTCATGAAGTCTTTGGTACCACTCTTGGCGATGGTGCCGAGGTTGTCGATGGCTTCCTGGCGCGACAGGCCGATGCCCTTGTCGGTGATGGTGAGGGTGCGCGCGGCCTTGTCGAACGACAGGCGCACGTCGAGCTCGGGCTGGTCTTCGTAGAGCTCGGGGTGGTCGAGCGCCTCGAAGCGCAGCTTGTCGCACGCGTCGGACGCGTTCGAGATCAGCTCGCGCAGGAAGATTTCCTTGTTGGAGTACAGCGCATGCGTGACGAGGTGCAGCAGTTGCGCGACTTCAGCCTGGAACGGGAGTTTGGTATTGGAGGAATCAGCCATGGGAAAGAAGGATATCGGAGCCGAAAAATTCTAAGCCGGGTCGCCTCGGCGGCACACCCGGATCGACCGCTTTGCGAGCGGCCGGCCGGGCACGGGAAAGCAGCATTCTTCCCCATCCGTGGCGCAGTTCACGCCGCGGCCCCCGATGGCACCGCAAGTCAGGTGCTGCTGGGATCGGACGCGGAAGCTCGGCCGCCTTACCACCTGCCCCCGAAGGGATTCTCATGACGAAAAATTTCAATGCCTTGTTCCTGGCCTGCGCAGGCCTGGCCTTCACCGCTCTGTCGGCCCAGGCGCAAGTGCCGGCCGAAGCCCCGGCGGGCACCACGGTGCAGTGCAAGGACGGCAGCTATGCCTCGCCGGACACGAAGTCGGGCGCCTGCCGCGGCCACAAGGGCATCCAGACCTGGTACGGCAAGGAGGCCAAGGCCGCTGCGGCACCCGCACCCGCCGCCACGCCTGCGGCTGCGTCCACGCCCGCCGCTGCGGCGACACCGGCCCCGACCGCGGGTGCCGCGACCAAGGCGCCCGGCGCGCCTGATCCCGCGAAGATGGCAGCCGCACCCGGTGGTGGCGCCGGCAAGGTCTGGGCCAACGACCAGACCAAGGTCTACCACTGCATGGGCGACCGCTACTACGGCAAGACCAAGAAGGGCGAGTACCTGACGGAGGCCGATGCCAAGGCCAAGGGCATGCACGCCTCGCACAACAAGACCTGCGCGTAAGGCACGCCCGTTCCGCCCGGAGTCCGGCGACGGGCTACCGGGGCTGCAACTCGACCTCGCGCGTCCAGCGGTCGATGAGCCGCTTGCGCTCGGCCGCCTTGCCGTACTTCTCGAAGTCGTACTTGATGAGCTTCACGCTCTCCATCGACGGAATGCGCGCATCGGGCTTGAAGGTCTTGTTGGCCGGCGACTGCAGGCTGCCGGCCTTGGCGCCGATGGACTGGCCCGCGGGGCTCATGAGCCAGTCGTAGTAGCGCTTGGCGTTCTCCTTGTTGCGCGCGCCTTTCACGAGCGCGATGCCGCCGATCTCGAAGCCCGTGCCTTCGCAGGGCGCGGCGGTCTTCACCGGAAATTTGTCGTGCCGCCAGCGCTCGAAGCCGAAGATGAAGCTCACGCCGATCGCCACCTCGCCCTTGGCCACGTTGGGCGCCTGCGCCTGGCCGCTGCGCGTGTAGCTGGTGACGTTCCTGTGCAGCTTCTTCAGGTAGTCGAACGCGGGTTCCTCGCCCATCTGCTGCACCAGGCCCGCGATGACGGTGTAGGCCGTGCCGCTGGTGGCGGGGTGCGAGATTTCGATCTCGCCCTTGTACTCGGGCTTGATGAGGTCGGCCCAGCACTTGGGCTCGGCGAGCTTCTTTTTCTTCAGCAGGTCGGTGTTGAAGCCGAAGCCCATGGCGCTCGTGTAGAAGCCGCCCACCATGTTCTGCGACATGGCGTACTGGCGCACCGACCAGTCGTGCAGGTCGTTGATGTAGGCCGGGCGGTAGGGCTCGAGCAGGCCCTGCTCGGCGGCCTGCAGGAACGGGTCGCCGGTGCCGCCCCACCAGAGGTCGGTCTTGGGGTTGGCGGCTTCGGCGCGCAGCTGCGCACCGATTTCGCCGGTGCCCTTGTGGGCCTGCTGCACCTTGATGCCGGTCTCGCGCGTGAAGGCCGTGGCGGCCGCCTCGCACCAGCCCACGTCGGTGCTGCACAGCGCGTTGACGGTGCCCTGCGCGGCGGCCAGCGGCGCCCCGAGCAGGAGCACCGCGCCCAGGCAGGCGGTGGCCAGGGCACTCACGGTGTGTGGCGGGGCGAATGAAGGCATGCGCAGGTCTCCTCGTTGTTTGAAAGCGCAGGATAGCGCCCGTCTGCGTGGATGGGCTCAGCGTGTCGCCAGCAGCGGCGGCAGATGCGCCACCAGCCAGTCGATCACCACGCGCGTCTTCAGCGGCAGGTAGCGGCTCGGCGTGCGGATCACGTGCAGCGGAAAGCCGAACGGCACCGGCTCGTCGAACACGCGCACCAGCGTGCCGGCCGCGAGCGCGTCGGCCGCCAGCCAGGCCGGCAGCCGCGCCAGGCCCATGCCGCCGAGGGCGGCCTCGAGCAGCACCTCGGCGCTGTCGCAGCGCAGCCGCGACGGCAGCGCGGTCTCCACCACCGTGCCGCCTTCGTGAAAGCGCCAGGGCGAGACCTGCCCGTCGCGGGCGTAGTACACAGCCTCGTGCGGCGCGACCAGCGCGCGCAGATTGCGCGGATGACCGCGCTCGGCCAGGTACGCGGGCGCGGCGCACAGCAGCATCCACTGCACGCCGACGGGCCGCGCCACGAGGCCGGCGCTGTCGTCGAGCTCGCCGCTGCGAATCGCCAGGTCGAGCCCCTCTTCGACGAGGTCGACGCGCCGGTCGTTGAAGGCCAGCTCCAGCGACAGCTGTGGATGCTGGCGCGCCAGGGCCAGCAGCAGCGGCCCGACCTTGAGCCGCCCCAGCATCGCCGGCATGCTCAGGCGCACGAGGCCGGCGGCCGTGTGGCGCGCGGCGTCGGTGAGCGCCTCGGCCGCGTCCAGCTCGGCCAGCGCGCGGCGGCAGCGCTCGTAGTAGCCGTGGCCTTCCTCGGTGAGGCTCTGGCTGCGCGTGGTGCGCAGGAACAGGCGCGTGTCCAGCCGCGCCTCGAGCCGCGCGATGCTCTTGGCGACGGCCGAACGGGTGACGTGCAGGCGCTGCGCGGCGAGCGCAAAGCTGCCCGCCTCCACCGCCGCGACGAACTCTTCGATGCCTTGCAGGCGTTGGCTCATTGGATACTTTCAAGCACCATTCTTCGGAAAATTATCCACCACCGGATCGTTTTCATCGGCAATAGCATCGAGGCCGATCTTTTCCGATGGAGCCTTTCCGATGCAAGAACCCGACGTGCTGCGCCGCTGGCAGCTTCCCCGACTGGGCCGCGCCCACCTCGAACAAGCCGAAGCGCCGATGCCCTCGCCCGGCGCGGGCCAGATCCTCGTGCGCGTGGGCGCGGTGGCGCTCAACTACCGCGACCTGCTCATGGTGCGCGACGGCATGGGCATGGCGCTCGAGCTGCCCTTCACGCCCGGCTCGGACATGGCGGGCACGGTGGTGGCCGTGGGCCCCGGCGTGCGCCGCTTTGCCGTGGGCGACCGCGTGATCAACACCTTCTGGGGCGGCTGGATCGACAGCCACTGGCATGCCGACACCACGCTGCTCGGCGGCCCCGGGCCGGGCATGCTGGCCTCGCACGTGTGCATCGATGCGACCTGGGCCGTGGCCGCGCCGGCCACGCTGAGCCTCGAGGAAGCGAGCACGCTGCCCTGCGCCGGCCTCACGGCGTGGTTCGCGCTGGTCGAAACCGGTGCCCTGCGCGCGGGCGAGACGGTGCTGGTCCACGGCACCGGCGGCGTCGCGCTGTTCGGCCTGCAGCTTGCGCGGCTGCACGGCGCGCAGGCCATCGTGGTGACGGGCAGCCCCGACAAGCAGGCCGCGGCCCTCGCACTCGGCGCCACGCACGTGCTCGCACGCGACAGCGACTGGCCCGTCGAGGTGCGCCGGCTCACGCACGGGCGCGGTGTCGACCACGTGCTCGAACTCTCGAGCGGCCCCGACCTCGACCGCTCGCTGCAGGCCGTGAAGCAGGGCGGACGCGTGTCGATCATCGGCATGCTCAGTGGCGACACGCTGAGCGCCTCGTTCTACGCGATGGTGCTCGGCCGCGTGACGGTGCAAGGCATCGGCGTCGGCCACCGGCGTGCGCTCGAAGAGCTGGTGCGCGCGGTCGATGCCAACGCGCTCAAGCCGGTGATTGCGGCGCGCTACGGCTTCGACGCGCTGCCCGCTGCGCTCGACCATCTGGAACGCGGCGCGTTCGGCAAAGTGGTCGTGACGATGTGATGTCGACGCCATGTCGATGTGCGGTGGCGCGCCCTCGCCCCGCCCATTTGCAAATGCTGCAGGGCACAAATCCACAGCAATCGTGAACAGTTGCCGTTCAGCGCGCCCGTTTGCTCGACGCCTCCAATTCCCGTTCCTAGAATGCGGCCCGCGTTCGGCTCCCGCCGTGCGTGCTTTCTCAACTTCAGGATGGAGCGTTATGGAACACAGTACCTACAAAAAGTGGTCTGCAGAATTCATTGGTACTTTCTGGCTCACGCTCGGAGGCTGCGGAAGCGCAGTTCTGGCGGCGGCCTTTCCGGGCGTCGGCATCGGCCTGCTCGGTGTCTCGCTGGCCTTCGGCCTGACGGTGGTCACCGGCGCCTATGCGCTCGGTCCGATCTCGGGCGGCCACTTCAACCCGGCCGTGTCGATCGGCCTCGCAGCCGCAGGCCGTTTCAAGGCCGGGCAACTGCCGGGCTACATCGTGTCGCAGGTGCTGGGCGCCATCGCCGCAGCCGGCGTGCTGTACCTGATTGCCACCGGCAAGCCGGGCGCGGACATCGGCGGCTTTGCCACCAACGGCTACGGCGAGCACTCGCCCGGCAAGTACGGCATGACGGCCGCACTCATCAGCGAAGTGGTGATGACCGCCGTGTTCCTGATCGTGATCCTGGGGGCCACCGCCAAGCGCGCGGCCGCCGGCTTCGCGGGCATGGCCATCGGCCTGTGCCTGACGCTGATCCACCTGGTGTCGATCCCCGTGACCAACACCTCGGTGAACCCGGCGCGCAGCACCGGCCCGGCCCTGTTCGGCCCGTCGTATGCGGTGTCGGAACTGTGGCTGTTCTGGGTCGCCCCGATCGCGGGCGCGATCATCGGCGCGGTGATCTACCGCGCACTGCTCAGCAACGGCAACGACGACTGAGCTTCGGCAGTGGAAGCTGGATCAGCTTCCGCTGCCCGACTTCACCATCGGCAGTGAAGTCGATTGCCCGATGGGCTCGGTGCCCGTCGGGTGCGAGGCCGCATAGGCGCCCGCCTGGATGTCGGACACCGGGGTCATCCCGTTCATCGCCGGTGCCGACGTCGACTGGCCGATGGGCTCCGTGCCGCTCGGGCGTGCGGCGGCCATCGCGCCGGCCTGCACGTCCGGGTTCTCCGGCGAATTCATCTGCAGCGGGTGGAAGTCCGAACCGTCGGTGGTTTCAGCGGACGCATTGACCGTGCCCAGGGCCGCGAACGCGGCGAAGGAAGCAACGGCAAGAAGTTGGATCGAAGTGCGCATGGTGTGTTCTCCTGAGGGCAGGTTGTCTCCGGTCCGGTGCCGTCGCGCGGACCGCGCGCAGCAGGACCTGCAGCCACTCTAGGCAGCCTGACTGAGGCCAGCGTGAGCGAAGAATGAGCCGGGCGTGAGCACCACCGCCCGGCCTACGTCGACAACAACACCCGCGCCCTCAGCCCCGGCCCGTCGTCGCGGTTGCGCAGTTCGATGCGCAGGCCATGCCGCTCCGCCGCCGTGCGCGCGATCGCCAGGCCCAGCCCGCTGCCGCCCGCCGCCGCGCCGGGCACGCGAAAGAAGCGGTCGAACACGCGCTCCAGTTCGGCCGGCGGAATGCCCGGCCCGTTGTCCAGCACATCGACCACCGCCTGCCCCTCGACGCGGTGCAGCCGCACATCGACCACGCCGCCTTCGGGCGCGTAGCGCAGCGCGTTGTCGATGAGGTTGTCGAACACGCTGCGCAGCTCGGCGGCAGGCGCAGTCACCACCGCAGCGGTCAGGCCTTCAAAGCCCACGTCGATGCGCCGCGCATCGGCCAGCACCATGCGCTGGCCCAGGCTTTCGCGCAGCAGCGCCTCGATGTCGACCCGCTCGCCCAGCGCATCCGACGGCGGTGCGTCCTGCCGCGACAGCTGCAGCAACTGCTCGATGAGGTGCTGCGCGCGCGTCACGCCGGCCTCGAGCTGGTTGAAGCGGTCGGTGGCTTCGCCGGCCGGCACGTGCGCGCGCAGGTTCTCGATCTGCAGGCCGATGGCGGCCATCGGCGTGCGCAGCTCGTGCGCCGCGTCCTGTACGAAGCGGCGCTGCGTGGCGAAGGCGCTGCGCACGCGCGACAGCAGGTGGTTGAAGGCGCCCACCAGCGGCGTGATCTCGTCGGGCACGCGCGCCAGCGACAGCTCGGTCGGGCGGCGCTCGTCCTGCGAGGCCACGTCGCGCGCCACGCCGCGCAGCGAGCGCGAGGCGGCCGACACGATGAGCCACAGCACCAGCAGCGCCGCCGGCAGCAGCAGCGCGATCGGCAGGCCTTCGAGCAGGGCACGGCGCAGCGCGCGGCGGTGCCGGTAGTCCTCGTTCTGCAGCACCTGCACGCGCGGCGCGTCGGCATGCTGGGCGGGCTCGGCCGTGAACACGCGCCAGCGCGAATGCGCGGGCCCTTCGGCGTGCACGTCGCTGAAGCCGCTGCCGGGTTGCAACGGCACCGACAGCGCGGGCCACGAACTCGCGCGCAAGGTGGCGCCGTCGGCGCTCCAGAGCTGCACGACGAAGGCGCCGCGCGAGAAGGCCGCCTCGCCGTCCATCGCGCGCGGGGTCTTGGGCGGGTCGTTGCCCGCGTACGACTCGGCCACCAGCCGCATCTGGTCGTCCAGCGCGTTGTGAACGAGGTTGCCGTAGGCCAGAAAAGAGAACCACGCCGTGAGCACCGCCGCCACCACATGCAGCGTGACGAGCCACAGCAGCAGCTGGGTGCGCAGCGAACGCGGGCGCCACCAGCGGCGGGCCGCACCGGTCATGCGGCGACTCGCCAGCCCAGGCCGCGCACGTTGCGGATCGCGTCGGCGCCGAGCTTGCGGCGCATGCCGTGGATCAGCACGTCGATCGCGTTGCTGGTCACTTCGTCGCCCCAGCCGTAGATGCGGTTCTCGAGCTGCTCGCGCGAGAGGATGGCGCCGGGCCGCTCCAGCAGCGCATGCAGCAGCGCGAACTCGCGCGCGGTGAGTGCCTCGCGTACGCCGTTCACCGCCACCTCGCGCGTCGTGAGGTCCAGCTGCAGCGCGGCGGTGCCGATCAGCGAATGGGCGGCGCCGTCGCGGCGACGCACCACGGCACGCATGCGCGCGAGCAGCTCGCGGAACTCGAAGGGCTTGAGCAGGTAGTCGTCGGCGCCCAGATCGAGGCTGTGGATGCGGTCGTCCAGGCCGTCGCGCGCGGTGAGCACCAGCACGGGCGTGGCGTCGCCGCGTTCGCGTGCGCGGCGCAGCACCTCGGTGCCGTCCTGGCGGGGCAGGCCCAGGTCGAGCAGCACGCAGGTGTAGCCGCCGTCGCCGAGGGCGCTTTGCGCCAGCTCGCCGTCGCGCACCCAGTCGGCCGACCAGCCCGCGCCCTCGAGCGCCTGCTTCAGGCTGCGCCCGATCATTTCGTCGTCTTCCACCAGCAGCACGCGCATCGCGGCGACTCCTTCGCGCGCAAGGTAGCACGCGACCGGGATGATCGGTAGTGGCCCTGCGCCGCGGCGCAGCGTAGGCGCGAAGACTTAGGCGGGGCTTAGGACGCGGACCGCGTGCCGCTCATTCTCTGCATCCGCGGCAAAGGCCAGCAGGCGCAGCGCCTCTTCCTCCACGCCGCGCCGGTCGGCCACCGACCAGCGTGTGAAAGGCTCCAGCACCACGGTGGCCGCCTGCGTCGTGCGCTCGATCTTCCAGGTGCCCGCCACGAAACCGTCGAGCAGCACCGTGCCACGCACGATGCCGTTGACGGTGAACACGCGGGCGCGGTGCGCCTCGTCGAGCACGCGGCTGCGGTCGGCGTGCGAGAGCAGCAGGTTGTCCCATTCGGCGACCAGGCGCGGCGGCGCGGGCGTGTCGGGGTCGGGCCGCGGCGCACGCGGCAGGTCGAAGAGCTCCTGGCCCTGCTCGCCGGTGAACACGCGCAGCTGCGGCCTCAGCCGCTCGGCCACGGCCTTCCAGCCCGTGAGGCCCGACCAGGCGCCGGCATCGGCCAGCGTCGCGGGGCCGAAGGCGGCGAGGTAGCGCAGGAGCAGGTCGTCTTGCGTGGCGGTGGCGATGCGGGTGGCGGAATCGCCCAGCCATGCCCCGAGTGGCTGCAGCAGCGCGTTCTGGTGCGAATTCCAGCTGCCCGCGGGCGGCAGATGGACCAGCGGCACGTTGTTGCGGATGAGCGCGGCGAGCGAGGCCGGTGCGTGGTCTTTCCAACGCATCGCAAGCGCCTGGCCGAGCGCCGTGCCGGTGAGCGGTCCGCCGCCGAGCAACGCACGGCCCGCCTTCACCACGGCCGCACGGTCGACGCCTTCAAGGGCCCGCGCATGCAGGCCCGACAGGCCGCGCTGGTGCACGGGTTCGAGCAACGGCCGCCAGGCCCACGCGTCCGGGGCGGTCATGAGATGCAGGGTGGCGCGCAGCGTCGACATGCGCACGATGCGGCGGTTCTTCAGCGCGTCGGTCAGCTGCTCGCGGCGAAAGCCTTCGAGCCGGCTCCACAGGCCGACGTACGGTGGGTTGGGCGCCTGCGCCTGCAACCCGGCCAGTTTGTCGATGGCCTGCACGACGGTCGCCTTGCGCCGTGCCAGCAGCATCTGCCGCGCCAGCGTGGCCCGGTTCAGTGCGCGACGGCTCAGCACCGCGGCCATGGGCAGATTCTTAGAACTTCTCGTGCGGCGCCAGGTAGCGCCACTGCCCCACCGGCAGGTTGCCGAGCATCACCTTGCCGATGCGCACGCGCTTCAGGCCCACCACCTTGAGGCCGACCAGCTCGCACATGCGGCGGATCTGGCGCTTCTTGCCTTCGGTGAGCACGAAGCGCAGCTGCTCGGGGTTCTGCCACTCGACGCGCGCCGGCTTGAGCGCCTGGCCGTCCAGGCTCAGGCCGTGCCGCAGCCGGGCCAGCATGGCGGGCGGAAACACCGCCTGCACGTTGGTGGTGACCGGGTCGTCGTCGTCCAGGCGCACCAGCTGGCCGGTGGGCGCGGGCTGGTCCAGGCCGTGGTAGGCCACGCGCACGAGGTATTCCTTGTCCATCACCGAGTCTTCGCCGATGAGCTGGCGCGCGATGCGGCCGTCTTGCGTCATCACAAGCAGGCCGGTGGAGTCGATGTCGAGCCGCCCGCACGGCGCCAGGCCGCGCAGCTGCTGCGGGCCGAAGAAGAAGCGTGCGTTGTCTTCCACCCAGCGGTTCTGCGGCGTGAAGAGCGTGACCGCCGGCTCGTGGCCGTCTTCGGCCTGCCCGCTCACGTAGCCGATGGGCTTGTTGATAAGGATGGTGACCTGGTTCGCCTGCTGGCCCTTGGCGGCCTTGTCGACCTCGATGCGGTCGTTGGGCGTGACCTTCACGCCCATCTCGGCGGGCTTGCCGTTGACGCGCACCCAGCCCTGCGCGATCCAGTCGTCGGCCTCGCGGCGCGAGCACAGGCCGAGTTCGGCCATGCGTTTGTTGAGGCGGATCGGGGCGGGGGCGTTGTCGGTCATGGGAGCAGTGGTTGCGGCTGGCGGGGTGGCGGTGCGCAGCCCGCGGGACGGGGCGTCCCGTGACATTTTCGCCGATGCCGGGCGCCGTGCGACGCGCGGGGCCGATGTGTCGCAATGCGTGGCGATAATGCGCGCCAATCGGCACGCCGCCGGCACCCCTACTGCATGACCCATCTCCTGATCCTCAGTGTGAGCGCCGGCAACGGCCATGTGCGCGCCGCCCAGGCGCTTGAAGCCACCCTCGTCCAGTCGTTCCCGCCGCACACCGCGGTGCATGTCGACGCCATGGCCCATGTGCCGGCGGGCTTTCGCAAGGTGTACACCGACTGGTACCTCCAGCTGGTGAACCGCGCCCCCGAGCTGTGGTCGTACCTGCACCAGCGCACCGACGTCACGCCGCACCACGCGCCCTCGCAGCGGCTGCGCCGCGGCATCGAGCGCCTGAGCACCGGGGCGCTGGTGCGCGAGATTCGCCGCGCCAAGCCCGATGCCGTGATCTGCACCCACTTCCTGCCGGCCGAGCTGCTGATGCGCGAGCGCAACCGGGGCCGCATCGAATGCCCGGTGTGGCTGCAGATCACCGACTACGACCTGCACAACATGTGGCTGGTGCCGGGCATGACGGGCTACCTCGCGGCGACGGAAGAAGTCGCCTTCCGGCTGCGCGCACGCGGCATTCCGCCCGAGCGCGTGCACGTCACGGGCATTCCGGTGATGCCGGCCTTTTCCGAGCCCGATGCGCCGGAACTCGCGCATGCCGCCTGCGCCAGCGCGCTGGGGCTGGACCCCGCACGGCCGGTGCTGCTGATGGCGTCGGGTGGTGCCGGCGTGGGCGACCTGCCGAGCATGGTGGAACGCGTGCTCGCGCTCGGCGGCGACACGCCGTTCCAGGTGATCGCCGTGGCCGGCCGTAACGCTGACGCCCACGCACGGCTCGAAGCGCTGTCGCAGCGCCATCCGGGCCGCGTGGTGGCCGTCGGCTTCACGAACGAGATGCACAAGATGATGGCCGCGGCCGACCTGGTCGTGACCAAGCCCGGCGGCCTCACGGTGTCGGAGTGCCTGGCGCTGGGCAAGCCGATGCTGCTGATCTCGCCGATTCCGGGGCAGGAAGAGCACAACGCCGGCTTCCTCATGGAAGAAAGCGCCGCCTGGCTGGCCTACGACGCCATCGGCCTGGACTACAAGGTCGCGCGCCTCATGGCCGACCCCGCCAAGCTCGCGGACATGGCCGCGCGCAGCCGCGCCCTGGGCAAGCCGCAGGCCGCGCGCGCGGTGCTGCAGCGCGTGCTGGGCATTGCCGAATGAGCGCCGCCGCCGGGGAGCCCCGGCCCCACATCGGCCGCACGCTGGTCTACCTTGCGTGGGTCGTGACGATGGCGTTCTTCTTCGCCAACGCCGAGATCCAGATCGAGGGCGGCGCCGGCTGGGCCACCTCGCTGCCCACCTGGCGCATCGAGAACAACATCTGGCTCGACCTGTTCTGGGGCGGGCGCGCGATGACGGGGTATCACGCCTGGGTGTTCACCTTCATGATGC
Source organism: Variovorax sp. 54 (assembly GCF_002754375.1). Lineage (NCBI taxonomy): Bacteria > Pseudomonadati > Pseudomonadota > Betaproteobacteria > Burkholderiales > Comamonadaceae > Variovorax > Variovorax sp. 54. The sequence continues at coordinate 2,810,067 of NZ_PEFF01000001.1, forward strand.
TGGTGTTCTTCTCGCCGCTGGCCTTCCAGGGACGCTGGACATGGCGCGACTGGGGGCTGGCGCTCGCGGGGCTGATCGTGTTCTGGGTCTGCGAAGACTTCCTGTGGTTCCTCATCAACCCGGCCTTCGGCTTCGAGAACTTCAACCCGACCAAGGCTTTCTGGCACAAGCACTGGGTGTGGGGCGCGCCGGTGGACTACTGGGGCGGGCTCGCGGTGGCGCTACTGATCCTGGTGCGCCGGCACTGGCCTCGCCGCACGCGATGACGACAACAACGAAGACTGCCGACCTGCGCCCCGGCCACTGGGCCGATCCGCTCGATGCCCTGCAGGTCGAGAACCTGCACCGCATCACGCCCACGCTGTACCGCAGCGCGCAGCCGCGCCGCGCGAACGTGGCGGCGCTGCAGTCGCTGGGCATCCGCACCGTCGTGAGCCTGCGCTCTTTCAACGACGACCGGAAGGTGTTTGCCGGCAGCGGCATCCGGCTGGTGCGCGTGCCGATCAACACCTGGTCGATCGACGATGCCAAGGTGCTGCGCGCGCTGGTCGCGATCCGCGAGGCCGAGACTCAAGGGCCGGTGCTCATCCATTGCATGCACGGCGCCGACCGCACGGGCGTGGTGGCGGCCGTCTACCGCATGGCCGTGCAGGACTGGGACAAGGACAGCGCGCGCCAGGAAATGCTGCGCGGCGGCTATGGGTACCACACGCTGTGGCGCAACATCCCGCGCTACATCGAGCGGCTCGACCCGCTCAGGATGCGCCACGCGCTGGCCCATGCCCCGGTGATTCCCGTGGTGTCCTGAAGGCGCCAGCAGACGCGCACACCCGCTCCTATACTGGCCGCCCCGTGGCCGATGGCCATCTTCGAACGACCTTTCACAGGGGCTTCTCCATGGCACTCCAACTGCGCTCTCTCGTCCGTTCCAACGGCGAACTCGAACTCTCGCTGCACGACGACCCGATGCCCGAACCGCAGGCCCACGAGGTGGTGATCCGCGTCGAGGCGGCGCCGATGAACCCGTCGGACCTGGGCCTGCTCTTCGGCGCCGCCGACATGAGCACCGCGGTGGCCTCCGGCACGGCCGATCGCCCCGTCGTCACGGCCATGGTGCCCGAGCGCGCACGCGCCTCGATGGCGGCGCGGCTCGACCAGTCGATGCCGGTGGGCAACGAAGGTGCGGGCGTGGTGGTCAAGGCCGGTTCGTCGCCGGCCGCGCAGGCATTGCTCGGAAAGACGGTGGCGGCCATCGGTGGTGCGATGTATTCGCAGTACCGCTGCCTCGCCGCTGCGCAGTGCCTGGAGCTGCCTGCGGATGCCACTCCTGCCGATGGCGCCTCGTGTTTCGTCAACCCGCTCACCTCGCTGAGCATGGTCGAGACCATGCGGATGGAAGGCCACAAGGCGCTGGTGCACACGGCGGCCGCGTCCAACCTCGGCCAGATGCTCAACAAGATCTGCCAGAAGGACGGCATCGACCTCGTCAACATCGTGCGCAAGCCCGAGCAGGAAGCACTGCTGCGCGGCATCGGCGCGAAGTACGTCTGCAATGCGAGCTCGCCGGACTTCCTCGAACAACTGACCGACGCCCTGGTCGCCACCGGCGCCACGCTGGCCTTCGACGCCACGGGCGGCGGCAAGCTCGCCGGCCAGATCCTCGGCTGCATGGAAGCGGCGCTGAACCGTACCGCCAAGGAATACAGCCGCTACGGCTCGACCACGCACAAACAGGTCTACATCTACGGCGGCCTGGACCGCAGCCCCACCGAGTTCGTGCGCAACTTCGGCATGGCCTGGGGCATGGGCGGCTGGCTGCTGTTCCCGTTCCTGCAGAAGCTGGGCGATGAAGGCACGCAGCGGCTGCGTTCGCGCGTGGTGGCTGAGTTGAAGACGACGTTTGCGAGCCACTACACGCGGGAGGTGTCGCTGGTGGAGGCGCTGCAGCTGGATGCGATCGGGGTGTATGGGAAGCAGGCTACGGGGGAGAAGTTTCTGCTGAATCCGAACAAGGGCGTGGCGGCCTGATCGCTTGCCTGGGGTGAGCGGCTGTCGTGAGGTGATGGCCGCTGCCCTCACCCCAACCCTCTCCCCGAGGGGAGAGGGAGCAAGACCTCGGCGCCACTGAGCGCCCTCTTGCGTACCTCTCGCCGCTCTCGCTCTTGTCCCCGTCTTGTCCCCTCTCCCTCTGGGAGAGGGTTAGGGTGAGGGCATGTGCCGCCGATGAAGCGCGGCCTCCTCACTAGACAACCAGCCGGTACCCCACAGCCGTCTCGGTCAGCAAGTGCTTCGGCTGCGCCGGGTCCGTCTCCAGCTTCTGCCGCAAATGCCCCATGTAGATGCGCAGGTAGTGGCTCTGGTCCGTGTGCGACGGGCCCCACACTTCGCGCAACAGTTGCCGCTGCGTCAGCACGCGGCCGGCGTTGGCCACCAGCACGCAGAGCAATCTGTACTCGGTCGGCGTGAGGTGCACCTCGGCACCGGCGCGGCGCACGATGCGTGCGGCGCGGTCCAGTTCGATCTCGCCGAAGCGGAACACGGCCTCTGCGGCCGGTTCATCGCCGTTGCCGCTCGCCGCACGCGGCCTGCGCAGGTTGGCGCGCACGCGGGCCAGCAGTTCGCCGGTGCCGAAGGGCTTGGTGAGGTAGTCGTCGGCGCCGGCGTCGAGTGCGGCGATCTTGTCGGCTTCGTCGGTGCGGGCCGAGAGCACGATGATCGGCACCTGCGACCAGCCGCGCACATCGCGGATCAGCGACACGCCATCGCCGTCGGGCAGGCCCAGGTCGAGCACCAGCAGGTCGGGTTGCCGCGTGCCGGCGGCGGCAAGGCCGTCGCGCAGCGTGCCGGCCTCGTGCACCTGCCAGCCTTCGGCCTCGAGCGCGCCGCGCACGAAGCGGCGGATCTGCGGCTCGTCTTCGATCACGATGGCGGTGGGGGATGGCATGGCGGGTTTCAGAGCTGGGCTTCAGCGGGTTCGGGGGGCTCGCGGCGCGGCAAGGTGACGGTGAATTCTGCACCGCCGTCGCGCGCATTCGCCGCGCTGATCTCGCCGCCATGCGCGCTCACCACGGCGCGGCAGATGGCCAGGCCGAGGCCGACGCCGGGCGTGGCGGATTCGGCCTCGCCGCGCGTGAACTTGTCGAACAGCGTCTGCTCGCGGCCGTGCAGCGCGGCCGGCAGGCCGGGGCCGTGGTCGCGCACGGTGAGCACCAGCGTGCCGGCCTCGGCGCGCGCGCCCACCTCGATGGGCGCGGCGCCGTACTTGGCGGCGTTCTCCAGCAGGTTGACGAGCACGCGCTCGATGAGCACGGCGTCGAACTCGACCAGCGGCAGCTCGGGGTCCCAGGCGGTCTGCACCACCATGCCGCGCAGCGCGGGGCGGGCGGCGCGGATGGCGGCGCCCACCACCTCTTCGACCGACTGCCAGTCGCGCCGCAGGTTGACCGTGCCGCCGGCCACGCCGCTTTCGAGCCGCGCCATGTCGAGCAGGTTGCTGACCAGCGCATGCAGCGCATGGGCCTGCGTGACGATGGCGCGCGCGGCCTCGCCGTGTTCTTCGGGCGGCAGGGTCTGCAGCGATTCGGCCAGCGCGATGAGCGCGGTGAGCGGCGTGCGCACGTCGTGCGAGATGGCGCCGAGCAGCGCGTTGCGCAGGCGCTCCGATTCCATCTCGACCACGGCCTGCTGCGCCACTTCGACATAGTGCACGCGCTCCAGCGCGATGGCGATCTGGCGCGCGAGCGTGTCCAGCTGCTGCGCCTGCTCGGGAATCAGCAGCCAGCGCGGGCGGGCCGGGCACAGCGCGAGCACGCCGCGCACGCGCATCGGCGCGCGCAGCGGCACGTAGTGCCAGGGCTGCGCGGCGAGCGTGGCGGTGGCCAGGCCGGCGGGCTGGCCGTGGCGGAAGGCCCAGTCGGCCACCTGCGCGTCGAAGCCGGGCGGCGGGTCGGCGGGGGGCACGAGCTGGTCGGCCGCATCGGTGACGAGCACGCGCGCATGGCCGCCGAAATGGGCCTGCACGGCGGCGGTGCCGAGTGCGACGACCTGGGTGCTTTCGAGCGCGGCCGAGAGTTCGCGCGTGAGCTCGAACAGCGAGCGCGCGCGGCGCTCGCGGCTGGTCGACACGCCGGCCGCAAAGCGCAGCCCGGCCGTGAGCTGGCCCACCAGCAGGCCGACGCCGAGCATGACGGCGAAGGTCAGCAGGTACTGCACGTCGCTGACCGCGAAGGACAGGCGCGGCGCGACGAAGAAGTAGTCGAAGGCCGCCACGTTGAGCATGGCCGCGAGCGCCGAAGGACCGCGCCCGAAACGCATCGCCACGCCCACCACGCCGAGCAGGAACAGCATGACGATGTTCGACAGCTCCAGCACGTTGGCCAGCGGCGCACAGAGCAGCGTGAGCGCGATGCTGGTGGCAGCCGCCCAGGCGTAACCGGGCCAGCGGGACTGCGCGCGCTCGTCGTCTTCGTCGTCGTCGGCACGCGCTGTTGCGAACGGCACCTGCGACAGGCGGCGCGCGCTGTCGGCGCGACCGACCTCGAGGATGTCGAGCGCCGACGCCCGCTGCGCCAGCGCGCGCGACAGCGGCACGGCGGACCCGCCCCACCAGCGCCGCCAGCCGCGCACGGGTTCCGATCGCCCGATGACCAGCGTCGCGCAGTTGAGGCGCCGCGCCTGCTCGGACAGTTGCTCGGCCACGTCGGCGCCGGTGAGCACCGCCGTGGCCGCGCCCAGTTCTTCGGCCAGCTTGAGCACGGCGAGGATGCGGTCGCGCTGTGCCGCATCGAGGCGCTGCAGCCGCGGCGTCTCGACATACGCGGCATGCCAGCGCACGTTGAGCTGGCCCGCGAGCCGCGCGGCGGTGCGCACGGTCTGCGCCGCGCCCTCGTGCGGGCCGACGCAGGCCAGGATCGCGCCCGAGGTGTTCCAGGCCTGCAGCGCTGCACCGCCCTGCCCGTTGCCGCCGGGGCCCGACTGCTCGACGCGCCAGCCGCGCACGTCGTCTTCGACATGCTCGGCGGTGCGGCGCAGGGCGATCTCGCGCAGCGCGATCAGGTTGCCCTTGCGGAAGAAGTTCTGTGCGGCGCGCTCGGCCTGCTGGGGCAGGTAGACCTTGCCGGCCGCGAGCCGCGCCGTGAGTTCGTCGGGCGTGACGTCGACCAGCACCACCTCGTCGGCCTCGTCGAGCACGGTGTCGGGCACGGTCTCGTGCACGCGCACGCCGGTGATGGCGCCGACGGTGCCATTGAGGCTTTCGAGGTGCTGCACGTTGAGCGCCGACCACACCTCGATGCCGGCAGCCAACAGCTCCTGCACGTCTTGCCAGCGCTTGGCGTGGCGCGAGCCGGGCGCGTTGGTGTGGGCCAGTTCGTCGACCAGCAGCACGGCGGGCTTGCGCGCCAGCGCGGCGTCGAGGTCGAACTCGGCGAGCGTGCGGCCGCGATAAGGCAGCTCGCGCAGCGGCAGCGTGTCGAGCCCCGTGAGCAGCGCGGCGGTCTCGCTGCGGCCGTGCGTTTCGACCACGCCGATGAGCACGTCGCGCCCGGCCTCGCGCTCGCGCCGGGCGGCGCTGAGCATGGCCCAGGTCTTGCCCACGCCGGCGCTGGCACCGAAGTAGATGCGCAGCTTGCCGCGCAGCGCGCGCGCCTCGTCGCTGCGCAGTTGCGCGAGCAGGGCGTCGGGGTCGGGGCGGGTCTCTGGCATGGGAAGGTGCAGGTTATCGCATCGGCCCGCTCTTGCGTCGCCGCGGATGCCGACGTGCAGTGCGCGACAGCACCCACCAGGCAAAGCCCAGCGGCACGAACAGCGCCGCCATGGCCAGCAGCACGTGCAACAGGTCAGTGACCATGGCGCAGGCCGCAGCGCGTGAGGTGATCGCGCCAGCTCATGAGCCGGCCGATCTCGCCCGAGGGCACGCATTCGATGAGGCGGTGCAGCACCTCGGCGTAGCGCGCAGTCGGAAAGCGGATCATCAGGCGCACGCAGGGCGCGTCGCTTTCCTGCGAGCTGCAGGCATGCAGTAGCGGCTCGCAACGCACCACGCCAGCCTCGGCGCACGCCGCAATGCTGCGGCGCACGCGCAGCGCATCGGCGCAGCAGACGGTGACGTCGAGCACGTGGAACTGCGTCGTGCGCGGCGCGATCGGACTTCGCACGACGCTGGGGTGTTCACGGTAGGCGGCATAGGCCATGGTTTGTTCTCCTCAACGCACCGTCGAAGAAGCATCGAGCGCCAGGTTCAGCGCCAGCACGTTGACGCGCGATTCGCCCAGCACGCCCCACAGCGGCTTCTGGGTGTTCTGCACGACCAGCGCATTGACCTGGTCCAGCGGCACGCCGCGTTCGCGCGCCACGCGGGCAGCCTGGTAGTGCGCGGCGGCGGGGCTGATGTCGGGGTCGAGGCCGCTGGCCGAGGCCGTGACGAGGTCCACCGGCACCGGCGCGGTGTTGCCCGGGTCGGCCGCACGCAGCGCCTCGACGCGCGCCTTCACCGCATCGGCCAGCGCGGGGTTGAGCGGGCCCTGGTTGGAACCGCCCGAGGCGCTCGCGTTGTAGGGCTGCGGCGCGGTGGCCGACGGGCGGCCCCAGAAGTGCTTCGGGTCGCTGAAGTTCTGGCCGATGAGCGCGGAGCCGACGGGCTTGCCGTCGCGCACGACCAGGCTGCCCGCCGCCTGCGACGGGAACAGCGCTTGCGCGGCGCCGGTGACGGCTGCCGGGTAGATCAGGCCGGTGAGCGCGCTCAGCAGCGCGAAGAGCACGAGCGCGGGGCGCACGATGCTGCCTTGGTTGTTGTTGTCGTTCATGACGAAGAACTCCTCAGACCAGACCGACTGCCACGAGCAGCCAGTCGATCAACTTGATGCCGATGAAAGGGACGAGCAAACCGCCCAGGCCATAGATGGCGAGGTTGCGGCGCAGCAGCGCGGCGGCGCCCACGGGCCGGTAGCGCACGCCCTTGAGCGCCAGCGGGATCAGGAACACGATGACGAGCGCGTTGAAGATCACCGCCGACAGGATGGCCGACGACGGGCTGGCGAGCCGCATCACGTTCAGCGCACCCAGCTGCGGGTAGGTCGACACGAAGATCGCCGGAATGATCGCGAAGTACTTCGCCACGTCGTTCGCGATCGAGAAGGTGGTGAGCGAGCCGCGCGTCATGAGCAGCGCCTTGCCGGTCTCCACCACCTCGAGCAGCTTGGTCGGGTTGGAGTCGAGGTCGACCATGTTGCCGGCCTCCTTCGCGGCCTGCGTGCCGCTGCCCATGGCCACGGCCACGTCGGCCTGCGCGAGCGCGGGGGCGTCGTTGGTGCCGTCGCCGGTCATCGCGACCAGCCGGCCTTCGGCCTGGTACTTGCGGATCAGCGCGAGCTTGTCCTCGGGGGTGGCCTCGGCCAGGAAGTCGTCCACGCCGGCTTCGGCCGCAATGGCGGCGGCCGTGAGCTTGTTGTCGCCCGTGATCATCACGGTCTTGATGCCCATGCGGCGCAGCTCGGCAAAGCGGTCCTTGATGCCGGTCTTGACGATGTCCTTGAGCTCGACCACGCCGAGCACGCGGTTGCCTTCGGCCACGGCCAGTGGCGTGCTGCCGCGGCGTGCCGTTTCTTCGGCGGCGCGCAGCATCTCGGCCGGCATGGTGCCGCCGAACGATTCGACATGGCGGCGCACCGCATCGACCGCGCCCTTGCGCAGCACGATGGCGTCGGTGTCCAGGCTGTGGGGCGCGGCCGGCAGGTCGACACCGCTCATGCGGGTCTGCGCGGTGAAGGGCACATAGCGCAGTACGTCGACAGAGGCGGCTTCGAGGCCGTCGCGACGTGCGAGCTCGACGATGCTGCGGCCCTCGGGCGTTTCGTCGGCCAGCGAGGCGAGCATGGCGGCGCGTGCGAGGCGGCCCTTCGGCACGCCGGGTGCGGGCAGGAAGGCGCTGGCCTGGCGGTTGCCGTGCGTGATGGTGCCGGTCTTGTCGAGCAGCAGCACGTCGACGTCGCCGGCGGCTTCCACCGCGCGGCCCGAGGTGGCGATCACGTTGGCCTGCATCATGCGGCTCATGCCGGCCACGCCCACGGCCGAGAGCAGGCCGCCGATGGTGGTCGGGATCAGGCACACGAGCAGCGCGACCAGCGCGGTGAGCGACACCACGGTGCCCGCACCGGCGGCCTCGACGCTGAACACCGAGAACGGCAGCAGCGTGACGGTGACCATGAGGAACACGATCGTCAGTGCGACCAGCAGGATGGTCAGCGCGATCTCGTTCGGCGTCTTGTGGCGCTTGGCCGCTTCGACCATGCCGATCATGCGGTCCAGGAACGACTCGCCGGGGTTCACCGAGATGCGCACCACCAGCCAGTCGGACAGCACGCGGGTGCCGCCGGTGACGGCCGAGAAGTCGCCGCCCGACTCGCGCACCACGGGCGCCGATTCGCCGGTGATGGCGCTCTCGTCGACCGAGGCCACGCCTTCGATGACTTCGCCGTCGAGCGGAATCACGTCGCCGGCTTCCACCAGCACGACGTCGCCCTTGCGCAGGTTGGGTGCCTGCTCCGGCAGCCACGGCGCACCGTGGTGCGGCTGTTGCTGGTCCTTCAGCTTCTTGGCCCAGGTGTCCTTGCGCAGGCCGCGCAGCGACGCCGCCTGCGCCTTGCTGCGGCCTTCGGCCAGCGCTTCGGCGAAGTTGGCGAACAGCACGGTGAACCACAGCCACACGGTCACGGCCAGCACGAAGGCAGGCTGCATGCCGGTGTCGCCCGGGAAGCTCAGCGCATGCACCCAGAGCAGCGTCGTGAGGATGCTCCCGATGTAGACGATGAACATCACCGGGTTGCGCCACTGGGTGCGCGGGTTCAGCTTGGCGAAGGCGCCCCAGAGCGCGGGCTTGACCAGTGCTGCATCGAACAGCGAAAGGGAAGTCTTGGAGGTTTTGGTTTTGACAGTCATGGTGCGCTCCTTCTTATTTCCAGAGCACGAGATGTTCGACGATCGGGCCCAGGGCCAGTGCCGGCACGTAGTTGAGCAGACCGACCAGCAGCACGGTGCCGATCAGCAGGAAGACGAACAGCGGGCCGTGCGTGGGCAGCGTGCCGCTGGTGACGGGCAGGCGCTTCTTGGCGGCCAGCGCGCCGGCAATGGCGAGCACCGGCACGATCATCGCGAAGCGCCCGAGCCACATCGCCAGGCCGAGCAGGCCGTTGTAGAACGGTGTGTTGGCCGACAGGCCGGCGAAGGCGCTGCCGTTGTTGTTGGCGGCCGAGGTCAGCGCATACAGCACCTCGGAGAAGCCATGCGCGCCGGGGTTGGCGATGCCGACCTTGCCCGCGCCCGCGCTCACCGCCAGCGCCGTGCCCGCCAGTACCAACACCGGCGTGACCAGGATGGCGATGGAGATCAGCTTCATCTCGCGCACCTCGATCTTCTTGCCGAGGTACTCGGGCGTGCGGCCGATCATCAGGCCCGCGATGAACACCGCGAGCATGGCGAACACCAGCATGCCGTACAGGCCGCTGCCGACGCCGCCGAAGACGACCTCGCCCAGCTGCATCAGCACCAGGGGGACCATGCCGCCGATGGGCGTGAGCGAGTCGTGCATGGCGTTCACCGCGCCGCACGAGGCGGCGGTGGTCACGGCGGCAAAGAGGGCCGAGGCGTCGATGCCGAAGCGCACTTCCTTGCCTTCCATGTTGCCGCCGCTTTGCAGCGCGCTCGCCATCTGGTCCACGCCCAGCGGACCCAGCAGCGGGTTGCCGGCCTGCTCCGCCGGCGTGACGACCAGCACGGCCACCACGAACAACACCGTCATCGCCGCGAGCACGGCCCAGCCCTGGCGCAGGTCACCGACCACGCGGCCGAAGGCGAAACACAGTGCCGCCGGGATCAGGAAGATCGCCAGCATCTCCAGCAGGTTGCTGAACGCGGTCGGGTTCTCGTACGGATGCGCCGAGTTGGCGTTGAAGAAGCCACCGCCGTTGGTGCCGAGCATCTTGATCGCTTCCTGCGAAGCGACCGGGCCCATGGCCAGCGTCTGCGTGGGCGTGGTGGCGTCTTCCATCACGGGCGCGCCCTTGTCGTCCTTCAGCGGCTGGCCGTCGGGGCCGTTCTTGGGCTGCTGGAAGGCCGTGGCCTCGAGCGTCTGCACCGACTTGTAGGCGTCGAAGTTCTGGATCACGCCCTGCCCCGCAAGGCACAGCGCGAGCACGAACGAGATCGGCAGCAGCACCCACAGCGTGACGCGCGTCACGTCGGCCCAGAAGTTGCCGACCAGGCCCTTGCCGTCACCACGGCGCGCAAAGCCGCGCACCAGTGCGAAGGCGACCGCGATGCCGGTGGCGGCGGAGAAAAAGTTCTGCACCGCCAGGCCGAGCATCTGCGTGAGATAGCTCATGGTCGACTCGCCGCCGTAGCCTTGCCAGTTGGTGTTGGCGACGAAGCTCACCGCCGTGTTGAAGGCCGAGTCGGGCGACACCGCGCCCATGCCGGCCGGATTGAACGGCAGCCCGCCCTGCAGGCGCTGCAAGGCGTACAGAAAGATCGCGCCGATGGCGTTGAATGCCAAGAGCGCCAGCGCGTAGCGCAGCCAGTGCATCGACTGCTCGGGCTTCGTGCCCGCGAGGCGGTACAGCGGTGCTTCGACGCGCTGCATCCAGCGCGGCACGCGCTCGCCGCACAGCGCGGCCAGCAGCTTGCCCAGCGGCCAGGCCAGCACGAGCAGCGCGCCGAGAAAAAGGGCCAACAAGACCCAGGCCGAGGTTTCCATGTCAGAACTCCTCGGCGCAGATCAGCGCGAACACCAGGTAAGCAAACAGGACCACGGCGACCAGTGCGCCGAAGCCGTACAGGACTTCGAGGCCGATCACGATGCATCTCCCTGCGTGCGTGTATCAGCAACGCCCGCGTGCGGCTTCTGCGGCCCTTCGAGCCGGTTCAACCCGACGACCATGGCCGCCACCACGGCCCACAGCGCCAGCAAGGCGCCCATCCAGACGATGTCCATTCATCACTCCTGCAAACAAGATGAGATGAGTCTCGGCAGGCGTGCGTAAAACCGGGGGAAAGAGTGGGTGGGGGGGCGTAAAGAAAGCGTAAAAACGCGGCGCTGGCGCAGGCTCAGTGCGCCATCCACCGCCCGTCGTCACGCTGGCTGAGGAAGTAGCCGGCGCGGCCGACGCCCGGGTCGTCGACCGATTTCTCGTTGACGATGTCCATCTCGGCGCGCGCGATCAGCCAGGTGCCGCCATGCTTGCCGTTGGACCATTGGAAGCGGTGGAACCGCGCATCGGAGCCGATGTAGAAGGTGTGCTGCAGCGGCGACGCGCCGTAGTTGCGGAACGCGGAGACGGGAATCTGCTGCGTCTCGCGGGCGCTGCCACATCCCGCCAACCCCGTCGCAATGAGAAGCGCCGCGACCCCAAGGGCTGCGACGCTGCCACGCGAAAGAAGCCGTGCGGTGCCCATGCCCTGGGTCAGCGGCCGAAGCCGCGGTTGTACGACCCCACGGCGGAGTTGTAGTAGCTCACGATGTTCTTGAACGTCGACGGAAACTTGCTGTCCTTGAACGTCCGCCATTGGCCGATCATGTTCAGCAGGCTGCCGTGCAGCGACTCGTAGTTGTAGTTGGGCGCCTTGCCTGCTTCCCCCTTGGCCTTGGCTGCGGCCTTGGCTTCTTCCAGCGCCTTGGAGAGTTCTTCGAGCGAGGCCTGCAACTCGCTGGCCGCCGCATCGACCTTGGCGACGGCGTCCTTGTTCTTCATGCCGTCGATCTGGTCGAGGCTGTTGACGAACTTCTTGGCCACCGCCATCGACGCCAGCGTGTGGTAGTTGAGCAGGTCGCCCTCGGCCTTGAGCTTGGCCATGCGTTCGGTGCGCGACGCCTCCTGCACGCGGTCGAGTTCGCTGCCCAGCGTGTCGATGCTGGCCAGCAGGCCCTTGAAGGCGGCGTTCATGTCGGCGTCGGCCGCGCGGCCCTTGACCCACTTGTCTTCGAGAAAACTCTTGGACCTGTAGTACGGGTCCATCGGCGTCCAGACGGCGACGAGCTTCTCGCCCGTGGCCACCACGCCGTCGACGGCCGCGTCGAGCGCCGCGTCGCCCGAGCCGCCGGCGCGTGCCTTCTTCAGGTCGTCCGCGATGGACTGCACATCGGAAGGGCTGCCATAGAACGAGTTCCCGCTCGGCGACTTGCCGTTCACGTTCATCTGCACGTAGCTCTTGTACTTGGCGGCGACGCTGCGGTTGTCGTCGATGAGCCGGTTGTAGGCCTGGCTGTAGCTGGTGCGGGCCGCGGCCTGCTCGCGCGCCGGGTCCTTGGCGGGCTGGGTCTTGCCCGATGCGGACTGCGAAGGCGATGGCGACGGGGCCTTGGTGTCGTCCTTGCAGGCTGCGAGCACGGCGCAGAAGCACAGGCTCAAGGCAAACAGGCGCGTGCGCGCCGATCGGTTGTTGTGCGCGGTCATGCGCTCTCCCTCGGTTGTGGTTGTTCGGTGCCGGCCCGGCCATGCCGCATCGAAGAAGGGCATCGCGCGCAAGGGCGGCGTCGGGTGCGAAAAATGATAGCCAGCACCACCGCCTCCGCGCGTCGCAAACGCGCGAAAAGCACGCGGCGCACCGAACTAAATTGTGAGGATTCGCTTCAGGGCCGCGCCTGAAAAATCAAAGCGTGCGTTCGAGCTGCCAGCTTTGGTACTTCAGGCTTACCACCGCACCGATGACAATGCCCGCAATGGCCGGCAGGCTCGCGATGCTCAGCGTCGACAGCGCGCTCAGGCCCTGCCCGATGGTGCAGCCCATGGCCGTGACGCCGCCGATGCCCATGAGCACGGCGCCTGTCGCGTGGTGCGCGAGGTCGCCGGTGTTGACAAACCCTTCCCAGCGGAATTCGCGCGACCACAGCGCATGCAGTGCGGCGCCCACCACCACGCCGGCCACCGACACGATGCCGAGCGTGAGCCGCTTGTTGGCGTCGCTGTAGAACATGAGCCAGTCGAGCGCGTAGGCCACCGGCGTGACGAAGCTCAAAGCTTCGGCGCGGCCGGAGTTGGTGGCGAGGAACACGTGCTCGAGCGTGAGCGGATGCTCCTCGACCACCGCCCAATGCCCGCTGAGCCACCATGCACCGACGACCAATGCGCCGATCAGCATGCCGCCGACGAGGCTGCGCACGTCGCGCGTCGCGCGGCCCCATGCGGCCCACACGAGCAGCGCACCGCCGAGCACCAGGCCGAGCGCGAGGCGCAGCGACGATGCGTTGAGTTGGAAGGATGCGGCCAGTACCTCGGGCAGCGACGCGTTCACCGCGAGCTCCACATGCACCGCATCGACAGTCGCAACACGCAACACCGCGGTGATGCCTTTCAGCGTGGCGAAGGCCGACACACCCATGAGCACCAGCACCACCAGCGCCTTGAGGTTGCCGCCGCCCAGGCGCACCAGCGTCTTGTTGCCGCAGCCCGAAGACAGCACCATGCCGACGCCGAACAGCAGGCCGCCGACCAGCGCCGCGAGCCAGAGGATCTGGTGCGAGGCGTAGAGCGTGCGGTCGGCATCGACGAGCCCCGCGAACACGAGCGCCGAGAAGCCGATGAGCGCGACGCCGCCGGCCGCGGCCCACTGCTTCACGCGGGTCCAGTCGCCGAGCGCCACCACGTCGCTGATCGCGCCCATGGTGCAAAAGCGCGTGGCGCGCGCGACGGCGCCGAACACCGCCGACAGCACGAAGGCCGCCACGAGCGCGAGCGTGGTGAGAAGGGAAACCTGCTCGATGGACATGCCCCGATTCTAGGGAGCGCCCCACATGCGGGGCGCTCGATTCAGGCCAGGCCGGGGTTCGGTGCGATGTTCTTCAGCACGGGTTCGTCGAGCCGGCGCGTGGTCACGACCTTGCGCGACTTCAGCCACGGCTCGATGACTTCCCACACCGGCTTGTTGCCGGCGGTGCGCGCCTCTTCGCTCACGGGCGCCCAGCCCGCGACCTTGTAGCTGCGGCTGGCGTCGATGGGCTTGCCGCCCAGGCGCATGTCCTGGATGCGCTGGCCCATGGCGGCGGTCGGGTCGCAGGTGTACTGCAGCCCGCCCACGCGCACCATGTCGCCGCCCTGCTGGTAGTAGGGGTCGGGGTTGAAGAGGTTGTCGCAGACGTCCTCGAGCACGGTCTTCAGCGTCTCGCCGGTCATCTGCGTGACGGTCGCGTACGAATACGTGGTGGCCGTCATGTCCATGAGCCACTCGCGCGTGATCGCCTGGCCGGGCAGCAGCGAGGTGCCCCAGCGGAAACCGGGTGAAAAGGCGATGGGCGCGTCTTGCACTTCCATGAGCGCATCGAGCAGCAGCTGGTCGCCGGTGCCGTTGAAGTTGCCGCGCCGGTACAGCGCGCCGTCGGTGTGCGCGAGGGTTTCCGCAAGCTTGGCTTCGTAGGGCGCGCGCACGCGGGTGATGAGCGCGTCCATCTCCTTGTCGGCCGGAATCAGGTCGGAGAACACGGGCAGCAGGCGGTAGCGGAAGTCGCTCACCTTCTTGCCCTTGACGTCGAAGTCGATCACGCCGAGGAACTTGCCGTTGGAACCGCCGTTGACCACGATGGTTTTGCCGCCCGCATTGCTCACGAGCGTGGGCATGGGCGTGCCGTCGTGCGTGTGGCCGCCCAGGATGGCGTCGATGCCGGTGACGCGGCTGGCCATCTTGAGGTCGACGTCCATGCCGTTGTGCGACAGCACCACCACCACCTGCGCGCCCTTGCCGCGCGCCTCGTTCACCACGCGCTGCAAGTTGTCGTCCTGGATGCCGAAGGTCCAGTCGGCCACCATGTAGCGCGGGTTGGCAATGGGCGTGTACGGAAAGGCCTGGCCGATGATGGCGCAGGGCACGCCGTTGATCTCGCGCATCACATACGGCTTGAACACCGGGTCGCCGAAGTCGGCCGTCTTGACGTTCTGCGCGACGAACTCGACCTTGCCCGCAAAGTCTTTCTCGATGATCTGCTGCACCCGCGCCATGCCGTAGGTGAACTCCCAGTGCCCGGTCATCACGTCGACGCCAAGCAGCTTGCAGGCATCGACCATGTCCTGCGCATCGGTCCACAGCGACGTGGCCGAGCCCTGCCAGGTGTCGCCGCCGTCGAGCAGCAGTGCGCCGGGGCGGCTGGCCTTGAGCTGCTTGACCAGCGTGGCCAGGTGCGCGAAGCCGCCCACCTTGCCGTAGCGCTGCGCGGCCTTGTCGAAGTCGAGGTAGGTGAGCGCATGCGCCATGCGCGTGCCGGGCTTCACGCCGGCGGCTTTCAGCAGGTGCTCGCCCACGAGGTGCGGCACCTTGCCGCGCATGGCGCCGATGCCGATGTTGACGCCCGGCTCGCGGAAGTACAGCGGCTTGAGCTGCGCATGGCAGTCGGTCATGTGCAGCATCGACACGTTGCCGAAGGCCGGCACGGTGTACATGCCGTCGAGGCCGGCAGCCACGCTGCTGCCGTGGCGGCCCAGGCCCAGGCCGGCGACAGCGCCGGCACCGAGCATCTGGACGAACTCGCGCTTGGAAAGGTTCATGAAGAAGAAAGCCGGACGCTCAGCGGTTGACGGGAGACTGGGGGTCAAGCAGCAAGCCCATCACGTCGCGGATCTGCTTCTCGTTGAGGATGCCGGAGTGGCCGACGCGCGGCATGTTCGAGCAGGCGTTGTAGGCACGCGCGTTCCACAGCTTGCCCCAGGTGTATTCGACGATGGGCTTGGAAGCAGCGCTGGCCGGGTCGCTCACGCCGCGCAGCTTGCCGTAGTGGTACAGGCTCGGGCCGAGCGTGCCGAAGGAGATTTCTTCCTTCGACATCTGGTGGCAGTTGTAGCAATTGCCGCCGTTGGCGGCATTGGCCGCGTCGGTCCAGGTGAGGCCGCGGCCGTTCTGCGCGATCTTCTCGCCCTCGCGCCAGTCGCCGACGAACTTGCCGTCAGAAGGCCAGCGCACGGTCTTCATGTTGGCCGCCTCGATCTCCTTGGTGCGTTGGTCGTCCAGCGGCTTGCCGCTGGCCTCGGCTTCGCTGCATGCGAGGTTGGCCGGGTCTTGCACGAGGCGGTCGACCTTGGCGATGCCCTGGTCGCGGAAGGAGCGCTGCAGCGCGTCGGCGGTGAGCTTGTCGAGCTCGGCAGCGCTGTCGACGGACGCGCAACCGAACACGGTGAGCGCGCAGGCCACGGCGGCCAGGCCGAAGAAATGATCAGACTTCATGGCGTGGCTCCTTCAGCGCTTGATGGCCGGTGCGGTCGTCTTGCCGCCCTGGCCGTTGACGCCCATGTACACGGCCAGCGCCACGGTCACGTCGCTGGCATAGCCCGGGTACGGAAAGCGCTGCTGGCGGAAGCAGTCGTTGAGCCGGCGCTGCATGCCCCACAGCTCGCCCGACGACACGCGGTAGGCCGGCCAGGCGCCGAAGCCTTCACCCGCGCCGGGGTTCTTCGTGAGGTTGGGCAGGTCTTGCAGGCGGATGCGCTTGCCGTCGGCGCCGTGGCAGGTGGCGCAGGCAAAGTCGTGCGGGCCGGCGCGCAGGAAGAACAGGCGCTTGCCCACTTCGTACGCGCGGCGTTCGCTGGCATGCGACTGCGGCAGGTTCAGCGGCAGGCCTTTCGACTCGGCCGAGATCCACGCCACCAGCCCCTCGAGGTTCTTCTGCTCGCCCTGGCCGAACGGCGTCTTGGCGATGGCGGCGGCGTCGAAGCCCTGCAGCGTTTCCATGCAGGTGAGCAGGCGCGACTCCATGTCCTGCACGCGACCGGTGTCGGGAAAGTAGCGCGGCAGTTCGGCGAATGCGCCCTTCACCACGCCCGGGCCCTTGCCGAGGTCGCACTTCTCCATCGACGCGGCCTTGGGGCCGCGCTTCTGTTTCCAGAGGTCTTCGCCCTTGGCCTCGAACAGTTCGGCGGGGTTGCCGTCCTGCAGCAGCGCGCGGTACTCGGCGATGCCTTCGGCCGTGGTCTTCTGCGCCGCGGCGGGCAGCGCGATGCTGCCGGCCAGCACCAGCAGGCTCAGGCATGTGGTTGTCCTCATGGGGCCGCCTTTTTTTCTCGTGGGGAACACAACACGCGAGCGAGCGCTCGCGTGGTCGAAGAAAGCGTCAGCTGACGGTGGCTTCGTCGGTGCGGGTGTCGCCGCGGTTGTCCTTCCAGGTCACGGCGATCTTGTCGCCGGCCTTTGCGCCCTTCAGCGTGAACTGCATGAAGGGGTTCTTCGACACCGCCGGGCCCCAGTCGGCCGTGAGCACGGTCTTGCCGTTGAGCGAGGCCGTGACCTCCTGGATGAACCAGGCGGGAATCGTCTTGCCGGCGGCGTCCTTGCGCTGGCCGGTTTCCATTTCGTGCGCCATGAGGATGCGCACGGTCGTCTTGTCGCCCGCGGCCTGGGCGCGGATGCGCATGGGATCTGCCATGGTGGTCTCCTTCTTCTCGTCGTGTTCTTGTGTGTGAAGTCCGTCGCTCAGCCGCCGCAGCCGCCGAGCGTGACCTTGACTTCCTTCTTGGCGAAGAGCGCCTTGCCGTCGTTCATGACCGCGATCGCGTACACGTCGGACGACTGGCCCAGCTTGGCGCGCGTGGTGAAGTTCGACTCGACGAACTCCGAGGTGTTGAAGATCGCGACCACGGCGTTCGGGTTCTTCTCGACCAGCAGCATGAGCTGCTTCACGCCGGGCAAGGCGGTGGCCACGCTGAGCGGCACCACGGCGCCGTTCTCGGCGATGTCGGGGCCGGTGATGGTGACGTCCTTGCTCTCGGTGGGCGCGCCGGTGACGCCGACGGCCTTGAGCGCGTCGGCCACGCTCTTGGCGTCGAAGGCGTCTTTCGAATACGCGAACGCGGTGGCGGGAAGCCAGCCGACGGTGGCCGCCAGGCCTGCGAGGGCGGCGGACTGCGTGAGCATCTGTCTGCGGTTTTTCATGGGGTTGTCTCCTGTCGAATCATGGTCCGGCGCTGTCGGCGAGCCAGCGTGCGATGGCCTTGGCATCATCGTCGCCGAGGGTCTGCGGCGGCATCGGGATCGCCCCCCAGACACCGGTGCTGCCCGCCTTGATCTTCTGCAGCAGGTGGTCGGTCTGGCCGGGGTACTTTTTCGCGATGTCCGAGAAGGCGGGGCCGACGAGTTTTTGCGTCATGCCGTGGCAGGCGGTGCAGCTGTTCTTCTCGAGCAAGGCGACGGGCACCTTCGGTGCTGCGGCGGCCGGTGCGCTGGTCTTCACTGCAGCAGCGGGCGCGGCGGTGGCGATGCCGCGCTGCGCGCCCACCAGCCGGTTCTGGTCGGCGAGGTTGCCGTGGCTGCCGCGCGCATGCGGCGGCAGTTGCGTTACCGACGATGCGGCCGGCACGCAGTCGCGCATGCAGGCCACGGCCGACACATCGGGCTTGGCTGCGCGGCCGAGTTCGTTGCCGGGCCACATCGCGTGCGCGGTGGTGCCGCCATTGCGGTTGGGCATGCGGGCCTGCACCTCGCGGATGTTCTTGTCGGACAGCGTGAAGTCGTCGGGCACGATGCCGCCGAGGTTCAGCATGTAGGCGGTGACGGCATACACATCGTCCGGCGTCAGCGACTTGGGCTGGTTCCACGGCATGGCGCGGTACACGTAGTCCCACACGGTCGACAGGCTCGTGACCTTCATCAGCGTGGTGCGGCCGGGGAACGCCGGGTCTTTCAGGCGCGCGACGTGGCCGCTCTTGATGTCTTCTGCGGTGGTGCCGCCGACGATCGGGCTGAACACCTGGTTCGATTCGCCGAACACGCCGTGGCACGAGGCGCACTTGCCTTCCCACAGGTCCTGCCCGCGCGTGACGGAGCCCGAGCCGGGCGGCAGGCCCTTGAAGTCGGGGCGCACGTCGATGTCCCACGCGGCCACTTCCTTGGGCGTGGCGTCGCGGCCGATGCCGGCGTAGCCTGCCGTCTTCGGTTGTGCCCATGCCGCAGCGCCGACGCCGCAAGCGAGCGCAAGAACGAGCAGCGTGCGCTTAGGAAAGCTGGACATTCGCCACCTCCCCGTTCGCCTGCACCTGCCACGACTGGATGGCGTTGTTGTGATAGATCGAGCGTGTGCCGCGCACCGCGCGCAGCTGCTTGTAGCTGGGCTGCACGTAGCCGGTGTCGTCCATCGCGCGGCTCTGGATGATGGCCGGCGTTCCGTCCCACACCCAGTCGATGTTGAAGCGCGTGAGGCACTTCGAGAGCACGGGCGATTCGAGCCGTGCGGTGCGCCAGTTGCGCCCGCCATCCACGCTCACGTCCACGCGCTTCACCGAGCCGCGGCCCGACCACGCGAGGCCGGTGATGTTGTAGAAGCCCTTGTCGAGCAGCATCTGCCCGCCCGAGGGCGTGGTCACGACGCTCTTGCATTCCTGGATGCTGGTGTACTGGCGGTGCTGGCCGTCGGGCATGAGGTCGACGTAGTGCACCGTTTCATCCTTGGCGCCGTAGGGCTGGTCGCCGAGTTCGATGCGGCGCAGGTACTTGACCCAGCTCACGCCCTGCACGCCGGGCACCACGAGCCGCAGCGGGTAGCCCTGCTCGGGCCGCAGCATCTCGCCGTTCTGGCCGTAGGCCACGAGCACTTCGCCGGAGCGGATGAGGCTCATGGGAATGGTGCGCGTCATCGACGAACCGTCGGCGCCTTCGGCGAGCACGAAGCGCTCGCCCTTGAGGTCGGCGCCCGCCATCTCGAGCAGCGTGATCAGCGGCACGCCGGTGAACTCGCTGCACGACAGCATGCCGTGCGTGTACTGGGCCGTCGGCACCGCAACGTTGCCCCACTCCATGCCGGTGTTGGCGCCGCACTCGATGAAGTGAAAGCGCGACACCGACGGCAGCCGCATGAGCTCGTCGAGCGTGAAGACCTTCGGCGTCTTCATCATGCCGTTGACCATCAGCCGGTGCTTGGACGGATCGATGTCCCACCAGCCCTGGTGGTGCCGCTCGAAGTGCAGGCCGCTGGGCGTGACGATGCCGAACAGCGACTGCAGCGGCGCGAACGACACCGAGGCCTGCGCGGTCGGCGTGAGCCCCGGGCTCTGGCGGCGCTGCACGTTGGCTTCGTACTTGGAAGGCTTGCCGTAGCCGTCGGTGACCACCGGCTGGCCGAGGCCCGTGCTGTGCGCGGGCAGATTCAATATGGCAGGGTCGCCGTCGCCCACTGCGGTGCGCGTTTGCGCAAGCGCGGACGACGTGGCCGCCGTGCCTGCAACGGCGGCGGCGAAGGCATTGCGGATGAAGTCGCGCCGCCCCTTGCCGGCTTCGGCGAAGACGGCACGCACGCCCTGTGCGTCGAGAAAATTCTCGGGTGCCTTGCGCACCTGCCCGGTCTGCTGGATGCTGCCGCTCATGGCGTCGCGTCCGTGCGCCTTACTTGGCGCCACCCAACACCCAGGCGGCCAGCGCCTTGGCATCGGCCTCGCTCATCGCAGGCTGCGCGGGCATGGGCACGGCACCCCACTTGCCGGTGCTGCCCTTCTGGATGCTCGCGGTGAGCACAGCGAGCGCATCGGCCTGGCCGGTGTACTTCTTCGCGACGTCGAGGTACGCGGGGCCGACCAGCTTCTTGTCGACCGCGTGGCAGGCGAGGCAGGCGTTCTTCTGGGCCAGCTCCTTGTTGGCAAGGGCCGGTGTCGACAGCAGCAGGGTGGTGACAGCAACGGCGAGCGACGGCAACAGCAACTTCAAATCGGTCTCCTCGAAACGCGCCCCGAAGCGGCTGGTTTCATCGTTAAATAAGTAAATCGTTATGTATTGATTTTAGGGACGATCGTGCACAAGGGAAGGGCTTTGCTCTTGGGGGAAACCCGTTCGGTTTCTCCATGCATAACGTCAGCTGCGGACGGCGGTGCGCGCTTGCTGCAGGCGTGCTTCGAGGTAGGCGCCGTAGAAATCAGAATCGCCACCGGTCAGCCGTTCGGCGACCTCGCGGCCGTTGCGGCCGAAGAAGAGCACGGTCGGTGCGACGGTGACTTTCCACGCCTTGATGAGCGCGTCGTGCGTGCGCGCTGTGCCATCGAAGTCGCGCACGGTGCGCGCGTCGCGAAAGTCGATCTGCACCACGGGCAAGCCGGCGGCGACTTCGGGCACGAGGTAATGCTCGCGCACGATCTTGCAGAAGGGACAGCCCTGCAGGCTGGCCATGACGACCAGCGGTTGCGAGCGGGCCAACGCCGCCGCGAGTGCACCGGTCAGCGAAACGGGCGCGGGCAATTGCTGCACCTCAGCCGCATGCACAACCGTCGGCGCCACGCACCACGCGGCAAAACCCGCGACGAGCTGCCGGCGCGTGCGGTCGCCGGTCATCGCGCCTCCTGCTCCAGCAGCAGGTAGGTGTTGTAGGCGTTCATGCGGTTGGCCACCTTGAACAGCGGCCAGGCCTCGAAGCGCGACCAGTCGGTGGCCGCGTAGGCCTCGTCGAAGGGCGTCATCTCGGTGGCGGCCTTCTGCATCGCGCCGCGCAGGAAGACGAGGTAGTCGCGCGTCTGCCGCAGGTCTTGCGCCGGGTCGTCCGACGCGGGGCCGTGGCCCGGCACGATGGTGCGCGCGTCGAGTGCGAGCAGCGCGTCGAGCGACGTGATCCAGTGCCGGCTGTCGGCCGAGCCCACGTAGGGCGTGCGGTTGCGGAACACGATGTCGCCGGTGAACAGCACCTTCTGCTGCGGCAGGAAGATGGCCAGGTCTTCGGGCGTGTGCGCGGGGCCCGCGGGCTGGATCACGAAGCGCGTGCCGCCGATCGTCAGCTCGGTGCGGCCGTCGATCCACACGTCGGCCGGCACCAGCCGCGTGCGCTCGTCGATCCACGGCGCGAGCTCCTGGCGCGAGGCCTCGAGCCGCAGCCGTGCGGTATCGGACGTGAGGTAGGTCTTGCCCCGCGTGTGCGCCACGATCTGCGCGCCCAGCGCCTTGAACACCTGCAGGCCGTAGATGTGGTCGGCGTGGTAATGCGTGAGGATGACGTGGCTGATCGGCTTGGGCGTGAGCTTGCGGATCTCGGCCACCATGCGCTCGGCAACGGCGGGCGAGCCGAGCGCGTCGATCATCACGACGCTGTCGCGCGTGATGACGAAGCCGGCGTTCGAGATGAAGTTCTGGTTCTCCTTCGAGCCGAGCGCGGGGATGCCCTGCACGTAGTAGATGTCGGGCGCCACCGGCAGCGGGCGGATCTCGGGAGCGGCGAACGCGGCACTGGCGCTCAACCAGAGCGCAGCGCACATCAACAGCGCCTTCGCGCGAACGGCGGTGGGCCGGCACGGGAACATCGTGGGTCGTCTCCTGCGGGCTGGGCGGCGAGGGCCGCGGGCTTGCCCGGCTGTAAATATAAGCAGAAGATGATATTTTGCGGGCAACGACAACAGCCAGAGGGTTTCCCCATGAGACACGCATTCATCGCTTTCCTGCTCGCCATGGTCGCCACGTTCGCGGGCGCGCAGGAGACCAAGGTGGTCTACCACGTGAACACCGGCGTGGAGAACAGCGCAGCCATCCTTGCGAACATCACGAACCACCTGAACGCAGACCCGAAGGCGAAGATCGTCGTGGTCACGCACGGCCCCGGCATCGACTTCCTGTTGACCGACGCCAAGGACAGCAAGGGCCGCGAGTTCAGCGGACCGGTGAGCGCACTGGCCGGGCGCGGCGTGGAGTTCAAGGTGTGCAACAACACCCTGACCACGCGCAACATCGACGCGGGCAAGCTGCTGATGGAAACCAAGATCGTGCCCTCGGGCGTGGCCGAGGTGGCGCGGCTGCAGGCGAAGGAAGGCTACGTCTACCTGAAGCCCTGAAGTTCAGAAGCCGGCTGACGCCGGCCTTCTTCTCTTCTTCTTATTCCTGCTCGATGGCGATCTGCACGCAGATGCTGCGGCACAGCGCCACCACGGTTTCGTTCGCGATGCTGTAGTAGATGCTCACGCCGTCGCGGCGTCGTGCGAGCACGCCTGCCTGGTAGAGCGTGTTCAGGTGCTGCGACATGTTGGGCTGCGTGGTGTCGATCTGCGCGAGCAGCTCGCTCACGTTCTTCTCGCCGTTGCACAGCAGGCTCACGATCTTCAGCCGCATGGGCGCGGCCATGGCCCGGAACAGGTCGGCGGCAATGTCGAAGACCTCGTCCTCGGTGACAGCCGAGGACTTCTTGCGGGGTTTGGTGGCCATGCTGAATAGGTTCATGCGCAGGTCGCAATGTACATCGGCCCTTGGCGGCACGAGCGATGTCCCGGCGGCCGCACGGCGATTGCACGCGGCCGCCGCGTCACAAACGCGACGGGCTGCCCGTCTTCGGGATGCGGGGATGTCCCCGCGCCACCACCCGGAGCACCCCGCATGCACGCAACGCAAAAGATAGCCCTGCCCTATCGAGGCCATTGCCACGTCGTTCTCGACATCGTTCGGACGCGATCTAATAATCAAAGTACTTTCTTTGATAAAAGAGCAGGTTGCGTATGAACAAACAATCCAGGACCTGGCTCGGCGCCGGTCTCACGGTCGCGGTGCTGGGCGCGGCGGGCTACGGGCTCGTGGCGAAATTCCAGCCGGCCCATGCACAGGACGGCGCCACACCGCCGGCCAAGGTGGCGGTGGCCCCCGCGAGGCAGACCGAGATGGCGCGCTTTCTCAGCGGCATCGGCACGCTGGAGGCCAACCGGCAGGTCGAAGTACCGGCCGAGGTGGAGGGACGGGTCGCGAAGATCCTGTTCACGCCGGGCGCGCAGGTGCGTGCCGGCCAGCTGCTGGTGCAGCTCAACGACGCGCCCGAGCAGGGCGACCTCGAACGGCTGCGCGCCCAGCAGGCCAATGCCAGGGCCTTGCTCGAACGCACGCGCCGCCTGCTGCCGCAGCAGGCCGCCACGCAGGAGCAGATGGAGCAAGCCCAGGCCGCGTTCGACCAGGCCAGCGGCGAGCTGCGGCGCGTGCAGGCGCTCATCGAACAGAAGCACATCAAGGCGCCGTTCGACGGCGTGCTGGGCATCCGCAAGGTCAACCTCGGCCAGTTCGTGCGCGCCGGCGATGCGCTGGTGTCGCTGACCGACAGCCGCACGCTCTTTGCCAACCTCACGCTGCCCGAGACCGCGCTGCCGGCGCTCAAGCGCAACCAGGCGGTGGCGCTCGCGGTCGATGCCTACCCGGGCCGCGTGTTCCCCGCGAAGCTCAGCGCCATCGAACCGATGATCGGCAGCGACACGCGCACCGTGCGCTTGCAGGCCACGGTCGACAACGCCGACGGCGCGCTCACGCCCGGCATGTACGTCAACGGCAAAGTCGCGCTGCCCCCGCGCGCCGACGCCATCGCCGTGCCTGAAACCGCCATCACCTACAGCACGCACGGCGACTCGGTGTTCGTGGTGCGCGCCGGCGAAAAGGGCGACGGCTTCTCGGTGCAGCAGGTGTTCGTGAAGACCGGCGAGCGGCAGGACGGGCTGGTCGTGGTCGAACAAGGCCTGAAGGCCGGCGAGCAGGTCGTCACCTCGGGCCAGCTGCGCCTGTACAACGGCGCGGCCGTGGCGCCGGCCGCGAAGGACACGCTGGCCCTCACGGAGCCGAAGTCATGAAGTTCACCGACCTCTTCGTGCGCCGGCCCGTGCTGGCGCTGGTGGTGAGCACGCTCATTCTTCTGCTCGGCGCCCGCGCGCTGGGCGACCTGCCGGTGCGCCAGTACCCACTCACCGAAAGCACCACGCTCACCATCACCACGCAGTACCCCGGCGCCTCGCCCGAGCTGATGCAGGGCTTCGTCACGCAGCCCATCGCGCAGGCGGTGGCCACCATCGAGAACGTCGACTACCTCTCGTCGTCGTCCACGCTGGGCCGCAGCGTGATCAGCGTGCGCATGAAGCTCAACGCCGACGCCAACCAGGCGCTCACGCAGGCGATGGCGCAGGTCAGCCAGGTGAAGTACCGGCTGCCGGCCGAGGCCTTCGATCCGGTGATCCTCAAGTCGGCGGGCGAGGCCACGGCGGTTGCGTACGTGGGTTTCTCAAGCAAGACCATGCCGGTGCCGCAGCTCACCGACTACCTCTCGCGCGTGGTGCAGCCGCAGTTCGCGTCGATCGAGGGCGTGTCGGGTGTCGAGGTGTCGGGCGGGCAGACGCTGGCAATGCGTGTGTGGCTCGACGCCAACCGCATGGCCGCGCGCGGCATCTCGGCCGGCGAGCTGGCCGACGCGCTGCGCCAGAACAACGTGCAGGCCGCACCCGGGCAGGTGAAGGGCCTGTACGTGGTGTCGAACATCCGCGTGAACACCGACCTGGTGAACGTGGCCGAGTTCCGCGACATGGTGATCAAGCGCGACGGTGAAGCCATCGTGCGGCTGGGCGACGTGGCCACCGTGGAACTCGGTGCGGCCAGTGCCGACAGCAGCGCGACGATGGACGGCGACAAGGCCATCTACCTCGGCCTGCAGGCCGCGCCCAACGGCAACCCGCTGGTGATCGTGAAGCGCATCCGCGACCTGCTGCCCGGCATCAAGCAGAACCTGCCGCCGGGCGTGGAGGTGCAGCTGCCTTTCGAACTCGCGCGCTTCATCGAGGCCTCGATCGACGAGGTGCAGAAGACGCTGCTCGAAGCCATCGCCATCGTGGTGCTGGTGATCTTTCTCTGCCTGGGCTCGCTGCGCGCGGTGCTCATTCCGGTGGTGACGATTCCACTGTCGATGCTGGGCGCGGCGGCGCTGATGCTGCTGTTCGGCTTCAGCATCAACCTGCTCACGCTGCTCGCAATGGTGCTGGCCATCGGCCTGGTGGTGGACGACGCCATCGTGGTGGTGGAGAACGTGCACCGCCACATCGAAGAGGGCAAGTCGCGCGTGCAGGCCGCGTTGATCGGTGCGCGCGAAGTGGCCGGTCCGGTGATCGCGATGACGCTCACGCTGGCCGCGGTGTACGCGCCCATCGGCCTCATGGGCGGGCTCACAGGCTCGCTGTTCAAGGAGTTCGCCTTCACGCTCGCAGGCGCGGTGGTGGTGTCGGGCGTGATCGCGCTCACGCTGTCGCCGGTGATGGCGTCCTTCCTGTTGCCGCAGGACGCCAGCGCGGGCCGCGTGGCCCGCATGGCCGAAGCCTTCTTCCACAAGCTCGCCACGGCGTATGGCCGGCTGCTCGACGTGTCGCTGCACCACCGCTGGGTGACGGGCCTGCTCGCGGCAGCGGTGCTGGTGAGCCTGCCTTTCCTTTACAACGCCGCGCAGCGCGAGCTGGCGCCCGGTGAAGACCAGGCGATGGTGATGACCGTCATCAAGTCGCCGCAGCACGCCAACATCGACTACGTCGAGAAGTTCGGCCAGACGTGGGACGCGGTGCTGGCCAAGCTGCCCGAGAACACCGGCCGCTGGCTCATCAACGGCTCGGACGGTGTCTCCAACAGCATCGGCGGCGTGCAGCTGTCCGACTGGAAAGACCGCGAGCGCAACGCCGACCAGATCCAGGCCGACGTGCAGGGCGGCATGAACGAGGTCGAAGGCAGCAGCGTGTTCGCCTTTCAGCTGCCGTCGCTTCCCGGTTCGACCGGTGGGCTTCCGGTGCAGATGGTGATCCGCAGCGCGGGCGACCACGCCACGGTGTTCGAGGCGATGGAAACGTTGAAGAAGGCGGCGCGCGAGAGCGGCAAGTTCGCCGTGGTCGACAGCGACCTGGAGTTCAACAACCCCGTGACCGAAGTGCGCGTGGACCGCGCCAAGGCCAACAGCATGGGCGTGACCATGAAGGCCATCGGCGACACGCTGGCGGTGCTGGTGGGCGAGAACTACGTCAACCGCTTCGGCATGGACGGCCGCTCGTACGACGTGATTCCGCAGTCGCCGCGCGACCAGCGGCTCACGGCCGAGGCGCTGTCGCGCTACTTCGTGAAGAGCGCGAGCGGCCAGCCCGTGCCGCTGGCCAACCTGGTGACGCTGTCGACGAGCGTGGGCCCCAACAAGCTCACGCAGTTCAACCAGCTCAATGCCTCGACCTTCCAGGCCATTCCGATGCCTGGCGTGACCATGGGCGACGCAGTGGCGTTCCTGAGCGAAGAGGCGAAGAAGCTGCCGGCCGGCTTCAGCTACGACTGGCAGTCGGACGCGCGCCAGTTCACGCAGGAAGGCTCGGCGCTGGTGATGGCCTTCGTGTTCGCGATCGTGGTGATCTACCTGGTGCTGGCCGCGCAGTACGAGAGCCTGCGCGACCCGCTGATCATTCTGATCAGCGTGCCGATGTCGATCTGCGGCGCGCTGGTGCCGCTGGCGCTGGGCTTTGCCACCATCAACATCTACACGCAGATCGGGCTGGTGACGCTCATCGGGCTCATCAGCAAGCACGGCATCCTGATGGTGGAGTTTGCCAACGAGATCCAGGAGCGCCAGAACCTGGACCGCCGCGCCGCCATCGAGCAGGCCGCGCGCATCCGGCTGCGCCCGATCCTGATGACCACAGCCGCGATGGTGGTGGGCCTGGTGCCGCTGCTGTTCGCGAGCGGTGCGGGCGCCAACAGCCGCTTCAGCATCGGCCTGGTGATCGTGGTCGGCATGCTGGTGGGCACGCTGTTCACGCTGTTCGTGCTGCCCACCATGTACACGCTGCTGGCGCGCGACCACCGCACGGTGGGCCGCTCGGCGCGCACCGCCGAACTCGAAGCGCTGGTGGCGCGCGAGCCCGCCGGCGACCCCGCCTGATGACACCGGGAGCATGACCATGACAAGAAGACTCTTCTCTTACGCCGCGCCGTTCGCCCTCAGCGTGCTGGTGCTGGCCGGCTGCGCGGTCGGTCCGAAGTACGCCGCGCCGAACGACGCGCCGGTGGCCATCTCTGCGCCCGAGCGCGCGCTGTTCGCGCCCGACGCGGTGCAGCGCGACTGGTGGCGCCAGCTCGACGACCCGCAGCTCGACGCGCTCATCGAACGCGCGCTGGCCGGCAACCACGACATCCGCATCGCGCAGGCCCGGCTGCTCGAAGCCCGTGCGATGCAGACCGAGGCCGAGCTCGACCGCCTGCCCGTCGTGACGCTGGGCGCCAGCAAGACACGCAGCATCGCGCAGGGCAACGGCGTGCCGGCCGATGCGCGCACGCTGGCGCAAAGCAGCCGCGCGGGCTTCGACGCCGGTTGGGAGATCGACCTGTTCGGCCGACTCCAACGGATGGACGAAGCCGCCACCGCGCGCGCCCAGGCCAGCGCAGCCGACCTCGAACAGGTGCGCATCGTGGCCGTGGCCGAACTGGCGCGCAACTACTACGAAATGCGCGGCGCCGAGCAGCGCCTGGCCGTGACGCAGCGCACGCTCGACAGCCTGCGCCAGAGCCTGCGCGTGACCGAGGCGCAGGTGCAGACCGGGCGCGGACTCGAAGGCGACCTGGCGAGCGCGCAGGCCAACCTGGCCAGCACCGAGAGCCAGCTGCCCGCGCTCGAAACCGCGCGCCGACAGGCCGCTTACCGCGTCGCCGTGCTGGCGGGCCTGCGCCCGGCCGAGCTGGTGCCGATGCTGCAGCCGCAAGCGCTGCGCGTGCTCGACAAGCGCCTGCCCATCGGCGACCTCGGCGAACTGCTGCGGCGCCGGCCCGACGTGCTGCGCGCCGAGCGCGGCCTGGCGGCCAGCACCGCCGATGTGGGCGCGGCCACGGCCGAGCTGTATCCGCGTGTCGACATCGGGGGTTTTCTGGGGTTCATCGCGCTGCGCGGCGCCGACCTGGGCAGTTCGTCGAGCCGCGCCTTCAGCGTCACGCCCGGCGTGAGTTGGCCGGCTCTGCGGCTGGGCTCGGTCAAGGCCCGCCTGCGCGGCGCCGAAGCCCGTGCCGAGGGCGAGCGCGCCGTCTACGAACAGACCGTGTTGCGCGCCATCGAGGACGTGGAGAACGCCCTCACCGGCTACGGCCAGAACCAGCTGCGCCTGCAGCGGCTGCTGGAGGCCTCGGCCCGCAGCGGCCGCGCCGCCGAGCTGGCCCAGGTGCGCTACCGCGAAGGCGCCGCGCCCTACCTGAGCGTGCTCGACGCGCAGCGCACCCTGCTGCGTGCGCAAGACGCCGTGGCCGAGGCCGAAACGGCTTCTTTCACCAGCCTCGTGGCGCTTTACAAAGCGCTCGGCGGAGGCTGGCAAGCGCCCACGGATTTGAGGGGAGGCCCAACGACCTGACAATGACGCTGTTTTCCCTCCCCACGACCGAAGCTGCCATGTCCGCCCCCGATGCCACCAAGCCCACCTGGATGCCGCACCAGCCGGCAGACCGCATCCTCTCCACGCTGAAGACCCGCGGCGCGCTCGGCATCCCCGACATCGCCAAGGTGCTGAACGTGACGGTCGAGGCGGTGCGCCAGCAGATGTCCAAGCTCGAGACCGAAGGGCTGGTGGACGCCGAGAGCCGCTCCAGCGGCCGCGGCCGTCCGACCCAGATCT
The DNA here is from genome assembly GCF_002754375.1 of Variovorax sp. 54. Lineage (NCBI taxonomy): Bacteria > Pseudomonadati > Pseudomonadota > Betaproteobacteria > Burkholderiales > Comamonadaceae > Variovorax > Variovorax sp. 54. The sequence goes on from NZ_PEFF01000001.1 coordinate 2,839,391, forward strand.
GGCGGCTCACCGGCGAAGGGCACAAGCGCTTTCCCGACACGCACGCCGAGATGACGGTGCAGATGATCAGTGCCGTGATCAGCGTGTTCGGCGAAAAGGGCATGGACCAGCTCATCGGCGCGCGCGAAGCCACCATGCGCGCCACCTACACCGAGGCCATGCGCGGCGCGCGCAACCTCGAGACGCGGCTCGAACGGCTGGCGGACATCCGCAGCCGCGAGGGCTACATGGCCGAGTACCGGGCCGAGGGCGACGGCTTTCTCTTCATCGAGAACCACTGCCCCATCTGCACCGCGGCGCAGGCCTGCACCGGCTTTTGCCGCAGCGAGCTGCAGCTCTTCGACGAGGTGCTGGGGCCCGAGGCCGACGTGAGCCGTGTCGAGCACGTGCTTGCAGGCGCGCGGCGCTGCGCGTACCGCGTCGTGCCCAAGGCACGCGCCTGAAGCGCCGAAGCACCATCTTGTTTTTATCCACCAACTAGAAAGAAAGACCCCCATGGAACACACCCTTCCCCCGCTGCCGTACGCCATCGACGCGCTGGCCCCCGAGTACTCGCAGGAAACGCTCGAGTTCCACCACGGCAAGCACCACAACGCCTACGTGGTGAACCTGAACAACCTGCAAAAGGGCACCGAGTTCGAAGCGATGACGCTCGAAGAGATCATCAAGAAGTCCACCGGCGGCATCTACAACAACGCCGCGCAGATCTGGAACCACACCTTCTTCTGGAACTGCATGAAGCCGCAAGGCGGCGGCGCTCCCACCGGTGCACTGGCCAAGGCCATCGATGCCAAGTGGGGCAGCTACGACGTCTTCAAGGAAGCCTTCGTCAAGTCGGCCGTGGGCAACTTCGGTTCGGGCTGGACGTGGCTCGTGAAGAAGGCCGACGGCTCGGTGGACATCGTGAACACCGGCGCCGCCGGCACGCCGCTGACCACCGCCGACACCGCGCTGCTGACGGTGGACGTGTGGGAGCACGCGTACTACATCGACTACCGCAACATGCGCCCGAAGTTCGTCGAGACCTTCCTGGCCAAGCTGGCCAACTGGGACTTTGCGGCCAAGAACTTCGGCTGAAGCCGGCGTTCTCGCCCTGAAGGAAGCCGACCCGAGGGTCGGCTTTTTTACGGGCGCTCGGTTCAGCGCGGCGCCGTCACCATCCAGTCGATCCAGCGCGCCACGTAGGCCTGGTCGAGGTCGAAGTAGTGGGTGTGGGCGCCGCGGCCGAGGCAGGCCTCGTGCTCGGCCGTGGCGCACCAGGCGGGTGGCGCCGTCACCGGCTCGTACGACTTGTCGTCAGCGCCCCAGAGCCAGCGCCCGACGTAGTCGCCGGCCGTGTAGAGGTTGACCCAGCGGTCCACGCCGACCTTGGCCGCGCTCGGCCCGCCGCCGTTCGCGTCTTCCGCCGTCACCCAGGCATAGAGGTGCGGAAAGCGCGCCGCATACAGCTGGCGCAGCGGGCAGCCGGCGGTGAGCAGCAGCAGCCGGCTCTTGTTCAGCGCCGTCCAGAGTTCCGTCACCCGCGTGTCGACCTTCTGCTCGGCGCGGAACTGCAGGTAGCGCAGCAGCTCCGTCGAGATCACCGTGCCCTGGCTGTGGGCCACGATCACGATGCGGTCGTAGCCCTGCGCCGCCACGTGCTCCAGCAGCGACACGTAGCGCGAGAAGATGCGCGCACGCGGAATGGCGCGGCGCGGAAACTCGCGGAAGTGGCCGTCGACGTCGAGTGCCACGTCGAGCGGCATGCGCAGGCCCGGCACGGTGCGCGACAAGAACCCGCCGAGCAGCGAGACGGCAGCCGTCAGCGTGGCGGCGGTGAAGATCAGCGGCTTGAGGCCGGTCTGCGACACCCCCGACAAGGCGATCACCACGCCGTCGAGCCACGCGCCGACCTCGACATCGCACTGCTTGAGCACCAGCAACAGGGCGACCACGCAGGCGCCGAACACGCTGAGGGTCGTGAGGAAGGTGACGAAACAGTCGAGCCGCCGGTAGCCTGCGCCGAGCCACAGGCCCAGGCCCTCCGACGTGCCGAAGGCCACCTTGAGCTCGGCGAACAGGCTGGGCACCAGCACCGCCACGAGGTAGGCCAGCAGCGACAACGTGAGGCCCGCCGTCAAGGCGAAGGTTTGCGTGCTTCGTTCATAGCGGTCGTGCAGAAAGTTCGCACCGTCGCCCCAGCACATGTCCTTGGAAAACCAGAACGGCGCATAGGCCACGCCCCGTGCGCCGAGTTCCACCAGGTTCGTCAGCACGGCCCACGCCACCATCGTCAGTGCCACGAACGCCGCCAGCGACACGAACAGCCCGAGCCGCCCCGTCGCGATGCTGCCGCGCGCGGCCGGGCTGCGGTCGGGCACGGCCTCCCCGGCGATGAGCCAGGCGATGAGCAGCAAGGCGGCCCCGCCCCACCAGACCACGACGCCTATCAGCAGGTACTCGACCACCCGCATGCCGGCGCGCACCCAGTGGCGCAGGTCGTCGATGGCGCCCGCCGCCGCGGCGTTGATGGCCACGTGCACGAGCAGCGCCGCCACGGTCAGCGCCATCAGGCCCAGCCCCCAGGTGCGTGCGGCCGGAAAGCGGTCGCGCGCGATGCGCAGGGCGCGGTCGGCCAACGCCACGAGCAGTGCCACCCAGGTCACGCCGACCACCCAGTGCGCGGGCACCTGGGTCCACAGGAACACCACCGCCACACAGGCGTACAGGCCCACCACGATGCGTGCGGACGCAGTGCTGCGCGCCTGGTAGCAGTACCACCAGAAAGCCAGCACCGGCACGACGACGGCCAGCACCCGTCGCAGCAGTTCGGTGAGCGAGAACGCGTCAGGTGCGGGCTCGGCCCGCGCCAGGCCGCCGAGCCCCGCGATCACCAGCCCGACGAGCAACAGCTGCAGGAAGATGTTGGCCAGCAGGTTGGCAAAGACCCAGTCGAGCGCGGTCTGCAGCTTCGCCAGACAGGCCCAGGGCCGCGCGTCCGGAGGTCTGGGCTTCTTGTTCGCACCCGCCGCTTCGGCCGCCCGGTCCACCGCGTCGCGGCCGAGCTGCGACAAGCGGAACACGATGGTGAACAGCTCGGCGACGATGCGCGCCACCGAGCCCGGCAGGCGCGACAGGTCGGCCCAGTACATCTCGTGCACGTCGATGCGCTGCTGCACCGGCTGCCCGTTCGCATCGGTGGCGTCGCGCGTCATGCGCACGCGCGTGGCCTCGTAGGCCTCGTGGTCGGGTTCGGCGCGCTGCGACTTGAACAGCAGGTAGTCGCTGAAGGCGATGTCGGGGTTGCTCTTCTTCAGCTCGCGCGGCGTGAGCGGTCCGTGTCCCTTGGCGGCGCGCACCACGCCCGCGTCCTCGGACTCGGCGGTCGAGATCCAGTCGTCGGCGCTGAAGTCGGAGGTCTTCGACTGCCGCATCGCCTTGCGCACGGGCGGCACGTAGGCCTTCTGCGCGGCGGCGCCTTCCGTGGCGGCCTTCTCATTCTTGTCCTGATGCTGGGTGCGCTGTTGCACCATCGAGGTCAGCGGCGGCACCGGCAGCAGGTGGGTGTCGCAGTCTGCCTGCCGGTAGGCCGTGCCGGGGCCGGGGTTGTTGAGCATCAGCGAGGCGATGGCGCGGGCTGTGTCGCCGGCCTTCTGGTCAGCCACGCCGTGGATGGCGATGACCGCGACGCGCTCGGGACGTGCGGGTGGCTCAGACGTTGACGGCTCGGGCGACGGTGCGCGCATGGAGTGACTCCTCATGCCACGCGGGTGCATGGCAGGAGGGATTGTCCGCAGCGCGTCGCGCTTGGCTTCCCCCAAACGAGGGATGCCGGACGGCCAGTGCCTCAGCCGCCGATCAGGTGCAGGATGTTCCCGTCCGGGTCCTTGAACCACGCCATCTTCATGCCGCCCGCGACGTGGAGGTCGCCTTCGCGCTTCGTACCGGGCATGTCGTAGTGCTCGAAGCGCACGCCCTTGGCCTTGAACGCGGCGACGAGGCGCTCGATGTCCGCGCCGACCTGCCAGCTCACGGCCGTGGCCTGGTTCGTGCCTGCGAACGACGAGCGGTACACCTGGACGCGCGTGTTGCCGCTTTGGTAGACGACGACCTCGTCGCCCTCCGAATCGACCTGCGCAAGGCCCAAGGTGTCTTCGTAAAAACGGCGCGCCACGGTCATGTCTTTCACCGCGAGATTCGCCACCGCATCGATGTTTCCGAGCATGGGTGTCTCCTGTGGGGGGAATGGACTTTTCATCTTCGGCGGCCAGATGGCCCTGTCAAGTCGGCGCCGTCCGATACGGGGCCCATCGCAAACCACGAAAATGGGGGGATGCCCCTTCCGGCACACTGCACCGTGGGTGCAGTGAGGTCGAAAGACCTCCACCGACACTGCCGCCCCCCGATCCGCTCAGACCGAGAGAGACAAACCCATGATCCGAAGAAAACTCACCCGCTCGCTGGCCCTCGTGCTCGCACTCCCCCTGGCCTTCGCCGCCGTGGCCGCGCAGGCCCAGACCGCCGCCTACCCCGCCAAGCCCATCCGCATGGTCGTGCCCTTCCCGCCCGGCGGCGGCACCGACATCCTGGCGCGCCTGGTCGCGCAGAAGCTCACCGAGGCCAACCACTGGACCGTGGTGCCCGACAACCGCGGCGGCGCCGGCGGCACCATCGGCATCGCCGAGGCGGCGCGCGCCGCGCCCACGGGCTACGACATCGTGATGGGCCAGAAGGACAACATGGTCGTCGCGCCCTGGCTCTACAAGAGCCTCAGCTACAACCCGGTGAAGGACCTCACGGCCGTGGCCCACGTGGCCTACACGCCGGTGGTGATCGTCACGCAGGCCAACTCCAAGTTCAAGACGCTCGACGACGTGGTGAAGGCCGCGCGCGCCGCGCCCGACACCGTCACCTACGGCTCGCCCGGCAACGGCACCACCATCCACCTGGCCGGCGAGATCTTCAACGGCGCCGCCAAGATCAAGATGCGCCACGTGCCCTACAAGGGCTCCAACGCGGCCATGATGGACGTGCTCGCGGGCAACGTCGACCTGATGGTGTCGTCGGTGCCTTCGGCACTGGCGCAGATCAAGGCCGGCAAGCTGCGCCCGCTGGCCGTCACCTCCGCCAAGCGCAGCACCTCGCTGCCCGACACGCCCACCGTGGCCGAGCTGGGCTACAAGGACTTCGACGTGAGCACCTGGTACGGCGTCTTCGTGCCGGCCGGCACGCCCAAGGACATCGTCACCACGCTGAATGCGGCGGTCAACAAGCTGCTGGCCACGCCGGAGATGAAGGCGGCCATCATTGCGCAGGGCGCGGAGCCGCAGAGCATGACGCCGGAGCAGTTCGGTGCGCTGCTGAAGACGGACTATGAGAAGTGGAAGGGGATCGTGCAGGCCTCGGGGGCGACGATCGAGTAAGAACAGCGATGCTGTCTTTCTCCTTGCCCTCTTGGGGGCAAGGAGCAACGCTCAGACTCGAACGAGATCCATGCCCAGCTGTGTTCAGTGCACACCCTGAATACAGTTCAACGGCTTCACGCCGGAACCCATGCTCGTAGGCGCGCGTTTACTTCGTCCATCGGAAGCCGGCATCGCCTATGGGAACACACCCGTGTAAGCCCCTCCCACAAGGCAAGGCTCGAAACCAGACCAGATGCAGCCATCTGATCGAGCAACCAAAGCAAGCCAAAAGTAGGGACGTGGCGTCCCACTGCTTCATTGCGAAGCGCTCGATCGCCAGTTACCAGTGCATGAGCGGGCCTTGTCGCGCAGCTCAACGCAAAGCAATCTGCCAGTGACAGCCCGGCTCTTTGTGCTTTCACCTGCTGCACAAGCGTCATTTCATCTGGCGTCAATGCCACAACCCCCAAGCCTAGCGCGCGCAGGTAAGGACCGTTCTCTGCTTCAAGTTCATTCGCGTAAAGCAGATCAGGCACCACCATAGTCAAGCCGCAGCCGAACGCGGCCTCCAACAGGCCTCCTCGCTCCAGATCCACCAAGACAGACGTGTCCGAGACGAGGATGATCATGTTCGATCAAACTCCTTGTGCCATCAATCTGCGATCCAGCTCCCGAACACTGATTTTCAACAGCTCCGCAGCTTTCGACTCAGACAACGCGTTTTCAGCGACAGCGCGCAGGCACATCCGCTCCATCCTCTGAGGCACCTCAGGCGGAAATTTATTCGGCTCATTTGAGTCCGGGCCATTCCACCCAAGTGCTCGGATTTGACCCCACAGGCGACCGTATGCCCCCTTGGGAAGCACACCCAGCTGAGCGCACCGCACCACTAGCGCCGCAACAGAAACCTTAAAGAGCTTCTTCAATTCAACGAGTTCGCCTAGAGAGATTGACGTCCGGTGCGCGCCGAGAAGTCGATGCATCATGTCCTGGGCCATCAAGAAAGCCCCCGCAAAACGATCTGCGGCCTTCTCTTGGTCGGCATCATCTAGCCCGGAGAATCGCAGCACCAAATGAGCGAGCTCGTGCGCAAGGGTAAATCTCTGGCGCTCACCGTTGTGCCGTTGGTTCACAACGATCACTGGGACGTCGTACGCGTGGGGACGCGTAACAAAGGCTTTCGAACCCGACACCTTCTCAGGAAGATCAAGAGCGATCACTTTGACCCCCTTGTCTTCGAGTATTTCGGCCAAGATCGGAATCGGATCGATTCCTAGCGACCATATGCGTCGCAACGACTCTGCCGCTTGTTCTGCATCCTCAATGCAATGAATATCGAACTCGACACCACTAGGCGCTAGCCATGCCTCATCCACCCCGGGCATCAAATCTTCGAGTTCCAAGTAGCGCTCAACTTGATCCAGTACCCTCGCTTCGACTAGTCGCTCTTCCTTGGCTCCCGCTTGCGGTGCTTTCCGAAAATCAACGCCCGTCAACTCGATCGCACGCTCGCTAAGTAGGTATTCCGGCGCCACATTCAACGCACGCGCCAAAGCGAAAAGCACCGTTGAGCCCGGCATCATCTCGTCCCGTTCGTACTTTCCGATGGCTTGGGCAGACACTTGCCCCTGAATCGCTGCCTCCAAGTCACGCAGCGACATCCCTGCTGCGTCTCTTGCTCTTTTAAGTCGGTTTCCAATCATTGCGTTCTCCCGACGGTTGGTTTACATATTGACTTTCAAAATTGTCGTTTGTAAACTTCACTTCGTCAACTTCGAAAGGACACCAAGATGGCAAATCGCAACAACGTTCACGTAGTTCAACGCGGCAATCAATGGGGAGCGCTTCGCGAAGGCGGGCAGCGCGCAAGCCACGTTGCAGGCACTCAGGCCGAGGCCATTCAAGCAGCGCGGCAGATGGCGCGCGATGGCAAGGGGGAGCTCTTGATTCATGGTCAGGATGGGCGAATCCGAGCCCGCGACTCTTATGGCAACGATCCATTTCCACCGAAGGACGCCGCATGAACAAGTCGAGAAACGCAAAAAGCCCATGAACTGAGAGCAGTTCATGGGCCTTTGGGCAGGGTGATCCTGGGTCTACCAAGCCACCCACTTCTTCGTCTGGGGAGACGCCGCGAGTCTAGCGACTCGTGTGGGAGTGGGCAAGCCAAAACCCAGCGTGCTTCAAAAGGAGGTGGCTATGGCATACCGACAGCTGAGGAGCGTTTTTGTCAGCGCATACACGCGAGTTCGTCGAGGACGAATGGAGTTCGTATGCCAGCACTGGCGCTCGCATCCAGGTCAACTGGAACTGTTCGCGATGTAAGGGAGGCGGTGGGAAGTATCAATTCCCACCGCCCAGATACCGAAACGGGCGGGGCATCGGAAGCTCGTTCAAGAAGCCCGCAGAATTGCTCAGTAAAACCACGCTCTATTGCATTCGGGGCTGGCCTGCATCAGCCCATGCAGTTGAGCAAAACTAGCATGCCACTCAACCGGAGCAAGCCAACTTCTAGGCTTAGCAGGTGGAGCGCGAAGCTCCCAAAGGCTCAGTCCGGCACGAACTTCGTATTGAAGATCTCGACGTCCGCCGCATCCTCGAACGTCGCCACCTGCCCCATCTTCCCGTCGCTCATGCGGCAGGCCGAGAACAGGCTGAAGCGGCCCTTGAAGTAGAACTCGTCCATCACGATCAGCGCGTACGGGTAGGGCACGAACACCTGGTGCTCGAAGACGACGCGGTGCACGTTCCTCGGTGACGGGAAGAGCTTGTATTCGACGGTGTCGATGGACTTTGCGGTGGCCATGATGTGCTTCTGTCTTCGGTGCTCAGGCCGGGTCGCGCACGTCGGCCACGGGGTTGCTGCCGAAGTCGGCACGTGCCAGGTAGGCGAGCACCTTGCCTGCGGCGCTCGCGGGGCTGTCGAGCCGGCCTTCTTCCTTCATGCTCACGAAGCGCGTGCGGTCCGGGAACTGTTCGGCCGACGCGCCGCGCAGCTGCACCTGCATGTCGGTGTCGATGATGCCGGGCGCCAGCGACACGATGCGCGCGCCATTCGGTGCCACCGCTTCTTCGAGCGCCACGGCGCGCGAGAAATGGTCCATGCCGGCCTTGGCCGCGCAGTAGGGCGCCTGGCTGCCCAGGGCGTTGCGGCCCAGGCCCGACGAGATGTTCAGCACCTTGCGTGCGCCGCGCCATTCGCGCGTGGCCCCCAGGAAAGCGGCCGTGAGCAGCATCGGCGCTTCGAGGCCGATGCGCAGTGCTTGTGCCAGTTCGGCCGGCACGGCACGCGACAGCGGCGCGGGGTTGCCGACGGTGCCGGCGTTGTTGATGAGCGTGACGCTGTCGAAGCGCTGGCCGTCCAGCGTCTGGAGCCAGTCCGACAGGCGCGCCGCGGCGGCCACCGGGTCGGACAGGTCCTGCTCCCATTGCGTCAGTTCAGCGCCGCCGGCCTTCGCCGCTTCGGCAAGTTCAGACGACGGCTTGCGCGCAATGCCGAGCACCGTGTGGCCGGCCTGCAGCAGCTGTTCGGCCATGGCACGGCCCAGGCCGCGCGAGGCGCCGGTGATGACGGTGAGGTGGGAAGGGGCGGAGGTGGTCATGTTTTTTGGGGGGCAGGAGAAGGCCGCAAGGCTAAGGGATATCGAAAGGCCGCGTGCATCAGCCGGTACGGAACTGGGCGCGAAGGAAGTTGCGGTGGCGGGCGATGTGCTGCAGCTGCGCGGGTGCGATGCTGCCGCCGAGATCGACCTCGTCCGCGCCGTTGAGCACGGCATTGGCGTTCGCCATGGCGCGCGCCACGACTTCTTCCTCGCTCACGCCGAGCTGCGCCGCCAGGTCGATCGCGACGCGGCGCATGGCGCGCTGCGACAGCATCCACATTGCGCCGAAGCGGTCCCAGGCCAGCGCGGCCTCTTCCGACTTTTCGCGGTCGGCAAGGATGTCTTTCAGCGGGCGCGCCAGGATCTCGTTGAGCGCGTCGATCTGTTCGCCCAAGGCCTCGGCGCGGTCGATGGCTTCTTCGAGCGTCGGGCCGTCGTCTTCCTCGTTGCGGGCCTGCGTGGCCTGTTGCTGCTGCGGCGGCAGAAAGCTCGCCTGTGCGTCGGCGGGCACGATCTGCAGGTGGTCGGAGAGGGCCATGTTTTTTTTCTTTCAGGTTCAGGTCGAAGTGCTGTTGTTGTTCTTGCGGCTGGACATCGCGGTCGCGCGCAGGCCCGGCAGGTCGAGCACGCGCAGGCCACCGTACTCCACGCGGATCAGCCCCTGTGCCGACAGCGCATTGAGCGCCTCGTTCACGCGCTGGCGCGACAGGCCGACAAGATACGCCAGCTCCTGCTGCGTGATGCGCAAGACCTCGCCCACACCGGGGTAGAGCACGGGGTTGAACAGCGACACCAGGTTGCGCGCCACGCGCGCGTCGGGGTTGTTGAGGCGATCGATCTCCAGCGCCGCGATGAACTGGCCGAGCCGCTCGTTGAGCTGGTTCATCACGAAGCGGTTGAAGCCGATGGAGTGGTCGAGCAGCCAGTGGAAGCTCTCGATGGGCAGCCCCGCCACCACGCTGCGGCGCAGCGCCTGGATGTTGTAGCGGTAGGGCTCGCGCTTCATCACCGTGCCCTCGCCGAACCAGCCGCCGGGCGGCACGCCGGTGTAGGTGACCGAGCCGCCGTCGGCGTTGTCGTTGCTCATCTTCAAGAGGCCCTCGACCACGCCGAACCAGTAGGTGGGCGAGCGGCCGACGCGGCACACCAGGTCGCCGGGCTCGGCCTCGCCGACCACGAGCGTGGCCTCGGCGCGGCGGCGCTCGCTGGGCGTGAGCGTGGGCAGCCACGGAATGCCATCGAGTTCGGTCGCACTCGCGGGGCGCACGCGGTCCTTGATGGAACCGCCGAGCACGTTCTGTGGGTTGAGGTTGCCAGGAGGCATCGGGAAACTCCGGGGAGTAGTGTCCCTAGGATTGTCGTTGGAACGACAACCGGACGTCAAAGTGAGACCTACGATCCGGCCACTGTGCAAACCACCGCCCCCACCTTCCCCCGTCTGCTGCTCGCGCATGCCGAGGCCCGTCCCGAGGCCCCCGCCGTGCGCGAAAAAGACCTTGGCATCTGGCAAACCTGGACCTGGAACGCCGTGGCGCAAGAAGTGCGCGAGATGGCCTGCGGTCTGGCGAGCCTTGGCTTCAAGGCCTTCGACAACCTTGCCATCGTCGGTGCCAACCGGCCGCACCTGTACATGGCGGTGCTCGCCGCGCAAAGCCTGCGCGGCGTGCCCGTGCCGCTGTACCAGGACGCGGTCGCGGGCGAGATGGTCTTCATGCTGAACGACGCGGGCATCGAGTTCGTGATCGTCGAAGACCAGGAGCAGGTCGACAAGCTGCTCGAATGCCGCGAGCTGCAGCAAGGGCAAGAGGGTCAAGAGGGCCGGCCATCGGGCATCCGCCACATCATCTACGACGACCCCAAGGGCCTGCGCCACTACGACCAGCCGGGGCTCATGGGCTACGAGCAGCTGCGCGAGCTGGGCCGCGCCTTCGACAAGGCCAACGCCGGTTATTACGACCGCGCCGTGGCCAGCGGCGAGGCGGCCGACGTCGGCGTGATCCTCTACACCTCGGGCACCACCGGCCGCCCCAAGGGCGTGTGCCAGACGCACGCCAGCTTCATCGCGGCGGGCCGCGGCGGCGTCGAGACCGACAAGCTCGGCCCCGGCGACAACATCATGAGCTACCTGCCGATGGCGTGGGTGGGCGACCACCTGTTCTCGGTGGCGCAGTGGCTGGTGGGCGGCTTCACGCTCAACTGCCCCGAGTCGGCCGAGACGGTGATGAACGACATGCGCGAGATCGGACCGAGCTACTACTTCGGCCCGCCGCGCACCTTCGAAGGCCTGCTCACGGCCGTGTCGATCCGCATGGAAGACGCGGCCGCGCCCAAGCGCTGGCTGTACGCGAAGTTCATGGCGCTGGCACAGCGCGTGGGCGCCGACATCCTCAACGGTGCGCCGGTGAGCACGGGCGACCGCGTCATGTACAGCCTGGGCAACCTGCTGATCTACGGCCCGCTGCGCAACGTGCTGGGCATGAGCCGCATCCGCGTGGCCTACACGGCCGGCGCGGCCATCGGGCCCGACCTGTTCCGCTTCTACCGCTCCATCGGCGTGAACCTCAAGCAGTTCTACGGCCAGACCGAGACCTGCGCCTACGTGTGCCTGCAGCAGGACGGCAAGGTCAAGCTGCAGACCGTGGGCACGGCCGCACCGGGCATCGAACTCAAGATCGCCGAAGACGGTGAGGTGCTGGTGCGCGGCGTGTCGGTGCTCAAGGAGTACTACAAGCGCCCCGACGCCACGGCCGAGGTGCTCGACGCCAACGGCTACTTCCACACCGGCGACGCCGGCGTGCTCGACAGCGAAGGCCACCTGCGCATCATCGACCGCGCGAAAGACGTGGGCAAGCTCGTGCGCGGCGCGATCTTTGCGCCCAACTACATCGAGAACAAGCTCAAGTTCTTCCCGCAGATCAAGGAAGCCGTGTGCTTCGGCAACGCCCGCGACGAGGTCTGCGCCGCCATCAACATCGACTTCGAAGCGGTCGGCAACTGGGCCGAGCGCCGCGGCCTGGCCTACGGCGGCTATGTCGACCTGGCCGGCAAGCCCGAGGTGCTCGCACTCATTGCCGAGTGCATCGGCAAGGTCAACGCCGACCTCGCGGCCGAAGACGGCATGGGCGAAACACAGATCGCGCGCTTCCTCGTGCTGCACAAGGAGCTCGACCCCGACGACGACGAGCTGACCCGCACGCGCAAGGTGCGCCGCGGCTTCATCGCCGAGAAATACGCCGTGCTGGTCGACGCGCTCTATGGCGGCAAGACCGAGCAGTACATCGAGACCCAGGTCAAGTTCGAGGACGGACGCACGGGGGTTGTCAGCGCCACGCTGAAGATCACCGAAGCCAAGACCTTCCCCATCGTGAAGGCCGCTGCATGAGCAACCGAAAGATTGGCGAGGTCATCCTCGACGTCCAGAACATCAGCCTGAGCTTCGGCGGCGTGAAAGCGCTGACCGACATCAGCTTCAACGTGCGCGAGCACGAGGTGCGGGCCATCATCGGCCCCAACGGCGCGGGCAAGAGCTCGATGCTGAACTGCATCAACGGCGTGTACTGGCCGCAGCAGGGCTCCATCACCTTCCGCGGCCAGACCTTCAAGCACATGAACTCGCGCCAGGTGGCCGAGATGGGCGTGGCGCGCACCTTCCAGAACCTGGCGCTGTTCAAGGGCATGAGCGTGCTCGACAACATCATGACGGGCCGCAACCTCAAGATGAAGAGCGGCCTGCTGGCGCAAGCGCTGCGCTGGGGCCCGGCGGAACGCGAAGAGCTGCAGCACCGCGAGTTCGTCGAACACATCATCGACTTCCTGGAAATCCAGGCGCACCGCAAGACGCCGGTGGGCCGCCTGCCCTACGGCCTGCAAAAGCGCGTCGACCTTGGCCGCGCGCTCGCGATGGAGCCGCAGGTGCTTTTGCTCGACGAGCCCATGGCCGGCATGAACGTCGAAGAGAAGCAGGACATGAGCCGCTTCATCCTCGACGTGAACGACGAGTTCGGCGCGACCATCGTCCTCATCGAGCACGACATGGGCGTGGTGATGGACATCTCCGATCGCGTGGTGGTGCTGGACTACGGCAAGAAGATCGGTGACGGCACGCCGGACGAAGTGCGCAACAACGAAGACGTGATCCGCGCCTACCTTGGCGTCGAGCACTGATCACGAAAGAACACGATGGGCTTTTTCCTCGAAACCCTCTTCGGCGGCCTCATGGTCGGCATGCTGTATTCGCTCATCGCGATCGGCTTCGTGCTGATCTACAAGGCCTCGGGCGTCTTCAACTTCGCACAAGGCGCGATGGTGCTGTTCGCGGCGCTGGCCATGGCACGCTTTGCCGAATGGTTCCCGCTGTGGTTCGGCTTCCAGAGCCTGCTGCTCGCGAACATCCTGGCCTTCATTGCAGCGATGGCGGTGATGATCGTCGTGGCCTGGCTCATCGAGCGGCTCGCGCTGAGCAAGCTGGTGAACCAGGAAGGCATCACGCTGCTGATGGCCACGCTGGGCATTGCGTACTTTCTCGACGGCGTGGGCCAGACGATCTTCGGCAACGACATCTACAAGATCGATGTCGGCATGCCCAAGGAGCCGCTGATGGTGCTTGAAAGCACCTTCCCTGGTGGCCTGCTGCTGAGCCAGGAAGACCTGGCAGCCGCGGCGGTGTCGGCCGCGCTCGTGGTGGTGCTGGCCATCTTCTTCCAGAAGACCGCCACGGGCCGTGCGCTGCGTGCGGTGGCCGACGACCACCAGGCCGCGCAGTCCATCGGCATTCCGCTGTCGCGCATCTGGGTGATCGTGTGGTCGGTGGCCGGGTTCTCGGCGCTGGTGGCCGGGATCATCTGGGGCTCCAAGCTCGGCGTGCAGTTCTCGCTCTCGCTGGTGGCCCTGAAGGCACTGCCGGTGGTGATCCTCGGCGGGCTGACCTCGATCCCCGGCGCCATCATCGGCGGCCTGTTGATCGGTGTCGGCGAGAAGCTGTCTGAAATCTATCTCGGCCCCATGCTCGGTGGCGGCATCGAGATCTGGTTCGCTTATGTGCTGGCACTGGTCTTCTTGCTGGTTCGCCCGCAAGGCCTGTTCGGCGAAAAGATCATCGATCGGGTCTGACATGTTCTACAGAGAAAACGGCCAGTTCAAGTCGAGCTACCGCGCCGACCAACAGATCTTCCCGATCGCGCAGGACCGCATCGCGATCCTCGTGCTGCTGCTCGTGGCGTTCGTCGTGGTGCCGATGGGCGTCTCCGACTACTGGATGCGCGCCATCCTCACGCCCTTTCTGATCCTGTCGCTTGCGGCGCTCGGCCTGAACATCCTGGTCGGCTACTGCGGCCAGATCTCGCTGGGCACCGGCGCCTTCATGGCGGTGGGCGCGTATGCGGCCTACAACTTCCAGGTGCGCATCGACGGCATGCCGCTCATTGCCTCGCTGCTGCTGGGCGGGCTGTGCGCCACGGTGATCGGCGTGCTGTTCGGCATTCCGAGCTTGCGCATCAAGGGCCTGTACCTGGCGGTGGCCACGCTGGCCGCGCAGTTCTTCACCGACTGGGCGTTCCTGCGCATCCAATGGTTCACCAACAACTCGTCCTCGGGTTCGGTGAGCGTGGCGGGGCTGAACGTGTTCGGCGTGCCGATCGAGTCGCCGGTGCAGAAGTATTTGTTCTGCCTGATCTTCGTGGTGGTGTTCGCCCTGCTCGCCAAGAACCTGGTGCGCAGCGCCATCGGCCGCGAGTGGATGGCGATGCGCGACATGGACGTGGCCGCCGCGGTGATCGGCATCCGCCCGGTGTACGCCAAGCTCACGGCCTTTGCGGTGAGCAGCTTCATCGTCGGCGTGGCCGGCGCGCTGTGGGGCTTCATCCACCTTGGCGCGTGGGAGCCGGCGGCGTTCAGCATCGACCGCTCGTTCCAGCTGCTGTTCATGGTGATCATCGGCGGGCTCGGCTCGATCATGGGCAGCTTCTTCGGCGCCGCCTTCATCGTGCTGCTGCCGCTCTTTCTGAACCAGCTGCCGGGGTGGCTGGGCTTCTCGATCTCGACCGCACTGGCCTCGCATCTGGAGACCATGATCTTCGGCGCGCTGATCGTGTTCTTCCTGATCGTCGAGCCGCACGGCCTGGCGCGGCTGTGGTCCACGGCCAAGGAAAAGCTGCGGCTGTGGCCCTTCCCGCACTGACAACGCATTGCAAGAGTTCCCGTTCGTTCGCACGTAAAAACCCGGCACCGAGGTGCCCACAAAAGGAGACAGGCATGACATTGAAATCGCTCGCTCTGACCGCCGCCCTGGTGGCCACCACCCTGGGCACGGCGCTGGCGCCGTCGCTGGTCCAGGCACAGGCCAAGGAACAGTTCTTCCCGCTGCTGGTGTACCGCACCGGCCCCTACGCACCCAACGGCACGCCCTGGGCCAACGGCAAGCAGGACTACATCAAGTACGTCAACGCCACCGGCGGCATGAACGGCGTGAAGATCACGTACGAGGAATGCGAAACCGGCTACGCGACCGACAAGGGCGTGGAGTGCTACGAGCGCCTGAAGGGCCGCCCGGGCGTTGCGCTGTTCGACCCGCAGGCCACCGGTATCACCTTTGCGCTGACCGACAAGGTGCCGACCGACAAGATCCCGCTCATCACGCTGGGCTACGGCCTCTCGGCCTCGCAAGACGGCGGCGTGTTCAAGTGGAACTTCCCGCTCATGGGCTCCTACTGGACCGCGGCCGACATCCTGATCCAGCACATCGGGAAAAAAGAAGGCGGCATGGACAAGCTCAAGGGCAAGAAGATCGCCCTCGTGTACCACGACTCGCCGTTCGGCAAGGAACCGATTCCGCTGCTGCAGGAGCGCGCCAAGCAGAACGGCTTCGAGCTGTCGCTCATTCCCGTGACCGCGCCCGGCGTGGAACAGAAGTCGGCCTGGCTGCAGGTGCGCCAGTCGCGTCCCGACTTCGTGCTGCTGTGGGGCTGGGGCGTGATGAACTCCACCGCCCTGAAGGAAGCCGTGGCCACGGGCTACCCGCGCGAGAAGATGTACGGCGTGTGGTGGGCCGGCGCCGAACCCGACGTGAAGGACGTCGGTGCCAACGCCAAGGGCTACAACGCGCTGGCGCTGAACACCTCGGGCACGCAGCCGAAGGTGATCCAGGACATCCTGAAGCAGGTGCACGACAAGGGCCAGGGCACGGGTCCGAAGGACGAAGTGGGCTCGGTGCTCTACACGCGCGGCGTGATCATCCAGATGCTGACCATCGAAGCCGTCAAGCGCGCGCAAGAGCGCTTCGGCAAGGGCAAGGTCATGACCGGCGAGCAAGTGCGCTGGGGCATGGAGAACCTCGCACTCGACCAGAAGAAGCTCGACGCACTGGGCTTCTCGGGCGTGATGCGTCCGGTGAGCACCTCGTGCCAGGACCACATGGGCTCGACCTGGGCGCGCGTCCACACCTGGGACGGCGCGAAGTGGGGCGGCATGTCTGATTGGTACGAGGCCGACAGCCAGATCATCAAGCCGATGGTGAAGGCGGCTGCCGACAAGTACGCCGGCGAGAAGAAGCTGACACGCCGCGAAGCCGCGGATTGCCAATCCTGATGCACTGACCCAAAAAAGAAAGTGCCGTGGCGGCTCGCAAGAGCCGCCATTCGCAAGGACGGCGATGTGCCGTTCTTGCGAATGCTTCGGACCACACCATGAGCGAACCCAAGATCCTTCTCAACGTCAACGGCATCGAGGTTATTTATAACCACGTGATCCTCGTGCTCAAGGGCGTGTCGCTGACCGTGCCCGAAAGCGGCATCGTCGCGCTGCTCGGCGGCAACGGCGCCGGCAAGACGACCACCTTGCGCGCCGTGAGCAACCTGCTCGCAGGCGAACGCGGCGCCGTGACCAAGGGCACCATCGAGCTGCGCGGCGAGCGCATCGAGGCGCTGTCGCCGGCCGAGCTGGTCAAGCGCGGGCTGATCCAGGTGATGGAAGGCCGTCACTGCTTCGCCCACCTGACCATCGAAGAGAACCTGATGACCGGCGCCTACACGCGCACCGACGGCAAGGCCGCGGTGCTGGAGACGCTGGAGAAGGTCTACGCGTACTTCCCGCGCCTGAAGACGCGCCGCAGCTCGCAGGCGGCCTACACCTCGGGCGGCGAACAGCAGATGTGCGCCATCGGCCGCGCGCTGATGGCCAACCCGACGATGGTGCTGCTCGACGAGCCCTCGATGGGCCTGGCGCCGCAGATCGTCGAAGAGGTGTTCGAGATCGTCAAAGACCTGAACACCAAGGAGAAGGTGACCTTCCTCCTGGCCGAGCAGAACACCAACATGGCGCTGCGCTATGCCGACTACGGCTACATCCTGGAGAACGGCCGCATCGTGATGGACGGCGAGGCCAAGAGCCTGCGCGAGAACGAGGACGTGAAGGAGTTCTACCTCGGCGTGGGCGGCGCGGACCGCAAGAGCTTCCGCGACGTCAAGAGCTACAAGCGGCGCAAGCGCTGGCTGGCCTGAAGTACCCACCGCAGAGCGACCGAATCGATAGACGAAGGGTACGGACATGAACGACCACTACGACCAACTGGAAATCCGCGACCCGGCCGAACGCGAACGTGACCTGCTGGCCGCGCTGCCCGGGCAGATCGCCCAGGCCCAGACCGCCTCCCCCGCGTTCACGAAGATCCTCGACGGCGTGAAACCCGGCGACGTCACCTCGCGTGAAGCACTCACGAAGCTTCCCGTCACGCGCAAGTCGGAACTGCTCGAGCTGCAGAAGGCACGCCGCGCCGACGACCCCTTCGGCGGCTTTGCGTCGATCGTGCGCGGGCCGCGCATGCCGCGCATCTTCGCGAGCCCCGGCACCATCTACGAACCCGAGGGCGAGGCGCGCGACTACTGGCGCACCGCGCGGGCGCTGCATGCGGCGGGCTTTCGCGGCGGCGAGCTGATCCACAACAGCTTCAGCTACCACATGACGCCGGCCGGCTCGATCATGGAAAGCGGCGCGCACGCCATGGGCTGCACCATCTTCGCGGGCGGCACAGGCCAGACCGAGCAGCAGCTCGAAGCCATCGTCGACCTCAAGCCCGATGGCTACGCGGGCACGCCGAGCTTTTTGAAGATCCTGCTGGAGAAGGCCGAAGAAAAGGGTCAGAAGCTGCCGTGGTTCACCAAGGCGCTCGTCTCTGGCGAGGCCTTTCCGCCCAGCCTGCATGACTGGATTGCCGCACACGGCGTGCAGGGCATCCAGTGCTACGCCACTGCCGACCTGGGCCTCATCGCGTATGAAACCAGCGCGCGCCAGGGCCTGGTGATCGACGAGGGCGTGCTGGTCGAGATCGTGCGCCCCGGCACCGGCGACCCGGTGCCCGACGGCGAGGTGGGCGAGATCGTCGTCACCACCTTCAACCCCGACTACCCGCTGGTGCGCTTCGGCACCGGCGACCTCTCGGCCGTGCTCGCGGGCACCTGCCCCACGGGCCGCACCAACAAGCGCATCAAGGGCTGGCTCGGCCGCGCCGACCAGACCACCAAGGTGCGCGGCATGTTCGTGCATCCGTCGCAGGTCGCCGAGGTCGTGCGGCGCTTTCCCGAGATCGTGCGTGCGCGGCTCGTGGTGTCGGGCGAGATGGGTGACGACCAGATGACCTTCAAGCTCGAATGCGCCGGCGCGCCGGCCGGGCTCGATGCACGCGTTGCCGACGCGGTGCGCGAAGTGACCAAGCTGCGCGGCACCATCGAGCTGGTGGCGCCGGGCACCCTGCCGAACGACGGCAAGGTGATCGAGGACGCGCGCAGCTACAAGTAGGGGCGGTACAGGCGGCGCGTGATGGCGCGTGTGAGCAGCACGGTCAGTGCGAGGTAGAGCACCACAAGCACGCCCGCCAGAGCGATCAGGCTGCCCAGGCCGGACATGCCGCGCGTCGACGGAAGCATCAGCAGCAGCCACGCGACAGCGATGACGGTGCAGCCAGCGGGCACCAACACGGAGGCCAGCACCGACACGGCCAGGGCCCTGAAGGGCCGGACCCGGACCAAGCCGGGCGCAGTGCCGAGCCATCCGCCCCAGAACGCCAGTGCAAAAACCACCAGCGGCGGGGCAACCCAAAGCAGCAGGAACGCGAGTGACTCCGTGGGTGCTGCCCCGAGGGACCCGCTGCTGGCGCGCATGGCCCACCGTACCTGCAGCGACACAAACACGGCGGCGACCAGCATCGCCACCGCACGGCGTGGCGATTCGCCTGCCTGCACCTCGACTGTCGCGTCGCCGTCGCCGGACCCAGCCGTGGCCGGTGCGCGCAGCGCCACCCAGGCCGCGAACCAAACGCTCAACACCAACACGGCCAGCTTCGCCGCCTGGTACACGATCGCGGACGCGGCCACCGCGAAACTGCCGAAGACACGCTGAAGCCAGCCACCTGACAGGAGCATCGGCTCCAGTTCGTAGAGAAGCGGTCCCAGCGCGAGATGGAATAAAGCCAGCATGACGAGATAGGCCCCGGCATAGCGCACCCGCGGGCTGGGCAGTCGCGCCACGTTCGCGGCGCCACGCACCTCCAGCGCCTGACGGGCATGGCTCCAGGCCAACGCCGTCACCAGCACCCAGGTCATCGCGAAGTCGGTCATCCAAGGAATCCACACCTGCGCTTGCGCAAAGGACTCAAGCATCTGCTCGCTCTCCCACGAGCCGGCGAACTGAAACAGCGCCAAGGCCACTTCAAGGGCCAAGGTGATGAGCGCGAAATCGCGCGGCAGGCGCCACGCGTTCGCCAGGGGTGAAGCGGTGGGGGACGTCATCGAAGTCAACGGTCGGCCACTTACTTCTTGCAGCTCGCCGGCAACGCCTTGTCCTTCAACCCATCCCCCGCGCTGCAATGCCACGCAATGCCCTTGTCTGTCGATGACGGCTCCATGCGCAGCGTGCCCTTGGGCGTGGCCACCTCCACCACCATGCTGTCCGGGTCGAGCGTGAGCGTCGCGCCGTTGGGCAGGTTGCCCGGCAGGCCGACGGCGGCCAGGGTGTCGGGGATCTCGGCCTTTTCTTCGTAGTGGCGCGTGAGCGCGGCGCGCACCGGCGCGCCCTCGGCCCAGGCCTGCGCGACGACGGCGCGGGTCTGGTACTCCTGGTAGGCGGGGATGGCTGCAGCCGCCATGACGCCGATGACAGCCACCACGATCAGCACCTCCGCCGCGCCGCCACCCGCACGCCCGGCGTAGGGCACGAAGAGCGCGAGCAGGTAGGCCACCGGGTTGCGCTCGGGCAGCTTGGCGCCCGGATCGATGGCGCGTGCGACGCGCTTGGTGAGCCAGGGGTAGCCGCCGATCAGCTCGTGGAACGAGCCCCAGAAGCCGCGGTTGCCGGCCGACTGGGCGGCGTAGCGCTGCAGATTCACGTTGCGCCACTGCTGTGCGCCGGCGGCCAACGCCACCAGTGCGCGCGGTGCGGAGTCGACCTCGCGGCAGCAGGCGGCGCCGTGCAGGTCGCAGGTGTATTCCTTGGCACGCGCGTAGGCCGCGCCCAGCAGCGGCAGCCAGAGCACCGGCGCGCGCCAGATGTGGCCCGTGAGGTGGCCGCGGCGGATGTGGCCCAGCTCGTGGCCCATGTAGAAGTGAATGCCGTCGGGCTGCGACTCCATGGCGTCGACCACATCGGACAGCAGCACCACGAAGTTGCGGCCGAAGAAGCGCGTGGCAAAGGCGTTGAACATGCCGTCGCCGTGCAGCAGGTAGGCCTCGGGCGGCTGCGCGATGCCCAGGCGGGTGCAGCAGTCGACAAAGCGCGCATGCAGCTCGGGCAGTTGCTGGGGCGACAGCTTCACGCCGGTGCCCTTGATCCAGGCGATGACCGCCGACTGCGCGAACACGTAGCCGATGAAGCCCAGCAGCACATAGACGAGCGCAATGCCCAGCGTGCCGACGACGATCAGCGCCCAGGCCAGCAGGCCCAGAACGAGCGTGAGTTTGCCGAGCCAGCGCTCGCGCGGATAGACCCAGGGATCCATTGGTTTCTTCTCCTCGATGCCGCCCGTCGGGCTGGCCTGTTTGTGGTTGTGGTCACCCCGGCGCGGGTGCGCGGGACGGGCGTGATCATGCCCCAGCATGGGGCGAAAACGGTGACATTCCTAAGGGCTATTCGGTATGGGTCAGCCCCCGGTCAGCCGATAAGATCGCGGCCCTTTCCATTTAAAAATTCCGTCGGAGACATCATGAAGAAACTGTTTGCCCTTGCGGCGATTGCCGCGGCCGCCGTCGGCGCACACGCCCAGGATTTCCCCGCAGGCAAGCCCGTGACGCTGGTGGTGCCGTTCTCGGCCGGCGGCCCGACCGACCGCGTGGCCCGCGACCTGGCCGAATCGCTGCAGAAGACGCTGGGCACCACGATCATCGTGGACAACACCGCCGGTGCCGGCAGCTCGATCGGCACCGCCAAGGTGGCGCGCGCCAACCCCGACGGCTACACGCTGCTGCTCAACCACATCGGCATGTCGACGATGCCGGCGCTGTACCGCAAGCTGCCGTTCAGCGTCGAGAACGACTTCGAATACGTCGGCATGGTCAACGAGGTGCCGATGACGCTGATCGGCAAGCCCGGCCTGCCCGCCAACAACTACAAGGAACTGGCAACCTGGATCGCCGCCAACAAGGGCAAGATCAACCTGGGCAACGCCGGCCTGGGCGCCGCCTCGCACCTGTGCGGCCTGCTGTTCCAGAGCGCACTCAAGGTCGAGATGACGCCCGTGCCGTACAAGGGCACCGCGCCGGCCATCGCCGACCTGCTGGGCGGCCAGATCGACCTGCTGTGCGACCAGACCACCAACACCACGTCGCAGATCGAGGCCAAGAAGGTCAAGGCCTACGCCGTGACCACCAGCAAGCGCCTGACGACGCCCGCGCTGAAAGACCTGCCCACGCTGGACGAGTCGGGCCTGAAGGGTTTTGAAGTGTCGATCTGGCACGGCGTGTACGCCCCCAAGGGCACGCCCGCACCGGTGCTGAAGAAGGTCAACGAGGCCATCAAGGCCGCCATGAAGGACCCGGCCTTCATCAAGCGCCAGGAAGGCCTGGGCGCCGTGATCATCACCGACAAGCGCGTCGAGCCCGCCGAGCACAAGAAGTTCGTCTCGGCCGAAATCGCCAAGTGGGGCCCGATCATCAAGGCCGCCGGCGTGTACGCCGACTGAGCTGTTGCTCGCCCCCAGGCTGCGCGCACTTCGTGTCGCTGCGCCAACCCCGTACCGGGGGCAACACCTGAGGCCCGGCAAAGCCGGTTCCTCGGTGTTCCTGGAACTGCATGAAAAAGCCGCCGGCCCGAAAGGACCGGCGGCTTTTTCAATTGCGGTGACAGCAGGAAGAATCAGGGTGCCGGGACGGTCCACACCTCGAAGTTCTTGCGCACCTCGACCTGGCGCGCGGTGCGTGCCGTGAAGATGAAGCTGCTGACCGACGCGCCCTGCGCATATTGGTAGGCGTTGTTGCCGACGCTCGTGCAGTGGTTGTCGCTCTGCGAGTTCACCGGCTGGCAGGTGATGACGGCCTTGCGCGCCGAGGTGCGCACGGTGATCGAGTCGGTGAAGCGGTTGTTGTTGGGACCGCGGCCGGCCACCAGGAAGGTGGTCGGGGCGTAGGCGCCGCTGGGCACCGACCAGCCGTCCTGGTTGCCCTCGGCGCTGAAGTCGATGTTGTTGGCGTCGGGGTCGGACGGAACCGGCGCGCCGAACACGATGCCGCGCGGAACGCCGTCGATTTCCGACATCAGCTCGGCGCGCAGGGCCGGCGTCATTTCCACGGTCGGCAGTTGCGCGGCTTCGGCGACGGTCGGCACGCGTGCAAAGGTGCGCGCGTACTGCACGGGGTTGGTTCCGCCGGCTGCCAGGAAGAACTCGAACTTCCACACCGTCTGGTCGGGAATGGCACGCAGCTGCGCGTCGTCGAACTGCGGCGAAGCGAAGAGATTGCCGCTCTCGAAGCTGGCCGGGTTGCCGGTCTGCGCCGGATCGACGTAGCGCCCCGCCATGCGCCAGACCGACGTGCCCAACGCCTGGCCGCCGGCGGTGCCGTCGCTCGTGAGCACCAGGCTGTTCATCCCGGCCCGGGGCACGAGGACCACCTCGCGGCCCGCCAGCGCGGGCGAGGTTGCCACCACCTTCGAGAAGATCGGGTTGCCGCTGCCGTCGACCAGGTTGTCGACCGTGAAGTTGTAGCCCGCGGCGTGGTACTTCAGGTTCGCGTGCTTCAGGTAGTCCTTCTGCTCCTGCGTCGGGCGCACCCCCACGCGGTAGGCGTTGCTGTTGCCGGTGAGCTTGAGCGCGCCATTCACGACCTTGGCGTTGAACACGTCGTTGTCGGTGTTGCCAATGCTGTCGGTCCAGCGGTAGGTGAGCGCGACGTCGCCGCCCGGGTAGAAGTATTCGAAGTTGCCGCGGTCGTGCTTCAGGTTCGTGGGGCCGAAGCGGAACAGGCTTTCGAAGGGCCGGCGCGGGCCGCTCGACGCGCGCCCGATGTGCAGGCCGGCCGTCACGAAGCCGGCCGGGTCGTCGCCCACGAACAGCGTGCGGCAGGCCGGCGCGACCACATTGACGGCTTCGCCGAAGGCATTGCCGTCGGCGCCGATGGTGCTGTCCACGCGCTCGTTCAGCGGCAGCGCATAGCAGGCGTTGAGGCGGTCCAGCAGGTCTTTCACCATCGCCGGCGTGGGCGGCTGCACGAGGGCTGCGGCATCGACCGCGGGCAGCGGTGCGATGGTGCTCTCGCCGGTGCGGAAGACGATGGACACCGGCGCGCTCTCTTCGCTCGCGGGCTGCGCCTTGACGGTGATCTCGATGTTGGCGGCCGTGCCGTCGGGGCGCACCGAGACGTTCAGCGTGTCCAGCACGCGGTCTTGTCCCGTGCCGTTGGCCTGGAAGGTGCCGTTCATCGGGTCGATGCTGAGGTTAAGCGCGTCCAGCAGCGGCTTCAGCGCGGCCACGAGCCTGGCCACCTGGTCGCTGATGGCGCCCGGCGTCACGGCGCCGGCATCGGCCTGCACGGCGGCGGCCAGCTTCGAGGGGTCGCCGTTGGGCGACAGCTGGGCCACCACGACGGTGGTCAGCGGCGTCACGTTGGTGGTGCCGGTGGCGGTGCTGGCGGTGGTGCTGTAGAGCGTGAGGTCGTCGCGCACGGCCTGGATCACCAGCGGCGCCTTGGTGCCCGCGGGCAGCACGCAGCTGTAGGTGCCTTCGGCCGGCACCGTCACTTCGCAGACCTTGGCGCCGGTCTGGTCGAACACGGTGAGCGCGGCGCCGGCAAAGGCCGCGCCGGTGGCCACGGTGCCGCTCAGCGTGCCGGGCGATTCGGCGGCGGGCGGCGTGCCGCCATTGCCGCCCGTGCCGACCGGGAATGCAAAGCCACCGCCGCCTCCGCCACCCCCTCCGCCGCCGCAGGCGCCGAGGATCAACAGGGTGGCAAGGGACAGGGCATGGGGAATTCTGGAGGTGGAGTGAGGCATCGTGGGTCTCTCGAAAAGGGAAAGGGCCTGGGCAGCAACCGAGGGCGCTGCAAACAATAGCTTTCGCTTTTGGAAATCAAATGATGCAAATGCACCATTCTTGAAACCCTGCGGCCGAGCCCCGCGCGCGTCCCCGGAACATGGGATGGGCAGGGGGCGAGGCGGCTGGAAGACTCCGCGCATGACTTCCCCGGCCCCTGCTCCGCGCGATTTCAGCGAGCTCCTGTTGCGGCTGTACCGCCTCTCGCACGAGCTGCCCATCGATGCCTTCCAGGACGCGGCGCTCGACCTCATCAAGCCCGTGCTGCCCTTCGATTCGTCGATGTGGGGCACCGCCACCCGCACCGACCACGGCATCGACATCCACACGATCCACCTGCACAACCAGCCGCTCGAGATGGTCACGGCCTACGAGCAGGTCAAGCACATGGACACGGCCGCCGGCGAGGTGGCCAAGCAGTCGAACGCCACGCTCGCCTTCAATGCGCAGGCGTGGTTCTGCCGCGACGACCAGGCCGAGCTGCGCGACTACGGCCGCCGCTTCGAGCAGGCCAACTTCTTCATCACCTCGGACTCGAACCCGCAGACGAGCTTCGTCCACTGGCTCAGCCTGTTCCGCGCCGACCCCGACGCCCGCGGCACGGAGGAAGAGCGGCAGCTGCTCGCCAGCCTCTCGCCGCACGTGATGCAGGCACTGGCGATGAACCGCGTGATGCACCTCGATCGCCTCGAAGCGGGCGGCGCGTCGCCCAGCGGCTCGGCCATCGGCGACCTGCGCGGCGTGCTGTACCACGCCGACCGCCTGTTCGAAGCCACGCTGAGGGCCGAGTGGCCGTCCTGGCACGGCCGCACCCTGCCCGATGCGCTGCTGCAGCACTTTCTGCAGGGCCATGCGCGCTTCAACGGGCGCGAGATCGTGGTCACGCACCGCGTGGAGCAGCACCTGCTGTTCCTGCGCTGCCGCCCGCGCTGCCGCGCCGACAGCCTCACGCCGCGCGAGCACACGGTCGCCGAGCTGCTGGCGCGCGGCGACACGCACAAGGACATCGCCGCCATCCTGAACCGCTCGCCGGCCACGGTGCGCAACCACATCCAGTCGATCTACGACAAGCTGCAGGTGGGCAACGTGGCGGGGCTGATCCACGAGCTGCGGCTGGCGGGCTGACGAGCGCCCAGCCCCAAAAGAAAAGGCGCCGATGGCGCCTTTTCTGTTTGCATCCGCGCGCTGCGCCCTACTTCGGCCGGATCGCGTCCGCCGTGCCCTGGATGAAGGCCTTGATGCTCTCGATGTCGTCGCCCGAGAGCTTGCCCGTGAAGTCGGGCATGCCGCGCGACATGGCCGGGCCCTTGAGCACGAACTTGTCGAGGTTCTCGATGTAGGCCGGATCGAGGTAGCCCAGGTTCGGGATGTTGCCGCCGCGGTCCACGCCCGGCACGCCGTGGCAGAACACGCAGTTGCTCACGTACAGCAGGGTGCCGGCCTGGACCTTGGCGGGGTCGTACTTCACGCCCTGCACCAGCTTGGCCATGCGGTACTCGACGAACGCGGGCATCTTGGCCGTGCCGCCGACCGCGAAGGTGTAGACCGTGCCCGGCCCCTGCCGCTCGGTGGCGCGCTGCGCCAGGCCGTACACGCCGCCCCAGCCCACGGCCACCGACACGTACTGCTTGCCGTCCACCATGTAGGTCGCGGGCGCCGCCACCACGCCGGTGCCGGTGGGCGTTTCCCAGAGCTTCGTGCCGTTCTTCGCGTCGTAGGCCACGAGCCGGCCGTCCGCCGTGCCCTGGAACACGAGGTTGCCCGCGGTGGTCAGCGTGCCGCCGTTCCATGGCGAGGCGTAGTCGACGCCCCAGGCTTCCTTCTGCTTGATCGGGTCCCAGGCCACGAGGCGGCCGAATGGCTTGCTGGTGGGCGGCTCGACATTGGCGAGCTTGCCGAGGTTCCAGCCCAGCGCCGCGTGCGGCCGGCCGGGGACGTTCTCGTCGAACTTCCAGTCCTTGTCGTCCATCAGGTTGATCGGCACATGCTGGGCGGGCAGGTAGGCCAGGCCGGTCTGCGGGCTGTAGGACATCGGGTGCCAGTTGTGCGCGCCAAAAGGCCCGGGAATGGCGTCGTTGGGCTTGGTGCCGTCGCGTGCGGCGGCGACGCCGATCGGCCGGCCGTTCTTGTCGTAGCCCGTGGCCCAGTTCACTGCGGTGAAGTTCTTCGCCGAGATGAACTTGCCGTTGGTGCGGTCAATGACGAAGAAGAAGCCGTTCTTCGGCGCGTGCAGCAGCACCTTGCGCGCCTTGCCGTCCAGCTTGACGTCGGCCAGGATCATCGACTGCGTGGAGGTGTAGTCCCAGTTGTCGCCGGGCGTCTCCTGGTAGTGCCACTTGTACTTGCCGGTGTCGGGGTCGAGCGCGACCACCGAGCCCAGGTAGAGGTTGTCGCCGCCACCCGGGCTGCGCGCCTTGTGCGACCACGGCGAGCCGTTGCCGGTGCCCACGTACATCAGGTTGAGTTCGGGGTCGAAGGCGAAGCTGTCCCAGGCGGTGCCGCCGCCGCCGGCTTCCCAGTACTTGCCGCTCGGGTCCCAGGTCTTGGCGGCGCGCGCCATCGACTCGTCTTCGAAGGGCTTGCTCGGGTCACCGGGCACCACGAACCAGCGCCACTTCTGGTCGCCGGTCTTCGCGTCGTAGGCGGTGACGTAGCCGCGCACGCCGTACTCGGCGCCGCCGTTGCCGATGATGACCTTGCCCTTGAACACGCGCGGCGCGCCGGTGATGGTGTAGCTGCCCTTCTGGCCGTCGATGGTGTTCTTCTCCCACACCTTCTGGCCGGTGGCGGCGTCGAGCGCGATCAGGCGGCCGTCGTAGGCGGCCACGTAGACGCGGCCTTCGTACAGCGCCACGCCGCGGTTGACCACGTCGCAGCAGCCCCGGAAGCCCTTGGAACGGTCAACCTGCGGATCGAAGCTCCAGATTTTTTGCCCGGTGCGCGTGTCGATCGCATGCACGATGCTCCACGAGGCCGTGACGTACATGATGCCGTCGACCACCAGCGGCGTGGCTTCCACGCCGCGCGTCGACTCCAGGTTGTACGACCAGACCAGCCCGAGCTGCTTCACGTTGCCGGCGTTGACCTGGTCGAGCTTGCTGAAGCGCGACTCGGCGTAGTCGAGCCCGTAGCTGGGCCAGTCGGGCGTCTTCTTCGCCGCGTTGGCGCGCACGAAGTTGCTGTCGACGCGCTTGGCGGCCGCGCCGGCGCGGTCCTGCGGGGTGGCCGCGGTCTGGGCCAGCGCCGGGGCCGCAAGGCCCAGGCACAGCAAGGCGCCCGCAAGCAGGCGCCGCCCGGAAAGAGGCTTTGTTGTCGTCTTCATCGTGGTCTGTCTCCTTCGTCGTTCTGCCCCAAGGATCGTTCGCACGGCACCGGCCTTCACCCCCGGGATTTCCCCAGTCCAGCCTTGTTCCATTGCGGAACACATTCGAGACGGTCCTTGAATCCAGAAGAGGCGGCGAACCCATGGCGCTCGACAGGCTCGGCACGGCGGATGCGCCGCGCCAACTCTTTGCCAGCACGCCGGCGCAGCGCGTGGCGCTGGCGCGGCAGCAGTTCTTCGAAGAAGGCGTGCGCCCCTCGGGGCTGGTCGGTGAGGCGGTCATCCAGTCGTGGATGCGCTGCAGCCGCACCCACGCCGACCGGCAGCGCGTGGTGTCCTTCGACGCGGTCACGCCCAGCCGGCTGCACACCACGCTCGCGCGCAACCGCGAGCTGCTCGACGTGGCGCGGCACGAGCTCGCGCAGATGGAGCACATGCTCGCGGGCACCGACTGCCGTGTGATCCTGACCGACCGCGACGGCGTCGTGGTGCACGTCACGAGCCAGCCCGCCGGCACGCACCAGCCCGTGCTGCGCCAGACCGCGCGCCTGGGCGTGAACATCTCCGAGCGCGTCGTGGGCACCACGGCGCCGGGCATCGTGGCCAGCACCGGGCAGGCCTGCACCGTGGACGGCGCCGAGCACTACTACGACGTGCTGTGCCACATGCAATGCGCGGCGGCGCCGATCCGCGACGTGAGCGGCCAGCTCGCGGGCGTGCTCGACCTCACGGTGGAGGCGCGGCGCTTCGGTTTCGACGCGGCCTCGATGGTGGCGCTGCACGCCACCATCATCGAGAACCGGCTGCTGCAGGCGCAGTCGCGCGACCACCTGATCCTGCGCTTCCAGGCCAGCCCCACGCTGCTCGGCACGCCGCTAGAAGCCCTCGCCGGCATCGCGCCTGACGGCACCATCGCGTGGCTCAACAACGCCGGCGCGCGGCTGCTGGGGCGGCTGCCCGAGGCGCCCGACGATCGCGACGTCGAATGCCTGCTGGGCCACGACTTGGCAAGCCTGCTGCGGCTGGGCCGTCGCGAGGCCGCGCAGCCGCTGCGGCTGGCGAGCGGGCTCGGCGTGTGGATGCAGGCGCAGCTCAAGGGCGCGGACGGCGCGGATTTTCGGCATGCGGTGGCGATGCCCGACGTGGCGAGCGTGCAGGTCGAGTCACCCGCGGCGCTCGAGGTTCATGCGGAACCGCCTGCGGCGCTGCCCCCTGTCAGCGACACCGAGCCGACGCCGCCCACCGAAACGTTGCGCGAGCACAGCCGCAAACTGATCGAAGACACGCTCGCGGCGCACGGCGGCAACGTGTCGCAGGCGGCGCGGCAGCTGCGCGTGTCGCGCGGCACGCTGTACCGCCGGCTGCGCGGCTGGCGCGACGACGACGGCAGCGCCGCGGACTGACTGACGGACAGCGAAGGTTCAGGCGCCGGCGCGCGCCAGTGCCCGCGCGCGGCGCGCCTTCGCATCGGGCTGCAGCGGCCGCAGGTAGTCGTGCAGCGCCAACGCCGCCGCCCCCACCGCGGGCGCCAGTGCTTCATAGCGCGCAGTGCGCAGCTCCGGCGCCGGCATGCCGGCGCGCTCGGCGTGGCCCTTCACGCCTTCGAACGCGGCCTGCGCGAACTCCGGATGGTCCGCGCAGACCTTGCCCCCGAGCACGATCGCGCGCGGGTTGAAGGTGACCCACAGGTTCTGCAGCAACACGCCGAAGAAGGCGGCGGCGCGCGCCATGTCCGCGCCCTCGCGTGCCAGCACGCGCGAGCCGAAAAAAGCCTCGGCGCAGCCGCGCCGGCCGCACGAGCACAGCGGCCCGTCGAGCTGCAGGATGGTGTGGCCGATCTCGCCGGCCATGCCTTGTGCGCCCGTGAAGAGGCGGTCGTTCAGCACCACGCCCGCGCCCACGCCGACGTCGCTGTTGACGAAGATCAGCGGGTCTTCGCCCTCGCCCGCCGCGAACTCGTACTCACCGAGCGCAGCCGCATCGGCGTCGTTCTGCAGCTGCACGGTGACGCCCGGCAGGCCTGCTGCAGCCAGCGCCTTCTCGAGCGCAGGCAGCAGGTTCACGTTGCGCCAGCCGAGGTTGGGCGCGAAGCGGACCACGCCCGTGCAGTCGTCCACCGCGCCGGGCACGCACACGCCGATGCTCGACAGGCGCAGGCCGCGCTCGTCGAGCTGCGCGTGCGCAGCCGCCGCCATGCGCGCGAGCTGTGCACACACGCGGCCGGGCTCGCCGTCGTCCAGCGGCTGGGCTTCCGCATGCAGCACCTCGCCCTGCAGCGAGACGCAGACGAGGCGCAGCGTTTCGACGGCGATCTCCACGCCCATCAGCGCGCGCACGCCGACGTTGATCTGCAGCGGCGTGGACGGCCGCCCGAGCCCGTCGGCCACGGCCGCGCCCGATTCGCTCAACCAGCCTTCGTCGAGCAGCTCGCGCACCAGCAGGCTCACCGTCGATTTGGTGAGCCCGCTTTCGCTCGCGAGCCGCGCGCGCGACAAGCCCGGCTGCGCGCGCAGCAACCGCAGCAGCACGCTGCGGTTCATGCGCTTCAACAGCTGCTGGTCGCCGATGGTCTTCATGTCATGCCGCTGCAGTGGCCGCAGTTGCGGCGTGGTGCGCCTGCTCCCGACCCTCGGGCCGCTTGCCGGCAATGATCATTCCGAGCACCTCGTCCTCGGTGACATCGGCCGTGCGGTAGGTGCCCACGAGCTTGCCGTTCTTCATCACCGCGAGCCGGTCGCTCAGCGAGAACACGTCGGGCATGTCGTGCGTGATCAGGAAGATGCCCACGCCGTCGGCCTTGAGCTGCTTCACCAGCCCGCCGACCATCGCGGTTTCTTCCGGCCCGAGCGCGGCGCAGGGCTCGTCCATGATCAGGATGCGCGCATTGAAGTACAGCGCGCGCGAGATCGCCACCACCTGCCGCTGCCCACCCGACAGGCGCCGCACCGGGATGCGGATGTTGGTGAAGTTCTTGTTCAGGCGCTGGAACACCTTGCGCGCCTGCACTTCCATGAAGTGGTCGTCCAGCGTGTTCCACGCTGTCATCTTCTCGCGGCCGAGAAAGAGGTTCGCCACCGAGTCGAGGTTGTCGGCCAGCGCGAGCGTCTGGTAGATGGTCTCGATACCCTGCGCCTGCGCTTCGGCGGGCGTGCGGATGTGGACCTTCTCGCCCGCGATGAGCGTGTCGCCCGAATCGATCGGGTAGGCGCCCGCGAGCATCTTCATCAACGTGGACTTGCCGGCGCCGTTGTGGCCCAGGAGCGCGACCACTTCGCCGGGGTAGAGGTTGATGCTCACGCCGTCCACGGCCTTCACGCCGCCGAAGGCCTTGCGGATCTCGCGCAGCTCGACGAGGGGTTTGGTGTTGTCGATGTCGGCCATGTCAGTTCTCCCCGAACTTGCGGCGATAGAGCACGTCGAATACCACGGCGACGATCAGCACCTGGCCGATGATCACCATGCGCTTGCCGATCGGCACGTCGAGCAACAGCATGCCGCTGTCGAGCGATTGCATGATCAGCGCGCCCAGCACCGAGCCGAAGATCGAGCCGCTGCCGCCCGCGAGCGCCGTGCCGCCGATGACCGCTGCCGCGATCACGTACAGCTCCATGCCCGTGCCCAGCGAGTTGGTGCCCGCATTGAGCCGCGCGATCGACACGATGGCCGCCACCGTCACCAGCACCGCCAGCAGCGCGAACAGCATGAGCGTGACGCGCTTGACGGGAATGCCCACCAGCGCCGCCGCGTCGGGGTTGCCGCCCATCGCGAACACATAGCGCCCGAAGCGCGTGCGGTGCACGATGAACGACAGCACGATCGCCACCGCCGCCCAGATCAGCACCGGAATCGGAATGCCCTGCGGCTCGCTCTTGGACGAGATCTGGTAGCTGTTCATCACCCAGGCGAAGCCGGCCACCACCGCCACCGGCACTGCGGTGAGCAGCACGTCGAGCCACAGCGCCTCGGTCGGCATGTCGTAGCGCTGGCGCGCGCGGCGCTTTTGCACCATGCGCCCGAACAGCACCAGCGCCACCAGCCCCGCGAGCACCCAGCTCGCCGTGACGCCGATGCCGCCGTCGTAGCCGCCGCCCAGGCGCTGGAAGAACTCGTCGTTCACCGGCTGCGTCTTGCCGTCGGCCACCAGGAAGGCCGCGCCGCGAAACGACATCAGGCCGCCCAGCGTGACCACGAACGACGGCACGCCCAGCACCGCCGTGAGCCAGCCCTGGTAGATCGACACCAGCAGCGCCACCGCGAGCCCCGCGAGGCAGGCCGTGGGCCACGACCAGCCCGAGGTGTATTGCAGGTAGGCGATGAGCACGCCGACAAAACCCATCACCGAGCCCACCGACAGGTCGATGTGGCGCGCCACGATGACCAGCACCATCACCGTGGAGACGATGCCGACCACGGCCGTCTGCTGCGCGACGTTGTAGAGGTTCTCGGGCGAGAGGAACACGCCGCCCGACATGACGCTGAACGCCACCGCCATCGCGGCCAGCAGCACGCACATCAGGATCAGGCGCAGGTCGATGCCGGTGCGGCGCCACCAGCCGGGTGTTGGATCGCTCATTTTTTTCAAGCCCCCTCAGGACGGACTACAGGTGCGCAACCGCCTACCGGCAGGCCCTTGCGGGTCTGTCGGAAGCGTGTTGCGAAGAAATGGAGGGGCGCGTTCAGCAAGCGGCTGAACGCGCCGGTGATTGCTGCGTTACTTGCAGGCCGCGGGCGCGTTCGCACCCGAGACGCCCTTGCAGAGCTCGTCCTTCTTGATCCAGCCGGCCTTGACGATCACGTCGAGGTTGTCGCGCGTGATCGGCACCGGCGTCAGCAGGCGCGAGGACAGCGAGATCTTCTTGGCGCCGCCGGCCCAGGGCGCGGCCTTCTCGACCGCCTTGCCCGCTGCGAGCGACACCGCGGCCGTGGCAGCTTCGCGACCGAGTTCGCGCGAGTCCTTCCAGATCGTCGCGGTCTGCGTGCCCAGCGCCACGCGGTTCAACGCGGCAAAGTCGGCGTCCTGGCCCGACACCGGAATGCCGCGCAGGCCCTTCGCCGTGAGCGCCGCCACCGCGCCGCCGGCGGTGCCGTCGTTGGCCGCCACCACCGCGTCGACCTTGTTGCCGTTCTTGGTGAGGATCTGCTCCATGTTCTTCTGCGCGACCTCGGGCTTCCAGCCTTCGGTGTACTCGTCGCCGACGATCTTGATGTCGCCCTTCTTGATCGAGGGCTCGAGCACCTCTTGCTGGCCCGCGCGCAGGAAGTCGGCGTTCGGGTCGCTCGGCGAGCCCTTGATGATCACGTAGTTGCCCTTGGGCTTGACCTTGAGCACCTCGCGCGCCTCCATGCGCCCGACCTCGACGTTGTCGAAGGTGATGTAGAACACGCCCGGCGCCTCGATCAGCCGGTCGTACGCCACCACCGGCACCTTCTGCCGCGTGGCCTTCGTCACGGCGGGCAGGATCGCGTCCTTGTCCATCGCCAACACGATGAGCGCCTTCGCGCCCTTGGACATCAGGCCCTCGATGTCGCCCAGCTGCTTCTCGGGCGAGCCGCCCGCATCGGCACTGATGTACTTCGCGCCGAGTTTTTCAAGCTGCGCCTTGATCGCGGCCTCGTCGGTCTTCCAGCGTTCTTCCTGGAAGTTGGACCAGCTCACGCCGACCACGGTCTGCGCCATCGCGCCCACGGCCGTGAGACCGAACGCCAGGGCGGCCAGGGTGTGTTTCGTTGTCAGTTGCATCGGTGTCTCTCCTCAGAACGGTTTGCCGAGCGTGACGCTGGCGTGCCGGGGTAGTTAGTTTGAGTGGCGAACTAACTATCCCATCGGGTGGGGATTCCGGGCACCCGGGAATTCCCGGACGGCGCTGGGCGCCGCAGATACAAATGGAAAACTCTGGGGACAGTTTCCGGACAAGCCCCCTGTTATCCACAGCGGAAGCGACCGCGCCCAAGTTGTTCCTTTTTTGATAGCACCTCGGAAGCAGGGGAGCACACAGTGTCCAAGGTGCGGCAAGTCGTTGTCAGGCAAGGAAAAAAGTGCCCTGTCCACAGGGCGGGTTTACCCTTATCTACTACTACTAACTTAAATAAGAAGAATAAATAGAGAAGAGAGCCGGAAGCCCGCAGGCGCAAGGGCGCCCCTGAAGGGGTGGCAATGCCGCCCCAGCGCTCGCGCGGGTCAGGCCTTTTTGCGCCGGGTCGTGGCGCCCGCCGTCGCCTTGCGCGCGGGCAACTCCGCCTCCACCAACGCCAGCGTGCGCGCCGAAGGCGGCGCTTCGAGCACGCCTTGCAGCGTGTCCATCACGTTGGAGATGGTGTAGCTGCGTTCCCAGAAACGGCTGGGGTCCTCGCTGTCTTTCGAAGACTCCCAGGCCGCCCACACGGCGTTGCCGTAGATGTTGCCCGCCAGGGTCAGGCGTTGCTCCAGGATCGGTGCGGGCATGTCGGGCAGCAGCCGCGCCAGGTGCGCGAAGCAGCGCTTGTAGCCGGCGTTCCACTTGTCCTCCAAGGCCTCGCGCAGGAACGCACGGTTGTTGAGCTGCAGGTTCGCGATCAGGCGGATGTAGGTGGCCTGACCCGTGCGCTCCGACAGCTCGAGCAGCGGCAGCGTGAGCGCGTCCAGCACGCTGGGCAGGGTCACGTTGCCCTCGCGTTCAAGCACGTCGAGCATGGCCTGGCGTATCTCGTCGATGACGCGCGCGCCGTCCACGACCAGCTCGCGTGCCAGCTCCAGCTTGTTGCCGAAGTAATAGCGCAGCGACGCGTTGTTGCGCTGCTCGGCGGCCGAGACGATGTCCTGCACCGACACGCCGTCGATGCCGCGCAGCGCAAACAGCCGCTGCGCTTCTTCCTTCAGTCGCGCACGCGTCTCGATGCCGTCCGCACGAAGGGTTTTTACCGATGGGGCCATGAGTTTATCGAGTTAACTTAACTAACCGAACTCGGTTAACTATACGGAAAACAGGTGTCCAAAATGAAGATTCTCATTGTGGGTGGCGGCATTGGCGGCCTGACGACAGCGCTGGCGCTGCGGCATCACGGCATCGACGCGATTGTGCTGGAGCGTGCCGCGCAGATGGCCGAGATCGGCGCCGGCGTGCAGATCGCGGCCAACGGCACGCTGGTGCTGCGCGAGCTCGGCCTGGAGCCCGCGCTGGCGCAGGTCGCCACGGTGCCCGAGCGCTACGACTACCGCGACCTGCACACAGGCCGCCTGCTCTACCTCGCGCCGCTGGGCGCGGAGGCAGCGCAGCGCTATGGCGCGCTCATGTACAACGTGCACCGCGCCGACCTCGTCGCCCTGCTCTACAACGCGCTGCCGCGCGACACCGTGCGCCTCGGCGCCGAATGCGCCTCGATCTCGCAAGACGCCAAGGGGGCTCGCGTGGTTCTCAAGACCGGCGAGGTCATCGAGGCCGACGCGGTGATCGGCGCCGACGGCATCCACTCGGCCGTGCGCACCGCGCTGCGCGGCCCCGAGGAAAAGCAGTTCGCCAACATCCTCATGTGGCGCGCGCTGATCCCGGCCGCACGGCTCGAGGGGCTGGCGCTGCCGGTGGCCGGCAACAACTGGTTCGGCCTGCGGCGCAGCGTCGTGTCGTACTGGGTCCGCAAGGACCTGTACAGCATCCTGGCCGCCGTGCCCGCCACCGAGGTGCGGCGCGAATCGTGGACCGAGAGCGGCGACATCGGCGAAATGCTCGACTCGTTCCGCGGCAGCGAGCCGACGGTGCAGCACATGCTCGAGCAGGTGGACTCGAGCTTCATCACGGGCATGTACTACCGCGACCCCATCGAGCACTGGACCACGGGACGCATCACGCTGCTGGGCGACGCGGCGCACGCGATGGTGCCGTACCTCGCACAAGGCGCCTGCCAATCCATCGAGGACGCCTGGGTGCTCGCGACCTGCCTGCACCGCCATGGCGCCAAAGGCGGTGACGGCGTGGAGGCCGCGCTGCTCGAATACGAACGCCGCCGCCAGCCGCGCACCACGCGCATCCAGGCCGGCGCACGCTTTGCTGTGAAGCAGTCGCACGAGCCCGACGAGGAATCGGTGCGCCACCGCAACGGCCGCTGGCGCGGCCTCTCGCGCATCGATCCGCTCGCCGAAACCTCGTGGGCGTTTGCGTGGGGCCACAACATCCTGGAAGCGGCCCAGCAGCCAGCCGGCGAAGTGGTGGGCCTGAGCGCGGCACGCGAAGGCAAGCGCATGGCGCGGCCCGAGAGCCAGCGCGCCTTCGACCTATGGAAGAGCGCCATCGGCTCCGAAGACATCGCGCGCGGGCACCGGGGCCAGCGCGAGGCCTACGAACGCTTCCTCACGATGCACTTTCCCGCGCCCGCCACGCTCGGCGTCACGCCGGTCGAACTCAACGGCGTGCCGGCCTTGCGCGTGGACGGCGGCGCGCCGCAACCCGCCGGCTCCGTCGTGCTGCATTTCCACGGGGGCGCCTATGTGATGGGCTCGGCCGCGAGCTCGGCCGAATACGCCGGACGGCTGTCCGCGGCCCTGGGCGGCGACTGCTACACGGTCGACTACCGGCTCGCCCCCGAGCACCCCTACCCCGCCGCGATCGACGACGCCTTCCAGGCCTACCGCGGCCTGCTCGCGCGCGGCGTGGCGGCATCGCGCATCGTGCTGAGCGGCGAGTCTTCGGGCGGCGGGCTGGCGCTCGCGCTGGCCCTGGGGCTGGCGCGCGCAGGGCTGCCGCAACCGGCGGGCGTGATCGCGGTCTGCCCGTTCACCGACCTGACGCTGTCGGGCCCCACCGTGCGGCAGAACTCGGGGGACGATCCGGCGGCGCATCGCGATTCACTCACGCAGCTCGCGGCGTCGTATTTCCAGGGCCACGAGCCCACCGACCCCCTGGTGTCGCCCCTGTTCGGCGACCTGCGCGGCCTGCCGCCCCTGTTCCTGTCGGCCGTCCAGGGCGAAGTGCTCGAAAGCGACACGACGCGCTTCGCCGAAGCGGCCCGCGCGGCGGGCGTCGACGTGCGCCTGGACCTCGTGCCCGATTCGGTCCATGTCTTCACGCTCTTCCCGTTCCTGCCGGAGGCGCAGCGCACGCTGGCCGAGGCCGGGCACTGGGCGCGCGGCCTGCGCGCGTCGTCGCAACAGAAGGAGGCCGCATGAGCACGTTGCATCGCATGACCGCCTGCGCACTCGCGTGCGCGTTGTCGCTGTGCGCCCCCGCGGCCGTCGCGGCGCCGGGGCTCTCGGACCAGGTCGTGAAGGTGGGCGTGCTCACCGACATGAACAGCATCTTCTCCGAGCTCGGCGGACGCGGCTCGGTGGTGGCCACGCAGATGGCCATCGACGACTTCAGGCGCGACGCCAAGCCGGCCTTCGCCATCGAGATGGTCTCGGCCGACCACCAGAACAAGGCCGACATCGGTGCCAACAAGGCGCGCGAGTGGTTCGACACGCAGCGCGTCGACATCGTGGTGGACGCGATCAATTCGGCGGTGGCGCTGGCCGTCTCGAACGTGGCGCGGGAGAAAAAACGCCTGCTGTTCGCCACCGGGCCCGGCTCGATGCGCCTGACCAACGAAGAATGCTCGCCCTACACGGTGAGCTACACGTGGGACGCCTATGCCACGTCGCGCCCCACCGTGGCGGCGCTGACGAAGGCCGGCACCGACAGCTGGTACTTCATCACCGTGGACTACGCGCTCGGCCAGTCCATCGAACAGGAAGCCACCGCCGCCATCACCGCGGCGGGAGGCAAGGTGATCGGCAGCGCGCGCCATCCGTTGAGCGCCTCGGACTTCTCGTCCTTCGTGCTGCAGGCGCAGTCGTCGAAGGCCAAGGGCGTGGCCATCGCCAACGCGGGCGGCGACCTGATCGGCGCCGTGAAGGCCGCGCGCGAGTTCGGCCTCGGCAAGGCGCAGACCCTCGTGCCGCTGAGCGGCACGCTCAACGACGTCCAGGCCATGGGGCTGGCAACGGCCCAGGGCATGGTGCTGACCGAGGCCTTCTACTGGAACCTCAACGCGCAGACGCGCGAGTGGAGCCGGCGCTTCTTCGAGAAGCAGAAGAAGATGCCCAACCTCATCCACGCCGGCACCTACTCGGCGGTGACCAACTACCTGAAGGCCGTGCAGGCTATCGGTACCGACGACGCGGACGCCGTCATGAAGCAGATGAAGTCGGTGCGCATCAACGACATGTTCGCGGCCAACGGCCACATCCGTGACGACGGGCGCATGGTGCACGACATGCTGCTGGTGCAGGTCAAGAAGCCGTCGGAGTCGAAGGAGCCCTGGGACTTCTACAACGTGAAGGCCGTGGTGCCCGGCGATCAGGCGTTCCAGCCGCTGGCGGAATCTCGCTGCAACCTGGTCAAGAAGCCCTGAGGAAGATCGCTGGGGAGCGGCGGGTAAGCCCGATACCTGATTCCGTCACGTTTGATACGATTTTTCTCCAAGCGCAGCCCCGACAGGCGCCGGAGACCATATGGAATCGAATCTTCCCCCCCACGCCGGCGAGGTGCTGTACCGCGTCATGGTGCGCATCCGCGCCTTCGAGAACGCCGCCGAAACCGCCAGCCAGGGCGGGGTCAGTGCCTACGGCCAGCAGGCGGGCGGCGCCGCCAAGGTGCGCGGGCCGCTGCACCTCTCGACCGGGCAGGAGGCCGTGCCGGCGGGCGTGTGCGCCCACCTGCGCACGAGCGACTACCTCACCTCCACGCACCGCGGCCACGGCCACACGCTGGCCAAGGGCGCGGACCTCACGCGGATGATGTGCGAGCTGTTCGGCAAGGCCACGGGCTTCAACGGCGGCAAGGGCGGCTCGATGCACATCGCGGACTTCTCGGTCGGCATGCTGGGCGCCAACGGCGTGGTCGCGGCGGGCTTGCCGATCGCCGTCGGCGCGGCGCATGCGCAAAAACTCTTGAAGCGCAGCGACGACATCACGGTCTGCTTCTTCGGTGATGGCGCGATCAACCGCGGACCGTTTCTCGAAGCGCTGAACTGGGCGCGCGTGTACGACCTGCCCGTGCTCTTCGTCTGCGAGGACAACCGCTGGAGCGCGACCACCGCGAGCGGCCCGATGACGGCCGGTGATGGCGCCTCGGCGCGCGCTGCGTCGATGGACATCGCGGCGACGCAGGTCGACGGCAACGACGTGTTCGCGGTGCATTCCGCCGCGCAGCGGCTGGTGGCCGAGGTGCGCAGCGGCGCGGGGCCGCGCCTGCTGCACGCGCTCACCTACCGCGTGAAGGGCCATGTGTCGGTCGACCTCGCGGCGTACCGCGACCCGGCCGAGCTGGCGGCCGCGCTGGAGACCGACCCGATCGCGCGCGCCCGCGGCCACCTGCTCGACACGGGCGTGGCCGCTGCGACGCTCGACGCCATCGAGAACGCCGCGCGCGACGAGGTGGACACCGCCCTCGCCGTGGCCGACGCGGCGCCCTGGCCCGAGGCGAGCGCCGCCTTCACCGACGTGCAGACCACGGGAGCAGGCCAATGGCTGTGACGACGCTGAGTTATTCCGAAGCCGCCGTGCGCGCGCTGCAGCAGGAGATGGACGCCGACCCGCGCGTGGTCGTGCTCGGCGAGGACGTGGGCCGCGGCGGCATCTTCGGCCAGTACAAGGGCCTGCAGCAGCAGTACGGCGCCGAGCGCGTGATCGACACGCCGATCAGCGAGGCCGCGATCATGGGCGCCGGCGTGGGCATGGCGCTCGCGGGGCTGCGCCCCGTGGTCGAGATGCGCGTGGTCGACTTCGCGCTGTGCGGCATGGACGAGCTGGTGAACCAGGCGGCAAAAAACCGCTTCATGTTCGGCGGCCAGGGCCGCGTGCCGCTGGTGGCGCGCATGCCGGGCGGCATCTGGGACGCGTCGGCGGCGCAACATTCGCAGTCGCTCGAAGCCTGGTTCGCGCACCTGCCGGGCGTGGTGGTGGTGAGCCCCTCGACGCCGCAGGACAACCACGGCCTGCTGCGCGCGGCGCTGCAGTGCGGCGACCCGGTGGTCTACATCGAACACAAGACGCTGTGGGGCCTGCGCGGCGAGGTGGACGACACGCTGGTGGTGCCGCTGGGCCAGGCGGCGCGCGTGCGCGAGGGCAATGCGCTCACGCTCGTGAGCTGGAGCAAGCAGATGCAGCCTTGCGCCGCGGCCTGCGACGCGCTGGCGGCCGAGGGCATCGCGGTGGACCTGATCGACCTGCGCACGCTGTGGCCCTGGGACCGCGAGACGGTGCTGTCGTCGTGCGCGCGCACGGGGCGGCTGCTGGTCGTGCACGAGGCGGTGCAGGCCGCGGGCTTCGGCGCCGAGATCGCCGCGAGCGCGGCCGAGGCCACGGGCTGCCGCGTCGCGCGGCTGGGCGCGCCGCGCATTCCGGTCGGCTATGCGCCGGTGCTGGAGGCGCAGTCGCGCGTCGGCGTGGACGCGATCGTGGCGGCGGCGAAGAAGCTGGCCGGCTGACACGCGAGAACCAAAGCACGAACGTCCATGGACCCGCTTTTCTTCAAGCTGGTGCGGGTGGTCAACCTCACGGCGCGGCCGTTCCATGAGCGCGTGGGTCGCGAGCACCAGCTCACGCTGAACGAGTGGCGCACGCTGGCCGTGCTCGCCACGCAGCCGGGGCTCACGGGCGCGCAGGTGGCCGACCTCACCGGCCTGGACAAGATGGCCGTGAGCCGCGCGCTGGCGGGCCTGAAGCGCCACAAGCGCGTGCAGCGCCGCGGCGACCCGAC
Organism: Variovorax sp. 54; assembly: GCF_002754375.1. NCBI lineage: Bacteria > Pseudomonadati > Pseudomonadota > Betaproteobacteria > Burkholderiales > Comamonadaceae > Variovorax > Variovorax sp. 54. The sequence goes on from NZ_PEFF01000001.1 coordinate 2,879,908, forward strand.
CGACCAGCGCTGCAGCCGGCTCTACCTCACGGCCGCCGGCAAGGCGCTGCACGCGACGGTCGGCGCGCTGGGCCGGCAGCGCGAGGCCGAGCTGTTCGCGGGCGTCGATGCGGGCGAGCTGGCCCGGCTGAGCGCGACGCTCGACACGCTGATCCGCGCGGTGGAGCGCGCGCCCGACCACATCACTGTCGATCAGACCGTGTAGCCGCCGTCCACGCTCAGGCTGGCGCCGGTGACGAAGCCGCCGTCGGGGCCCACGAGGTAGGCGACCATGCCGGCGATTTCTTCGGCACGGCCGTGGCGCGGCAGCACCATCACGTCGTGCATCGAGGCGGCACGCGGGCCGGTGGCGGGGTTCATGGCGGTGTCGATGGGGCCGGGCTGCACGTTGTTCACCGTGATGCCGCGCGGGCCGAGGTCGCGTGCCAGGCCGCGCGTGAGGCCGACGATGGCGGCCTTGCTCATCGCGTAGACGCTGGCGCCCGCGTCCAGCACGCGCTCGGCGTTGATGCTGCCGATGTTGACGATGCGACCCGTGCCGTCGCCCATGTGGCGCGCGGCAGCCTGGACGGCCACGAAGGTGGCGCGCACGTTGACGTCGATGGTGCGGTCGAAGTCGTCGAGCGAGAAGGTGTCGAGCTCGCCGCCAAGGTACACGCCGGCGTTGTTCACCAGGATGTCGAGGCGCTCGAAAGCGCGCGCGCCCTGGGCAATGGCGGCCGTCAGCGCGGCGGCGTCGCCGGCGTCGGCACGGATGGCCAGCGCGCGGCCGCCGGCGGCCTGGATTTCGCCGGCGAGCTTCTCGGCCTCGGCCTGGGCACTGACGTAGGTGAAGGCCACGGCCGCGCCGTCGCGCGCCAGCCGGCGCACGATGGCGGCGCCGATGCCGCGCGAGCCGCCGGTGACGAAGGCGACCTTGCCGGCCAGGACGGGAGAAGACGACGAAGAGGACACAGAGGTGGAAGCCATGATTTTTCCGATCAGTTGGAGGAGGAAGGCCTTCAGTGTCGGAATTCCATTCCCTTTGCGGTAGCCATCAATCGGCCCGATCAGATTCAACCCAAAGTTGAAGATGAGCGCCAGAATCGCGGCATGGAACCGCTCAATCACCTCGAATCCTTCGTGCAGAGCGCCGAGGGCGGCAGCTTCTCGGCGGCCGCGCGGCGCCTGGGGCTGACGCCGGCAGCGGTCAGCAAGAACGTGGCGCGGCTCGAGGCGCGGCTGGGCGTGCGGCTGTTCCAGCGCAGCACGCGGCGGCTCACGCTGACCGAGGCCGGCGAGCGCTTCCTGGCGCAGGTCGGCGGCGCGCTGGCCACGCTGCAGGACGCGGTGGCGGGCCTTGCGCAAGACGACGGCCAGCCCTCGGGCACGCTCAAGGTGAGCATGGGCCAGGCCTTCGGGCGCGAGCACGTGCTGCCGTTCATGGGCGACTTTCTGGCGCGCTACCCGGGCATCGTGCCCGACTGGCATTTCGACAACCAGCAGGTGGATCTGATCGGCGAGGGCTTCGACGCGGCCATCGGCGGCGGCATCGCGCTGTCGCCCGGCGTGGTGGCGCGCGAGCTGGCGCGCATCCATGTGGTCGCGGTGGCGGCGCCGGCCTACCTGGCGGGGCGCGCGCTGCCCGCGCATCCGGCCGAGTTGGCGCGCTTCGACGTGCTGCTGCGCCGCTCCTCGCCCACGGGCCGGCTGCGGCCGTGGACGCTGCGGCATGCGAGCGGCGAGGAAACCATGGTCGAGTTGCCGACGCGCCCGCGCGCGATCTTCAACGACCCCGAGGCGATCGCGCAGGCGGCGCTGCTGGGGCTCGGCGTGGCGATGCTGCCGATGCCTTTCGTGGAACGCGGCCTGCGCAGCGGCGCGCTGGTGCGGCTGCTGCCCGCGTGGTACCAGGATTCGGGCGCCGTGTGGATCTACTACCCGAGCAAGAAGCTGCTGCCGCCCAAGACGCGGGTGTTCGTCGACTTCGTGCTGGCGCGTTTTCGCGAGGCGCAGTTCGCGCAGCGGATGCAGGTGGGTTGAGCGACATCCACCCTCACAGGCCGGGGTTTTTACCCGCGACGCCTGCGACGCCCCCCTGTACAAAGACGCGCATGACTTCTATCTCCCGCTCTTCTTCCACCGCTTCATCTACCCGCCGCTTCGCACTGGTCGCCACGGCGGCGGCCACCCTCGCGCTGCTGGGCGGCGCCGCGCACGCCCAAGGCACCTGGCCGACCAAGCCGGTGCGCATCGTCGTGCCCTTCGCGGCCGGCGGCACCACCGACATCCTGGCGCGCGCGGTGGCGCCCGAACTCTCGAAGGCCTTCGGCCAGCAGTTCATCGTGGACAACCGCGCAGGCGCCGGCGGCAACGTGGGCGCCGAGATCGTCGCGCGCTCGGCCAACGACGGCTACACGCTGCTGATGGGCACGGTGGGCACGCACGGCATCAACCGCGCGCTGTACCCCAAGCTGCCCTTCGACCCGATCAAGGACTTCGCGCCCATCACGCTGGTGGCCGCGGTGCCGAACGTGATGGAGATGAACGCCGAAACAGCCAAGAAGCTGAACATCCACAACGTGCAGGATTTCATCAAGTACGCCAAGGCCAACCCCGGCAAGCTGAACATGGCATCGAGCGGCAGCGGCACCTCGATCCACCTGGCAGGCGAACTCTTCAAGAGCATGACCGGCACCTTCATGGCCCACATCCCGTACAAGGGCTCGGGCCCGGCGCTGCTGGACATGGTGGGCGGCAATGCCGATGTGATGTACGACAACCTGCCTTCGTCGATGGCGCAGATCAAGGGCGGCAAGCTCACGGCGCTGGCCGTGACCAGTTCGCAGCGCTCGCCCGCGCTGCCCGACATTCCGACGGTGGAAGAAGCCGGCGGCCCTGCGCTCAAGGGCTACGAGGCGAGCTCATGGTTCGGGTTGCTGGCGCCGGCTGGCACGTCGCCCGAGATCGTGAACCGCATCCAGCAGGAAGTCGCGAAGTCGCTGGGCACGCCGGCGATCAAGGAAAAGATGCTGGCCCAGGGCGCGATCCCGAGCGGCAATTCGCCGGCAGACTTCACGAAGCTCATTGCGAGTGAGCACGTGAAGTGGGCAAAAGTCGTGAAAGAGTCCGGCGCAAAGGTGGACTGATCACGAGCCGGGGGGCTCAGGTCCCCCAGGTCACATCCTTGCTCTCGGCCTGTGAGTCCTTGAGCATGTGCAGCAGCGGCGCGGCGCGCTGGTGCAGGCCGACATGCTGCTTCTCTGCGTCGGCGTCGTGGCCTTCCACGGCGTGGTCGTCGTGGTTGTGCGCGGCGGGCTTGGTGCTTTCGCGGGCCAGTGCGGCCTCGAGGGCGGCGATGGCGCCGGGAATCTGCTCGACCGTGATGATGCCCTGCGGCGCGGCCGGCTTGCCGACGATGTCGAGCAGTTGGCGCGCATGCACCTCGAGCATCACGAAATCAGGGGCAGCCCGGGATTTGAAGCGGTAGAGCATGGTGCTGGTGTCCTCACTTATTTGTAGATGTAGTCACGGGCAAAAGGGTACACCGATTGCGCGCCGCGCAAGACACCTGCGCGCCCTACATTGCCGTCAGGCTTTGTCGACAGCATCTGGTGCAGCGAGATCCAGCCCTGCTCGAAGCTCATCGCCGAGCCCGCGAGGTACAGGCGGTAGGCACGCAGCACGCGCTCGGCGTTCTCGCCCTGGCGGCCACCGCTGCGACCCAGCACCTCGCGCGCGGCATCGAGCTGCGCCTCGAGCGCATCCGACCAGGCCCACAGCGTGCGCGCGTAATGCGGGCGCAGGCTCTCGGTGTCGACCATCTCCAGCCCGGCCGCCGCGGTCTCGCGCAGCACGTGCGTCACATGCAGCAGCTCGCCGCCGGGGAAGATGTACTTCTCGATGAAGTCGCCCATGCCCGCACCGAGCTGGCGGTAGTTCAGCTCGCCCGAGGTGATGCCGTGGTTGAGCACCAGCCCGCCCGGCTTGAGCAGCGTGTGAATCTTGCGGAAGTAGGTCGGCATGTTGGCCGCGCCCACGTGCTCGAACATGCCCACCGACGAGATCTTGTCGAAGGGCTGGTCGTCGGGCAGCTCGCGGTAGTCGCGCAGCTCCACGCGCACGCGGCCCTGCAGCCCTTTTTCTTCGATGAGCCGCTGCACATGCGCATGCTGGTTCTTTGACAGCGTGATGCCGGTGGCGTCCACGCCGTAGTGCTCGGCCGCCCACAGCAGCAGCGCGCCCCAGCCCGAGCCGACGTCGAGGTAGCGCTCGCCGGGCTGCAACATGAGCTTGCGGCAGATGTGGTCGAGCTTGGCTTCCTGCGCCTGCGCCAGCGTGAGCTCGGGCGTGCGGAAGTAGGCGCATGAATAGACGCGGCGCGGGTCGAGCCACAGCGCGTAGAAATCGTCGGAGACGTCGTAGTGGAACTCGATCTGCGCGGCGTCCTTGCGCAGCGAGTGCGAGCCGCGCGACTTGGCGCGGTGCTGCAGGCGGCTCCACCAGCTGGTGTCGGTCTCGGCGGGGTTGCCGGGCAACAGGCCGACGGTGGCGTCGATCAGGTCGCGCATGGCGCCCTCGATCTGCACCTTGCCCTCGACGTAGGCCTCGCCGAGGGCCCCGACCTGCCGGCCGGCCAGCTTGGCCAGCACCGACCACTCCTTGAAAGCCAGCGTCACGCGTGAACCCGCCTGGGCGACCCGGCGCCCGTCGGGCAACTCCAGTGCGATGGGCACGGGCAGCGAGGCCAGCTGCGACTCGATCTTGGGTATCAAGTGTTGCATGGGGCCATGGTATTGATTTTTCCAAGAATTTGCATGACATCGCACCGGCGAGCGGGTCGGGCCTCTGCTGAGAACCCCTCGTTGACAACAGATCGTTTATGCCTAAACTATTCAACCATGAACAGCTTGACCACCCCCCGCCTCGCGCCCGCCTCGGACCTCCAGCGCATCCTGTGCATCGGTGGGGGTCCGGCCGGCCTGTATTTCGCCCTGCTGATGAAGGCCCGCAACCCGGCGCTGCAGATCACGGTGGTGGAGCGAAACCGCCCCTTCGACACCTTCGGCTGGGGCGTGGTGCTGAGCGACCAGACGCTGGGCAACCTGCGCGCGGCCGACGGCCCCACGGCCGCGCTCATCGGCAACGAGTTCCACCACTGGGACGACATCCAGGTCTTCTTCAAGGGCCGCCAGGTGCGCTCGGGCGGCCACGGCTTCTGCGGCATCGGCCGCAAGCGCCTGCTGAACATCCTGCAGGAACGCTGCCTCGAACTCGGCGTGGAACTGGTCTTCGAAACCGACGCCACCGACGACCAGGCGATTGCCGCGCAGTACAAGGCCGACCTCGTGATTGCGAGCGACGGACTCAACAGCCGCATCCGCCAGCGCTACGCCGATGTGTACAAGCCCGACGTCGATCTGCGCAACTGCCGCTTCGTATGGCTGGGCACGCACCAGACCTTCGACGCCTTCACCTTCGCCTTCGAAGAAACGGAGCACGGCTGGTTCCAGGCGCATGCCTACCAGTTCGATGACAAGACCTCGACCTTCATCGTCGAGACGCCCGAAGCCGTGTGGAAGGCCCACGGCCTCGACCAGATGGAGCAGCCCGAGGCCGTCGCCTTCTGCGAGAAGCTGTTCGCCAAGTACCTGGGCGGCCACGCGCTCATCAGCAACGCCACGCACCTGCGCGGCTCGGCCAACTGGATTCGCTTTCCGCGCGTGGTGTGCGAGCGCTGGACGCACCGCATCGACGTCGACGGCCGTTCGGTGCCCGTGGTGCTCATGGGCGATGCCGCGCACACGGCGCATTTCTCGATCGGCTCGGGCACCAAGCTCGCGCTCGAAGACGCGATCGACCTGGCCAACGAATTCGAACAGGGCGGCACGCTCGACCATGTGCTCGAAGGCTATGAAGCCCGCCGCAGCGTCGAGGTGCTGAAGATCCAGAACGCCGCGCGCAACTCCACCGAATGGTTCGAGAACGTGCCGCGCTACACGGGCATGGAGATCGAGCAGTTCGCGTACTCGCTGCTCACGCGCTCGCAGCGCATCAGCCACGAGAACCTGCGCGTGCGCGACACGCAATGGCTCGGCGGCTACGAGCAGTGGCTCGCGGGCGGCAAGGCGATGGCGCCGATGCTGATGCCGCTGAAGGTGCGCAGCCTCGAACTCAAGAACCGCATCGTGGTTTCGCCGATGGCCACCTACAGCGCAGTCGACGGCGTGCCGCAAGATTTCCTGCTGGTGCACCTGGGCGCACGCGCCCTCGGCGGCGCCGCGATGGTGTGCGTCGAGATGACGAGCCCGACGCCCGAAGGCCGCATCACGCCAGCCTGCACGGGCCTGTACAACGACACGCAGCAGGCGGCGTTCAAACGCATCGTCGACTTCGTGCACACGCAGTCGAGCGCGAAGATCGCGATCCAGCTCGGCCACAGCGGTCCCAAAGGCTCGACGCGCGTGGGCTGGGAAGGCACCGACGAGCCGCTAGCAAGCGGCAACTGGCCGGTGCTCGGCGCGAGCGCCCTGCCCTATGGCGAACAGAACCAGCTGCCGGCCGCGATCACGCGCGCCGAGATGGACACGCTGCGCGACCAGTTCGTCGATTCGACGCGCCGCGCCGTCGAATGCGGCTTCGACTGGCTCGAGCTGCACTGCGCGCACGGCTACCTGCTGTCGGCCTTCATCAGCCCGCTCACCAACCAGCGCACCGACGCGTACGGCGGCGGCATCGAAGCACGCTGCCGCTACCCGCTCGAAGTGTTCCGCGCGATGCGCGCCGTGTGGCCGGCCGACCAGCCGATGAGCGTGCGCATCTCGGCACACGACTGGGCGCCCGGCGGCAACACCGATGCCGACGCCGTGGTGGTCGCGCGCCTCTTCAAGGAGGCCGGTGCCGACTTCATCGACGTGTCTTCCGGCCAGACCACGCGCGACGCCAAGCCCGTGTACGGCCGCATGTACCAGACGCCGTTCGCGGACCGCATCCGCAACGAGGTCGGCATCTCGACCATCGCGGTGGGCGCCATCACCGACGCCGACCAGGCCAACAGCATCATCGCGGCCGGCCGCGCCGACCTGTGCGCCGTGGCGCGCCCGCACCTGGCCGACCCCGCCTGGACGCTGCACGAAGCCGCCAAGCTGCAAAGCCGCGACGTCGACTGGCCCAAGCAGTACCTGAGCGGCCGCGACCAGATGTACCGCGAGATCGCCAAGCAGCAGCAGATCGCCGCGGCCACCGCCGCCGCAGGCCGCGCGGCCGACACCGAAGAGACCCACTGACATGGACCTCGAAGCACGCGCCCACAGCGAGCACCCCGAGGCGCTGCGCCTCTGGCTGCGCATGCTGACCTGCACGCAGCTGGTGGAAAAGCAGGTGCGCAACGGACTGCGTGCGCAGTTCGCCACCACGCTGCCGCGCTTCGATCTCATGTCGCAACTCGAGCGCTCGCCCGACGGCCTGAAGATGAACGAGCTCTCGCGCCGCATGATGGTCACGGGTGGCAACGTCACCGGCATCACCGACCAGCTCGTGACCGAAGGGCTGGTGGAGCGCATCAACGTCGAAGGCGACCGCCGCGCCTGGCGCGTGCGCCTCACACCGCGCGGACGCAAGCTCTTCAACGAGATGGCGCAGCAGCACGAAGACTGGATCGTCGAGGCTTTTTCAAGCCTCGCCCCCAAGGAGATCGCGCAGCTTCACAAGCTGCTCGGCAAGGTCAAGCAACATTCACACAGCAGCCAATTGGCGGAGACCGCATGAAGCACTACATCGGCGCAAGCAATCCCATGCGCGCGCAATTCGAACCCAAGGCCGACTACAAGGCCGAGCACTTTGCCTGGCGTTTCGAGGCCGGCGTCGGCACCATCACGCTGAACCGCCCCGAGCGCAAGAACCCGCTGACCTTCGACTCGTACGCCGAGCTGCGCGACCTGTTCCGCGCGCTGACCTACGCGACCGACGTGAAGGTGATCGTCATCACCGGCGCCGGCGGCAACTTCTGCTCGGGCGGCGACGTGCATGAAATCATCGGCCCGCTCACCGGCATGCGCATGCCCGAGTTGCTCGAGTTCACGCGCATGACGGGTGACCTCGTGAAGGCCATTCGCAACTGCCCGCAGCCCATCGTCGGTGCCATCGACGGTGTGTGCGCCGGCGCCGGCGCGATGATCGCGCTGGCCTGCGACCTGCGCTACGGCACGCCCGCCACGCGCACCGCGTTCCTCTTCACCCGCGTGGGTCTGGCCGGCGCCGACATGGGCGCCTGCGCACTGCTGCCGCGCGTGATCGGCCAGGGCCGCGCTTCGGAGCTGCTGTTCACCGGCCGCGCCATGACCGCCGAAGAAGGCCAGGCCTGGGGCTTCTTCAACGCACTGCACGACAGCGCCTCGCTGCTCGACGCCGCCACCAAGGTGGCGCGCGACCTGGCCGAAGGCCCGAGCTTCGCGCACGGCATGACCAAGACCATGCTCGCGCAAGAGTGGTCGATGACCATCGACCAGGCCATCGAGGCCGAAGCGCAGGCGCAGGCGATCTGCATGCAGACCGAAGACTTCAAACGCGCCTACGAGGCCTTCGCGGCCAAGCGCAAGCCGGTGTTCGGCGGAGACTGACGCGCATCATGATGACCAAGATCCCCGCCCCACCTTCGACCGCGCACCTCGCGCTGCCGTTCTTCGACGACGCGCACCGCGCGCTCGCCAACGACCTGCTGCCCTGGTGCGCCGCCCAGGAGATCGATGAGCGCGACGACCGCGCCGCCTGCCGCGAGTGGGTGCGCCGTCTCGGCGACGCCGGCTGGCTGCGCTACGCGGTGCCCGGCAGTGCCGGCGGCGCGCTCGAACGCCTCGATTCGCGCGCGCTCGTGCTGCTGCGCGAAACGCTCGGCTACCACTCGCCACTGGCCGACTTCGCGTTCGCGATGCAAGGCCTGGGCAGTGGCGCGATCACGCTGGACGGCACGCCCGAGCAGCAGTCGCAGTACCTCACAGCCGTGGGCCAGGGCAAGAAGATCGCGGCTTTCGCGCTCAGCGAACCCGAGGCCGGCTCCGACGTGGCAGCGATGGCGATGCGCGCCGAGCCCACCGCCGACGGCTGGTGCCTGAACGGCGAGAAGACCTGGATCAGCAACGGCGGCATCGCCGACTTCTACTGCGTGTTCGCGAAGACCGATCCCACGGCTGGCACGCGCGGCATCACGGTGTTCATCGTCGACGCGACGACGCCGGGGCTCGACACCTCGGCCCACATCGACGTGATGGCGCCGCACCCGCTGGCCACCTTGCGCTTCGACAACTGCATCGTGCCGCGCACGGCGCAGCTGGGCACGCTGAACGGCGGCTTCAAGCTCGCGATGCGCACGCTCGACATCTTCCGCGCGTCGGTGGCTGCCGCCGCACTCGGCATGGGACGCCGTGCACTGGCCGAAGCCATCGCGCATGCCAAGGGCCGCCGCATGTTCGGCCAGACGCTGGCCGACTTCCAGCTCACGCAGGCCAAGCTCGGCGAGATGGCCGCGCTGATCGACAGCGCCGCGCTGCTGACCTACCGCGCCGCGTGGATGCGCGACGACGCCGAGCGCCGTGGCGCGCCGGCGGTCGGCGATGTGTCGGCGGCTGCCGCCATGGCCAAGATGTGCGCCACCGAGAACGCGAGCCGCGTGATCGACATGGCGCTGCAGATGCATGGGGGCCTCGGCGTGAAGGTCGGCACCAAGATCGAAAGCCTGTACCGGGACATCCGCTCGCTGCGCATTTACGAAGGCGCGACGGAAGTCCAGCAACTGATCATCGGCAAATCCGTTTTGCGGGGGTGAAATCGTGTCTGCCCAAGTCGATCGCTTCGTTCATGACCGCCTGCCGCCTGCTGCGCAGTTGCCGGTCTTTCGCTACGACCTGCCCGAGCTGCAGTTCCCCGACCAGCTGAACCTGGTCGAGGAGCTGCTGGACAAGGCGGTCGCCAAGGGCTTCGGCGACCGGCCGATGCTGCGCTCGCCCGCCGGCGTGCTCACCTACGCCCAGGCGGGCGTCGAGGTGAACCGCATCGCCCAGGTGCTGGTCGAGGATCTCGGGCTGGTGCCTGGCAACCGCGTGCTGCTGCGCGGCGGCAACTCGGTGTGGATGGCGCTGTCGTGGCTGGCCGTGGTCAAGGCCGGGCTGATCGCAGTGGCGACGATGCCGCTGCTGCGCGCCAAGGAGCTCGGCGAGATCATCGAGAAAGCGCAGCCCGTGGCCGCGCTGTGCGAAGGCCGCCTGCTCGAGGAGCTGGTGACTGCACAGCAGGCGCACCCGGTGCTCGCTACGGTGATTGCCTTCAACCAACCTGATGCCCCGGATTCACTGTCGGCACGCGCGGCCGGCAAAAGCGGCGTGTTCCCCGCCTGCCCCACGGCGGCCGACGACATCGCGCTGCTCGCCTTCACCTCCGGCACCACGGGCAAGCCCAAGGCGCCCGTCACCACGCACCGCGACGTGGTCGCCATGTGCCAGACCTGGCCGCGCCACGTGCTGCGCGCGCGCAGCGACGACATCGTGGTCGGCACGCCGCCGCTGGCCTTCACCTTCGGGCTCGGCGGTCTGCTGATCTTCCCGATGTGGGCCGGTGCGTCGGTGTACTTCCCGGACGGATCGTTCTCGCCCGAAGCGCTCGTGAAACTCATCAACGAGGTCGGCGCGACCCTCTGCTACACCGCGCCCACCTTCTATCGCCAGATGGCGCCCTTCGTCCGGCAGCACGGAGCGCCAAGCCTGCGCATCTGCGTGAGCGCAGGCGAGGCGCTTCCCGACGCCACGCGCCAACTCTGGAAGGACACCACTGGCATCGAGATGCTCGACGGCATCGGCGGCACCGAGGTGTTCCACATCTACATCTCGGCCGCCGGCGACGACGTGCGCCGCGGCGCCGTCGGCAAGGCGGTGCCGGGGTTCACGGCGAAGGTGGTCGACGACCAGGGCAACGAAGTGCCGCGCGGCACGGTCGGCAAGCTGGCGCTGCAAGGGCCGGTCGGCTGCCGCTACCTCGACGACGCGCGCCAGGCCGACTACGTGAAGAACGGCTGGAACTACCCCGGCGACTCGTTCGTGCAGGATGATGACGGCTACTTCTTCTATCAGGCGCGTGCGGACGACATGATCATCACGGCCGGCTACAACGTCGGCGGCCCGGAAGTGGAAGACGCGCTGCTCAAGCACCCGGCCGTGGCCGAGTGCGGCGTGATCGGCAAGCCCGACGCCGACCGCGGCATGATCGTGAAAGCCTTCTGCGTGCTCAAGCCCGGCAACACCGGCGATGCAGCGATGGCGAAGGCGCTTCAGGACCACGTGAAAGCCACCATCGCCCCCTTCAAGTACCCGCGGGAGATCGAGTTCGTGACGGCGCTGCCGCGCACCGAAACCGGCAAACTCCAGCGCTTCAAATTGAGACAACTCAACAGCGAGACACCATCATCATGACGAACAAACTCATTCAGCCTCCCGGCTGGCTGCCCCCGAAGGGCTATGCAAACGGCATCGCCGCGCGCGGCACGCAAGTGTTCGTCGGCGGCCAGATCGGCTGGAATGCCCAGCAGCAGTTCGAATCCGACGACTTCATCGACCAGTGCGGCCAGGCGCTGCGCAACATCGCCGAGGTGCTGCGCGAAGCCGGCGCCGGCCCCGAGCACATGGTGCGCATGACCTGGTACGTGACGGACCGCGACGAGTACAGCCGTCGCCTGTCCGAGCTCGGCCCGGTCTACCGCGACGCGCTGGGCCGCAACTTCCCGGCCATGACCTGCGTGCAGGTGGCGGCGCTGGTGGAGCACCGCGCGAAGGTGGAGATCGAGGTCACGGCGGTCATTCCGGACTGATCTGAGTGGGCTGCGCGCCAGGCGCAGTCCCTCAGGCGCCTTCGCTGCGCACGTTCTCGAAGCCGGCCTCTTTGCGGGCCGGCCCAGAAACAGAAAAGCCCTCTTCACGAGGGCTTTCTTTTGCGTCGAATCTCGACCACGAATTTCCAAAAGAATTCGGCCAAAGAAAAAGGCCCTTTGATTTCTCAAAGGGCCTTTTAAATTGGTTGCGCGAGCAAGATTTGAACTTGCGACCTTTGGGTTATGAGCCCAACGAGCTACCAGGCTGCTCCATCGCGCGGCAAGTATAAATTATAGCTTATTCAGCGGCGTTTTGCTCAGCGCCAGCATCTTTAATTTCAGCACGGTCGACCAGTTCGACGAGCGCCATCGGGGCATTGTCGCCCACGCGGAAACCCATCTTCAGGATGCGGGTGTAGCCGCCCGGACGCGCTGCGAAACGCGGGCCGAGTTCGCCGAAGAGCTTGACGACGCTGTCGCGGCTGCGCAGGCGGTCGAAGGCCAGGCGCTTATTGGCGAGCGTGGGCTTCTTGGCGAGCGTGATCATCGGTTCGATGACGCGGCGCAGTTCCTTGGCCTTGGGGACCGTGGTCTTGATGACTTCGTGCTCGATGAGCGAATTCATCATGTTCTGCAGCATCGCAAGGCGGTGCGAGCTGGTGCGGTTGAGTTTGCGAAGTCCGTGTCCGTGACGCATGGTGCTTTTCCTTTACTTTATTAAACAGGCAGCCGTATCAGGTACTGCCCGGGCACGAGCCCTCAGGGGCTCAATTCAAACAAAAATCAACGCTTGTCGAGACCGGCCGGCGGCCAGCTTTCAAGCTTCATACCAAGGGTCAGACCGCGCGAAGCGAGGACTTCCTTGATTTCGTTGAGCGACTTGCGACCCAGGTTCGGGGTCTTGAGCAGCTCGTTTTCGGTGCGCTGGATCAGGTCACCGATGTAGTAGATGTTTTCGGCCTTCAGGCAGTTGGCCGAACGCACCGTCAGTTCGAGTTCGTCGACAGGGCGCAGCAGGATCGGATCGAATTGCTGGGCGCTGCGCGGTGCGGGTGCATCGAATGCAGCGAGTTCGCCGCCTTCGAGCTGCGCAAACACGGCGAGCTGTTCAACCAGGATTTTAGCCGATGCGCGAACCGCATCTTCGGCGCTGATCGCACCGTTGGTCTCGATCTCGACCAGCAGCTTGTCCAGGTCGGTACGCTGTTCGACACGGGCGCTTTCGACGGTGTAGCTCACGCGCTTGACGGGCGAGAACGACGCGTCCAGAACGATACGGCCGATCGACTTGGTCGGCTCGTCAGCGTAGCGGCGCATCGTGCCGGGCACATAGCCGCGACCCTTTTCGACCTTGATCTGCATGTCGAGCTTGCCGCCTTGCGACAGGTGCGCGATCACGTGGTCAGGGTTGATGATCTCGACGTCGTGCGGGGTCTGGATGTCCGATGCGAGGACCGGGCCTTCGCCGTCCTTGCGCAGGCTCAGCGTGACTTCGTCGCGGTTGTGGAGCTTGAACACCACGCCCTTGAGATTCAGCAGGATGTTGACGACATCTTCCTGCACGCCGTCGATCGACGAGTACTCATGCAGAACGCCAGCGATCGTGACTTCGGTGGCCGAGTAGCCGACCATGGACGACAGCAGAACGCGACGCAGCGCGTTGCCGAGCGTGTGGCCGTAGCCGCGCTCGAAAGGTTCGAGCGTGACCTTGGCCTTGTTGGCGGCAAGTTGCTCGACCTGGATGGTCTTGGGTTTCAGCAGGGTGGTTTGCATGCAGACTTCCTCTCAATACCCCCGGCTCGTTACACCGGTAAGGCTGGTGAAGCGCCTGATCCGCAACAGAGTGCGGAGCAGGAACGTGAACAACAATATCAATCTCCCGCCGGCGCAAAGACGCGCAGGCGGGTAGAGAAAATCAACGCGAATACAGTTCGACGATCAGCGATTCGTTGATGTCGGCTGCGAATTCGTCGCGATCCGGGACCTTCTTGAAGGTGCCTTCGGCCTTGTCGGCGTTCACATCGACCCATGCCGGCATGCCGACTTGTTGGGCGAGTTGCAGCGCTTCGACAATGCGGTTCTGCTTCTTCGACTTTTCGCGCACGGCGATCACGTCACCGGTCTTGACCAGGTACGACGGGATGTTGACCGACTGGCCGTTCACGGTGATCGCCTTGTGCGACACGAGCTGGCGTGCTTCGGCGCGCGTCGAGCCGAAGCCCATGCGGTAGACCACGTTGTCCAGGCGCGACTCAAGGATGAACAGCAGGTTGGCGCCGGTGTTGCCACGGCGGCGATCGGCTTCTTCGAAGTAGCGGCGGAACTGCTTCTCGAGCACGCCGTACATGCGCTTGACCTTCTGCTTCTCACGCAGCTGCAGACCGTAGTCGGAGGTGCGCTGACCCGAGGTGCGACCGTGCTGGCCGGGCTTGGAGTCGAACTTGGCCTTGTCCTGGATCGAACGGCGGGCGCTCTTCAGGAACAGGTCGGTGCCTTCACGGCGGGAAAGTTTGGCCTTGGGGCCGAGGTAACGTGCCACGGTATTTCCTTGGTGTCATCTGCCGCAGTTGCCTGCGGGAGCCGTCGGCGAATGTGCCGATGGCGGTGGGCTTAGTGAAAAAACAAATGCGCAGCCGCTCGAAAGCTGGCTGCGCCTTGCGGACTGACGATCAGATGCGGCGACGCTTCTGGGGACGGCAGCCGTTGTGCGGAACCGGCGTCACGTCGGCAATGGAATTGATCCGGATGCCGAGCGCAGCCAGGGCGCGCACCGACGACTCGCGACCAGGACCGGGGCCCTTGATCTCGACGTCGAGGTTCTTGATACCTTGTTCGACAGCAGCACGGCCGGCCACTTCGGAAGCGACCTGCGCAGCGAACGGGGTCGACTTGCGCGAGCCCTTGAAGCCCTGGCCACCCGACGAAGCCCACGACAGGGCGTTGCCCTGGCGATCGGTGATCGTGATGATGGTGTTGTTGAACGAGGCATGCACGTGGGCGATACCGTCCGCAACGTTCTTGCGAACCTTCTTGCGAACGCGCTGTGCGGCGTTGTTTGCAGGTGCTTTAGCCATGCTTGTCTATCCTTATTTCTTCAGGGACTGCGCAGCCTTGCGCGGACCCTTGCGGGTGCGGGCGTTGGTGCGCGTGCGCTGGCCGCGCATCGGCAGGCCGCGACGGTGACGGAAGCCGCGATAGCAGCCGATGTCCATCAAACGCTTGATGTTCATCGTCGTCTCGCGACGCAGATCGCCTTCGATCGTGAACAGAGCGATCTGGTCGCGGATCTTTTCGAGATCAGCGTCGGTCAGATCCTTGATCTTCTTCGAATATTCGATGCCGCTCGCTTCGCAGATTTGACGGGCGCGGGTGCGACCGATACCGAAAATGGCGGTCAGGCCGATTTCAGCGTGCTTGTGCGGCGGGATGTTGATGCCAGCAATACGTGCCATGTGCGTCCTCTAATACTCTTCAATCAACCCTGGCGCTGCTTGTGGCGCGGGTCGGTGCAAATCACACGCACCACACCTTTACGGCGGATGACCTTGCAATTACGGCAGATGGTTTTGACCGAAGCCGAAACTCTCATTTCATTCTCCTAAAACTGTTTAACGTGGCGGTCTACCGCCCGGACTCAATACTGAAACACAGCCCTACGATGTCTTGAAGTTAGCCTTCTTCAGCAGCGATTCGTACTGCTGGGACATCATGTAGTTTTGCACCTGGGCCATGAAGTCCATCGTGACGACCACGATGATCAGCAGGGAGGTACCACCGAAGTAGAACGGCACGTTGTACTTCAGGATCAGGAACTCGGGCAGCAGGCAGACGAAGGTGATGTACACCGCGCCGGCCAACGTCAGGCGAACCAGAATCTTGTCGATATAGCGAGCGGTCTGGTCACCCGGGCGAATGCCAGGAATGAACGCACCACTCTTCTTCAGGTTATCGGCCGTTTCCTTGCTGTTGAACACGAGTGCCGTGTAGAAGAAGCAGAAGAAAACGATCGCAGCAGCGTACAGCAGCACGTAGATCGGCTCGCCCGGACGCAATGCGCTGGCGATGTCCTTGATCCAGCGGAAGCCACCGTCACCAGCGCTGAACCAGCCCACCACCGTTGCCGGCAGCAGAATGATCGACGACGCGAAGATCGGAGGAATCACACCGGCCATGTTCAGCTTCAGGGGCAGGTGCGACGACTGACCGCCGTAGACCTTGTTGCCAACCTGGCGCCGCGCATAGTTCACGAGGATCTTGCGCTGACCGCGTTCCACGAACACCACGAAGTAAGTGACCAGCACCACGACAGCGATGATGAAGAGCGCGACGATGGGGTTCATCGCACCGGTCGTCACCAGCGAAGCCAGGCCACCGATGGCACCCGGGAGACCGGCCGCGATACCTGCAAAGATCAGGATCGAGATGCCGTTGCCCAGGCCGCGTTCGGTGATCTGCTCGCCGAGCCACATCAGGAACATCGAACCAGCGGTCAGGCTCACCATGGCGGTCAGGCGGAAGCCGAAACCGGGGGCGATCACCAGACCAGCCGACGATTCGAGGGCCACTGCGATGCTGAACGACTGGAACAGAGCCAGGCCGAGCGCGCCATAGCGCGTGTACTGCGTGATCTTGCGGCGACCGGCCTCGCCTTCCTTCTTCAATTGCTCGAAGGTAGGAAGCACGTAGGTCATCAGCTGCATGATGATCGACGCCGAGATGTACGGCATGATCCCCAACGCGAACACGGTGAAACGCGACAGCGCCCCGCCCGAGAACATGTTGAACAGGCTCAGAATGCCGCCCTGCTGGCCCTGGAACAACGCTGCCAGCTGGTCCGGGTTGATACCCGGCACAGGAATGTGCGCGCCAATCCGATAGACCACGAGCGCGAGCAGCAAAAAGACGAGCCGACGACGGAGGTCGCCGAACTTGCCCGTTTTTGCGATCGTTGCCGCGTTAGTTGCCACGAAGAACTTCTTTCAGTCCGAAGGTGATCAGGCGAAGCTGCCACCGGCTGCTTCGATCGCAGCCTTGGCACCAGCGGTCGCACCCACGCCCGTCAGCTTGACGGCCTTGGTGAGCTCACCGGTCTTGATGATCTTGACGACCTTGGCGAGCTGGCCCACGAGGCCGGCTTGCTTCAGTGCCAGGACATCGACTTCGGCCAGGCCGAGCTGCTCGAGAGCAGTCAGCGTGACTTCGGCGTTGTACTTCAGCAGGTGCGACTTGAAGCCACGCTTCGGCAGGCGACGCTGCAGCGGCATTTGACCGCCTTCGAAGCCGACCTTGTGGAAACCGCCTGCGCGCGACTTCTGGCCCTTGTGACCGCGACCTGCGGTCTTGCCGATGCCGGAGCCGATACCGCGGCCGACGCGACGCTTGGCGTGCTTGGCGCCAGCTGCCGGCTTGATGCCATTGAGTTCCATATCAGTCTCTCTTACAGAACTTTGACCAGATAACTGATCTTGTTGATCATGCCGCGCACTGCGGGCGTGTCTTGCAGCTCGCTCACGCTGTTGAGCTTGCGCAGGCCGAGGCCACGCACGGTCGCGCGATGCGATTCCTTGGTGCCGATCGGGCTCTTCACCAGCTGCACCTTGAGGGTTTGTTGTTGCGTCATTTGAATGCTTCCTTCAGCCTTGCGAGAGCTTGCGCTCAGGCGAAGATTTCTTCGACGGTGAGACCGCGCTTGGCAGCCACATTGCCGGCCGTCGTCGAGTTCTTCAACCCGTCGAGCGTGGCGCGAACCATGTTGTAGGGGTTCGACGAACCATGGCTCTTGGCCACGATGTCGGTGATGCCCATGACTTCGAACACGGCGCGCATCGGGCCGCCGGCGATGATGCCGGTACCCTTGGGGGCCGGATACATCACGACTCTGGCGGCACCATGATGGCCTTGCACCTGGTGGTGCAGCGTGCCGTTCTTGATCGCAGCCTTGAACAGGTTGCGACGGGCTTCTTCCATTGCCTTCTGCACGGCAGCAGGCACTTCCTTCGACTTGCCCTTGCCCATGCCGACGCGGCCTTCACCGTCACCGACCACGGTCAGTGCTGCGAAACCGAGGATACGACCACCCTTCACCACCTTGGTGACGCGGTTGATCGCGATCATCTTCTCGCGCAAACCGTCCTCAGGACCTTCGTTCTGCGTTCTTGCTTGAATCTTTGCCATTTTGAATCTCGTGTCCGATTAGAACTGCAGACCGGCTTCGCGGGCTGCCTCGGCCAGCGCCTTGACGCGGCCGTGGTAGGCGAAACCTGCGCGATCGAAAGCGACCTTCTCGACGCCGGCAGCCTTCGCCTTTTCAGCGATGCGCTTGCCGATGGCGGTGGCAGCGGCGGCATTGCCACCCTTGCCCGAGGCGCCGAGTGCTGCGCGCACTTCGGCTTCGGCGGTCGATGCGGTTGCGATCACCTTGGTGCCGTCGTCGGAGATGACGGTGGCATAGATGTGCAGGTTGGTGCGGTTCACCGTGAGGCGAGCCACGCCCTGCGTCGCAATGCGGATGCGGGTCTGGCGCGAGCGGCGAAGACGCTGTGCTTTTTTGGTCAACATCATTTTGCTGCCCCTTACTTCTTCTTGGTCTCTTTGATCACGATCTTCTCGTCCGAATAACGGATGCCCTTGCCCTTGTAAGGCTCAGGCGGACGAACAGCGCGGATCTCAGCGGCGATTTGACCAACGCGCTGACGGTCAGCACCCTTGATCACGATTTCGGTCGGGGTCGCGGTGGTCACCGTGATGCCTTGCGGCATGTCGATGTTGACCGGGTGCGAGTAACCGACTTGCAGGTTCAACTTGTTGTTGGACGCTGCAGCCTTGTAGCCGACGCCGACCAGGTTGAGCTTCTTCTCGAAGCCCTTGGTCACGCCAACCACCATGTTGTTCACCAGCTGACGGATCGTGCCGCTCATCGCATTCGCTTCACGCGATTCGTTGGCGGGCTCGAAGCTCAGCTTGCCGTCATTGCTGACGACATTCACCAGCGCATTGCGAGCCAGGTTGAGCGTGCCGCCCGTGCCCTTGACGCTGATCTGGTCTTCCTTGATCGACACATCCACACCTGCGGGGATGGCGACCGGCATTTTTCCTACTCGGGACATTTCAGTAACTCCTCGATGTCTCGGTTAGGCGACGTAGCACAGAACTTCGCCACCGACACCGGTAGCGCGAGCCTTGCGGTCGGTCATCACGCCCTGGGGGGTCGTGACGATCGCAACGCCGAGGCCGTTCTGGACTTGCGGGATGGCAGCGCTGGCCTTGTAGACGCGCAGGCCGGGGCGGCTCACGCGCTCGATACGTTCGATGACCGGGCGGCCAGCGTAGTACTTCAGCGTGATGACGAGTTCGGACTTGCCGGCATCGGTCTTCACTTCGAAGCCGTCGATGTAGCCTTCGTCCTTCAGGACTTGTGCAATCGCAGCCTTCACCTTGGAAGACGGGATCGACACAGTGGGCTTCGCCACCATCTGCGCGTTACGGATACGCGTCAGCAGGTCGGCAATGGGATCACTCATGCTCATGTTGTTTGCTCCTGCCTGGCTTACCAGCTGGCCTTGGTGACACCGGGGATGTCGCCAGCGAAAGCCAGTTCACGGATCTTGGCGCGAGCCAGACCGAATTGACGGAAGGTGCCACGGGGGCGACCGGTGATTGCACAACGGTTGCGCTGGCGCGTGGGGTTCGCGTTGCGCGGGAGCTTCTGCAGGGCCAGACGGGCCACTGCACGCTCTTCGTCGCTCTTCTTCGCGTCGTTGGAAATTGCCTTCAGCTCAGCGTGCTTCGCAGCGAACTTGGCAACCAGCTTGTCGCGCTTGAGTTCGCGCTGGATCAAAGATTGTTTGGCCATGGTTCGCCTCAGTTCTTGAACGGGAAACGGAAGCCAGCGAGAAGCGCCTTGGCTTCTTCGTCGGTCTTGGCCGTCGTCGTGATGCTGATATTGAGACCGCGCAGGGCGTCGACCTTGTCGTACTCGATCTCAGGGAAAATGATCTGCTCTTTGACGCCGATGTTGTAGTTGCCACGGCCGTCGAATGCGCGACCCGAGATACCACGGAAGTCACGCACGCGGGGCAGGGCCACGGTGACGAAACGGTCCAGGAACTCGTACATGTGCACGCCACGCAGCGTGACCATGCAGCCGATCGGCTGGTTTTCGCGGATCTTGAAGCCGGCGATGGCCTTCTTCGACTTGGTGACCACAGGCTTCTGGCCAGCGATCTTGGTCAGGTCGGCGACAGCGTTGTCGAGGACCTTCTTGTCGGCGACTGCTTCACCCACACCCATGTTCAGGGTGATCTTGGTGAGACGCGGAACTTGCATCGGCGACTTGTAGCCGAACTTTTCCGTCAGGTCTTTCGCGATCTTTTCGCGATAGTGTTGTTGGAGACGTGCCATGTGAGTACCTCTTAGGCGAACTTGATTTCGTCGCCGCTCGACTTGAAGACGCGAACAGCCACGCGCTTGCCGTCGGCACCTTGGGTGACCTTGATGCCCACGCGATCGGCCTTGCCGGTCGCAGCATTGAAGATCGCCACGTTGGATTGGTGAATAGGCATGGTCTTCTCGACGATGCCACCGGTCGTGCCCTTGAGGGGGTTCGGCTTGGTGTGCTTCTTGACGAGGTTGATGCCGTCGACGATCACATGCGAATCGTCTGCGCGCAGCGACACGACGCCGCGCTTGCCCTTGTCACGACCGGCCAACACGATGACCTGGTCGCCTTTGCGAATCTTGTTCATGGCGTTGTGTCCTTAGAGAACTTCGGGTGCCAGCGACACGATCTTCATGAACTTCTCGGTGCGCAGTTCGCGCGTGACCGGTCCGAAGATGCGGGTGCCGATAGGCTCCAGCTTGGCGTTGAGCAGCACGGCGGCATTGCCGTCGAACTTGACGAGCGAACCGTCAGCACGACGGATGCCCTTGGCGGTGCGGACCACCACTGCGCTGTAGATCTCGCCCTTCTTGACGCGACCACGCGGAGCGGCTTCCTTGATGCTGACCTTGATGACGTCGCCCACGCTAGCGTAACGCCGCTTGGAGCCACCGAGCACCTTGATACACAGGACGGATTTCGCGCCCGTGTTGTCGGCCACTTCGAGCCGGGATTCAGTTTGGATCATTTCTTGATATTCCCAACTTGTACCGATGAGCCTCCAGGAGGGAGACACCGCGGTCAGTCTTGGGCCCGTCGTCCACACCTCGAACCACTCGAGGCATTTCCGCTTTGGGCTGAAAGCTTCGCCTTTTGAAAGCGAAGCCCGCGATTGTGGCACCCATGTCCGGGGATGTCAACTGCCTCATTACACGAACTTCGACTGCCGCTAGACTTTGTGGCGTGCGCGCCCCCAACCTCCCCCTCATTTCGCCGCCTTCTGTGCGGCGCCGACGCCTGCTGACGGGCGGGGCGGGCCTGCTGGGGCTGGGATCACTGGGACTCGCGGGATGCGGCAGTCCAGCACCGGTGCTGGACACCGGCCGGCTGCAGCGCTTGGGGGAAGCCCACTGGGCGCACCGACGCTCTATAGAAAACACCACGGCAGGCGGCCTCTCAGGCATCGACTACGACCCGGTCAAAGGTGAGTACCTGCTTCTCAGCGACGACCGATCAGATCTGGCCCCCGTGCGCTGCTACACCGCCAGATGGCCCCAGCCGGCCGACGCCGCCCCCGAGCCCACCGGCGTTGTTCAGTTGCAACGCCCCGGTGGCGGCCCCTGGCCCGGGCGGCGCCAGGCGGTCGCCGGCCTGCCCGTTCCCGACCCCGAAGCCCTGCGCCTGCGCCCCTCGGCCGGCACCTTGCTCTGGACCAGCGAAGGCGACATTACCCGCGGCTTCGGCCCCGCCCTTTATGAATCAGCGCGCGACGGTCGCTTTCTGCGCGAATTCACCCTGCCGCCGATGTTCGCCCCGGACCCGACCCAGCGCCGCGGCCCGCGCGACAACCTGACGTTCGAAGGCCTGGCCCTCGCGCCCGACGACCGCTCCGCCTGGCTCGCGATGGAAAACGCCCTGATCCAGGACGGCCCGACCCCGACCACCTCCGCCCCCGGTGGCCCCTGCCGCTTCACCCAGGTCGACCTGTCGACCGGCCGCGCCGTGCGCCAGATCGCCTACGTGCCCGACGCCATCCCGCTGCGCCCGCTCGTGCCGGGCACCTACGCCGACAACGGCGTGAGCGAGGTGCTGATGCTCGACGCCCACCGCATGCTGGTGCTGGAACGCGCTTACGCCACGGGCGCCGGCAACTCGCTGCGCCTGTACGAGATCGACACCCGGGCCGCCGACGACGTGCTCGCCATCGATGCCCTCGCGCCCGGCAACCACCGCCCGGTCGCCAAGACGCTCGTGGCCGACTTCGCCACGCTCGGCCTCTCGCGCCTCGACAACAGCGAGGGCATGTGCTGGGGCCCACCGCTGCCTGACGGCCGCCGCCTGCTGGTGGTCGTGAGCGACGACAATTTCAACCCGCTGCAAGTGACGCAGTTCGCCGCCTTCGCCTACACCGACCGACCATGACCATCGCCGTGACCTTCCTGCCCCGCACCGCGCCGGGCCCTCTGCCCCCCATCGCCTTCATCGGCGGCGGCAACATGGCCAGCGCCATCATCGGCGGCCTGATCCAGCAAGGCGTCGCGGCCGACAACTTCGAGGTGGTCGAACCGTTCGACGATGCCCGCACCAAGCTGGCCCAGTCTTTCGGCATCGTCGCCAAGGCCGAGGCCACCGAGGCCCTCGCGCGCTGCGACGTGGTGGTGTGGGCCGTCAAGCCCCAGACCTTCGCAGGAGCCACGCGCCCGGTGCGCGCCTTTGCCGGCGACGCCCTGCACCTGAGCGTGGCCGCGGGCATTCCGTCCGACAGCATCGCCCGCTGGCTCGGCACCGAGCGCGTGGTGCGCGCCATGCCCAACACGCCCGCGCTGGTGGGCAAGGGCATGACCGGGCTGTTCGCACGGCCGGGCGTCGAAGGCGCCGACCGCGCCCGCGTCGGCCAGTTGCTGGCGCCGACCGGCGAGCTGATCTGGGTCGATGCCGAACCCGCGCTCGACGCGGTGACCGCGCTGTCGGGCTCGGGCCCCGCCTACGTGTTCTATTTCATAGAGGCGATGACCGAAGCCGGCGTCGAGATGGGCCTCACGCCCGACCAGGCCCAGCGGCTGGCCATCGGCACCTTCACCGGTGCCTCGGCGCTGGCGCACAGCGCGACCGAGCCGCCATCGGTGCTGCGCGAACGCGTGACGTCCAAGGGCGGCACCACCTACGCGGCGATCACCTCGCTGGAAGGCGCGGACGTCAAGGCGCAGTTCAAGACCGCCATCCGCGCAGCGCAGACGCGGGCCGCCGAGCTGGGCGAGGAATTCGGCCGCGGTTGAAGCGGCTCAGCCAGCGAGCGCACGCGGGCCGAGAAAGAACAGCCACTCGGCCGCCAGCGTGACCGTGCCGTCCTCGAGTTCGAGCAGCACCTCTTCCTTCAACAGGAAACCGTCTTCTCCCTTGGGCGTCGCGCTGAGAATGCGCACCCGTGCCCGAAAGCGCGCACCCACCGGCATCGGCCTCGCGAAGCGCAGGCGGTCGAAGCCGTAGTTCAGCGCGTGGTTCGAATCGAAGGGCAGCAGCGTGCGCATCGCCTCGCCGGTCAGCCGGATCAGGTGCGAGACCTGGAAAAAGCCCGGCACGATCGTTCCGCCGTAGCTCGCCTCGCGGGCTGCGCGCTCCGGATCGAGGTGGATCCACTCGCCTTCACCATCGCCCGAGAGCACCGCGTACTGGTCGACCATCTGCTGCGTGATGGCATGCCACTCGGACAGGCCCTCCTGGCCGATCTTCTGTGTCAGGCGGTCGAGCATGTGCGTCCTCTTGCTTTATCGGATGACATAGCCGGCCACGATGCCGACGAACACCGCGAAACCCAGCCAGTGGTTTTCGCGGAAGGCCTTGAAACAGCCGTCACGCGTGCGGTCATGGATCAGGCGCCAGTGCCAGAGCGCCTGGGCCACCGCCACGGCAATGCCCACATAGAAGAGCACTCCCAGCGACCGGCTGGCACCGGCCCAGATCCAGACCGCCAGGAAGATCGCGTAGCTGGCCATCACCGCCGCCACGTCGAAACGGCCGAAGGTGATGGCCGAAGTCTTCATGCCGATCTTCAGGTCATCGTCGCGATCCACCATCGCGTACTCCGTGTCATAGGCCAGCACCCAGAACAGGTTGCCCGCCAGCAGCCACCAGGCAAAGGCCGGCACCGTCGACTGCACCGCGGCAAAGGCCATCGGGATGCCGAAGCTGAAGGCGATGCCCAGCACCGCCTGCGGGATCGACACGAAGCGCTTGGCGAACGGGTAGATCAGCGTGATCGCAAGGGCCGCGAACGACCACAGCACGGTCGCGCGGTTGGTGGTGAGCACCAGCCCGAAGGACAGCAGCGCCAGCACCGCGCCCAAGCCCAATGCCTCCTTGACCGACATCGCACCGCTCGTCACGGGCCGCTGGGCCGTGCGCTTCACATGGCGGTCGAACTCGCGGTCGGCCACGTCGTTGACGCAGCAGCCCGCGCTGCGCATCAGGAACGTACCGAGCGTGAACACCACGACGAGGTGCCAGCCGGGCCAGCCATCGGCCGCGAACCAGAGCGCGCCCAGCGTGGGCCACAGCAACAACAGCCAGCCGGCCGGCCGGTTCCAGCGGATCAGATCGAGGTAGAGCGCAAAACGGCGGGCGAGAGGCATGCGAAAAGCGGCGAGGCAGACGTCAAAAGAGCGGCCATTGTGCCGCTCTCTGAGGGGGCTCCCGGCGTACCAGAAGATCAGGACGTCATCAGTCCTCGAGCAGCGAGCGCAGCATCCAGGCCGTCTGGTCGTGCACCGTGCAGCGCGCGGTCAGCATGTCGGCGGTCGGGTCGTCGCCGGCCTCTTCGGCCACCGGGATGAACTCGCGCGCGATGCGCGACACCGTTTCGTGGCCCTTCACGAGGATGCGCACCATCTCCATCGCCTTGGGCGGGGTCTGCGGCACGTCGGGCACGGTGGCGATCTTGCTGAACTCGGCATACGAGCCCGGCGCGTAGTGGCCCAGTGCGCGGATACGCTCGGCGAGCACGTCTGTCGAGCCCCACAGCTCGGTGTACTGTGTCATGAACATCGCATGCAGCGAGTTGAAGTGCGGACCCGTCACGTTCCAGTGGAAGTTGTGGGTCGTGAGGTACAGCGTGTAGGTGTCGGCCAGCACGCGGCTCAGGCCTTCGGCAATGGCCGCGCGGTCCTGGCGCTCGATGCCGATGTTGATCAGCGGCGCATTGCGGCTGCCCGACTCCTGCGCGACGACGGCGCGCCCCTTCTTGGGCACCTTGCCGGCAGAAGAAGCGGGCGACGGGGACTTGGTTTTTTTCGCAGGTTTGGCCATGGCGGAGAGGTCTTTCTTGAAGTTGGGTGACAACACCGAAATTCTGAAAGCCGGCAGGCGGCTTCGCAACAGCTTCACTCTATCCCAGCGATCAGCGATCCCAAACAGCCCGCGCGTAGGCGAAGGCCCCGAATCGCTAGGAGAGTCGTTTGACACCCGGCAGCTCGCACGCGTAGATCGCGTTGCGCAGCGCCGCAATGGCTTCGTAGCGCGTGAAGGTGCGACGCCAGGCCAACACCACGCGGCGCATCGGCGGATCGCGGTCCTGCGCGTCGCGCACGGGCAGGTAGCGCACCATCTGCTCGGGCTCCTTGCGGCCCTTGACCTTCGGCTTGAGCGCCTCGGCCGGCACCGACAGGCGCGGCACCAGCGTCACGCCCATGCCCGAGGCCACCATGTGCTTGATGGTCTCCAGCGACGAGCCCTCGAAGCTCTTGCGGATGCCCTCAGCGTTGCTCGAGAAGCGCGCGAACTCGGGGCACACCTCGAGCACGTGGTCGCGAAAGCAGTGGCCCGTGCCCAGCAGCAGCATCGTCTCGCTCTGCAGCTCTTCCGAGGTGATCGACTCGCGGTCGGCCAGCTTGTGCTTCACGGGCAGCGCCGCCATGAAGGGCTCGTCGTACAGCGGCGCCATCGCCAGGCCCGTGTCGGGAAAGGGCTCGGCCATGATCGCGCAGTCGATCTCGCCGGCGCGCAGCATCTCGAGCAGCTTGACCGTGAAGTTCTCCTGCAGCACCAGCGGCATCTGCGGCGTGCGCGCGATCACCTGGCGCACCAGGTCGGGCAGCAGGTACGGGCCGATCGTGTAGATCACGCCCAGGTTCAGCGGACCGGCCAGCGGGTCCTTGCCGCGCTTGGCGATCTCCTTGATGCTGGCGGCCTGGTCGAGCACGCTCTGCGCCTGCTGGACGATCTGCTCGCCGAGCGGCGTCACGGTCACTTCACCGGCGCTGCGCTCGAAGAGCTTGACCTCGAGTTCGTCCTCGAGTTTCTTGATGGCCACCGAAAGCGTCGGCTGGGACACATAACAGGCCTCGGCCGCCTTGCCGAAGTGCCGCTCGCGGGCGACTGCGACGATGTATTTGAGTTCGGTGAGAGTCATAGCTTGCGTCAATTATGCGCAAGGGTCTGTGACCCGGCTGGGGCGGGGTTAAAAGCCGCGGGCTGCGCTGCGCTCAGTCGGCGCGGCTCCAGACCCATTGCACCGGCTGCCCGCCGTTCGAGGGCATCGGCTCACCCTGCGTGACCGCCGCGCTCACGCGCAGGTCGGTCAGGCAGGCCCAGACGCCCGAGCGGGGGCAGGTCTGGCCCGTGTCCGCAAACAGCAGCTCATCGCGGCGCATGCGGTGCCCCTGGATCTGCGCCGAGCCATCGACCTCCGCGGTGAACGCGACGCGGCCGGACGCGGCACGCTCTTCGAAGATCTCGATGGCGCCTTGCAGGGCGATGAAGAAATCCCAGTCGGACAGATCTTGCTCCGCCGCCGCGGCGGTGAAGTCGGCCTGGTACAGGCGCTGATAGCGCTCGGCGTTGTAGTCCAGCTCGAAGACGACATTGCCTGTCGCAGCGTCCATCAGCCGGAACCGGCTGAAGCCCTGCCGCAAACGCCCATCGCCATAACGCGAAGGCGCGATCTCGCTGCGCAGGACGGGCGAGAGCATCACCACGGAGCCGTCGCCGCGCTTCTGGCAGATCTCGAACACGGCACCGTCGTCGGTGCGAAAGACGAACTTCTCGTCGGACGTCCAGTAGCTGTAGTAGCGCTTGTCGTTCTCGATCGTGTAGCCGCCTTTGACGGGGAGGTCGGCGAGTACCGAGGCGCCTGGCGGTTTTTCGGCGTCGTCGACTGGGCGCCAACGGCCGGTTGTGGGGTCCAGGTCGATGAGGTCGGAGGCGGTGTGATGCAGGTAGAGCCACATGGGACTATTTCTTTGCTCGGTTGACGATCGCGTCGATTTCACGGAGAAGCTTGGCTGCCTTCTCGGGGTCACCGGTTTTCTTCTGGCGATAGAACTCCATGATCAGGTCCCACGGCATGTCGTCGCCCCCTGCATTCTGGGCGCCTTCGATGATCTGGGCATCGGTCTTGGGATTGCCCTTGCCGACATTCACGCGCTCACGTGTCTTGGGGTGAATGACATAGCCCCGCTTCAGGTCTTCGTACTTCGGCCCCAGCGGATCGCCATACAGCGCCTGGTTGCGCTTGTAGATGACCTCCCGGAGCTCGGGGTCGGTCTTGTCCTTGAATTCCTTGCCGAGTGCACGGCGCTCGGCATTCGCGGCCTTTGCGATCTCTTCTTCGCTCTTGCCTGCGGCGCGCATGCTTTGCACCTTGCCACCGACGCGGCGCTTGACCGCCACTTCATAGTCGAGCCGAAGCAGCGGCTTGGCACTGTGCGCCAGAGTGTTGGCCGTGTCGGTTGCTCCGTCCAGCTTCGCGGGCTTGGCCCGCTCCAGCAGCTTGTCGAGCTCGGACTTGAGGAACCGCATGACTTCGGGAATCTTGGCCTGCCCCATGCCCCGCAACTTCGCGATCTGCTGCTCGACCAGTTCCAGCCGCTTGACGTTGTCACCCAGCAACTTCCGGGTCAGCCACCGGTGCCGCACATCGGAGATGCCAAGAATGATCTTCTGCGTGATCTCGTCGAACCGCTTGACGGCATTCTTTGCATACTGATCCATCGGCAGGCTCTTGAGCCACTTGACGGGATCTCCCTTGCCAGCGCCACGGATGATCGCAAGGATCGTTTCAAGCGCCTCATCGGCGTACTTGCCACCCTGCTTGAGAAACTTCACCAGCGACTTGAAAACACCCTTCAGCAGGCTCCCCAGAACCGGAATGAGGCCAATGAGCGTGATGGCGAGCGCGATCCATTTCCACTTGTCGCTCGAGTCCTTCGAGAGCTGGTGCAAATTGGCAATCACGTCGCGAATGTCCGCGAGCTGATCAAGGATGGGAATCGCGGTGATGATGCTGCCGACGACTGTTTGCGACAGGCTGGCATCCTCGTTGAAGTCGCCCTGCAGGACGCCCCAGAACCAATCGAGCGCGTCGTTCATTTGTCCTCCGAACCGAAAACCAGCGCGTAGAGCGCCATGGCCTGCTCAGGCGTCACGTCCTTCCCGTAGGCGGGGTTGGCCGGAGACTCCTCGACGGGGTCGATTTGCCATTCCCTGGCGTCTTCGCCGATCTCGATGTCTGCAGCACCGGCCGGCACGCCGTCGAAGCGCAGCTGCCCGTTCGATCCCAACTTGCCCCTGCGTACGCTCTTGTCCGAGAACGTCACCTTGACGTCCGCGCCCTGCACCGCATCCGTGTCGTAGTAACGGCGTTCCACTTCAATGAAATGCTTGGGTTCGCTGGTCAACCCCATCGGCAGCCCCATCAGCTCTGCCGGATTCCCCTTCGGCCCCACGAAGCTCTTGCTCGTCCCCTTGATGTCCAGCAGCGCCGGCATCTTCAGCGTGATGTTCATCCCATCCAGCTCGATGCTCGTCTGCCCACCCTTGAGCGTGATCTTCTGCTGCGCCAGCACGTGGATCTCGTCATTGCTGCTGGTGACCGTGAAGCCTTCCTTGGCCAGCCATTCGAGTTCGTCGGTGTGCGCCTGCACAGTCACCGGCCCGTCCTGCGCGATGACCTGGATGCCACCTTCGTGGCTGTACAGGCCCACGGATTTGCCAGCAGCGAAGCCCACGGTCTTGCCTGCGGCCAGATGGGCCTGCGCCTGCGCGGTCCAGTGGATCGCTTCGCCCGCGAACACCGTGGCGCTGGCGGGCGTGGCCATGTTCAAGCTCATGGCGGCATCGAGCACCATGAGCGGTCGTGCGAAGGCGGGCACGGGGTCTTGCCCTTCACGCGAACCTGCGCCTTCTCCCCCCTTCGGCTCGCGGGCGTCCTGCCCGTTGACGCTGCCCGGGTAGTGCCCGTTCTTCTGCGGATCGATGTCGTCGATGAGCGGCTGCAGCAGTGCCGTGGCATTCAACGCCAACGCCTTCGCACCGCCGGCCGCATCAGACAGCTTCTGCGCCTCGCGCAGCGCGCCCCCGAGTTGGCCGCGCACGCTGGTGGTGTCTTGCACGCTGCCCGCCGCCCGCTCCTGGGCCAATGTAGAGATCAGCAGGCCCTCACCGGCGCGCGTGGCGACCCAGGCGTCGGAGCGCAGCTCTGCGCCGCTGCCGCGCCAGGCGCCGCGGGTGCTCTCGTCGGGTGACTGGGCGTTGAGGTGGCCCAAGTTGAGCTGGCTCGCTGCGTGTGAGCTGGCCAGGCGGGTGCGCACCTGTCCGGGTGCGTCGTCGGCGATCCACTGGTTGTAGCCACTGCCGTCGAGCGCGCGGCTGTGCCAGCCCGAGAGCACGCCTGCGTGGTTGGCCGACGAATCGGTGCCGGCCGACCAGGGCGGCAGGTCTTGGCCGTTGTAGAGCTGCTGGGACACCACCGGTCGGTCGATGTCGCCTTCGATGAAGGACACGAGCACTTCAGAACCGACGCGCGGCAGGTGGTGAGCGCCCCAGTTTGGCCCGGCCACCGGTGCCGCCACACGCAGCCAGACCGACTGGCGGTTGCTCGCATGGCGACCGGCTGCGACCAGGCTGCCTTGTTGTTGCTGCTGGCTCGCCCGCTGAGTCTGCCAATGGAAACGGACTTGCACGCGATGGTCGCGCTGCGTGTGGACTGCAGTCGGTGCCTCGTCGTCATCGGCACCAACCACGAGCGCAACCATCGCTTCAGGGGCCGTGGGCTTGGGCCGCCACAGCGGCACGACCTGCGCTTCGACCGGTTGGGCCTCGAAGCTGTTGCGGTAGCTGCCTTTCTCGAGTTCGCCGGCTTCGAGCACCTGCGCGGCTTGTGCACCGAGGTTATTGGCTGCTTCATGGCGCACGCGCAGCGCGAGGAATTTGCTGCCCTCGTAGCGGTCGTGCTGCGTGAGCGTGAAACGCTCGCCCGCACCGAGCTGCCGCACGCTGCCTGCCGCGCCGTAGCGCTTGATGCGCGACTCGAAGGCCACCAGTTGCTGCTCGGCGCGCCGGGCCGCAGTGGCGCTGTCGGCGTAGCGCTGTGCACCGGTGCCGTCGTAGTGCTCCAGCACGGGCACGTCGCCCATCGACAGCGCGCTCTGCACGGCGCCGGTGGGGGCTTGCAGCACGCTGGCGTCCCAGGCGTTGCGCATGACGGCGTTGGTAGTAACCTGGCGCCGGCTGCTCCAGGCGGTGATGGCGTCGGTCGCTTCGGTGGCATCGACGCGGTGGAAGCGGATCTGCGGCAGGGCGCAGTCGGGCGGGGTGGCCGCGCGGTCGAAGATCACGAGGCGGTGATGCGAGGGCGTGGTGTTGTTCCCCGTGCTGCTGCCATTGGCAGACTGCTGTTCATGCTCGAAGCGAAAGCTCAGGCCTTCTTCCGCCAGCAGGCGCAGCACGAAGGCCAGGTCCGACTCGCGGTACTGCACGCAGGTGGGCCGCACAGGCATCTCCTGCGTGACTTCGAAGCTGAAGCTCGCGGTCGTGTGGTCGGCGAACACTTCGCTGACGATGTCCTGCACGTTCTTGGCGGCGTACACGAAGCTGTCGCGGCGAAGGCCGAGCGCTGTGAGCCAGGGTTGCAGGTGCAACCGGTAGCGCGCGAGGCCGCCGTCACCGCCCAGTGCGTCGACGGCCGTGAGGTAGCCGTGCCAGGTGCGAAAGCTGCCATTGGCCAGCAGCAGGCGCAGGCTCAGCTCTTCACCGATCAACGCGAACGGGTCGAACTCGCTCGAGGTGGCAAGGGTGTCGATGGTGAACTCGAAGAGTTCGTTGAGGCCTTCGCTGCCGGTGAAGCGCTCGACGACGACGGCGTTCTGCGGTGCCGACGCGGGCAGCTGCAGCTTGATGAGCCGCGCCTGCTCCGACAGCCGCGCGACGCTCAGGCCTTCGAGTTTCCATGGCGTCGGCATGAAGCTGCTTGATGTGTCTGATGACATGGATATCCACCTCCCTGGTGTCAGTGCCGGTCGTGCCGGTCTTCGTTCGATGCATGGCCGCGCGCGGTCTTCCCGCCCTGTCGGTTCAGGGGCTGGCCGATCGCCATCGCGTGGACCGGAAAAATCCTAGTTCGCCAACGTTGCATGTGCGTTTGCTGTGCCACAGCTGAATTTCATGACCGCAGGCGGCGGAAACACGGTGTTCGATCCGAACAGCCAGTAGCGCTTCGCGTTGATCGTGACGGTCTGGGTGAACGAGCCCGTCAGCCCCAAGTCGGAGGCGGTCGGATTCGTCTCGTCGAAGCTCAAGCTTTCCGCAGACTGGAATGGGTCCTTGGGAATGTTGAGGACCACATGGATGGCGGCTGTAGGAATGGTTTCATTTCCAAGACGGATGCCGAACCAGTTGCGTGTCACGAACGTGGAGGACTTTTCCAGCCACGCGTCATGGACCGAGCAATCGCCAAAAGACGGTGCATCGAAACGAAGCTTCGCCAACAGCCTTCCCTGGGCCCGGCTCTCATCGCTCGATACCGCGGTGGATGTATCGGAGGTGCTCACGTTCACCCTATAGCCGTAATAGGCCACCGCCGACGCAATGAGGACTGCAACAACCATCGCAACAGGCAGGAGCAATCGCTTCATGAGATGGGGTGTCGTTTTCCACAATGAGGACACGCAGGTGCTTCCATCGGAACTTGTGCGTAGCAAGCGAAGCACAGCTCCATGACGTCAGCTCCTGCTTGCAATTCCCGACCTCTGCCTTCGGCAGCCGAAGCGGCCGTTGCTTTTGCGTAGAAATGCGCAATCGCTTGCAAAACCAACGCAGCAATACCCAAGACCAAAGCCGCCTTGGCGCTCGCCGAAAATGCGAACCAAGCAGCCAACCCAAAAGCGATGAAAGCCAGAAGGTACAGAACCGCCAAGAAAAGATGGCGCGCCGTCATTGGCTGTTCGCTCAAAAATTCGTTGCTATCAGTTTGGTTGGTGTTTGCCTTCAAGTGGGCTCCTGAACTCAGGGTAATTTCTTAACGGGTAAAAGCCTACGATTGCCGATTCGGGATTGGATAGACGCCTTGCAAAAACGCTCCCCTCATGATCAATGCCAATGGACTCACCGAAAGCGTCTGCCATGGACAAGCAAGATGAACTCGGCGACACCATCTGAGATGCACTGGCCCACCTGCAATAAGCACCCTCATTCATAGCTTGGCGGTCGCTTCGGCCAATGCCTCTTCGGTGCCCCAATGCGTCAGCAATTCAAACTCGTCGGCCTTGTTCAACCTACCCCTCGCCCGATAGACCAAAGCCGTCATCACTGCACCTGTTTGCACCGGCCGATCTTCAGGTTCACCCATGCCACTGTCGCTTTGCCATTCCCTTGGAAACGCTGGCCACGAGCACGTGACCTGACTGAGCATGTGATAGGCGGTTTCCATGACGCCCGGGCGCTGCTCAAGCTTGTACTGCCGAACATCGGGCATTCCGCAGAAAGTGCTATGGCCCTGCGAGATGTAGCGCGGAATTTGCTTGGATCGAGCGGATGAACTTTCCGAGATCTGATCGACCGTTGGACCAGTCTCCATATAGCGGCGGATGTATTCCCACAAAGGTGCAGCCTGACTCTGCATGGGCAACGATGGGCCCACGAAGATGGCGTCCTCGCCTTTGGCCTCCGGGTCGGCGGGGTCGAAAGGCGGGGCATAAAGAATGAGGGAATAGTACGCAGCCTTCCCCGGAGCCCCGTTCTTCCGCGCAAGCAGATCGTAGCCATCCATGTCCACGATGGCGCGCAAGCGATCCCAATCGAACACTGCATTTCCGCCGCAACTTTTCGGCCTCAGCAAGTACACCTTGCGGGTAATTCGATTGAAGCGAATGCGACCTCTGGCAAACGTAAAAAAACAGGTGCGTGCGCCCATGATGTCGAACCAAAGCCACAGCAAGACACAGCAGCCGATGGAAAGCGGAAGCATGAGAAGCCAACCGAACCAAACAAAAATCGGCCGAGCCTCAAAGACTCCAAACCACAGGAATATCATTTCCCCTGTGAGGAGAGGATGAAGTGCAAACCCGTAGAACCCCCAGAAGATAAGCAGGCAGGGCAGTAGCACGAAGACAGTTCCGATCCCGGTCTTCCACTGCTGCTCCCATCCCGAATTGCACAACTCCAGATACGAGTCGTTTTGCGCGTAGACGCATCGCCCCGGCAAGGCGACATTGTTAACTTCGCAAGCCTCGTGAGGCTTCCACATCTTTTTTCCGCCATCGGCTTGCACACATCGACGCCCCTCAGCCACGGAGCGGCTGCGCGCGCGTTGATATACGTGTTCGTTAGGAAACATGACGTTTTGCTAGTTCGCTGGTTGCAGTTCGGCCTGAACATTGGCGAACTTCTGCAGTGTCTCCTGCAGATTTTCGTGATTCGGTTTTTTACTCTTGTTCAGTGGGCAGTCGGAGAGCCAGTTGACCCACTCTTCCTCTTTGAACAGTGCGATGGCAATGATCGCTGCGACCACCAAGACAGCACCGATCAAACCAAGCACGGCCCCCAAACTTGCTGCAGCCACCCCCAACACCGAGATATCGAACGCAACAACCGCGGTTGCAGCAATCGTAAATATGGTGCCAAAAACGCTCGTGATCTGTGCGATTGCCAACGCATCTTGATTTCTTCTTATCGACATCGAAGCATCTACACCATCAAACCAGATGGAAATCAACGCAGCCGGAAGCAACCATTTGAACGCCATCTTCTGAAGCGCCCGGAGCTGGGTCAAATTCAACGCGTCCAACCCTGTCTCCAGTGCCTTGTACTTATAGACGTTCGCGCCTTTGATGCCCTTGAAGATCGTCTCTTCATAGGCCTTGGCACGCCAGTCCGCAATCGAGCCGATGCCCTGCAGCACATTGCCCGCCATCTCAGTTGCCGTTCGCCCATTGGGGGACACTGCGAGTTGCCCGCCCTTGAGCAACGCCGCGGCGAAATCGAAGACCCCCGCCAACATTGCCGCACGGGTGCCTGGCGTCGCCTTTCTGACTCGCGCCATCGCTGCCTCACCGGTCTTCCCTTTCTGAGGCGTCGAAAGCTCGGTGAGCTTGGTGGCACGGGCGCGCGCTCGCTTGATATCTTCCGCGTTCAGTTGCAAACGCTCTGCTTCCCTGTCAACCGTACGGCCCAACGTCGTCACGCCAGCCAGAGCCATATAGCGGACCAATTGCGCTTCTCTCCTTGTCACCGGAATCAGGCTCAAACCCGAAGCCATCTTCACGCTCAGCAGAGTCATCACGTGCGCTGGCCAAGCCAGCTTTCGCAGCCGCGCGCTTTCGCTGATGGAGGGAAACTGATCCAAGAAAGCGAGCGCTTTGTCGCCAAGACTCAGGCGCCCTGCAAGGAACTTCAATTTGGTGGCGAGGCCTTCAAGCAGGGATGTGCTTGCCTCGGGCGCAGGAAGATCTGCTGATGGCGCGGTCTGTTGTTCGATCGCCTGCTTTAACGAAGCGAGATACGCCTTGCTGTTAAAGCACAGCATCCGGGAGAGAACGTTTTCGTCCCAAACGCCGACTTTCGACAGCCATGTCCGCCCCCAGGTGTTGGTTTCCAGGCCTGCCATGCACTGCGCCAGCTGAAGGCTCAAATTGACGCCGCCGCCGAGCTTGTCAATCCTTGAGTCCTTGTCGCTGTAGCGGCCCAACTCATTGAGCATGGCCGGGCTTACCAGCCAAGTCCCCTGATCGGTTCCCAATTTGTCACGTAAAGCCGAGAGTGTGTCGTAGGCAGGCTGATGAACGTTGTCCGCAAATTTCTTTGCCGCAGCCCGATCGAACAGCTTCGAAAACTTGCCATCGATCTTCCCAATCGCTTCATCCAATTGCCTCTTCTTGTTGTACTCGCGGTTCGCATTTCGAGTCGCCAGTGCAGCTTCGCGTTCGCGTGGGTCATGCGGCAGCGGCGCATAGAACATCTTGGATTCTTCGTATCCCGCGTTCACAGACTGAATGGCACCTTTCTTGACCAGATCCTGCAGACTTTGCGCGTTCAAAGATGTCTGAAGCACCCATTCGTTGGTCACCCCCTTGGCGAACTCTGGTGCCTGCTGGACCTGCCAGTAGGCATACGTCGTCTGCGCCACTGACTGCAAATGCCCGAGCTCCTGACAAATGCCAATGGCGTCGTTGCACGCAGCCACAGCGCCCTTGTTGGCTTGCAGGAACTCGGCCATCTTTCTAAGTCGTTGACCATGGGCTTGCTCGTAGGTCGGACCGACTCGCTTTCGGGTCTCGACCGATATGTCATCAAATCCGGTGAGGTCGCCCATCGCAGTGACCGCTGGCGTTCGAAACTCCACCTCCTCCTCGTAGTCTCCCCATCCGCGCTCCTGCGCATTGCTGCCCATCAGGCCGAACATGAGCGGTCCGCAAGCGTCGCGAACGGTCTGTGTAGTCAACGCGGAAAACTCGACAACCTGCCCATTGAGCTGTCCGGGCTGACAGGCATCGGCCTGATTCAAATTTCCTTTGGTCCAGCTGGCCACGTCGAAGCTCTGCATGTACTTACCCAGATTCGGCTCGACTTCCTTCTTGAGATGCTCGTAGTCCACGACGTCTGGATGGAACATGTACCAGAGCTTCTTCACGCGCGTGGCATCCCGCACCCACACCATGCTCGCGTTGGCCTGGCGATCGTCCCGCGCACAGGCGACATGCACCTTCGCGGTCTCCGGAGCGCTGACAGGAAACGCGGTCAGATAGCCGTGCGGATGCACTGCGTACCCCTCCCAGCGCTTTTCACCAGCGATTTCGATCAGCAGATACAGATACCCGGCACGCAACATGCGGACGTTGTACAACGCAGTCTTCAAGGCAACGCCACTGGGCTGAGCTTGCAGCTGACCGGTGGGGCGCAGTTGACGTAGTGCCGCCATGCCCTTGTCCTGCGCGCTGTAGGCAACGGCATACCGGGTGAAAAGGATCGGCAGGCCTGCGCGATTGCAGTTGTCGCAAGGAGATTCGCAGGTCATTTGATGACTTTCTCAAAAGGCTGGGCGATTTCGTGAAATACGCCACCAAAGCTGGCGTCAGGCTCGTTCTGCAGCACACTCAACACACGGGCGAGCACTGGCGCCCATCGTGGCGAACACCACGGGATACTTTTTCGATCAAGGTTGAAGTACTTCGACTGCGTGCTGCACCACACAAAATCTTCAAGGTTTTTGCCTTCCAGACCGAGCGCACAGCCTTCGCTCAAAAGGGCACTCACGACACTCCCCTCAGGCTGCGCCGCAATGTCGATGGCGGCATCGGCGTAGCGTCTCCACACGCGATTTCCAACGGGCGCGGTGTGCGCCACAGTCCATTGCGCCTCATCGAACAAGCGGCGCTGGGAACGTTGGGCATCGGGATCCAAGCTGTGCGTCGCAGGGGCAACTGCCTTGAACCATTGAGCTGACTTGATGCAAGGCTGGGCGTCCTGCCCTTCTTCATTTGCCTCCCATGCCTCCCATGGCTGCGCGAGTGACCACCATTGCAGCACCGGCCCCATCCAGAGTTTGCGCTGCCACGGTGTGAGCAAAGGCCATACACGTTGCATGACGCGCGGATCTTGATAACGGAACAGACGTGCGCGCGACGTCTTTGGCGGGGTCTGGAATCCCAGAATGCCCAGATGTCGCGCTACTTCACGCGCCGACTCACAGCTGAAAATGACCGCCCCGAAATGCTGTGCTGCCAAACGCTGTCGAGCCTCACACCATGCCGCCTCGAGCCAGGTTCCCAGCCATTCACGAGCCAGCATTCCCGCTAACGTGTCATCGGATGCCGTGGGCTCAAACACTTCAGGCAGCGGTACGACACAGGGCGCATCGTCCTCGCGCCCCTCGAAGAAATCGTCCGTCACAGAACTACGCGCACCTGCGCACTCCGGGTACTTCGCATCGAAGGCGGCTGCCAGCGGGTTGTCGCGCCAGCGTTCAAGCAGGAGATAGGGCCGTACCGTGCGAATACCTTCATGCGAAAACCCTGCGGTAATTTCGCGGCATAGCGCAACGCAATGCGGGTGAGGCGGCGGCACCGGTACGTCGGCGCCTGCGGCACGGAGCGACGACAGGGCTTGGAACAACATAGGTGAAATCTGCTTGCTCATCGCGAAAGCGAACCATCACCCGCACCGGCAGCATCACTTTCCTGCATGCTGCATCCTCGATATGCATTTCCGGACAACGCATTGCTCGCACTGTCCCCCATCGGCCCCACGAAGTTGTGCATCCCCCTGAACGTCACCTTCCCCGGCGCATGGATCTTGATGCTCGCCCCCTCCAGCTTGATGTACGCCCCCGCGCTCGTCAGCAGCACGTGCTTGGGCGCCTCCACGGCCACGTCCTTCGCCGTGCTGGCAATCGTCACTTTCTTATCGGCGGCGATCTTGGTGGCGCCGGTCTGGCTCTGAAGGCTCACCTTGCCGCTGGCCGCATGCAGCGTGATGCCGCGCTCCTGGTTCGGTTCACTGCCTTCTCCCGCCTTCGTGCCCACCGTGTACAGGCTCACCCCCTTGGCCACGCTCACCGCGATCTGGCCTTGCGCGGGCAGGTCGATGTCCTGGCTCGCGACGATGGCGGTGTGCTGGCCGCTCACGGCGATCACTTCCTTGGGCGTGACGAAGCCGATGCCCATCGGCGCGCTGAACTGCAGGTGCGGTTCGCTGTACGCGGTGACGCTGCCGTGACCGCCCTCGGTGGCCTTGATGTCGCTGCTACTTGATCCACCGTTGTTACCCGATGGTCCGCCGCCTTCCTGCTTGGCCTCCAGCACTT
This sequence comes from Variovorax sp. 54, assembly GCF_002754375.1. Lineage (NCBI taxonomy): Bacteria > Pseudomonadati > Pseudomonadota > Betaproteobacteria > Burkholderiales > Comamonadaceae > Variovorax > Variovorax sp. 54. The sequence goes on from NZ_PEFF01000001.1 coordinate 2,917,903, forward strand.
CAGCCACGTGCTTCAACGCCGCGATGGCCGGCAGATCATTCGGAGCACCTTCGCCCTTGATCTGCGCCTTCTGCGTCTGCGCGCTCTGGGCGAGCGACGTGGCGAGTTCTTCGGCCTGCTTGGTCTGCTGCTGCGCTTCGCGGCTCGCCATGAACGCACCCTTGGCGTTCGGCTGCGCGTAGGCGCTCACGAGCAGCCCCGCGCCTGCACGGATGGCGCCTTGCGCGGTGGTGGCCAGCTCGGCGCCGTGGCCGCGGCCCTTGCCGCGCGCGTTGTCGTCCTGCTGTTTGTGGTGGCCCAGGTGCAGGCGGCTGCTGGCCTGTGTGGTGGCCAGGCTGGTGCTGCCCTGGCCCGGGGTGTCGTCGAAGACGAGCTGGTTGTAGCCCCCGTCGCCGCTCTGGCTGGCGCTGAGTTCCTGGGTCTTGATGCCGCTGAAGACGGCGTTGTGCGCATGCTCCTTGGCGCCCTTGCCTTCGCCAGCGAACCATGCGGGCGCGTTGCCGGTGGACTGGGCGGCGCCTGCTGATTTCTGGTTGTGTTGGGCGTCAACCTGGCCGGCGCCGTTGTACAGCGCGGCGACGACGACGGGGCGGTCGATGTCGCCGTGGTGGAATTCCACCAGCACTTCCTGGCCCACGCGCGGCAGGCTCATCTGGCCCCAGTTGTCGCCGGCGGCGCTGGCGGCCACGCGCACCCAGGCGCCCAGGCGGTCGGCGGCGGGGGCGTTGTCCTGGCCGTCGGTGCGCGACTGGCGTGCGCTGGACGCACTGCCGCGCTGCCAGTGGAATTGCACCTTGATGCGGTGGTCGCGGTCGGTGTGGACCGGGGCACCGTCGCTACCGCCACCACCCACGCCGATGACGATGGCGCTCTGGCTGCCGTGCACGCTGGGCTTGGGGTGGATGCGTTGGCCGTGGCCGTCCAGGCTCAGGGGCCGGTAAGGGATGGCCGCGCGCACGGTGGTGAACTCGTTGCGGTAGTGGGTGACGGCGTCTGCTGTCTTGTCGGCATTGCCGCTGTCGAACTCGGTGGCGATGTCGGGCAGGCCCAGTCGCTCGCCGATGCCGGTCTTCAGGTCTTCGTCGAAGTTGTTGCGCGCGATGTGGCGCACGGCGAGCACGGCGAAGCGGCGGTCCTGCTCGCTGTCCTTGTCGTGCTGCTCGTGCCCGCTCAAGGTGAAGGTGGTGGCGGGTGCCAGGGTGCGCACGGCGCTGCGGCCTTCGAAGCGCTTGTTGCGCAGCTCCAGCGCCTGCAGGGCGTTGGCCAGCAGGCGTTCGCCTTGGGCACTGGTTTCCCAGCCGTAGGCGCCGGGGTCATCGCTCCAGCGCAGCGTGCGCTGGCCCGCGGCGCGGCTTTGCTGTTGCACGGGGCGCGCGCTCACGCTCTTGTAGTCCCAGCTTTGCTGCGCGAGGCTGTTGGTCTGCAGCTGGCGGTGGCCGCGCCACTGCTGGATGGTGTCTTCGCGCTCGCTGGCATCGGCGCGGTGAAAACGGATGGTGGCTTGGGTGTTGGCGCGGAAGGCGCCGGCGTGGTCGACGATGACGAGGGTGTGGTTGCCCAGTGCGCCCTCTTTGCCGGTCGCGTGTTCAAACCAGTAGTACAGGCCTTCTTCAGCGAGCAGGCGCGCGACGAAGTCGAAGTCGCTCTCCTGGTACTGGGTGGTGATGCCGCGCACAGGGTAGATGTCGCGCTGGGCAATCTCCCAGCGCCATTGCGGAACCAGCTGGCCCTGGCTCTGGTAGCGCCCGAACACGGCATCGACGATGTCGAACACGTTCTGGTGCTGGAACAGGCAGCTGTCCTGGCGGTAGCGCAGGAAGGCCATCCACGGTTCGATGACGAGCCGGTAGCGCGCCATGCCGCCGTTGCTCGACACGCACTCGGCCTCGCTCACGTGGCCGTGGAAGGGGCGCAGCTCGGTGCGGCTTTGCGCGGTCTGCAGGTCGAGGCGCACGCCCCGGCCGATGAGGGTCTTGAGTTCGATGTGCGCGTCGTCGCTCAACGCGGTGAGTTCGAAGCGAAAGCCGCCGTCATCGATGCTTTCCACGCCGTCCAGGCGCTCGGCCAGCAGCTTGTCGGTACTCAGTGGCGTGTGCAGCACCAGCAGGCGCTCGCGCTGCGTGGTGCCCGCGCGCAGAAGCCCGCCGAGTGAAGCCGATGTGAAGTTCGTCGTCATTGTTATGGTTCTCCCGTGGGCACGCGCCGTGCTGCGCCTAGGTGATCCGGTAGCGGGACTCGCCGCCCTTGCCACAGCTGGCCTTGATCTTCGCGAGCGGCGTCTCGTCGGCCATGCGCGTGAGCACGGCCTCGGCAATCTCGGGCAGCAAGGTGCCGTTGAGGATGTGGTCGACGTTGCGCGCGCCCGAGTCGACCTCGGTGCAGCGTGCGAGCACGGCCTCGACCAGCGCGTCGTCCCACTCGAACACGGCCTTGTGGTTAGTCGCGATGCGGTCGCGGATGCGGCCGAGCTTGAGCGCAATGATCTGCTCCAGCACCGCATCGGTGATCGGATAGAACGGCGCCACCTTCATGCGGCCGAGAAAGGCCGGCTTGAAGGCCTTCATGAGCACGGGGCGCAGGGCGTCGGCCAGCGCGTCGGGCGCGGGGCGTTCTTCATCGGTCTTGTTGAGACAGGCCTGCATGATCTGCGACGAACCGATATTCGACGTGAGGATGATCAGCGTGTTGCGGAAGTCGATCTCGCGGCCCTCGGCGTCGTCCATCATGCCCTTGTCGAACACCTGGAAGAACATCTCGAGCACGTCGGGGTGGGCCTTCTCGACCTCGTCGAGCAGCACCACGCTGTAGGGCTGGCGGCGCACGGCTTCGGTGAGCACGCCGCCTTCGCCATAGCCCACATAGCCGGGCGGCGAGCCCTTCAGGCCCGACACGCTGTGCGCCTCCTGGTACTCGCTCATGTTGATGGTGATGAGCTTCTTCTCGCCGCCGTAGAGGATGTCGGCCAGCGCGAGCGCGGTCTCGGTCTTGCCGACGCCCGAGGGGCCGACGAACATGAACACGCCGCGCGGCTTGTTGGGGTCTTCCAGGCGAGCGCTCGCGGTGCGCACGCGCTGGGCCACGGCGGCGAGCGCGTGGTCCTGGCCGATGACGCGCTCGGCCAGCAGCGTGTCGAGGGCACGCACGGTCTTGATCTCGTCCTTGACCATGCGGCCGAGCGGCACGCCGGTCCAGGCGGAGACGATCTCGGCGACGACGTGGCCGTCGACCTGCAGCGGGACCATCGGCGTGGTGCCCTGCAGTGCGCGCAGTTCGGCGAGCAGGGCGTCGAGCTGGTCGCGCGCGGGGTCTGCGGCGGCAGCGGTTTTCTTGCGGTTGGCGGCGCGGGCCGGGGCCTTCTCTGCCACTGCGGGCGCGGCTTCGGGCTGCGCAGCCGATTCATCGCGTTGGGCACGCAGCGCACGGATGCGTTCGACCAGCGCGTTCTCTTCGGCCAGACGTTGCTGGCTCGCGGCCAGCTCGGCCTGCAGCGCACTCTTTTGTTCCGCCAGTTCGGCAAGACGCGCTTCATGGCGCCCGCCGGCCGCGGTGTCGCGCACCAGCGCGGCGCTCTCGGCCTCGATGCGTTCGAGGCCACGATTGGCTTCTTCGATCAACGCCGGTGTCGCGCTCTGGCCGAGCGCCACTTTCGCGCACGCGGTGTCGAGCACGCTCACCGCCTTGTCGGGCAGCTGCCGTCCGCTGATGTAGCGGTGCGACAGGCGCACGGCCTCGGTGATGGCTTCGTCGAGCACGCGGATGTTGAAGTGCTTCTCCATCAGCGGCACCATGCCGCGCAGCATGGCGGCGGCCAGCGTTTCGCTGGGCTCCTCGACCTTCACGACCTGGAAGCGCCGTGCGAGCGCCGCGTCCTTCTCGAAGTATTTCTTGTATTCGCCCCAGGTGGTGGCGGCGATCGTGCGCAGCTCGCCGCGCGCGAGCGCGGGCTTGAGCAGGTTGGCCGCGTCGCTCTGCCCGGCCTGGCCGCCCGCGCCGATCATGGTGTGGGCCTCGTCGATGAACAGCACGATCGGGTGCGGGCTCTTCTTCACTTCGGCAATGACGTTCTTCAGGCGGTTCTCGAACTCGCCCTTCACGCTCGCGCCGGCCTGCAAGAGGCCCATGTCGAGCGTGTGCAGCGCCACGGCGCGCAGCGACTCGGGAACGTCTTGTGCGGCGATGCGCAGTGCCAGCCCTTCGACCACGGCCGTCTTGCCGACGCCGGCTTCGCCCGTGAGGATGGGGTTGTTCTGGCGACGGCGCATCAGGATGTCGATGACCTGGCGGATCTCGGTGTCGCGGCCGATCACGGGGTCGAGTGCGCCGTCTTTCGCGCGCTGCGTGAGGTTGGTGGTGAACTGATCGAGCGCGGGCGTCTTGCCGGGCACGCCCGCGGCCAGCGGGTCGGCCGGCACTTGCTGCGCATCGCCTTCGGCCGCCGCGCCCGAGGCGCCGGCTTCGGCCGCTTCGCTCGAACCGTCGGTGAGCTTGTCGAAGTCGTGCTTCAGGTCTTCGAGACGGATCTTCGCGAACAGCGGAGAACCGCGCTGCGCGAGCTGTGCGAGGTCGGGCTGCGTGAGCAGCGCGAGCAGCAGATGGCCTGAGCGGATCTGCGCCGCGTGCGCGTCGAGCGAGGCCAGCAGCCACGCCTGCTGGAACAGCTGCTGCAGATGCTGCGAGAACACCGGCGTGCGCGTGTTGCCGTTCTTGAAGGTCTGGATCTCGCGCTCCAGGTCCGACTGGATCGCGCTGGCGCTGATGCGGTTGGCGTGCAGCACGCGCGCGAGGTCGTTGTCGGTCTGCTCCAGAAGCGCCAGGAACAGGTGCTCCAGGTCGACCTCGTAGTGGCCGTGGGCCAGGCACAGGTTGGCAGCGCGCTGCGTGGCCATGCGTGCGCTGGCGTTGAGCTTGGTGATCAGTGTCTTCAGCGAGGTGCTCATGAACGGTGGTTTTCTTCTGTCGGTCGTGTTCGTTGAAAGGTCACTGCAGGGGCTGAAGCTCGTACTGCGTGTCGCTGCGGTCGCTCTCGGCTTCGCAGGTGGTGATGAAGCTGTCCCAGCCGAGGTGGCTGCCGCCGCTGTCGCTGAGCTGCACGGCGGCCACTTCTTCGCGCGCCAGGATCAGGCGCACTTCGTATTCGCAGGTCACGCCGGCGAGCAGTGCCAGCATTTTTTCGAGCGCCTTCGCATGCGCGCGGCCCGGAAAGAACTCGCGCAGCGCGCTGCGCTTGAGCGGACCGATCCACAGGCGGATGCGCAGGTCGCGCTGCCAGATGCGTTCGCCCGCCATCGCGTTCTGGCCCAGGCTCACATTGCCCTCGCCCAGCTTGGAGCGCTGCTGCACGGGCATGTCGTACCACTTGCCGAGGAACTGTTCGATGCGAATGTGGCTGCGGAAGTAGTCCGACAGCACGCGCTGCAGGTAGGCCGCCGACATCGGCCGGTGGCGCACCGCAGCCGCATAGCCGGCCACGGTTTCGTCGAACACGGTGCCCGTGCCGTCGGTCAGCGGATCGCGCTGTGCCGTGTGCTCCAGCCCGGCCATCGACAGCAGCACCGGCAGGTAGGCGCGGCTGCGCTCGTGCTCGTAGTGCAGCGGCAGGCGGTACTTGCGCCAGGCCGCATAGAAGAGCGCGGCGGCGCGGTTGCTGAACACGTCGAGAAAGGCGCGCGCCGAGCTGTCGCGCAGATGCTGCTCGCGGCGCATCAGCATCTCGGTGTAGACGATGGGCAGAGCGCCCGATACGCCCAGCATGCCGAAAGACGCGGGCGTGAGTTCGATGCGGCTCAGGTCGTGCTCGTCCTCATGCGGCGCCGGCGGCTCGCACAGCTGCGCGCCCGACATCAGCTCGCCCACGGCGTCGCGCACCGCCAGCGCCTCGATCTCGCTGGGCGGAAAGTTCAGGCTCGTGGAGCTGCGAAAGCGCACCCAGCGCGGCACCATGCGCTCGCCGGGCACCAGGCGCTGGTGCACGTCGCGCTCCTGCCGCTTGAGCAGCATGAGCTCGATCAACCGCACCGCCTGGAAAAACTCGAAGCGGTAGGGTTCGCGCAGCAGCCTTTCGGCTACAGGAGGATCGATTCGCCGCTGCGGGGCTTGCATCGCACCAGCTCCTCCTTGTCGCGCGCCGAAACAATCACCAGTTGGGTGAAGCTGTTCAGGTGCACATAGAGACCGAAGAAATGGTCCATCACGCGGGCAAAGGCCTGCAGGCTGCTGCCCACGAAGCCGGTCTCGTCGACCGTGAGCCTGAGCTCGATGCCGCGCACGAAGGTCGCGAAGGGCTTGCCGGGCAACCACTGGGTGGTGGCCTGCTGCTCGATCGCGGTGATGGCCTCGATCTGCCGCGCCGACACGGCCGAGCGGCCCAGGTCGTACAGCCGCAGCATTTCCTTCAACGCCGGCAGCCCGCTGGTGGCCAGCGACAGGTGATTGAGCGACAGGTGCGACACCAGCCGCCACTGCACGCCCTTGCCGCGCGGCATGCGCAGCGTCTGCGTCGGGCGGCGCAGCATGCGGATCGAGCGCGCCACCGAGTTGCCCTCGATGAACAGGTCGCCGCCGGGCAGGCCGAAGGCCAGCGAGTGCGGCAGGTCGCGGTTGGTGCAGGTGAGGTCGATGCTCAGCGTCTCGGTCTGCGGCAGCGACGGCTGAAAGTCGATGTCGACGATCGAGAGCTCGGTTTCGTAGCCGGGGCTGCGCTGCGCCACGAGTTCGTTGCGCCGCGCAAACCAGTAGTGCTCGGCCTCCTTCGGATGCTCGCCGTGGTGCAGCGAATAGAAGGGCCTGAACTCGATGTACGCGTCGCCCTCGGCGGTCTGCTTCACGAGCTTGACCGAGTCGATGCTGTAGACCTCGAAGCCGAAGGCGCGGCGCGCATCGGCCACCACGGGGTACGCGGCGGCGGCGTGCGTGACGCGAATGGGGTCGCTGCGCTGCTTGAAGAGGTTGATGACGGGCGTGCAGCCCAGCCGCAGGTTGCGGCTCGACACGCCTTCGAGCAGCCGCGCCGTGGGCGAGTCGGCGCGCACGTCGGTCATCACCAGATGCAGCGTGATCGAGCGGCACGAGCCGATGTGGCGCAGCGCATTCGCCAGGTCGATGTCGACAAAGTTGAACTTCTCGGGGAACGCGAAGTACTCGCTCAGCAGGCGGTACGCGGGGTGCGAGCGCGCCGGCAGTTCGATGAGCGCATCGGCCTCGTCGAAGCCGACCGGATGCAGCGCCTCGCCCTGCACCAGCGTCCACTTGCCGCTGCGCTCGGGCTCCACGAAGACGGCAGCCGTCTTCAGGAAGATGGCGTCGGCCAGCGCCGTGGCCAGCGAGGGCTCGGCGTCGATGAAGGTGCGCAAGCGCGCCAGTGTGAGCGCCAGGGTGCCGAGCGACTTCTGCTCGCCGGTGGCCTCGAGCGTGACCGACAGGCATCCCGTGGCGTTGCGCGGCAGCGAGGCCTGCGCGGGCGCGTTGACCACCGAGTGGTAGACCACGTTCGACACCTGCACTGCTGCCAGCGTGACGTCGTACACGCTGCGAAAACGGCAGGCGCCGCCGCGCACGGGCTGCGAGGTGAGCTCGGTGCCGCGTGCGATGGTGATGGGCTTGCTGAGCTTGGCGAGTGCCGCGCCGCCGGCGTCGAACTGCGCGATGGAGCACGACGGAAAGGGCCGCAGGTAGTGCGGGTACATCACCTCGAGCAGCGCTTCGGTGAGCTCGGGGTAGTCGTCGTCGAGCTTCTTGCTGATGCGGGCCGTGAGCAGCGCGAACGACTGGATCATGCGTTCGACGTGCGGATCTTCGCTGGCGTCGGCCGAGATGGCCAGGCGCGCGGCGATCTTCGGGTAGCCCTTGGCGAACTCCTGCGAGTAGCCGCGCAGGAAGGCCAGCTCGCGTTCGTAGAAGGGCAGCAACTCGTCCATGGTGTGCGTCGTGTGCGCGGATCGTGGCGCTAGGCGTACCGGCTCTTGCCGGTGCCGCGGGTGATGGAGTACTGCAGCGTCGTGGGCTGCAGCATGGCGTCGAAGTTCACCGGCTCGGCCAGCTCGGGCAGCACGAGCAAGGCGGTGATTCCGAAATAAAGCATGTGGGTGCTGGCCTGGCCGTCGACCTCGAGCGACACCGAAACATCGCGCAGGCGCGACTCGTGGCGGGCAATGGCCTGCTCCAGCGAGCGGCAGATGAACGAACGGTCGTAGTGGCTGGCCAGGCTCAGGCCCGAGAAATCGCTCAGGCCGTAGGTCATGACGGAACGCCGGCACTCGGGGTAGGCCTCGAGCTTGGCGTCGTCGAAGACCATGCGCGTGTTGAGCAGGGACTCGAGGTCGCGTGCGACCACGTTCTTGACCTCGTCGAGCGACAAATGGCGCAGCACCGGCGAAGCCGGACCGCGCCAGTCGTCATCGAACAGCTTGTCGAGCAGGCCTGGTTCGAATCCTGTCATGGGTCACTCCCTGTCTCTCGCGTCGAGCAATGGGCAAGGCGCCGCGCGAGGGGCACGGCGCCGCGCGAGGGGCACGGCGCCAAAAAGAAACCGCGGCCTTCGCCGCGGTCGTCATTGCCCGACTGGCGTCAGACCGAGTAGGTCTTGTCGTTCTTCGTGAGGCTCCAGGCGCCTTGCGAGTTGCCGCCCTGGTTGCCGCCGATCTTCTGCTGCGTGTACTTCCACTGCACGGCGGCGTACTTCAGCGAGAAGGTCTCGCTCGGCACGCTGGCCACGTCGGTGCTCACGACCTTCGGGTTCACGCTGGCGATCAGCACGTACTTGAGCTTGATCTCCATGTACTGCACGCGCTTGCCTTCGCCGTCGGCACGGTAGAACTGCACCGTGACTTCGTCGAAGGTGGTGCCGCCCGACGCGTGCTGGTACAGCAGCGGGCTGACGACGTCCATGTCCTTCGTGAAGATCATCTCGCCGTGCTCGCAGCGCTCGGCGGTGTGGCCGCCGGCGGTCGACGCAGTGGCCGAGCGCGGTTGCACGATGCTGTGCTGCCACGAGCTGACTTCGATCCAGTCCTTGTGGTCCTTGTCCTGCGACTCGCCGTTGATGGCCGGGCTGCCGAACTTGACGTAGATATCTTTCATGTTTCTTCCCCTTCTTGATTGATTACTGACAGTTAACGTGTTGCAGCACGGCCCCTCGGCCGCGCACCCGATCTGCCTCCTTACTTATTCACTGACTTCGGCAGATCGGCGACCAAGCGCAGTGAAATAGACAGTTCATCCAGCTGGAAGTGCGGCCGCAGGAACGCGACCGCGCGGTACACGCCGGGCCGGCCGGGCACTTCGCCGACCTGGATGGCGGCTTCGCGCAGCGGGAATTGGGCTTTCTGTTCCTGCGTCGCGTTGTCGTCGAGCAGCACGTACTGCGCGATCCAGCGGTTCAGGAACTGTTCGACGTTGTGCGCTGAGGCAAAGCTGCCGATCTTGTCGCGCATCATGGCCTTGAGGTAGTGCGCGATGCGAGACACCGAGAAGATGTACTGCAACTGCGCCGACAGCACGGCGTTGGCGTTGGCGCTGTCGGTGTTGTACTTCTTGGCCTTCTGCAGCGACTGCGCGCCGAAGAACGCCGCGTAGTCGGAGTTCTTGCAGTGCACGAGCGGAATGAAGCCCAGGTCGCTGAGCTCTTTTTCGCGCCGGTCGGTGATGGCGATCTCGGTCGGGCACTTGAGGGCGATCTCGCCTTCGTCGGTCTTGAAGGTGTGCGTGGGCAGGTCTTCGACCAGGCCGCCACCTTCGACGCCGCGGATGGCCGCGCACCAGCCGAAGTCGTCGAACGCAGCCGTCAGGCGCGTGGCGAAGGCCCAGGCGGCGTTGCACCAGAGGTACTTGGCGTGGTCGGTGCCGTCGACGTCTTCGACGAAGTTGAAGCTGTCGACGACTGTGCCGTCACGCGGGTGATACGGCAGGCGGCCGAGGAAGCGCGGCAGCGTGAGGCCCACGTAACGCGAGTCTTCCGAATCGCGGAACGACTTCCACTTGGCGTACTCGACGGTGTCGAACACCTTGGCCATGTCGCGCGGCTTGCCCAGGTCGGAGAAGCTCTCCAGGCCCAGCAGCTCGGGCGAGGCCGCGCCGATGAAGGGCGCGTGAGCGGCAGCCGCCACGTGCGCCATCTGGTCCAGGAAGTACATGTCTTCCGGCTGGCGCGTGACGTCGAAGTCGCCCACCAGCGCGCCGAACGGCGCACCGCCGAAGGTGCCGAACTCTTCTTCGTAGACCTTCTTGAACATCGCGCTCTGGTCGAACTCGACGGCGGCCTTGAAGTCGCGGATCAGGTCGCGCTTGGTGGCATTGATGACCTTGATCTTGAGCATCGTGCCGGTCGGCGTTTCCTTGACCAGGTACTCCAGGCCGCGCCAGGTGCTCTCGAGCTTCTGGAACTCGGGCGCGTGCATCACGGCGCTGAGCTGCGCGGAGATGAGCGCGTCGAGGTCGGCCACGCGGGCGTCGATCATGGCCGACACGTTGTCGGAGACGATCACCGAGCCTTCGAGGACCTGGCTGACGAGTTCGCCGATGAGGTCCTTGGTGCGCGTGTGTTCCACGTCGGACTTGGCGACCTTGCTCTTCTCGACGATCTGGTCGAGCAGGTCGACCGTGGCTTCCGATGAAGCGGCACCGCTCGATGCCGATAGTGCTTGCGCAGTCATGGTCAGCTTTCGTCCTTCTTGCCAACGCCTTGTCCCAGGCGCTGGAGTTGCTCGGTGTTGTTCAGCACGTCGGCCAGCAGGTCTTCGAGCTTGCTGTTGCCGGCCATCTTGTTGCGCAGGTCGGCCAGCTTGGTGCGCGCGTCGAGCAGGCGCTTGAGCGGCTCGATCTGCTCGACGACGGCTTCGGGCGAGAAGGCGTCCATCGAGTTGAAGGTGAGGTCGACGCCGAAGCTGCCGCCGCGTCCGTCGAGCTTGTTCGGCACCTGGAAGGCGGCACGCGGGGCCACGCCCTTCATGACGTCGTCCATGTTGTCGCGGTCGATGCTGACGAACTTGCGGTCCTTGAGCTTGGGCTGCTCCACCTCGGACTGGCCCGCCAGGTCGGCGATCACGCCGACGACGAAAGGCAATTCCTTTTTCTCGATGGCGTCACCGAGTTCCACGTCGTACGTGAGTTGCACGCGCGGCGGACGCACTTTTTGAAGCCGCTTCTGCACGCTCTGTCTTTTGGTCGCCATAAGTTTCAATACCTTCGCAATAGGACTGAGAAACGAATTAAAAAGTTGTACGGCTCATTCCGAAAACCGCACGCCCATTCGTTAATACATTGGTTCAAGAAACCAATTCAAAAACAAAACAATTACTTGAGGGCGTCAAATGGATTGCCGCCACCCGCGCGCGCGGCGGGCGGGGCAGGTGCCGGGCGCGGCGCGGCGACCGGGGCCGGGGCGGGCCGTGCGGCGGCGACCGGGGTCGGCGCTGCGGCAGACGATGACGAAGGCGCGGGTGCCGGGCTGGGTGCCGCGGCGCGGCGCGTGGGCGTCGGCCGGGCTTCGGGGCCGGCGGGCACCAGGACCGACAGGCCCAGGGTTTCGCGCAGCAGGGCGGCCAGACGGTAGGCGTCGGCGTTGGCGTCGCCGCTCAGGCTGCTGTCCTTGCCCAGGTCCTCGATGGAGCGGGCCGCAAGGCGCAGGCCGCCCACGGCGGTGATGCTCTTGGCCTGGCGGCTGGTGGGGTCGCGGCGCAGCGACTCTTCGGCGGCCGAGATGGCCAGGCTGTAGCGGCCCTCGTTGAAGTAGATCTGCGCGATGCGCGACCACGGCTCGCCGCGGGTCGGGTTCTCGGTGGCGATCTGCTGGTACTGGCGGACGACGGGCGCCTTGTCACCGGTGGCGGCTGCCGCGGCGGCATCCGCATCGGCCAGGCTCTTGTTGTAGGCCGCGGTGGCCTGGGCAACGGCCGCGTCCGGCGTGGTGGTACAGGCCGACAAAAGCACGGTGGCCGCAATGGCACCGGCAATCATCGTGCGCGTCATGTTTTTTCGAATCGACACATTCCCCCCTGATCTGACTTTTTAGCAGGCCGCAATCATTCATTAAATTGCGACCGTTGACAATAACAATACACGATACTACAGCCGCGTGGATGGCAAATGACGGGAGCGGATTAATGCTAATTTCCTAATCGAAAGTCATTTTCGAAATCGATTAATCCTATTTGGTCCATCGGAATATTGTTACGACTCGCTTTTAATGAAAATATTAATTACATCTGGCGCGCTGCTGGCCGCGTTGATGCTCGGCGGGTGCAGTTCGCCGGCGCTCACGATCGCCAACATCGCGCTCGAGGCGAGCGGGCTGAAGAAGCCCGAGCTGCCCGAGTCGCAGAAGCCCCCGCGCAAGGTGACGATGTCGATCGCCGCGGGCAAGAACCTCAACGCCGACAGTCGCAACCGCCCGCTGGCCGTGGTCATGCGCATCTACAAGCTGAAGGAAACGACGGGCTTCTACCAGTCGTCCTTCGATGCCTTCGTCACGCCGGGGCGCGACAAGACGCAGCTGGGCGACGACCTCGTCGAGAGCCGCGAGATCACGCTCATTCCCGACCAGCAATACACCTGGACCGAAACCGTGCCGCGCACCGCCAACGCGGTGGCCGTGGTGGTGCTGTTCCACTCGCCCGACGCGCAGCGCTGGCGCTTCGCCTTCAACGCCGCGGACGCCGAGAAAACCGGCGTCGTGATGGGTGCGCATGCCTGCGCGCTTACCGTCACGACAGGCGCGGTGGTGGGCCAGCAGAACGCACAAGGCGCGGCCCCCACGGGCGCGCTCAACCTGTTGGGGCCGGTGACCTGCCGGCCCTCGCCCGCCTGATCTGCACCGACGACGGGCCTGTCCGAGTCGACACGACGATGCGATACATTCAAAAAAAATTGTGGGGAGTTGATCCGACGTGAGCTACGCAGCCAAGGTCCTCTGGGGAGAGGGCTTGTTTCTACGCCCCCAGCACTTTCAGCGCCAAGACGCGTACCACGAGGCGCGCCTGCGCGCCACGGCGCAGACGCTGCATCCGTACTTCTGGGGCGTGCGCTCCATCAGCTTCGACCTCGATGCGCTGGCCAGCGGCATGCTGCGCGCCTCGCAGTTGTCGCTGGTGTTCCCCGACGGTGAGCCCTACGCGGCGCCGCAGGCCGACGCGCTGCCCCCGCCCATCTCGCTGGACACCCTGAGCCCGGGCCAGAACGAGATCACCTTCTACCTGGTGCTGCACCCGGTGAAGGAGCTCGGCAAGAACTACACCGACCCCAACGAAGAAGGCTTTGCCGCGCGCTACACCAGCGACGCGACACAGTCGCTCGACCTGTACACCAACGCCGTGAGCGCCGAGGTGGTGTTCCTGCGCAAGAGCGTGAAGCTGCTGGCCGATACCGAGCCGCGCGAGCAGTTCGTGTCGATCCCCGTGATCCGCATCCGCCGCACCGCCGCGGGCGGCTTTGAAATCGACCGCAGCTTCGTGCCGCCGTGCACCAGCATCGACGCCTCGCCCACCGTGTTCCAGCAGCTGCGCCGGCTGCTCGACGTGCTGCAGGCCAAGGTCAATTCGCTGTACGGCATTCACCGTGAGCCGAGCAAGAACATCATCGAGTTCCGCTCGGGCGACATCGCCTCGTTCTGGCTGCTGCACACGGCCAACTCGGCGTTTGCGTCGCTCTCGCACCTGTTCCATCACCCGTCGCTGCACCCGGAGCGGCTGTTCCAGGAGCTGCTGAGCCTGGCCGGCGCGCTGATGACGTTTGCCAAGACCTACTCGCTGAACGACCTGCCGGTGTACGACCACGAGAAGCCGGGCCCGGCCTTCGCCGAGCTCGACCGCATCGTGCGCGACCTGCTCGACACCGTCATCTCCACGCGTTACTTCGCCATTGCGCTCACCGAGACGCGCAACGCCTTCTACCTGGGTCGCCTCGACTCCGGAAAGATCGACGAGAAGACCGTGTTCTACATGTCGGTCACCGCCAGCATGCCGGCCGCCGAGCTGGCCGAGGTGGTGCCGCAGCGCTTCAAGATCGGCGCGCCCGAAGACGTCGACAAGCTCGTGCTCTCGGCCATGCCGGGCGTGCGCATCGTCTACGCGCCGCAGGTGCCGCCGGCCATTCCGATCCGCGCGGGCGCCTGCTACTTTTCCATCGACAGCAAGAGCCAGCTGTACGACCGCATGCTGCAGGCGCAGAGCGTCACCATCTACGCGCCGGCCGGCATCCCCGACATGCAACTCGAACTGATCGCCGTGACCGGCTGATCCGCCTGATCGTATGAACACCACCACCCTGAACAAGGCCCCTTCCCTGCTGGGCGGCGACGCGCCGCCCGCGTCGTTCACGCCCGCGGGCGTGGCGACCGGTGCCGATTCGAGCCTGCTCGACCTGCTGTACGACGGCTTCGTGATGCTGTTCCTGCTGAAGAAGAAGCAGCAGCCCGCCACCACCGAGCAGTTCCTCACGGGCATCCGCAACTACCTGGGCGAGTTCGAGCGCAACGCGCGCAAGCTCGATGCCACGGCCGAGCAGATCCACGCCGCCAAGTACGCCTTCTGCGCCACGGTCGACGAGTTCGTGCTATCGGCGCCCGAGTTCGCGATTCGCTCCGAATGGGAGCGCCGGCCGCTGCAGCTCACGCTGTTCGGCGACCAGCTGGCGGGCGAGAACTTCTTCAACATGCTCGAGGTCGAGCGGGCCCACGGCGCCGCGCGCATCCAGACGCTCGAGGTGTTCTACATGTGCCTGCTGCTGGGCTTCCAGGGCAAGTACGCCATCGACGGCACCGAGAAGCTGGCCTACCTCACCGCGCGCGTGGGCGACGAGATTGCCAACGCACGCGGCAAGCGCACGCCGTTCGCGCCGCACTGGCCGCTGCCCGACCTCATCTCGCACTCGCTCAAGCGCGAGGCGCCGCAGTGGGTGGTGGCCGCGCTGTTCTCGCTCATCGGCCTGCTCGGCTTCGTCGGCCTCTCGGCGCACCTGGGCAGCACCACGCAGGGCGCGCTCGCGAGCTACCAGGACATCGTGAAGCTCGGCCCGCGCCAGGCCAACCTGACGATCTCATTGCCATGACGGTCGCGACGAACAGGCTCGACCCGTCGGCCCTGCTGGCCCCGATCTCGGAGGCCAAGCCTTGCGGCGAGGACATGCTGTTCTCGCGCGAGTTCGACGCCATCCAGGAAGCACGCAAGCACGACGACCCCTCGCTCGAACAGGGCGAATGGGTCATCGAGCTGAAAGAGGCCAACTGGCCCTTCGTGATCGCCGAGTGCGACAAGCTGCTGCGCGCCTCCACCAAAGACTTGCGCCTGGCCGTGTGGCTCACCGACGCGCTGGCCAGCCAGCGCGGCTTCGAAGGGCTGGCCGATGGTTATCGCCTGCTCACCGGCCTGTGCCGCCAGTACTGGGACGAACTGCATCCGCAGCCCGAGGGCGGCGACATCGAGATGCGGATCGGCACCGTCACCTGGCTGATCTCGCGCTCGGTCGAGCTGCTGCAGCGCGCGCCCATCGTGAGCGACGGCAGCACCGGCCACAGCGCGCTGGTCTGGGAGACCGCACTGGCGCTCGACCAGGCCATCCGCCGCACGCCGGCGCAGGCCGACGAGCTGCAGCGCAACAAGGTGACGGTCGACCAGTTCGACCGCCTGCGCCGCGCCACGCCCGCGAAGTTCCTGCAGAAGACGCACCGCGACGTGCACGCCTGCGAGCAGGCGCTGGCCGAGTTCGAGGCCGTGTTCGACGAACGCACCGCCTCCAACGGCCCGAGCTTTCGCGCCGCGAAGGACGCGGCCACGGCCATCCGCCAGACCGTCGAGCGCTTTGCGCGCGAGGCCGGCGTGCCGATCGACAACGGCGCAGCGCCACAGGCGCCCGCTGCTGCACCGGCCGCCAGTGCACCGACGGCTCCTTCACGCATCGAACCCGTCTTCGACGCCGCCATGCCCCATTCACCACCCTCGTACCACGCGGTCGCGCACGCACCCGCCGCGCAGCCGCCCGGCATCCACAGCCGCGCGCAGGCCATCGCGCAGCTCAAGGAAGTGGCGGCGTATTTCGAGCAGACCGAGCCTTCGAGCCCGGCCGCCTACATGGCGAACAAGGCCGCACGCTGGGCCGACATGCCGCTGCATGCCTGGCTGCGCAACGTGATCAAGAACGAGCAGGAGCTGGCCCAGCTGGTGGACCTGCTCGACCTGCCGAAGGGCGACGACGAGTCACGCTGACTTCGCGACTTCCCGCTGAGCGACAGAAGAAAGGCCCGCGTTGCGGGCCTTTTTCGTTAGCGTCCGACGCGGAACTCGATGCGCCGGTTGCGCGAGCGCCCCTCGTCGGTCGCATTGCTCGCCACCGGCTGGTCCGGGCCCACGCCCGAGGTCGAGAGCGTCATCGGATCGATGCCCTTGCCCACCAGGTAGCCCTTGACCGATTCGGCACGCGACTGGCTCAGCGCCAGGTTCGACGTGCGATTGCCGGCGTTGTCGGTGTGGCCCACCACCGCCACCGACTTGTTGGTGAGCTTCTGCAGGATCGGCGCCATCTCGTCGAGGATGGCGCGGCCCTTGCCCGTGAGCGTGGCGCTGCCCAGCTCGAACTCGATGGTGCGGTTGCCCAGCACCTGGTCGACCGCGATCTGCTCCGACACCGGCACGCGCAGGCTGTTCTTGATGGTGTAGGTCGGGTTGAGCGCGTTCGCCATGTCGCTCACGATCTTCTGGCGCAGCGCCTCGTTGCCGACCTCGCCGCTCAGCGCCATCTGGGTGCCCTCGATCTGGAACTGGCCGCGGTGGATGTCCTTGAGCGAAGGCGTGATCAGCCGCTGCACGTTGGCGGCCCAGTTGGCCGGCATGCTGACGGTGCTCACCACCTCGATCTTGTCGATCACGCCGCTGGGGCCGTAGATGCGGCGCAGCGCCTCGATGACGGCGGCGCGCGTGGCCTCGTCGGGCACCTGCCCGCCGGCCACGACCGGCTCGCCCTTGCCGACGGCCGCAACCGTGGTCTCGACGCGCGCGGCGGTGGTGCCCGCCGCGGGTTGTTGTGGTGGTTGCTGGGCCTGCACGGCCGGCACGAGCGCGAGCCCGCAGGCCATGGACAGCACGAGAACGCGCAAAGAACAATTCATGACCGTGTCATTCCCCGATGAAGACTTCGCGAAAGGCGCTGAGCACGATGTCCAGCGGCAGCTGCGGCTGGTCGAGGTAGCTCACCAGCTTGAACATCGCGTAGTTGCTGTGGATGGTGTCCTCGACCCACTCCGGGTTGTCGATGTCGATGTTGTGCTCGGTGTAGACCTGCGGGTGCAGCACGCTCTGCAGGCTGCGCGGTGACAGGCCGTTGAAACCGATCACCAGCCGCGCGCGGCCGTCGATCTCGGTGACCAGCAGCACCAGCTCGAAGTCGGCCTTGGCCAGAAACTGCGACACCATTTCGAGCCAGAAGGTGGCGATCAGCGAGCGGTCGACCGGGTCGCGCGGCAGCGGCAGCGTGAGCCCCTTGTCCAGGTGCGACACGGCGCTGGCCATCACCGGCTGCAGCAGCAAACCAAGCGCCAGGATGGCACGGCGCAGCGACACCTTGTGGCCGTCGAAGTTGAGCATCTGCTCGATGCGCAGCAGGCTGGTGTCGCGCGTGAAGGCGGCATAGGTGGCGCGCGAGGCCGACTTCTTGAAGCCGGTCTCGATGGCCGGATCGATGGCCTCGAACTTCTTCAGCTCGCTGTCCAGGTCGGTGCCGGCCGCCAGCGACTGCACCTGCACCGCCATGCGGTCCCAGTAGGGGCCGACGAGCATCGGCGCGCCGCGCATGAAGTCGAGCGCCTCGTCCACGTCCACCGAGGTGGCCGCCAGGAACGGGTAGCGGCGCGACGACTCGTCGCGGCTCGCACGCAGGTGCCCCGCAATCGCCACGCGGCTGCGCGAGCCCAGGCACACGAAGTGCATCGGGGCCGCGTTGTCGTAGATCAGCTTCCAGCGCGGGTCTTCCGACAGCATCTCCATGGTCTGCGACAGCCAGTGGTCGAACACCTTGATGAGCTGCGGGTTGTACAGGCCCTTCACGAAGTCGCCGCGACCGGGCAACTTGCCGAAGTAGCACAGCTGTTGTGGCGCGCTCATTTTCCTGCTCCCCCTGCCTGCACCGGCACTTGCGCCGGCGCCTGAACTGCCGCTGCTGCGCGCGGCACACCAATCTCCGCGACCGTCGGCGGCAGCACCGTGCCGCGCAGGCCCTTGCCTTGCGGCGAATCGCCGCCCGAACCGGCCGACTGCGTGTTCTGGATCACGCGCAGCTTGACGGTCACGCTCGCGTTGTCGCGCGCCCACGTGAGCTCGAAGCTGCCGTCGGGCAACTTCGTGCGCTGCGCCGTGCTCAGCAGGCGCTCCAGGCCGAAGTTGCCTGGCTCGTTGATCAGCTCGACCGTGCGCCCGTCGAAGGTGACGGCGGTGATCTTCGCGCCCGGCGTGCCCTGTGCGTTGGGCCAGACAAAGTTGGACCACTGCGGCGGCGTGTTGCGGTAGCGCAGCTGCTGGCCGTCGATTTCCACCATGTATTCCGTGAGGCCCGACACGGGCTGCGGCAGGATCTGGAACAGCGTCTGCGGCTGCGCGCTGCCGCCGGCACCGGCCGCAGCACCGCCCGACAGCGGCGCCACCCACTGCGCAAAGCCGTTCACGAAATCGGGGCTCAGCGTGAGGCCCTGGTCGCCCCAGGCGCGCGGCGACAGCAGGTCGCCGCGGCGGATCACCAGCGAGCCCAGCGTGGTCGTCACGAACTTGCCGATGGCACCTTCAGGCCCGAAGAACTGCGCGATTTCCGCCGGCGAGGCCTCGATCTTCGCGCTCGCCGAGAACGGGTACTTGGTGGCCAGCGACTGCTGGAACGGCTGGTGCACCTGCGCGCTCCAGATCTTGTTGACCTCCACCGCCGTCGGCTGCACCGTCACCGCGTACGCCTGCAGCAGCGGCCGCACGAGCAGCGGACGCAGCGCCTGGCGTTGCGCGGCGTCCATGCCGGTGAGCATCTGCTCGTCGACGTACTTGAGCGCGTCGGCCAGTTCGGAGCCGTTGCCTTCCAGCGTCTGCTGCATGAGCTGGCGCGCACCCGGTCCGGGGTCGCCCTGGTTCTTGATCTGGTTGAAGCGCCCGCGCAGCTTGGACAGCGTGCCCAGGTAGCCGCGCAGCAGCGAGGTGTTGTCGCGCTCGACCACCAGGCGCGCCACGCCCGCGAACTCGCGGCCGATCGGGCCCATCGGGATTTCCGTGGCGCCGCCGTTGAGGTCGACGTTCACGTTGACCTGCGACGGCGTGGCGCGGCTGAAGAGGCGCTTGAACCAGTTGAAGGCCCCGGTGCGCGCCTGCTGCAGGCCGGCGTTGACCAGCGAGGGGTTGTCCCACGAGGTCTGGTCGTACACCGTGTCGAAGACCTTGCGAATCGGCGAGTTCTGCGGATCGCCGAGCTGGTTCATCGCGACCACGGCCTGCTCGAAGCTGCCCATGTCCTTCACCGCGATGCCCTGCAGGAAGCGCTGCCACTCCTTGGCGTACTCCAGCTTGTACATGGTGGCCAGCGTCTTGCGGATCTGCTCCGGGCTGCCTTCGAGCGTCAGGTCGTCGTTGCCGGCGACGTTGAGCACCCAGTCCTTGCTCGAGGTTTCCTTGTTCGCGGCGTCACGGATCGCGTCGTCCACGTACTGCTGCCAGGCCTCGCGCGTGAACGCGCCCGAGATGGCGACGCTGCCGGCCAGGGTGCCTTCGCTCTCGGCACTGCTCGCCGTGGCCCCGAGGATGCGCGCCACGGTCATCGGCGCGAAGCGCGTCGAAGCGCGCGCCTTGATCTCGGCGTACACGCGTTCGCGTGCCGGCATGCCGCGCACCACACGGCGCAGGTTGTCGCGCGTCTGTTCGACCAGCGCGAGGTTGGTGTCGGCCAGCGCGGGCCAGTTGTCGTCGCCCACGCGGCGCAGGTAGAAAGTGATCATGCGTTCGGCGTCACGAATGACCGCCGCACGCGGCATGTCGCCGCGGTTGCTCTCGAGCCAGCCGCGCCAGAAGCGCGAGATCTGATCGGTGAGGTGCGCCGTTTCCACCTGCCGCTTGTCGGACAGCATGAGGTAGGTCTTGAGCGCGTTGTAGGCGTCCTGCACGTCGGCCGGCGAAGAGCCGGCATACAGGCCGCCGCCTTCCGGCGCTGCGGCGGGTGCCGTGGTGGTCGCAGCACCTGCGACCGGCAGCGGCGCGGGCGCCGTGCCGCCCGTCAGCGCGGCCACCGCATCGGCGCGCTTCAGGCGGTCGGGATGTGCATTGACGTCGCGCAGGAAGGCCTGCAGGTTGTCCGACACCGGCGCGAGCATGAGCTGCTTCACGCCGCCGTAGTACTCGGCCACGAGCTTGTCTTCGAGCTGGTTGCCCTGGTACAGGCCCAGCGACAGCGACAGCGGCCGGTCGTTGCGGAATTTCTCGAGCTGCTCGATGCGGTCCTGCAGGATGTTCAGCGCCTCGAAGCGCGTGCGCAACCCGTTGTCGCTGGCCTGCAGCTTGACCACCTTGTCGAGGTCGGCCTGCACGTTCTCCACCAGCTGGCGGTTGCCGAGGTACGACCAGGTCCAGCCGCCGAGCAACAGGCCCAGCACGGCGACGAAGGCGAAGAAGCTCACGTAGCGCACGCGCGCCTTCACGGGGCTGGAGAACTGCCGCACCGTCTTCTTGTCGGCAAAGATCACCTTGGAGAACAGGTCGCGCAGGAAGAACCCGTTCTGCGAATAGATTTCCTTCGACTTGGTGGCCGCGTTGCTCAGCGTGAGCCCGAAGCGCTTGGCGATGCGCTCGGTCGACAGGCTGCGCATCGTGCCCTCTTGCAAGGCGCTGGTGAAATAGAAGCCGCGGAACACCGGCTTGTGCTGGAACGGGTTGCTCTCGAACAGCGTGGCCAGGAAGGCGCGCAGCGCGGGCTTGATGGCCGCGAACTCGAGCGGGAAGATCAGCAGTTCGGGCGACGGGTCGCTGCTGCGGTGGTTCGCGAAGTGCGAGACGCTGATTTCCTTCAGGCCCATGTAGAGCTCGTCGAAGCGCTTGTCGAACAGCGCCACGGCGTCCTGCTTCTCATCGCCGTCGTAGGGCAGCGAGGCGCCCCACACGCGGTCTCGCTCCATCTTGTCGCTGTCGCCGAAAAATTCTGCAAAACCGGTGATCAGGTCGGCCTTGGTGAACATCACGTAGACCGGCGCGAACACCTCGAGCCGCTCGGTGAGTTCCTGCATGCGCTGACGCAGGTTCTTCGCAAGCTGGATCGCGAAGTCGGGCCGGCTGCCGATCAGTTCGGGAATGCTCGCCGTGATGATGATGCCGTTGATGGGCGCCTTCGGCCGGTACTTCTTGAGCAGGTCCAGAAAGCCGAACCACTCCTTGCGGTCTTCCTGGTGAATGGAATAGCGGCCCGCGGTGTCGAGCACGATGCCTTCGGTGGTGAAGAACCAGTCGCAGTTGCGCGTGCCGCCGATGCCCTGGATCACCGCATTGCCCTTGTCGGCGAACGGAAACTGCAGGCCCGAGTTCAGGATGGCGCTGCTCTTGCCCGCCGCCGGGTTGCCGATGACCATGTACCAGGGCAGCTCGTACAGCGCCTCGCTGCCCGACATCTGCCCGATCTTCGAGGTCTTGATGGTCTTCACGGCCTCGACCATGCGCCCGCGCAGCTCGTCGATCTCGGCCTTGCGCTCGGGGTCGCTGTCGCGCACGGCCGCATCGGCCTGGTCCTCGAGCATGTCGCCGAGCTTGCGGTTGGCCGCGCGCGTGCGCATGCGCCGCACGAACCACACGAGCAGCCACAACAGCAGCAGCACCACGAAGATGCCGACCGCCCAGATCGCGCCGACTTCGAGCGTCTGCGCCCCGAGCAGCAGGAACGCGCCGAGCGCGATGGCGCCGATCACCGACAAGGTGCGCGGATCGGCCAGGAAACTGAAGAATCGCCGCATAGAAGTTTCTGGAATCGGTCCTGTTTAAGTAGCGGATGACGCGAGGCTCGCCGGGCCGGCCAGCAAGGCCGTTCGGGCGTGCGCGTCCTGCACGGAAATGGCGAGCACATGCCGGACTTCGCGCGCGGCCAGGTGGCACGCGAGCACGACGGCGCTCATGTCGGCCGCAGCCCCCAGGTGACCCAGGGTGGCGCAGACAGACAGGTTGTTTTCGAAGGGCACATGGGGCAGCCGCTCTTGCACGAGCCTGGCCACTTCGGTGACGCGGCTGGTGCGGTGGTCGGCGTCGCTCACGACCCAGTCGACCTGGACGGTCTCGAGGGCCGCGCTCGCCAGCAGGCGCTGCGCGAACAGATCGAGCAGGCTCGCATCAGGGGTGCGCGCCGTGTCGGCCGAGGTGTCGCGCTGCCCGCTCGCGCTGCGCGACAGCCGCACAGCCTGGGCCGGTGCCAGCAGTGCATCGTCGGCGCGCACGAGCAGCAGGCCCGCGGCGGCTTCGCCGGGCACACGGCCCTTGCGGCGCGTGGCGGTGTACAGCAGGCCCTCGGTCTCCCAGCGCGCGATGCTCGCTTCGGACACCGAGGAGTCGGCCGCCAGCGCGATCCACAGTGCGGGCCGCTGCTCGCGATGCAGCGACAGACTGATGCGGTCGAGCAGCGCCATGCCGGACACGCCGTCTTCGCTCTTGAAGCAGTCGACATGCCAGCGCTGCGACGCATCGCCCTCGCGCACGCGCTGTTGCACCCACTGCGTGGCGATGACGCGTTCGCTCTCGCTCCATGCGCCCGGCAACAGCAGCGAGAGGCTCAGCTGCGGCGCCGCCGCCGGCCCGGGAATGACGCCACCACTGGAGACGAAGCGCCCGGGCGCGCGCACCGACAGCGCATCGCCGGCGTTCGCGATCGCCTCGGCCGCGGAACCCAGCAGCTCCTGCAGCACGTCGGACATGAGATGGATGGCGCGCAGCCGGTCGTCGGGCAATGCATCGACATCGAAAGCTTCGCCCGCAGGTTGCAGGCTTTCGCGCAGATGCTCGCGCAGTTCGTTCTCGTCGATGCCTTCGACGCGGCCCGCGATGACAGGGAAGCCTTCGCCGTCGCGCAGTTCGGGCACCAGCTCGGGCGTCTGCGCCTGGCCGATCGCCGTGGCCACCGTGTCGGCATCGCTGCCGCGTGGTGTGCGAAGGGCGAAGGCGAGCACCGCCATCTGCAGGCGCTCCTGCGAGGCATCGGGTGCTGCGGCATTCGATGAGGCGGCGCCGCCAGCGGCCACCGTCGCGCCACCCACGGGCAGCGCAGCAGTCGGGGCGGCCGTGAAGATGCGGCGCAGCACCACATAGAAGAGCATCAGCGCCAGCGGCAGCACCACGAGGTAGAGCACGATGTCGCTCGTGCTCGGCATGCGCGCCGTGTACTGCCAGTAGACGATCACGAGCACCCACACCGTGATGAACACGGCGCAGGCCAGGAGCACGGGCTTGATCAGTCGCGACAGCATCAGGAACCCGTGGAGGCCTTTGTCACAAGCGGGCGCACGTGGTCGCGTGACCGCATGCCATGCCTGCAGCCGAAGAAGGGCGCACCGCCGTCATTCGGACGCGGAAGCGATCTGGCTGGACAGCAGCCTGCAACCGCAGGCCGCGCGGTCGCCGTGGCGCGCCACGCGCCGGCCGTCGAGCGTGACGCAGTCGCTGCCGGTCACGATGGGGTTGATGCCATGGCCAGGCCGTGGGCACGACACCATGTCGCCGATGCGCGCCACGCGCCGGTCGTCGATGCTTGTGTTTTCGGACGCGGTGATCACGAAGCCACCGTGGTCGGTCTTGTCATGCAGAACGATCCACGGCCGATCGTTGTCGGCGTCGGGTTGATCCTCACCCATTTGAACTCCCCCCTTGATTGCCTCGTGGTGTGCCGATGCGACAGGTGTCGTCTCGGCATTCAGTTGCGTGACAATTTAAATCCCGGCTTGCGGTACTCCACGTGACCGTAGTCCCTGAAGGACCACCGACCACCCCACACCAAGCCCACGGACTCGGCCGCTTCACCATAGAGGCGATAGCCTTCCATGGCCCACGGATCTTTTTCAGAGATCACCAGCTTGCCATTGCGATAGAACGCGTTGTCTGCCGCAAGTCCGTACTGATGATAGCTTTGATTGGCCTTCGCCATGGTCACTGTATTGCCCAATGCAGCGAGTTTGGCTTGTCGTTCGGGGCTGCGATAACCCTCGAGCAACGCGAGGTCGTAGCCGTGCTTTTCTTTCATGATCTTGTAGACGATCAGCAAACGATTACGAAAGTCCACATCGAGCGCAGCCCAGTCCCGACTGCCTTCTTTCGTGAGCGGACGAATCTGCTCGACCTCTGCAGTGGCAAACACCTCGGGCGGCAACGGCTGCGGCGGCACCAGCTGCTCGCCCTGCAGCAACGCTTCGATTTTCGGATCGCTTGTGGCGGCCCAGTCGTCGAAGAAGAGCACACGGCCACTTCCGAAAGTCACACTTAACAACACCGGCACGATAAGCAGACCCATGCCCGACAGCAACAAGTAGCGATGCCTTACGGCAAAAGTACGCACTCCTGAGCCACTGTCGCGCATCAATTGAAAACTTGCTTCGGACACAAAACCGAGACGGCGTCCTATTCCAATAAAAAAGAATGCAATAGCAGTAGAAATGGAGACCGTCGCTCGCAACACACGGTCACGAAAAGAAGGGAACAAGAAGATGGCAAGTGCTGCCACCATCAAGGCAAAATAACAAAAGAGAGTGAAGAAGATCAACGGTGTTCAATGAGAGCCGCTCAATTGTATGAGTCGCTCCAAAATTTGAACCCATCGCACGCAACGCCTTGTTGCATCCCAATTGCGATATCGCGTTGATCACGCCACATAAAGCCGAGGGGAGAAATCACATGCCCGCAGCCAGCCGGACCACCCATCCATGATGGGCGCGTCAGACGCCCACAAGGACCGACCGAGCCTGCTCGGTTCGAACGCACCCACCACGGCCACATCGACTGCCGCACCTGGAGGCGAGTCCACGCGTGTGCTCGCACAGTTCGGTGGCCGCGAGAGCGGCGCGCGTTCCTTTTTTGCACGGCCCGGTGTGTGGGCTTCACTGGCGGTGCTGGTCGGCGTGGCGGGTGCCACGAGCTACCACCTGCAATCGAAACGCGCGGACGCATCGCGGACCGTGGCGGCCGTGGCACCTGCGCCGGTGACCGCGCCTGTTGCAGTGGAACCGCCGAAGCCGGAAGCACCGGTCGCAGCCACTGCGCCGGAGCCCACACCCGCGCGCATCGTCGAAGGCGACAGCACGCCGCCGCCACAGCAACCACCACAACAGCAGCCAGCCTCGACGCCGTTTGCCGCGATCGGTGCACAGCCCATGGCCGTGCCGCCGGCTGCGAAGTCGGCGCGCGTGGCCGCCGCGTCGCCTGCAAAAAAATCGGGTGCTGACAGCAAGGCCAGCGTCGCCGCGAAGAAGCAGCCGGAGCGCATCGCGTCGGGTTCGAAGAAGCCCGTGCGCGCGGCCGCGAACGGCAAGCCCGTCAAGACCGCCGCCAACAGCAGCAAGGCGACCAAATCCGCGACGCGCGCCAACCTCACGCAAACAGCGGCACGGCCGAAGGGGCCCGATCCCGACACGGACCTGCTGACCGCGCTGCTCAAGCGCAGCAAGACGTCCGACCCCGCACCGTCGGCGCAGGCCACTGCCGCAACGGCGGACTGCAAGCCGGGCGCACCTTGCAAGCCTTGAGCCTCCGAACCTGAGCGAATTTCCGATGCCTTCCGCTGACCGCAGTGCCCTGTGGGCCGAGCTGAGCCAGACGGCGCGGCTGTACCGCCTCGAAGCGCCGAGCGCTGCTTCATCTTCTTCATCTGCAGCCCGCGAGAGCATTGACGCCTTGCGCGTGGAAGGCTGGGTGCAGCGCGAGGCGGTGTCGCAGCTGTCCGAGCTGCGCATCGTGTGCTTGAGCTTGCGTGCGGACCTGGCGCTGTCTTCGCTGATCGATCAGCCGCTGACGCTGGTCACCGTGCTGGCCGATGGCTCGCTCGCAAAGCGCACAGGATTGATCCGCGCAGTCGAATCACTGGGCTCCGATGGCGGACTGGCACGCTACCGCCTGACGCTCGTGCCCTGGCTCTGGCTGGCCACTCAGCAAGGCCGCAGCCAAGTCTTCCAGCAGCGCAGCGTCGCAGACATCATCGAGCGCGTGCTCGCCCCGTATGCAGATGCGGGCAGCTGGGCCTTCTCCTCCGAAGTGAACGGATTCCTCGCCGACGCGCCCGTGCGCACCTACTGCACCCAGTACCGAGAGAGCGACTTCGACTTCTTCTCGCGCCTGCTGGCCGAAGAAGGCCTGGCCTGGCGCATCGAAGAAGACGCCAAGGCCCCCATGGGCCACAAGCTCGTGATCTTTTCGTCGAACGACACCCAGCCCGCCGATGCCGGCTCGCCCGTTCGCTTTCACCGCAAGAGCTCGCAGGAGCGCAGCGACGCCGTGCAGGCGCTGGTGCGGCGCATGCGCCAGTCGGTCGCGCAGGTGCACCTGAGCGCCTGGAACGTCGACGGCAAGCGCCAGCTCACAGGCAGCGCCCCGGCGCGCTTTCCGGTCGGCGGCAAGAACGCGCCGCGCCTGGAGTACGACGACGTGCTCGGCCTGAACGACCGCAGCCGGGGCTGGGACACCAACCGCACGCTGGAGCGCTATGCGGCCCTGATGATGGAAGCGGCCGAATGCCGCGCCGACGTGATGCTGGGCCACAGCACCGTGCGCACCTTGCGCGCGGGCACGCGCATCGAGATCGATGACGCACCTGCATTGGGCCTACAAACCAAGCCCGCGCTGCTGCTGGACACCGTCGAGCATGTGGGCATCAACAACCTGCCCAAGGACACGGCGGCGTCGATTGCGGCGCAGCTGGGTGAGCTGACGGAACACCTGGTGTTCGACCAGCCGTGTGCGCCCGTGACTGCCGAGTCCAATGTGTTCGGGCTGGTGTCTTCAGCAACGGCAACAAACAACGACATCCACCCGCAGCCCCAGAACCTCGCCACCGCGCAGGCCCAGGGCTATGCCAACAGCTTCTCGGGCGTGCACGCCCCGCGCCCCTGGCGCCCCGCACTGGCCGCGGCCGATGGTGCGCGCCTGCACGCCAAGCCTACGGCCAGCGGCGTGCACAGTGCCATCGTGGTCGGGCCGTCGGGCGAGACCTCGCCCAATGGTGCCGACGAGCTGTACTGCAACGACCGAGGCGACGTGCGCGTGCGCTTCCACTGGCAGAACGGATCGAGCGAGAACGGCAGCAACGGCGACAGCGCCCAGGACAACCGCAGCACCCGCTGGATCCGCGTGGCCCAGCGCCAGGCGGGCCCCGGCATGGGCTGGCAGTGGCTGCCGCGCATCGGCCAGGAAGTGCTGGTCAAGTTCGTCGACCTCGATGTGGACCAGCCCGTCATCGTCGGGGCGCTGTACAACGGCCGCGGCGACGGTGGCATTGCCCCCACGCCCGGCGGCGCATCGCGAGCCGGTGAAACCAACGAAGACGTCTTCGCCCAAGCGAGCAACGCCTCGCCCAGCGCCCAGGCCAACCTCGCTGCAGGCCACGCCCCGCCCTGGCACGGCGCCAGCGCCGACGACAAGGGCCACCGCAACGCGGCCGCCCTGAGCGGCTTCAAGACCAAGGAGTTCGGCGGCGAGGGCTTCAGCCAGTTGGTGTTCGACGATTCGAACCAGCAGCTGCGCGTGCAGCTGCATGCGAGCACCGCCCACAGCCAGCTGAACCTGGGCCACCTGATCCACCAGGCCGACAACTTCCGGGGCAGCTTTCGCGGCCAGGGCCTGGAGCTGCGCACCGACGGCTATGCCGCCCTGCGCGGCGGCAAGGGTGTCTTGCTCAGCACGTACCACGGCGCAGGCGGCCAGAAGCTGGAGCCCGTGGGCGACTTCGCCGCCGGCATGGCGCTGCTCAAGCAGGTGCAGCAGTTGGGCCAGGCGCTGAGCGATGCGGCCAAGACCCACGAGGCGGTGCAGCTGGCCGGGCACATCGGTGCCAACAAGGCCGACGAATCGCAACTCGACAAGGAACGCGCCCCCTACGCAGCGATGGAGCGCACCGCCAGCGGCATGGTGACCGCCGATGCGCTCGACACCGCCTACGCAGACGCGGCAGACAAGGCCATCGCCACCGGTGAAGGCAAGGTGCCGCACACCAGCGACGCCGTGGTCGCACTGGCCGCACGCGGCGGGCTGGCGATGGTCGCAGGACAGCAGCTGCAGATCGTGAGCGGCGAGACCGCCACGCTGGCCAGCGGCGGCGACATCAACCTGGCGCTGGCCGACGTGCTGCGCGTGCACAGCGGGCAGGCCATCGGCCTGCTGGCCGGCGCGCAGAAGGCCGATGCCGACACAGGCCTGTCGGTCATCGCGGGCAATGACGACCTGGACTTCCAGGCGCAGTACGACGAGCTGCGCATCCAGGCCAAGGACGCGCTGAAGATCGCCAGCACCGACCAGACGGTGGAGTTCGCGGCCAAGAAGAAGATCCGCATCGCGACGGCGCAGGGCGCGTCGATCACGCTGCAGGATGGGGACATCACCTTCGAGTGTCCGGGGAAGATCACTTATCACTCGGTGCAGCGGAAGTTGGCCGGGCCGACAAGCTCTCCGTATGGGCTGCCGCTGTTCCCTCAGAGCATCTGCATCGAGTGCATGCTGAAGGCGGCACAAAGCGGCGCCCCCTTCTCCGCCTTGCAGTGAGAGCGCTGCGTTGGAATTCGCGACCGACCCGATCGAGCCCGTCCACCTTGCCCATGCCGTGCAAGCGATGGCCGACGCCCAACCATCCTCCCTCAGCCTCTGGTTGCTGATCGATGCGGCCTTGCTGGACCCGGCGCGCCTGGCATCGGTGCTGCGCCGCAACGGGTGGCAGCATGTCAACGCGCTGGCCCACACACCGCTGGCGGCCTACGGTGCGCAGGGACCGCAGTTGCTGGAACTGCCACCAGACGACGAGGTCCGCGCCGAGGGCCTGCGACGCCTCGCCACGATCGACCCGGCGGCGCCTGCATTCAGCTGGCTCGCTTCCGGCCATTCCGCTGCACATTTGCAGGCCTGCTTCGGCTACCTTGCCCAGGCGCGACACGATGGCCTGAAGCTGCACTGCCGAATGGGCGATGCGCGCGTGCTTCCCACGCTGCTGGCCGCGCTGTCCGTGCCTCAGACACAGCGTGTGGCCCAAGCCATTGCGCAGTGGCAATGGTTCGATCGCAGCGGTGCCGCGGTCGGCAACTGGCTTGCCGCTGCTGAGGACGAAGGTGCTGCCGATGCCGGCGATCATCTCGAACTCGATGCGTCGCAATTCGCCACGCTTCTGGATGCCTCGGAAGCCGACGGCATCTTTGCGCAATTGCTCGAGACAGTGTCGCAGCTGGTGCCGCAGACCGACCGGGCAGCGTTTCATCAGCGGCTTCATCGCGCACTCGAGGTCGCCACCCACCTGCACGTGGTAGGCAACCCAGACCGGCTGCAGTTCGTGGTGCTCTCGCTGACCTGCGGCGATAACTTCTACCAACATCCCGATCTGTCAGACACATGGAAGGCTGTCGCACAAGGTACCAGCCTGTCGAGCCTGATGAAGGGCTGGAGCGACGAACTGTGGAAGGCGTTGGAGGGCCAGGCTTCATGAAGCGCTTGGCTCTCTTGATACTTTGCGTGTTGACGCTGGTGGCTTGCAGCAGCAAGAAGCCTGCGGCTGAAAGCTACAGCGCCAGTCTCAGCCCCTACAACCACACGGCCGACCACATCGAGCCGTATGTCGATGGAATGTTCGGCGGCAACTCGAGCGCGTATGGCGGTGGCGGCAGCTTCGTGTGCTGCATCTCGTCTCCCGCCGTATGGCGCCCTGGCTTGAGCGCCAAGGTGCGTTGGGCCACCTCCAGCGGCATTCCAGGCGATAGGCGACCGGAAGCGTATGTCCAGCATTGGCACGAGAAGGTGGTTCCTATCGAGGAATACACCGTGCCGGGCGGCG
This sequence comes from Variovorax sp. 54, assembly GCF_002754375.1. NCBI lineage: Bacteria > Pseudomonadati > Pseudomonadota > Betaproteobacteria > Burkholderiales > Comamonadaceae > Variovorax > Variovorax sp. 54. The sequence continues at coordinate 2,947,879 of NZ_PEFF01000001.1, forward strand.
TGCTCAACATCCACTTTCTTCCCGAAGGCAACGTTCGGTTGATCATTTCCAGCAAAGGGGCGGGTGCCAAGAACTACCCTGGCCCCGCCTATCCGGTGAAGCCGCCGGATTGGAAATGGTGAGCCGAGGCGAACAACCCATGCGCGCATTGAAAATGCCACAGGCCATGAAACGCACAGCGATCCTGACGCTTTGCGCACTGGCAGTACTGTCGCTGGCAGCTTGCAGCAGCAAGAAGCCTACGGCTGAAAGCTACAGCGCCAACCTCAGTGCCTACAACCACACGGAGGACTACATCCATCAGTTCTATGTGGATGAGGCTGGTGGCGGGAATTCATACCCTTACGGTGGCGGCGGCAGCTTTGTGTGCTGCATCTCCTATCCGGCCCAGTGGCGTCCCGGACTCAGTGCAACGGTGGAATGGACGACCTCGAGCGGAATTCCAGGCGACAGGCGCCCCGAGGCCATCAAGCCCGCTTGGCACAAGAGAGTTGTCCCGATTGATCGATATGACGTCCCAGGCGGCACGCTCAACGTGCACTTCCTGGCCGAGGGCGATGTTCGATTGGTCATCTCCAACATGGGAGCCGGCGCCAAGGGCTACCCCGGCCCAGCCTATCCGGTGAAGCCACCGAGCTGGAAGTGGTGACTCAAGGCGAGCAAGAATTTCGAAAACCCGAGGAACAACACGTGAACGCATTGAAAGGCCACACGCCATGAAACGCCCAACGATCCTGACACTTTGCGCATTGGCACTGCTGACGCTGCCACTGGTGGCTTGCAGCAGCAAGAAGCCGGCGGCCGAAAGCTACAGCGCCAACATCAGCGCCTACAACCACACAGAGGACTACATCCACCAGTTCTATGTGGATGGGGCAGGCGGCGGCAACTCACGCCCCTACGGCGGTGGCGGCAGCTTTGTGTGCTGCATCTCCTATCCCGCCAAATGGCGTCCCGGCCTTACCGCAACAGTGAAATGGACGACCTCGAGCGGAATCCCGGGGGACAAACGACCCGAGGCCATCAAGCCCCGTTGGCACGAAAAGGTGGTCCCCATCGATAAGTACGACATCCCGGGCAGCACGCTCAATGTGCATTTCCTTGCCGACGGCGATGTTCGATTGGTCATCTCCAGCAAAGGCTCCGGCGCCAAGGACTATCCCGGCCCTGCCTACCCGGTGAAGCCGCCAGACTGGAAGTGGTGATCCGGTGCGAACACGTATTCATTCCTTCTGAAAGATCCCGGGGGAGCAACACATGGAAAAATTCAAAGAAGGCTGGTACGAAATCAGCTTTGACGCCAACACCCACGAGAAGCGCTATCTCTACTTCAAGACCGCCGTGCTTTGCACGGCCGAGTGCATCGTCAAGGAAACAGGGCTGCAGATACTGAGATGGTCGGACGAAACGGGCAGGGCCATCAAGTGTTTGCCACGCTACAAGTGGACAGCCAATGCGCCGAAAGGCGACTGGTGGGACAACGACCCGGGCGGCAAGAACTACCAGCCCGCACTGCCTGGCGACCACTCGCGCGCCGACCGGACCCTGACCGCACGCGAACTGTGCCAACGCGCCGCCAGCGCCGACCCGAGCAAGGCCGACTCCCTGAGTTGCGCCAAAGAGATTCACGTGGGCCTGTTTTTTGACGGCACCAACAACAACCTGATCCGCGACACACCCGACCAAAGCCACACGAACGTGGTCAGTCTCTTCAACGCGCACAAGGACGACAAGGTCGAGAACTTTCGCTACTACATCCCCGGCGTCGGCACGCACTTCCCCGAGATCGGCGAGGACAAGGAACTGGACAACGGCAAGCGTTTCGGCACCGGTGGCGAGGCGCGCATCCATTGGGCGTTGATTCAGGTCTACAACGCACTGCATCGGGCATATCACACGTCCGACCTTGTCCAGCCGGACGAAATGAAAGACCTCTGCGTCGATCAACTGAAGACTTGGTGGCGCTTGAGCGACAACAAGATGATCAGCATCTTCAGGGGCATTCAAGAGCGCCTGCTGAAAGCCATCAAGGACCAGCGGCCGCGGGTGACCAAGATGCATCTGTCGGTCTTCGGATTTTCGCGTGGTGCGGCCGAAGCGCGCGCCTTTTGCCAGTGGATCCAGCTGGTCGCCGAGAACATGATGATCGGCGAAGCGGCGCTGGAGCTTCATTTCCTGGGCATCTTCGACACCGTGGCGTCTGTCGGGCTGGCCGATTCGTCGCCCGTCGGCGAAGGCTTTCAGGACTGGGCCGACGGCACCATGGACATCAACGGCGTCAACCAGACCGTTCACTACGTGGCGGCACACGAAATACGCCAGTCGTTTCCTCTGTCCACGGCACGCATCAGAGCCACGAACTACCCGCCGAACACCAAGGAGTTCGTCTATCCAGGGGCTCACTCTGACTTGGGCGGAGGCTACCCGTCGAAGTCCCAAGGGAAGGGTGTCGAGGGACGAACCGCATTGCTCTCGCAGATTCCCTTGATGGACATGTATTTCGAGGCCCTGGCGGCGGGCGTTCGCGTGGACAGCAAGTCCGAAATGCAAGGCGAAATACAAGCCGATTTCGAGGTCGCTCCTGCGCTCGACAAGTCCTTCAGCGACTACGCAGCCTGGACCACGGCGGAGGAAAAGCAGAATGTCGCCAACGGTGGCGAACCCGTGCAGAACCGCATGCGCTATCACATGGAACTGTATTGGCGCTGGCGTGCGTCCAAGAGCGACGAGGCCACCTTCAAGGCCATGGCTAGCTATGAAGCCTCCGACAAGCAAGACCGACAGGATCTGTGGGAGTCAGAGCTCGACTGGCGTGAAGACGTCAAGGCGGCCCAGGCGGCCAACCAGCCCAGACGGGTGTTCGTTCCCAGAGCGGGCGTCTACGTTGACCAGCCGCCCCGCGCCAACGAGGTGGAAAAGCGCCTCGTTGGCGCCGTGGCAGCCGCCAAGGACGTTCCGCAAGCCGCCAACGACTTCTTCGACAGGTATGTCCACGACTCGCACGGCGGGTTCTGGATGCTCGGCCCCATCACGAAGGAGAACCGCGAGGACTTCGTGGCCGCCATCAAGCAGAAGAAGGCCACGCACGACCGGTTGCTGAAGGCCGCTGACGAAGAGTCCATGCCCTCTGCTGCGGAGAATCTGCGCAACTTCGCTCGCGGCTATGAACTCAACAATTTCGAAAGCCGTGTGCTCGCACAGGATGCGAAAGAACCGGGGACACTGCCGCTGATGACGGATGCCGATGCGGCAGATCTGCGAGACAACGCGGGCACGATGGCATCGCTCGCATTGAAGATCCTGGGCACCGCCAGCCGGCGCGAACCGCGCGGCCACGGCCGCTACCGACGCGTGTTCGATAAGAGTTGAAGAAGCGCGCTGCAGGTTCTGTCATCACCTCGCAGAACCTGCAACAGCCAGCTGCCAGGCCATCGCCGCTCGGTGACGGCGAATCAAGATGAATTTGATCGCCCTCGTCCTCGTGATCGGCATCTTGCCGTCGCTGGTGTGCACGCTCTTTCTCATCGGCCATCGCGTGCGTCCACATCCATCGTGGACGCCACGCTTAACGAAAGCCCGGCTGTTCGTGCTCGTACTGGCCGGCACCGCGTTGCTTTATCTCAGTACACGCCACCTGCTCATCGACGCACGCGATGCAGGCGCACGTCTCGAAACCTACATGGCCGCCGTGACGTTCGCACCCTGCATCCTTTCAGGACTCGTCGCCCTGTTCTTCAAACCTTGACGGTCGCCCGCATTCACCCAATGCGCGCAATCGCCGTCCCGGCCGCCACATAGCCCCCCGCCGCAGCCGCGAACGCAATGCGCCCCGCGCGGTGCGCGACGACCTGCATCTCCATCTTCATCGCCTCCATCACCGCGATCACGGCGCCTTCGGCGACCTCGTCACCGTCGGCGACTTTCCATCCTTGCAGCGTGCCCGACACCGGTGCCGCCACGGCGGCGGCATCGGCTGCAGGTGCGTTCGCAACGCCAGGTGCAGCACCACCAGCACCACCCGCCGACGCCAACCCACGCAACAACTCCGCTGGCAGCCCCAGCGACATGCGCCGCCCGTCGATCTCGATGGCCGTGCGGTGCAGCGACGCATCCGGCAGCAGATCAGGCCGCATGCCCGCCGCTTCGTCGTTCGCAAAGTCCGTCTCGATCCAGCGTGTGTGGACCTTGAAGGTGTCTTCCGACACGAAGTCGGGGTGCGCCATCACGGCGCGGTGGAACGGCAGCACGGTCGCCAGGCCTTCGATGCGGAATTCCTTGAGGGCGCGGCGTGCGCGTGCGATCGCCTGGGCGCGCGTGGCGCCGGTGACGATGAGCTTGGCCATCAGCGAGTCGAAGGTGCCGGGCACCTGCGAGCCGGCGTCGACGCCGGTGTCGACACGCACGCCCGGGCCCGACGGTGCGTCGAACACATGGACAGGGCCGGGCGTCGGCAGAAAGCCGCGGCCCACGTCTTCGGCGTTGATGCGGAATTCGAAGGAGTGGCCGCGCGGTGCGGGCGTCTCTGTGACCGACAGCGGCAGGCCTTCGGCGATGCGCAGCTGTTCGATGACGAGGTCGATGCCGGTGGTTTCCTCGGTCACGGGGTGCTCGACCTGCAGGCGCGTGTTGACCTCGAGGAAAGAGATCGCGCCGCTCGCGCTGAGCATGAACTCGACGGTGCCGGCGCCGGTGTAGCCGGCGGCCGCGCAGATGTCGCGCGCCGATTGGTGGATGCGTTCGCGCTGTGCGTCGCTCAGGAACGGCGCGGGCGCTTCTTCGACGAGCTTCTGGTTGCGCCGTTGCAGCGAGCAGTCGCGCGTGCCGAGCACGACGACGTTGCCGTGCGTGTCGGCGATGACCTGCGCCTCGACATGGCGCGGGCGGTCGAGGAACTGCTCGACGTAGCACTCGCCGCGGCCGAAGGCGGTGATGGCTTCGCGCACGGCCGATTCGAACAGGCCTTCGACTTCGTCGAGCCGCCACGCGACCTTGATGCCGCGCCCACCGCCGCCGAACGCGGCCTTGATGGCGATCGGCAGGCCGTGCTGTTCGGCAAAAGCGAGCACCTCGCCGGCGTTGTTCACGGGGTCGGCAGTGCCCGCGACAAGCGGTGCGCCGACCTTCATCGCGAGCTTGCGGGCCTGCACCTTGTCGCCGAGCGTGGCGATGGCCGCGGGCGAGGGACCGATCCATGTGAGGCCGGCGTCGATCACCGCCTGCGCGAAGGCAGCGCTTTCCGAGAGGAAGCCGTAGCCGGGGTGCACGGCGTCGGCGCCGCTGCGCTTCGCAACGGCCAGCAGCTTGGGAATGTTGAGGTAGGTGTCGGCGGGGCGGTGGCCGTCCAGGCCGTAGGCCTCGTCGGCCCGGCGCACGTGCAGCGCGTTCAGGTCGGGATCGGCGTAGACGGCGACCGACTGCACGCCGTGGTCGGCACAGGCACGTGCGATGCGCACGGCGATTTCGCCGCGGTTGGCGATCAGGACTTTTTTCATCGCAGGACTCTCGATCTCAAAGGTCGATGGGGCCATGCTGGCCGGCCATCGGTTGGAAGCGGACGCGGGCATTCACGGGGATCTGCCCCGCACGGTCCAGGTGGTGGGTGGCGACCGACGCGATCACGGGGTAGCCGCCAGTGAGCGGGTGGTCGGCCAGGAACAGCACGGGCTGGCCGCTGGGCGGCACCTGGATCGAGCCGCGCGCCGTGCCCTCGCTGGGCAGCTCGGCGGTGTTCGCGCGCACGAGCGGCTCTTCGCCATTCAGGCGGATGCCGACGCGGTTCGACTGCGGCGTCACCACCCACGGCTGGCTGCACAGGCGCTCGACGGCGTCGGCGGTGAACCAGTCGGTGCGCGGGCCGAGCACGATGTCAAGCACGACTTCTTCGTGCACGGTGGGCAGGTCGGCCGGTGGTGCTTCGGTGGCACCGACGACGGCGCCGATGGCAACGGCGCGCACAGGCAGCACGTCGCCCGCCACCACGGCGGGCGGGCCGACGCGGGCCAGCGTGTCGGTCGCGCAGCTGCCGAGCACAGGCGCCACGGCAAAGCCGCCGCGCACGGCCAGGTAGCTGCGGATGCCGGCGATGGGCTCGCCGAAGGTGACGGTGTCGCCGTCGGCCAGCGCGATGGGTTGATAGCGCGACAGCGGCCATTGCGCGCCATCGGTGCGGGTCAGTGTGAGCGGGCCGTCGGCGCCGGTGACCGCCATCACGGCGTCGCCGCGGCAGACGAACTGAAAGCCGCCGTAGGCCAGCTCGAGGCACGCGGCATCCGACGCATTGCCGACCAGTCGATTGGCTGCGTGCAACGCGCGCTGGTCCATCGCACCGGAGGCGGACACGCCCTGTCGAGCCTGGCCATGGCGACCGCCGTCTTGCCACAGCGCTTGCAAGCCAGCGGCACGAACTTCGAACGCGCTGTCGCCTTCAACGGCTGCAGGTGCGGGCGCCGCGACAACTTGCTCGGCCACGGGCAGCGGCACCTTCAACGCCGTGGCATCGACAAAACGCACCGTGTCGCCCGGCTGCAGCAACGCCGGCGTCTCGCGCGACAGGTCCCACATGGGCGTGTCGGTCACGCCGATGATTTGCCAGCCGCCGGGGCTGGCCTGCGGGTACACGCCGCTGAAGCTGCCCGCAAGCCCGACGGCGCCCGCAGGGATGCGGGTGCGCGGCACGGCGCGGCGCGGCACGTTCAGGCTCGAGTGGCCGCCGCTCAGGTAGGCAAAGCCGGGCGCGAAGCCGGTAAAGGCGACGGTGTAGTCGCTGCCGGTGTGGCGGCGCACCAGCTCGTCGGGCGTGATGCCGAGCAGGCCGGCCACTTCGGCGATGTCTTCGCCGTCGTAGCGCACGGGAATCTCGATGCGCTTGTCGACGCGCGTCTCGCGCGCATCGAGCTTTCGCCGACGCACGGCGTGGGCGAGCGCAGCCGCCGACAGCACGGCGGGCCGGAAGGTGATGAGGATCGTGCGCGCGGCGGGCACCAGCTCTTCGATGCCGGCAATGGGCTCGGCGCGCAGCGAGGCCAGCAGCGCGAGGGTCTGCGCCAGGTCGTCGAGCTCGACCAGCACCGCATTGAGGTTGACGGGCAGAAAGCGCATCGACGTCGTCATGCGGTCGCGGCCTCGGTGAAGGGGCGGACCGTCACGCCGGCCCGCACGAGCCGCTCGCGCACGCGGCGCGCCATCTCGACCGCGCCGGGGCTGTCGCCGTGCACGCAGACCGACTCGGCGCGGATGCGCACCACGCTGCCGTCGATGGCGGTGACGGTGCCTTCGTTGGCCAGGCGCAGCATGCGCTCGGCCACGTCGTTCGCGTCGTGCAGCACGGCGCCGGGTTCGCGGCGCGACACCAGCGTGCCTTGCGGCGTGTAGGCGCGGTCGGCAAAGGCTTCGGCCACCACACCCAGGCCCTGCGCCTCGGCCCAACCCAAGAGCGGCGAGCCCGCGAGCGCGACGAGGACCAGGCCCGGGTCGATCTCGTGGATGGCGGCAATGACGTCGCGCGCCTGGCGCTCGTCGTGGGCGATGGTGTTGTACAGCGCGCCGTGCGGCTTCACGTAGCGCACCTCGGTGCCGGCCGCGGCGGCCAGGCCCTTCAAGGCGCCGATCTGGTAGATGACGTCGGCGCGCAGGTCGGCGCTGTCGACGTCCATGTTGCGGCGGCCGAAGCCGACGAGGTCGCGGTAGGCCACGTGGGCCCCGACCGCCACGCCGCGCTCCTTCGCCTGGCGCAGCGTGCGCAGGATGCCCGCGGGGTCGCCGGCGTGGAAGCCGCAGGCCACGTTGGCGCTGCTGACGATGTCGAGCATGGCGGCGTCGTCGCCCATGCGCCAGACGCCGAGGCTCTCGCCGAGGTCACTGTTCAAGTCGATGTTCATCGGGGGTCTCCGGCGTGCATGCACGCACGCCTTGGGTCAGGTCAATGCAGCTGGCCGGCGGTTTCGCGCACGTCGTGGCGCACGGTGAGCGCGGTGCGGATCGCCACGCGGAAGGCTTCCACCTGCGCGTCCAGCGCCATGCTCGCCACGCCGGGCTTCGAGGACGCCTGCTCGGGCAGGTAGGGCACGTGGACGAAGCCGCCGCGCGTGTGCGCCAGCGCCGGGCGCGTCGCGAGCCGGTGCATCAGCGCGTAGAAGATATGGTTGCACACGAAGGTGCCGGCGCTGTTCGACACGGCCGCGGGCAGGCCCGCCGCGCGCATGTCGCGCACCATGGCCTTGATCGGCAGCGTCGAGAAGTAGGCCGCCGGGCCGTCCTTGACCACGGGCAGGTCGATGGGCTGCTGTCCGGCGTTGTCGGGAATGCGCGCGTCGTCGATGTTCAGCGCGGCGCGCTCCATCGAGATTTCGGTGCGCCCGCCAGCGGCGCCGATGCACAGCACCAACCGCAGGGGCGGGCCGATCAACGCGGCGTCGAGCGTGTCGATGGCGCGGCCGAACACGCAGGGCAGCTGCACCGCCTGCACCACGGCGCCTTCGCAGGCCCAGCCGTCGAGCGCGCGGGCAATTTCCCACGCAGGATTGACCGGGTCGTTCTCGAAGGGCTCGAAGCCCGCGAGCAGCACGCGGGGTGCCTTCGCATCGGTGGTGGCGATCGTCATGCGCAGCGCCTCAGCGGAACATCAGGAAGTACAGCAGGAAGATGTTGACCACCAGCAGCGCGGCCGCGGTCGGTATCTGCACCTTGATCACCGCGTTCTTGTCGGGCAGCTCCAGCAGGGCCGCGGGCACGATGTTGAAGTTGGCCGCCATCGGCGTCATGAGCGTGCCGCAGTAGCCCGAGAACATGCCGATGGCCGCCATCACGGCCGGGTCGCCGTGGTACACGCCCACCAGCACCGGCACGCCGACGCCGCCCGTCATCACCGGGAAGGCCGCGAAGCCGTTGCCCATGATGATGGTGAAGAGGGCCATGCCCAGCACGTACACCGCGACGGCAACGAAGCGGATGTCCATGTTGATGTAGCTGGTGGTGATGTGCGCAACCGCCTTGCCCACGCCGGCGTCGGAGAACACCAGGCCCAGCATGCCGAGCATCTGCGGCAGCACCACGGCCCAGCCGAGCGCGTCGGTCAGGCGGCGCGACTCGCGCATGCCCTGCACGGGCGTCTCGCGCGTCAGCCAGCAGGCCAGCGCCAGCGCCACCACGCAGCCGATGCCCAGGCTCACCAGTGTGGTGTTCTTGGGGTCGAGCAGCAGCGTGCCGCCGAGCTTGATGTGGCTCATGCCCACGGTGCCGATCACGGTGACCAGCGGAATCGCCAGCGCCGGAATGAACAGCTTGTTGCCCAGGCGCGTGGCACTGGCCTGGTACTGCTCAGGGGTGGGTTCGCGGTGCTTGCCCGCGCCGACGCCGCGCAGGCCGGCAATGACGGCCATGCCGATCGCGCCGACGCCGACCAGCGCGGGCGGCAGCTTGTCGCCGACGAGGAAGACCAGCGCATAGAGGCCCCAGAAGAGCGCGCTGGTGTAGCGCTTGGGATGCTGGCGGTCGGCCAGCGTCATCACGGCCGTGACGGCGAGGATGACGCCGACCAGGAGGTACAGGTGCTGGATCGAGAGAATCATGATCAGCGTCCTTCCTTGGCGGGCACGGCAGTGGCAACGGGTGCGTCGGCCTGTGCGGCGCCACCCAGCTCACGGGCCAGCGCCTGGTCGAGCCGGCGCAGGCGCCAGGCGTGGATGATGAAAGCGGCAATGGCCGTCGGGATGCCCCACATCGCGATGTGCAGCGGCTCCACGTCGATGCCGGCTTCGTGCAGGAAGGTGGTCATGAGCACGATGGCGCCGAAGGCCACGAAGATGTCTTCGCCGAAGAACAGGCCCACGTTGTCGGTGGCCGCCGCGTAGGCGCGCAGCTTGTGGCGGATGCGGTCGGGCAGCTTGCCGTAGCGCGTTTCGGTGGCGCCTTCGGCCATCGGCGCGAGCAGCGGACGCACCATCTGCGGATGGCCGCCCAGGCTGGTCAGGCCCATGGCCGCCGTGAGTTCGCGCGCCGCGAGGTAGACGATCAGCAGGCGGCCGGCGGTGGCCGACTTGATGCGGCTGATCCAGTTCTGCGCGTGCTGGCGCAGGCCGTGGCGCTCCAGCAGGCCGATCACCGCCAGCGGCAGAAGAATGATCAGCGGCAGGTTGCGCGTCTTGATGAAGCCGGTGCCGATGGCCGTGAGGATCGCCATCGGGCTGAAGCCCGCGGCAAACGCCGTCACGATGGCCGTGACGATCACGACCAGCATCGGATTGAAGCGCAGGATGAACCCCGCAATGATCACGGCCACGCCGATCAGCGGCCACAGAGGGACTTCAGGTGTCATGGTTGGTCTTTCGTTGCAATGCAAAACACCGGCGCAGGGGCACCGGTGCGGTCGATTGATGCAAACCTCATGCCAATGAATGAGCAATTCATTTCTTGTGAATCACTCATTTCAAACAAGTTGTTGAACAATTTAATGTAGTGTGCCCAACAACAGTGCCTGAATACCCCCATGAAAACCCTGAAACGGGCGCGTTTCGGTGCACGGCTCGGCGTGGCACGGGGGCGGTCTGTTACAACGCAGGCTCGCTGCGCCCCTCCCTTTTCCCCTCCGACCGACCGGCATGACCCGACTGGATTCCCCCACTTCCCCCGCCTCGCCGGCCGCCGGCGCGCTCACGCTCAACGACCGCGTGGCCGAGCTGATCCGCCAGAAGATCGTGAAGGGCGAGTTCTCGCCGGGGCAGCGGCTGTCGGAGGCCGCGCTGGCCGACAACCTGGAGATTTCGCGTAACACCCTGCGCGAGGTGTTTCGCACGCTGACCAAGGAAGGCCTGCTCAAGCACGCGCCGAACCGCGGCGTGTTCGTGGCGGTGCCGAGCATCGCGTCGATCATCGACATCTACCGCGTGCGCCGGCTCATCGAGTGCCAGGCGCTGGCGCAGGCCTACCCGCGCCACCCCGCCAAGAAGCACATGCGCGAGGCGGTCGAGATGGCGCTCAAATGCCGCGACGCCGGCGACTGGCTCGGCGTGGGCACGGCCAACATGGAGTTCCACAAAGGCATCGTCGAGCTGGCCGACAGCGAACGGCTCAACGTGCTGTTCGCCCACATCCTGGTCGAGCTGCGGCTGGCCTTCGGGCTGCTGAAAGACCCGGAGTTCCTGCACGCGCCCTACGTGGACATGAACACCAAGCTGCTCGAACTCATCGAGGCCGGCAAGTTCGCCGAAGGCTCGGCGGCGCTGAACGACTACCTCATCCACTCCGAGCGCATCGTGCTGGCGGTGTATGCGCGGCAGATGCCGGATGGTGGCATCGACGGCTGATTGGCCTGCGCCGCGCGGGCTGCCGCGCTAGCGCTCCTTGCCCGTCACCAGGTCAGGCAGGATCGTCACGATCGACGGGAACAGCGTGACCAGTGCGATGCACCGCACGAGGCAGAAGAAGAACGGAACGGCCGCCTCGGCGACCTTCTGGATCAGCAGCGGCACCACCGCGCGGGTCCGCACGATCATCGAGATGCCGTCCAGCACCGTGCCCCGCATGTATACATGCACGCCGTCGCGCCAACGGCCAGGGCCCGGGCCGGCTATTCCTTCTTCTTGGGGGCCAGCTCGAGCGGGCTGGTCGGCAGGTCGGAGCGCCGGGGCTCGGGCTTGTCTGCGACCTTGCAGTCCTGGTCCTTGAACGGGCCAACCTCGCGCACCCAGTCGGGGCTGATCGGATGCTGCGCGCAGACGGCCTTGCCGCTGACCTTGTTGCGCATCAGGTAGAAGCTCTCGGTGGGTTGCGCCAGGGCCGCGCCCGACAGCGCCAGGCCGACGATGCCGATGAAGAGTTGGTGTTTCATGTCCATGCCTTCTTGTGATGCAACGTTGTCAGGGTGCCGGCGCCGACAGGGTCTTCGCCATCGCGATCACCAGGTTGCGGCCCTGGGCCACGATGGCATCGCGGAAGCCCTCGAAGGTTGCATCCGTGATCTTGCCGTCGCTGCCCGCACCGAAGCGCGTCATGACCGGCGTGTGAATGTGCCCGGCGGGAATGTTCAGCTTGAAGGTGTCGCGCAGCAGCGTGTTGCGGTACGCGCTCGCATTGGAGAGGTAGTTGCCGCCGCCGCCCCGGCTGGAGCAGTTGTTGTCCAGCGGGCCCAGCGCGTCTTTCTTGCACGGCTGCACGCTGTAGGTGTCGCGCCGCAGCACGTCCCAGCCGCCGGGCGTGCCGGTGTCGCGGTTGATGACGCCCTCGCCCGTCTTCGCGTCGATCATGGCCTGGAACGGCAGCGTCGACACCGTGAACTGCGGCGGCGTCTCCTTGGCCCAGGGCCGCGGCATGAAACCGAGCCAGCGCTCCGGCGGATAGATGTCGCAGTCCAGCACCGACGGGAACCTCTCGCCGTCGATGCAGGCGGGCCAGACGTTGTCGTTGCCCGGAATGCTGGCCAGGTGGTAGCGGCCGTTGAAGTGCTCCAGGTGAAAGGCACCGCCGCCCTGGCTCATGGAGATGGATGCATCCACGCGCTTGGGCCCGGGCTTGAACCACGGCCCCAGCGTGTCTTCCTGCATGCCCTGCAGGAAGGGCGGGTAGTTCACGGGCAGGATGAAGGTGCGGATGACGGCCGTGGTGCCGTCGCCCAGCACCACGGTGTTGCCGTCCAGCGAGAGGATGGTCGCGCCCGACGGGTTGCCGATGCGGATGTTCGGGTTGTCGTGGACGCCCGGCGTGCCCAGCGTGAAGGGATCGAAGCCGCTGACCAGGATGCGCTTGTGGCCCGCGCCTTCCGGGAAGTCGATCGCGTACTGGCCGCGCGACGCGCGCTCGAATTCGTTCTCCAGTGCGGCGCGCTGTGCGTCGTCGAGCGGGAAATCGGGCTTCCACTGGCGCAGCGCGAACGTCATGGTCAGACGCGCCCAGTACAGCATGCGGTCGTCGCTCTGCGGCAGGCTGCCCTCGACCTTGCGGCCCTGCACCCGGTCCACCGCGGCCTGCCACAGCTGCTGGCCCTCGGCCTTCAGCAGAGCCACGGCCGCGTCATAGCTCGACGCGCCGGCCAGACCGTCCTTGCACAGCTTGAGTGCAAACGCCGGCCCGAACTTGTCGAAGCCGCTGGCCTGCAGCAACTGCTGCGAGAAGCTCGCCGCATCGCTGGCGCTGAGCTTGTTGGGCAGGCGTTGCTCTTCGTACGAGGCCGCGACGCCGGTGTCCATCGCGCACCTGGCCTGGATCGCCGGCGGCGCGGGTGGTGGGGGATTCGTCGTGGGTGGCGGTGCGGGCGGTGGTGCGTTGGCAGCGGCGATCGCTGCTGCCATGGCCGCGACGGTGGCCGGGTCAGGCCCGCCACCTCCGCCGCCGCCGCATCCCGCCACTACCGCCGCGCAGATGCCCAGACCCAGTGCGTTTCGGCGCCAGGAGACGCCGCCCTGCACGGCGCCCGCGGCGTCCTTCGCTTCGCAGTCGTCCCCCGCGCAGGGGCTCGGATGAAAGTCGCTTGCCATGACGAATCGCTCCCATGAATGTGGTGTGTGCAGACCAGGAAAGCCCCACGGCCGGTCGCCGTAAGTCTCGGCAATTGGTCAACACCACCATGGATCTAGGTCTCAACTATTCGATCTTGGTTGAGCTTTGATATATGTTTTGTTGAACAATTAACCAAATGATGCCCCACCATGTTCTTCATGAAATTGGTGCAAACCCGCAAGATGAGAGATGCAGGCGCCACGGCCGCGCGCCTCGCCGCACAGCGGTGGCTCCCTGATTCGTGAGGTGCGCGCGAGGGCAAACGAGCACCGCGGGCAGAGCGGTTCGCCACCGGACTGCTGAAATAATGGTCACCCCGCCACACCGCCGCCGGATGCGCCCATGACCCTGTCCGCCTACCTGCTGTTCCTCCCCGCCTGCTTCGCCATCAACATGGCGTTCGGCCCCAACAACCTGCTGTCGGTGACCAACGGCGCGAAGCACGGCGTGTCGCCGGCCGTGATCGCGGCGAGCGGCCGGCTCGTGGCCTTCGCGGTCATGATCGCCATCGCGGGGCTGGGCATGGGCGCGGTGTTGGTCGCATCGGAGCTGGCCTTCGATGTCATCAAGTACATCGGCGCCGCCTACCTCGTGTGGATCGGCATCCGGCTGTTGCGCGCGCCCGCGCCGACCGCGCAGGTGCAGGCGCACGAGGCCGCGCCGCCGTCGATGCGTGCGCTGGTGCGCCAGGAGTTCACGGTGGCAGCCGGCAACCCGAAGGCGATCCTGGTGTTCACCGCGTTCTTCCCGCAGTTCGTGGTGCCCGGCGCGTACGCGTCGAGCTACCTGCTGCTGGGTATGACCTTCCTCGTGTTCGAGCTGGTCGCGATCGCGCTGTACGCGCTGCTCGGCGCGCGCATGCGCCGGCTGGCCAACGGCAGCCGCGCGATGCGCTGGTTCAACCGCATCAGCGGCAGCATGATGGTCGGCTTCGGCCTGATCCTCGCGTTCACGCGCCGGCCGGCGGGTTGAGCGGCTGACCGCGCAGCGGTCAGCACTCGACGATGTTCACGGCGAGGCCGCCGCGCGAGGTTTCCTTGTACTTGGTCTTCATGTCCGCGCCGGTCTGCATCATGGTGCGGATGACCTTGTCGAGCGACACGACGTGCGAGCCGTCGCCGCGCAAGGCCATGCGCGCGGCGTTGATGGCTTTCACCGCGCCCATCGCATTGCGCTCGATGCACGGGATCTGAACCAGCCCGCTGACCGGGTCGCAGGTCATGCCCAGGTTGTGCTCCATGCCGATCTCGGCGGCGTTCTCGACCTGGCCGGGCGTGCCGCCCATCACCGCGGCGAGCGCGCCCGCCGCCATCGAGCAGGCCACGCCGACCTCGCCCTGGCAGCCGACCTCGGCGCCCGAGAGCGAGCCGTTCTTCTTGTAGAGGATGCCGATGGCGGCGGCGGTGAGCAAGAACTCGATCACCGCCTCGTCGCCCGCGCCGGGAAAGAAGCGCTGGTGGTAGTGCAGCACCGCCGGAATCACGCCCGCCGCGCCGTTGGTGGGCGCGGTGACCACGCGCCCGCCGGCCGCGTTCTCTTCGTTGACGGCCATGGCGTACAGGTTGACCCAGTCCATCGCCGCGAGCGGGTCGGGTGCGGCCTGCGCGGTGCCGCTGCCCTGCAGCTGACCGAACAGGTCGGCCGCGCGCCGCCGCACCTGCATGCGCCCGGGCAGGGTGCCGGTGCTCGCGCAGCCGCGCCGCACGGCGCCGGCCATCGCGTCCCACACCTGCAGCAGCTCCGAGCGCACCTCGGCCTGGGGCCGCCATTGCGTTTCGTTGGCCATCATCAGCGCGGCGATCGACAGGCCCTGCGCCCGGCATTGCGCCAGCAGTTCCGCGCCGCTGTCGAAGGCGAAGGGCAAGCCCGCAGGCGCCGGGCGCTGCACGCCCGCTTCGTTGCGCACGCTCTCGCCCTGCGCATCGACGACGAAACCGCCGCCGACTGAAAAGTAATCCGCCTCGGCGAGGGTCTGCCCCTGCGCATCCAGCGCGATGAAGCGCAGGCCGTTCGGGTGCTGCGGCAGGCTCTTGCGCAGGAAGAGCAGGTGCGCCTTCTCGTCGAACGCCACGGCATGCACGCCGAGCAAATGCAGGCGCTGCTCGCGCCGGATCGTCGCGACGGCGGGCTCGATGGTGTCGGGATCGATCCGGTCGGGCCGGTGGCCTGCGAGCCCGAGCAGCACGGCGCGGTCGGTGCCGTGGCCGCGGCCGGTGGCGCTCAGCGAGCCGTACAGCTGCGTCACCAGCGCGGCCACCTGCGGCAGCAGGCCTTGCGATTGCAGCAGACAGGCGAACTGCCGCGCCGCGATCATCGGCCCGACCGTGTGCGAGCTCGAGGGGCCGATGCCGATCTTGAACAGATCGAAGGCGCTGACGGACGTCGAAGACGCCTTCGCCGTGCCGGTCACCGCGCCTTCACCGCCAGGTTCCACAGCGCGACGAGCTGTTCGTACTCGGCCGAAGCGGCTTCCTGGTCGAGCGGGAAGATCTTGATGGCGCTCAAGTCGGGCAGCGAGGTGAGCTTGGACACCGCGATGTCGCTGCGCACCGGACGGCGGAAGTTCTTCACCAGCAGTTCCTGCTGCGTCTCCTTGCTCAGCAGGCCGTTGTAGAGCGCAACGGCGGCGTCCATGTTCTTCGCGCCCTTCACGATGAACATGCCTTCGGGCGCCAGGTAGCTGCCCTCGGTGGGATAGACCAGCTTGATCTCTTTCTGGCCGCCCGCCACGTACTCCTGCGCCGCGTACTCGATGGTCAGGCCCACCGGGTACTCGCCGGCGGCCACGCCCTTGTAGGTGCTGCCCGACGACGCGGTGATGACCGCGTTGGCCGCCAGCTTGCCCAGGCCGTCGCGGCCGAACTGCTTGAGCAGGCCATACACCAGCATGTAGGCCGTGGCGCTCTTGCTCGGGTCGGTGATGGCGAACTTGCCCTTCCACTCGGGGCGCATGAGGTCCGACCAGGTCTTGGGCGCGGGCATGCCCTTGAGCTGGCGCTCGTTGATCATCATCACCATCACGTGCACGTTGGTGCCGACCCACAGGTCGTTCGGGCCGCGAAAGGCTGCGGGCACGGCCGCGAGGTCGGGCGACTTGTAGGGCGCCATCTGGTCCTTGTAGGCACCCAGCGTGCCGAAGCCGCCGCTCCACAGCACGTCGCCGCGCGGGTTCTTGGCCTCGGCCTGGATGCGCTTCATCAGCGTGCCGGTGCCGCCCGTGACCTGCTGCACCGTGAGCCCGGGCGTCTTCTTCTTGACCACGGCCAGCGCGGTCTCGACGGTTTCGGTGTTGTTGGACGAATAGAGCACCACCGTCTGCGCACCGGCAACACCCGCCGTGAAGGCCAGGGTCGCAATCGCGCATTTCGCCAGGGACTTGAAGGACATGAAAACCTCGCAGGTTGAAGTGAATGGGTGGGTCATTTGCTGGAAAACAGATTGATGCGGAACACCTTGATCGCCACCACGATGGGCAGCAGGATCACGCTGACCAGCGCCGCGCCGTACGCCGAGGCCAGGCCCAGGCGGCCGCCGTCGACCTGGCGGAAGATGGCGATGGGCATGGTCTCCAGGCCGCCCGTGTAGACCACGATGGAGGCCGACAGCTCCGAGATCGTGGTCACCCACATCAGGATGGCGGCCGAGATGATCGAGGCCTTCATGGCCGGCAGCAGCACCTTGAAGAAGGTCTTCAGCGGCGACACGCCCAGGCTGATCGAGGCCTCTTCGATGGAGTCCGAGATGTTGAACAGCGTCGACGACGCGTTGCGCACCGCAAAGGGCAGGCGGCGCACCGTGTAGCACAGCACCATGATCCCCGAGGTGCCCGCCAGCACCAGCCAGCCGGTGTTGAAGGTCTGCACCAGCGCAATGCCCAGCACCGTGCCCGAGATGGTCAGCGGCAGCACCACGATGTAGTCGAGCAGTTGCGTGAAGGGGTTGCGCTTCTTGATCGTCAGGTAGCTCACGAGCACCGCGAAGGCCACGCCCACCACCGTCGCCATCGAGGCGAACTTCAGCGAGTTGATGATCGGCTCGGGCGCACCGCGCAGCGCACGCTCCAGGCTCGACAGCGACCACTGGCCCCAGCGCATCACGGGCCCGCTGGTCTCGGTGAACGCGCCCACGAAGACGATGAGCAGCGGCAGCATCGACAGCACGATGATCACGCCCACGCTGAGCGTGTAGAGCACCGCCGCGCCCGAGCGCACGCGCACCACCGCGGGCGCGCGGCCTTGCGTCATCGTGTAGATCTTGCGTTCGACCACGCGCTTCTGGAAGAACAGCACGATGGCCACGATGCCGATGGACACCACCGACATCGCGCTTTGCAGCGTGGGGCTGCCGCCCATCTCGCCGACGAAGGCGTTGTACGTCATGACCGACAGCAGCGGCACGCTGCTGCCCAGCACCACCGACAGCGCGAAGTTGCCCACCACCAGCGTGAACACCACCAGCGCATTGACCAGCACCGCGGGCAGGATCACCGGCACCAGCACGCGCAGCTTGGTCACCAGCGGCGAGGTGCCCAGGCTCAGGCCGGCTTCTTCGAGCTGGCCGTCGAAGCCGCGCAGCGCGGCCAGCACGCCCAGGTAGATGTAGGTGTAGTAGACGAGGGTCATGGAGAACACCATGCCGGTCCAGCCGTAGAAGGTCGGCAGCGTGATGCCCACGCCCGCGAGCAGGTTGGTCACCAGCCCGTTGTTGCCCAGCAGCAGCAGCCACGACTGGCCGACGATGATCTCGGGGATCACGATGGTCATGATCGGCAGCACGGCCACCAGGTTCTTCAGCGGGAAGTCGTAGCGCGCCACCATGTACGCGAAGGGCACGCCCACGGCCACGGTGCAGGCCGTGACCGACACGCCGAGCACCAGCGTGTTGCGGAACGCGAGCAGGTATTCGCTGTCCTGCAGCAAGGTGATGAAGCCGGTCAGCGAGAACGCGCCCGACTCGTCGCGCACGCTGTTCACGAACAGCGTGCCCAGCGGATAGAACACGAAGAACAGCAGCAGCACGAGGCTGAGCAGGGTCAGGAAACCCCAGGGCCACCAATTGATTTTCATGGCGTGCGTCCGTTCAGGCGGCGACGACGCGGCTGTCGGCCGGCACCAGCACCTGCACCGCATCGCCGGCCTGGAAGTCGGCCACCATGTTGCCGGCATGCAGCTCGACGCGGATCTCGGAGTTGTCGTGCAGCCGGATGCGGTAGGCGGTCTTGAAGCCCAGGTACTGGCGGCGCAGCACCTCGCCCGCGATGGCGTTGGGCACGTGGGGCGCGGGCGCCATCAGCGACAGCGCCTCGGGCCGCGCGATGAGGATGCCCTGCGCGCCCAGTGCGGCGCCGCCCTGCGTGCCGTCGAGCTGCTGGCCGCACAGCTGGTAGCGCACATGCGACGCGGCCCCGCCGGCGGACTCGGCCGGCACCGGAATCACGTTGGCCGAGCCGATGAAGTCCGCCACGTAGGCGTTCACCGGCGTGCCGTACAGCTCTTCGGGCGTGCCCAGTTGCGCGATGCTGCCGCGGTCCATGATGGCGATGCGGTCGGACATGGCCAGCGCCTCTTCCTGGTCGTGTGTGACGAACACGGTGGTGATGCCGGCCTCGCGCACGAGGTCAAGAATCACGTCGCGCATCTGCAGCCGCATCTTGGCGTCGAGGTTGGACAGCGGCTCGTCCATCAGCAGCACGCGCGGGCGGATCACCAGCGCGCGCGCCAGCGCCACGCGCTGGCGCTGGCCGCCGCTCATCTGCGCCGGGTAGCGGTCGGCCAGTGCCAGCAGGCTCACCTTGTCCAGTGCCTCATTCACGCGCCGTGCGATCTCGGCCTTGGGCACCTTGCGCGCGCGCAGGCCGTAGGCCACGTTGTCGAAGGCCGTCTTGTCGGGGAACAGCGCGTAGTCCTGGAACACCATGCCGATGTCGCGGTGGTGGGTCGACACGCGCGTCACGTCGTCCTTGTCGAACAGGATGCGGCCGCCGTCGGGCTCGTTGAAGCCGGCGATGCAGCGCAGCAGGGTCGTCTTGCCGCAGCCGCTGGGGCCCAGCAGGGTGTAGAAGGCGCCATCGGGCACATGCAGCGACAGGTTCTGCAGCACCGTCTGGTTGGCGAACTGCTTCACGACGTTGTCGATGGTGATGGAAGCCATGTCTCTTGTTCAGGGTGGAAGGAAGCGCGATGCTAGGTGCGGCTCTTGCGTGCCACCAGCCGTATTTTTTAAGGCGGCCGGTTAGTTTTTCTGCAGGCTTCCCGGTCTACGATGCCCGCCGGCCTCCGACCCCGGGCGGCACGCAACCGAACACGAAAAACAGATGAGGAAGACAAGCCCGCTCGCCAAGGTACGCATGTGGTGACCCGACGCCTCCCCCCTTTGAAAGCGCTGCGCGCTTTCGAGGCGGCGGCGCGCCATGCCAACTTCACCGCGGCCGCCGACGAACTCAGCATCACGCACAGCGCCGTCAGCCAGCAGATCCGCCTGCTGGAGGACTACCTGGGCCAGCCGTTGTTCGCGCGCGAGGCCCGCGGCGCGACGCTGCTGCCCCATGCGCGCGACTACTTCGCCGAAGTGCAGGCCAGCCTGGACCGCATCGCCAGCGCCACGGCCGCGCTGAAGTCGCCCCACCAGCGCAGCAGCCTGCGCGTGTGCACCACGCCCTCGCTGGCGATGAAGTGGCTCATTCCGCGGCTGGCCGGGTTCCAGGCCCTCGCGCCGCAGACCGACGTGCAGCTGTCGACCCTGGGCCGGCAGTTCTTCGACCAGGCCGAGGCCGGCAGCGACGTGCTGATCCGCCGCATTCCCATGCAGCGCCCCGACCACACCTGCGTGCGCTGCCTGGACGACCACCTCGTGGCCGTGGCGTCGCCGCGCTTCATCGAGCGGCACCGCATCGCCAGCATTGCCGACTGCCTGGGCCACCCGCTGCTGCAGGCCACCGGCGGGCTGGAGAACTGGCCGCGCTGGTTCGAACTGGCCGGCCTGCGCGTGCCGCCCCAGCTGCCGGGCCCCGTGTTCGACCACCAGTTCCTTTGCATGCAGGCGGCCATGAACGACCTGGGGCTCGCGCTGGCGCCCTGGTGCCTGCTCGAGGAAGACATCCGCGCCGACCGGCTGCGCCTGGTGTTTCCCGAACCGCGCCTGCCCGCCTCCGGCGTCTATGCGCTGTACCGCACCGAAGGGCCGGTGGCCGCGCTGGCACGGCAGTTCGTCGACTGGCTCGGCACGCAGCACTGGAGCGCGGGAAGCCGCACGCCATGAACCCCATGCCCTCTCTTCCTCTCCGGCGGCTGTCGGACTTCAAGCTGATCGCCTTCGACATGGACTCGACGCTGATCGACATCGAGACGGTCGACGAGATCGCCGACATCGCGGGCTGCGGCCCCGAGGTCGCGGCGATCACCGAGGCCACGATGCGCGGCGAGATCACCGACTACAAGGACAGCCTGCGCCGGCGCGTGGCCCTGCTGCGCGGCGTGCCGCTGTCGGCGCTGCAGGCCGTGTACGACCAGCGCCTGCACCTGAACCCCGGCGCCGAGACGCTGATCGCCGCCTGCAAGCAGGCCGGCCTGCGCGTCGTGCTGCTGAGCGGCGGCTTCACGTTTTTCACCGACCGCCTGCGGGACCGGTTGAAGCTGGACGACACCCGTTCCAACGTGCTCGAGATTGAAGACGGACGCCTCACCGGGCGCATGCTCGCCCAGCCATGGGGCGACATCTGCGACGGCGATGCCAAGCGAGACAAGCTGCTCGACTGCTGCCGCGATATGGGCATTTCGCCGGCCCAGGCCATCGCCGTGGGCGACGGTGCCAACGACCTGCCGATGATGGGCGCGGCCGGGCTGTCGGTGGCCTACCGCGCCAAGCCGATGGTGCGTGAGGCCGCGATGCTGGCAATCGACGAAGGCGGGCTCGACCGGCTGCTGGGTTTCCTCAGGCCTTGAGGTACTCGGCCTTGGTACCGAGCCAGCGGTCGATGTGGCGCTGCGCCAGTTCGGGGTGCTTCTGCAGCATCACCGGCGCGAGTTCGCGCGCCCAGTCGAGCAGCAGCGTGTCGGTCGCGAGGTCGGCAAAGCGCAGCAGCGGCGCACCCGACTGGCGCGCGCCCAGAAATTCGCCGGGCCCGCGAATCTCGAGGTCGCGCCGTGCGATCTCGAAACCGTCGCCGGTCTCGGCCATGGCCTTGAGCCGCGCGCGCGCCGCTTCGCCCACGCGACCGCTGTCGCCCGGCGCATAGAGCAGCACGCAGGCCGAAGCCGCCGCGCCGCGCCCCACGCGCCCGCGCAGCTGGTGCAGCTGCGAGAGGCCGAAGCGCTCGGCATGCTCGATCACCATCAGCGAGGCGTTGGGCACGTCGACGCCCACTTCGATCACCGTGGTGCTCACGAGCACCTGGATTTCGTTCGCGGTGAAGGCCGCCATCACCGCCTGCTTCTCGGCCGTGGGCATGCGCGAATGCAGCAGGCCGACCTGGATGTGGTCGCCCAGCGTGCCGGCGAGTTCGTCGCGCGTCTCGGTGGCGTTGCGCAGGTCGACCGCCTCGCTCTCCTCGATCAGCGGGCAGACCCAGTAGACCTGCCGGCCCTGCGAAATCTGCGCCTGGATGCGGTCGATGACCTCGTCACGCCGGTGGTCGGCCACCAGCTTGGTGACGATGGGCGTGCGGCCCGGTGGCAGCTCGTCGAGGGTGGAGACGTCGAGGTCGGCGTAGTAGCTCATCGCCAGCGTGCGGGGAATCGGTGTGGCGCTCATCATCAGCAGGTGCGGTTCGAGGTCGCCACCGGCCTTGCCGCGCAGGGCCAGGCGCTGCGCGACACCGAAGCGGTGCTGCTCGTCGATGATGGCCAGCGCGAGCTTCTTGAAGCGCACTTTTTCCGAGATGACCGCGTGCGTGCCGATGACCAGCGCGGCCTCGCCGCTCTCCACCGCCGCCGACATCTCGTCGCGCTCCTTCTTCTTCTGGCTGCCCGTGAGCCACGCCACGCGCAGGCCGCGCTCGGCCAGCAGCGGATCGAGCCAGCCGACCAGCTTGCCGAAGTGCTGGGCCGCGAGGATTTCGGTGGGTGCCATCAGCGCGCACTGAAAGCCCGCGTCGATGGCGCGCGCCGCGGCCAGCGCCGCGACCACCGTCTTGCCCGAGCCCACGTCGCCCTGCAGCAGGCGGTGCATCGGAATCTGCCGGTGCAGGTCGGCCGTGATCTCCTCGCCCACACGCTGCTGCGCACCGGTGAGGCCGAAGGGCAGCACGGCGAGCAGCTGCGCGTGCAGTGAACTCGCCACCGGTTCGGCGGACGAAGGCAGCACGGGCGCACGTTGCGCCGCGCGCTCCAGCCGCGCCTGCAACTGCGAGAGCTGCTGCGCCAGCAGTTCTTCCGCCTTGATGCGCTGCCACGCCGGGTGGCTGTGGTCTTCGAGCGCGGCAATCGACACGTCGGGCGTCGGGTAGTGCAGGAAGCTCAGCGCGCTGCGCAGGTCCCACGCACCGCGCAGGCCGATCTGCACCGGAATGGTCTCGTCGAGCAGCGCGCGCGCCAGGCCCGAGCGCACCTCGCGCCGCAGCACCGGCTGTGCGAGCCCGGCCACGGTCGAGTACACCGGCGTGAGCGCATTGGGCAGCGCGGTGCCGGCCGCCTTGACGGTCGGGTGCATGATCTGCCGCCCCACGAAACCGCCGCGCATTTCGCCGCGCACGCGCACCTTGGCGCCCACCGCGAGCTGCTTCTGCTGCGACGGATAGAAGTTGAAGAAACGCAGCTGGCAGGTGTCGCTGCCGTCGTCAATGGTGGCGATGAGCTGGCGGCGCGGGCGGAACACCACCTCGCACTCGGTGACCACGCCCTCGACCTGCGCCATGTCGCCGTCGCGCGTGTCGGCGAGGCGCACGACGCGCGTCTCGTCCTCGTAGCGCATCGGCAGGTAGAGCGCGAAGTCGATGTCGCGCACGAGGCCGAGCTTGCGCAGCGCGCGCTGCACGAGGCTCAGGCCGGTGCCGGGCGGTTGCGCCGGCGCGGCGGGGGGAGTCGGTTCTTTCTTGGCGGGCACGGACAAGGCTTCTAGCGTGGACGGCAAAGGTCCGTCAAGGCGCTGCGGGCATCGGGGAACATGAACTGGAAGCCGGTGCGCAGCAGCTGCGCCGGCACGACGTGCTGGCCTTCGAGCAACAGGTCGGCCTGCTCGCCCAGCAGCAGCTTCACGGGCGCGGCGGGTGTGGGCATCCAGCAGGGGCGGTGCAACACACTGGCAGCGACACGGGTGAAGGCCTCCTGGCCCAGCGCGCCCGGCGCGGTGACGTTGAAGGCCTGCGCGGCGACGGGCTCGGTGGCGGACTCGGTCACGGTCCACACATGCGCGATGGCGCGAATCAGGTCGTGCACATGCACCCACGACAGCCACTGCCGCCCGCTGCCCAGGCGCCCGCCCATGCCCAGCTGCACCGGCATCAGCAGCTGCGGCAGCGAGCCCTGGTGGCCCAGCACGAAACCGAAGCGCAGGCAGGCCACGCGCACGCCGTGCGCCACGGCCGCGTGCGCGGCCTGCTCCCAGCGCTGGCACAGCGTCGACATGAAGATGTTCTGTGGCGGCGCGTCTTCGGTGAGCTCGGTGGTGTCGCCCTGCGGCTGCACGCCGTAGTAGCCGATGGCGGAACCCGAGAGCAGCAGCCACGGCTTGCGCGGGCGCGTGCCGATCCACGCGACGAGCTGCTGCGTCAAACCTTCGCGGCTTTGCAGCAGTTGCTGCTGGCGCCGCGCGCTCCAGCGCTGGCCGAGGATGCGTGCGCCCGCGAGGTTGACGACCACATCGATGGCGTCCGCGGCGGGAATCTGGTCGAGCGATTGCACGCAGCGCACCGCGCCGCCGAAGCCCCAGGCGGCGCCGCGCGCGTCGCGTGTCCACACCGTCACTGCGTGGCCATCGGCCAGCAGGTGGCGCACGAGGATCTGGCCGATAAAGCCGGTGCCGCCCGTCACCAGCACCTGCTGCGGCGTCGTGCCGAAGTGCACCGGGGCCTGGGCGTCGCGCACCTGCGCCTGCTTCCGCTGCTTGAACAAGGCGCGCGCCGCGAAGCCGTCGCGCAGGCCCGAGATGCCCACGCCCACGCCGCACAGCGCCAGGAAGGCGCTGAGCCAGCCGTGCGGCTGCCACACCATCGCCGTCGGTTGGTCGGCCCAGCCGACCGCGCTCATCGCCAGCAGCGCGATGAACGCGCCGGCGTTGATGGCCAGCACCGTGTGCGTCACGCGTTCGGTCGGCGGCAGCAGGCGGCTGCCGTCTTCGACCACGAAGTCCCACAGCGTGAGCACGATCTCGATGCCGAACACCGCGAGCAGCACCCACGCCCACGCGCCGTGCCAGGCCCACGCCGACAGCCCGAGGAACAGCGCGCAATAGATCGATGAGCGCGTGGCATGGATCGCCAGCTCGCGACCCGCCGTGCCGCGGCGCGGCAGGGCTTCGGTGCCTTCGTGGTGGTAGAGCGTGTCGAAGGCGCCCAGCGCGCCCTGCGCCGCCATGAGCTGCAAGGCCAGCAGGTGCGTGTCGATCATGCGGACACCGCCTGCGGCTCCGGCACTTCCTCGAACACGCCGACCTGCGTGAAGGTGGTGCCCATGAGGCAGTGGCGGATCTCGATGCGGATGTTGAAGCGCTCGGGCGTCTCGTTGTGGTGCCAGAGAAAAGTCTTGCCCGGCGTGAACAGGCCCGGCAGCGGAATGCGCCAGCCGAACACCTCCCAGAAATAACCGTCGCTCTGGAAATGCAGGCTGCCGTTGGCTTCCACGCTCAGCACCAGCTTCATGCCCAGCCCCATGCCCACGTACTCCAGCACCTCGCCGCGTTCGCTCTCGCGCATGAAGCTGGTGAACTGGATCGGTGGGCGACCGTGCAGGCGGTAGATGCGCTGCTTGTAGATGGCGGGGTCGTCGGGCCGGGCGTAGACCTGGATCTCGACCGGGAAGTGGCTGTCGCTGTAGGGAATCAGCGCGCCCTGGATCATCGGCTGCGTGAGGTGGCCCAGCAGCTTGCCGAAGCGCGAGCAGCGCAGCTCGCTGAGCGCGCCCAGGTAATGCAGCGCCTTGCCCGGCAGGGGATTTTTGTCGAAGCGCCGGCGGATGTCGGGGTGCAGCCCCATCCACGCGCCGCCCAGGATCTTCTTGAAGAGCTCGCCTTCGGAAGGAGGGGCAGGGGCAGGCGTGACGCGCGCAACGGAAGAATCGACCATGCGTCGATTCTGCCTCGGCAACCCCCGGCCGACCCTCACGCGGCGCTGTGATTCCGGGCCATGGGACAATCGCCGCTCTCCGCCTTTTTCTCTTTCCCATGCCTCCTTGGCACGGGCCCGTCCGGCCCTCAAGCACCATGCGCGCCTTCACGCTTTCCGATTTCGATTTCCATCTGCCGCCCGAGCTGGTGGCCCAACACCCGGCCATCGAACGCACCGCCTCCCGTCTGCTCGACGGCACCGGCGATGCCCCGGTCGACCGCATCTTCAAAACGTTGCCCTCGCTGCTGCGCGCGGGCGACCTGCTGGTCTTCAACGACACGCGCGTGGTCAAGGCGCGCCTGTTCGGCGAGAAGCCGACCGGCGGCAAGCTCGAGCTGCTGGTCGAGCGCGTGCTGCAGGGCCACGAGGTCGTGGCGCACATGAAGGTCAGCAAGAAGCCGCCCGTGGGCACCACGCTCGAGATGGTGGGCGGCTTCCGCGCCACGCTGCTGGGCCGCTGGCCCGAGGAAGACGGCGCGCTGTTCCGCTTCGGCTTCGAGAGCGACGCGGGCGAAGACCCGTATGCGCTGATGCAGCGCTGCGGCCACGTGCCGCTGCCGCCCTACATCACGCACACCGACTCGGCCGACGACGAGAGCCGCTACCAGACCGTGTTCGCGCGCGTGCCCGGCGCGGTGGCCGCACCCACGGCCGCGCTGCATTTCGACGAAGGCCTGCTGGCCGAGCTCGAAGCGCGCGGCGTGCAACGCGCCAGCGTCACGCTGCATGTGGGCGCCGGCACCTTCCAGCCCGTGAAGACCGAGAACATCGCCGAACACACGATGCACGCCGAGCGCTACGAAGTGCCCGAAGCCACGCAGCGCGCCATTGCCGAATGCAAGGCACGCGGCGGGCGCGTCGTTGCCGTGGGCACGACCACGGTGCGCACGCTCGAGTCGTGGGCGAAAAGCGGCGAAGCCACGGGCGACACGCGCATCTTCATCACGCCGGGCTTCGCCTTCGCACACGTTGACGTGCTGGTGACCAACTTCCATTTGCCGAAGAGCACGCTGATGATGCTGGTCTCGGCCTTCGCGGGTTATGAGCGCGTGATGGCGCTGTATGCCCACGCCATTGCCAACGGCTACCGCTTCTTCAGCTATGGCGATGCCATGCTGCTCGCACGGACCCAGGACTGAACGACATCATGCTGAACTTCGAACTCCTCAAGACCGACCCCGACAGCCACGCGCGCCGCGCGACGCTCACGCTCAACCACGGCAAGGTCCAGACGCCGATCTTCATGCCCGTGGGCACCTACGGCACCGTCAAGGGCGTGATGCCGCGCAGCCTCGAAGAGATGGGCGCGCAGATCATCCTGGGCAACACCTTCCACCTGTGGATGCGCCCGGGGCTGGACGTCATGGCCAGCTTCGGCGGGCTGCACCAGTTCGAGAAATGGAACAAGCCCATCCTCACCGACTCGGGCGGCTTCCAGGTGTGGTCGCTGGGCGCGATGCGCAAGATCAGCGAAGAGGGCGTGAAGTTCGCGTCGCCCGTCAACGGCGACAAGCTGTTCCTCACGCCCGAGGTCTCGATGCAGATCCAGACCATCCTGAACAGCGACATCGTGATGCAGTTCGACGAGTGCACGCCCTACGACACCAAGGGCCACATCACGACCGAGGCTGAAGCCCGCATCTCGATGGAGCTGAGCCTGCGCTGGGCCAAGCGCTGCCAGAGCGAATTCACGCGACTCGAAAACCCCAACGCGCTGTTCGGCATCGTGCAGGGCGGCATGTTCGAGAACCTGCGCGAAGAGTCGCTCGCGGCGCTGGTCGACATGGACTTTCCGGGCTACGCCATCGGCGGCGTGAGCGTGGGCGAGCCCAAGGAAGAGATGCTGCACATCATGGGCCACACGCCGCACCGGCTGCCCGCGAACAAGCCGCGCTACCTCATGGGCGTGGGCACGCCCGAAGACCTGGTGCAGGGCGTGGCCGACGGCGTCGACATGTTCGACTGCGTGATGCCCACGCGCAATGCGCGCAACGGCACGATGTTCACGCGCTTCGGCGACCTGAAGATGCGCAACGCGCGCCACAAGAGCGACCCGCAGCCGGTCGACCCGAGCTGCACCTGCCACGCCTGCGCGGGCACCTCGGGCGTGAGCTGGAACGACGGCGGGCGCGAAGGCTTCAGCCGTGCCTACCTGCACCACCTCGACCGCTGCGGCGAAAT
This sequence comes from Variovorax sp. 54, assembly GCF_002754375.1. Taxonomy (NCBI): domain Bacteria; kingdom Pseudomonadati; phylum Pseudomonadota; class Betaproteobacteria; order Burkholderiales; family Comamonadaceae; genus Variovorax; species Variovorax sp. 54. The sequence goes on from NZ_PEFF01000001.1 coordinate 2,975,804, forward strand.
GCTCGGGCCGATGCTGTGCACGATCCACAACCTGCACTACTACCTGAACCTGATGACGGAGATCCGCGCGGCGCTCGACGCGGGCACCTTCACGGCGTTCCGCGCGCAGTTCAAGGCCGACCGCGCACGCGGCGTCTGACAACCGGCGCGGCGGTGTTGGGGTAGGCTTGCGGCCATGACATCCGCCGCTGCTTCCGCTTCTGTCTACACCGCCCGCTACCCCTCGCTGGCCGGCCGCACCGTGTTCATCTCGGGCGGCGCCAGCGGCATCGGCGAATCGCTGGTGCGGGCCTTTCATGCACAGGGCGCCAAGGTCGGCTTCTGCGACCTCGACACCGCCGCCGGCGGCGCGCTCGCCGCGCAACTGCAAGGCGCGGATCCCGCGCTGTTCGTACCCTGCGACGTGACCGACACGGCCGCGCTCGCCGCGGCCATCGACGCGGTGCGCCAGCGCTTCGGGCCGGTGTCGGTGCTGCTGAACAACGCGGCCAACGACCGGCGCCATGAACTGGCCGACGTGACGAGCGACGACTTCGACCGCCTCGTGGCCGTCAACTTCAAGCACCAGTTCTTTGCCGCGCAGGCGGTGGCCGACGACATGCGTGCGTTGGGCGGTGGCTCGATCGTCAACTTCGGCTCGATCAGCTGGATGATCAAGGGCAAGGGCTACCCGGTGTACCAGGCCTGCAAGGCCGCCGCGCGCGGCCTCACGCGCTCGCTGGCGCGCGACCTGGGCAAGGCGAACATCCGCGTCAACTCGATCGTGCCGGGCTGGGTGATGACCGAGCGGCAGATCCAGCTGTGGGTGAAGCCCGAATCGGGCGCGGAGATCGATGCGGCGCAGTGCCTGCCGGGGCGCGTGATGGCGGAAGACATTGCCGCGATGGCGCTGTTCCTTGCCGCTGACGATTCGCGCATGTGCACTGCACAAGACTACGTGGTGGACGCAGGCTGGACCTGAAGCGCCTCAGCGGTCGCCCCAAAGAAAAAGCCCGGCATGCCGGGCTTTTTGCTGCGTGGGTGGCGGGACGGATCAGTCGCGCAGTTCGGCTGGCAGCGTGCCGCCATTGGCGGCGATGCGGGTCATCACCTGCTTGTGCAGGCCGATGTTCCATTCGGCCGAACCCGGTTCGCCGTTGCTGTAGAGAATTTCGGTGGCCAGTTCCTTGCGCGCGGCGAGGCTGCTGTCCAGGCCCAGCAACTTGAGCAGGTCGACGATCGAGGTGCGCCAGTTCAGGCCGGCGGCACCCGGCATGGCGTCCAGGACGGCGGGCACGTCGCCCAGCGGAATCGCAGGCGGCGGTGCGACAGCGGCCGGCGCGCCGGGTGCAGCCGCCGGCGGTGCGGCGACGACTTCAGCGGCGTTGGCCGACGGAAAAATCTTGGAAAAAATCTTGCCGAAAATGCTCATGGGTGTGCTCCGTCAATGTGAATGGGAAAACCCGCGGCACGGCGTTGCGTGTCGCAGCCCGGGGTTGTAGCACGACCGTGCGGCGCTTTCGCTACGGGGCCGGCTGAACCGGTGCGCCCGGCGTGACCGATTGCGCAGTGCCGGTCACAGGTGTGTTCGGCGCTTGCGTTGCGGTCGCGGCGGTTCCGCAGGCATGGCAGAACTTGGAGAACGCGCTCTTGCGCGTGCTGCAGTGGCCGCAATGGTCGAACAGGCCGATGCCGCAGTGCGGGCAGAAGTCGATCTCGTTGTTCTTCAGGTCGACCGGGCGTTCGCAGCCGGGGCACACGCTCTTGCCCAGGCGTGCCAGCGCGACGTCGTAGCTCAGCTCTTCGCGGCGCACCTGGTCGGGCTGCTGCTCGGCGAGCTTCTGGCGCGCCAGGTAGCGGTTGAGCGCAATGATCGCGTAGCGCCCCACCAGCACCGTGAGCACGATGCCCACCACGTAGCGCACATAGCCGCCGTAGCTCGGGAGGTAAGGCACCAGCTCGACGAAGAAGGCAAACAGCGCGAAGAAGATGAAGCCCCACACGAAGGGCCAGTAGGTGCTCTTGCGCTTCTTCACGAACAGCCAGCCGGCCACCAGCAGCAGCGGCAGGGTCAGCGCGAGCCGGTAGGCGAACACGCGCAACTCGACGCGGCGGTACTCGGCATTCAGCCGCTCTTGCGCATCGTGCTCCAGCACCGACAACGCCTCGCGCGCACGCTGCTCGGCCTGGCGTGCGTCGAGCGCAATCTGGCGCTGTGCGTTCGCCTTACGTTGCGCCGCGTCTTCCTTCTGCTTGAAGGCGTCGAGCGCCTTGGTGCGCGCGATGAGCTCGGTGTCCTGGTCGGGCTGCGCGGTGGCGCGGCGCGTGGCGATCCAGTTGCCGAAGGTCTCGCGCGCGTTGGCGCTGGCCTGCTGCGCCGTGTTGAGCTGCAGCTGCGCCTGGTCGAGGTCGCGCGCGGCCTGCTCCTCGGCCGTTTCAGACGCCTTGATGGTGGCGCGCAGCGGCTCGGCCGCCGGCTTGTCGATGAAGTCGTCGAGCACGCGCACGCGCTCGACCTGCGGCAGGTCGCCCACGATCGTGCTGCCCAGCCCGATCAGGAAGCTCGCGAACACGAACGCCACCAGCCACAGGCCGCGGCGGAACCACTTCTCGGAGAGGCGCAGGGATTTGCTCATGGTCTTTCCTTCTTTCTTTTCTTCGTTTCGCTCAGAGCTTGAGTGTGACCGGCGCCGCACCCAGCCCCGCGCGCGGCAGCCAGCTGAACACCGAGTCGACGGTCACGGTCTCGATGCGGTCCGAAAACCGCTTCTCGTTCGGATGATCGTCGAACGCGATGTTGGCCGAGCCCACGCGCCCGCCCAGGCGGGTCAGCGGGCCGAGGGTCAGCGTGGTCGGCTCGTAGCCCTTGAACTGCAGCCAGGCCTGCGCCTGCGCGCGGGTGCCGATGGTGGCGGGCTCCATCGCGGCGGCCAGGGTTTCGAGCGCCCACTGGTTCGACTGCTGGTACTTCTGGCCCCAGGCGTAGCTCACGATGCTGTAGGGCGCCACGTTCAGGCGCACGAGGCGTGCATCGGGCTCGCGCAGCGCGGCCATCAGCTGCGCCTGCACCGCGGGCGTGGGCACGGACCAGGCGGCCTCGTAGCGCCACAGGTCGTCGAGGAAGAACTCGCCCAGCCCCTGCCGGTAGACCGCGGCCACCGCCGTGCCGCAGTGGTTGAGCTTGTGCACCACGCGCCACGGACCCTCGTCGGTCTTGTAGGCGATGCCCAGGTGCGAATAGCGCAGGCCGTACTTGCTCAGGTCCTGCCCGGCGCGCGCCAGGACGACCACGCGCGCGCCGCTCGCATCGAGCTGCTGCGACGTGCGCTCGGCCAGCTGCATGCCCTTGACGATCAGCGCCGGCGTCGGCTTGACCTGTTCGCACGAGCGACCGGCATTCGCCTGCAGCGGCAGCACCACCGCTGCGATGGCGAACGTCAGCAGCAGCGCGGGGCGCACGGCGGGCTTCACGACAGTCTTTCGTTGTGGAGCAGTGCGCGGCCGACCGCGTTGGGCACGAAGGCCAGCACCTCGCCGGCAGCCGAGAGCACGACACCCGTGCCGATCACGCTGACGACCACGGCCGTGCCGGCGACCGCCGACACGCCGCGGGTGGCGCGCCCCATCACCTTGACGCTGGCGCGGGCGCCGTCCGAGGCACGTTCGAGCAGGTAGACGGTGCCATCGACCGAGGCCTCGACCGCGATCACGGTGAGCACCGAGCCGCCCACCGACAGCGCCGCGGGCACGGCAACCACCGCGGTGGCCGATGCCCCGACGACAGACGCAGCACCGACCACCGAGGCCACGGGCAGCAGCGACAGCGCGGTCGAGGCCTCGCTCTGGGCCTGCGCGGGCAGCGGCGTGGCCACACCCGCGAACGCGGCGCAGACGGCGAAGGCCAGGGCGGCCATCGAGTGCGTCAGGGTGGTCTTGCGCGCAGCCGGCTGGCTGCGCGGGACGATCGAAACGGTGGGGGAAGAGAGGGGTTGCATGAAGGCCTCGCGGCGCAGTGAAGGTGAGCGAATGATGGTTCGCCTTCACGCCGCGAGGCTCGGATACTTCAACCAGTTGCGGCGCTGGCGTCCCGCAGTATCCCGACGAGATACTTCCGGGCACCCCCGCGCCGCGCGCGTCAGGAGGCCAGCAGGCCGGCCACGCGCTGGCGCAGCGTCTCGGGCTGCACGTCCTGCGGCGGCACGGGGTGGCCGACGCGCAGGCCCACGCGGCTGAAGAGGCCGCGGCGGAAGGGCTTGGCCATGGCGACCTGCTGGCCGCCGCGCAGCTCGATGCGGCTGAAGTACGAGCCCCAGAGGTTGGTCAGCGCCATCGGAATCACCGGGGGCTCGATGCCTTCGGCGCGCGCGCCTTCGAGGATCTTCATCACGCCGCCCTTGAAGGGCTGCAGCTCGCCGTCGCGCGTGATCGCGCCTTCCGGGAAGATCGCGAGCAGGTCGCCCTCGCGCAGCACGCCGATGGCCTTTGCAAAGGCGGCCTCGTACGCGGCCGGGTCTTCCTTCTGCGGCGCGATCGGAATGGCCTTGGCCAGCTTGAACAGCCAGCCGAGCACCGGCACCTTGAAGATGCGGTGGTCCATGATGAAGCGAATGGGGCGCGGGCTCGCGGCCATCAGCAGCACCGCGTCGATGAAGCTCACGTGGTTGCACACCAGCACCGCGGCGCCCTCGGTGGGAATGTGCTGGTCGTCCTTGATGTCGAAGCGGTACACGAAGCGCGACAGCACCCAGGCCACGAAGCGCAGCAGGTACTCGGGCACCAGCATGAAGATGTAGAACGCGACCACCGCGTTGGCGATGCCGGTGAACAAGAAGATCTGCGGAATGGTGAAGCCCGCGCCCAGCAGCGCGCCCGCCAGCACCGAGCTGCCGATCATGAAGAGCGCGTTGAGGATGTTGTTCGCCGCGATGATCCGCGCCCGGTGCGTGGGCTGGCTGCGCAGCTGGATCAGTGCGTACATCGGCACGCTGTACAGGCCCGCGAAGAGCGACAGCAGCGCAAGGTCGGCCATCACGCGCCAGTGCGCGGCCTGGTGCACGAAGGCGCCCAGACCCATGCCGGCCGAAGGCGGCAAGGCGCGCGAGGCAAAGTACAGGTCAATGGCGAACACGCTCATGCCGATGGCACCCAGCGGCACGAGGCCGATCTCGACCTGCCGGCGGCTCAGCGTCTCGCACAGCAGCGAGCCCACGCCGATGCCCACCGAGAACACCACCAGCAGCAGCGACGCCACCTGCTCGTCGCCGTGCAGCACTTCTTTCGCGAAGCTCGGGAACTGGCTCAGGAACACCGCGCCGAAGAACCACATCCACGAGATGCCGAGCAGCGAGCGGAACACCACGATGTTCTCGCGCGCCAGCATCAGGTTGCGCCAGGTTTCGCTGAAGGGGTTCCAGTTGATGACCAGGCTCGGGTCGGTGGCCGGCGCGGGCGGAATGGCCTGCGCCACGCCGCGCCCCACCAGCGCGAGCAGCAGGCAGGCCACGGCCACCGTGGTGTGGCCGATCTGCGGCATCGCCACCAGCAACCCGCCCGCCACCTGGCCCAGCAGGATGGCGACGAAGGTGCCCATCTCGACCATGCCGTTGCCGCCCGTGAGCTCGCGCGAGTCGAGCACCTGCGGCAGGTAGGCGAACTTGACCGGCCCGAACAGCGTGGAGTGCAGCCCCATGAGGAACACGCAGCCCAGCAGCACCACCGCGTCGGCGCGCACGAAGCCCCAGGCGGCGATCACCATGATCGCGATCTCGAGGTTCTTGACGAAGCGGATCATCTTCGTCTTGTCGAACTTGTCGGTCAGCTGCCCGGCCGTGGCCGAGAACAGCAAAAACGGCAGGATGAACAGCGCGCCGATCACCAGCCCCGCCATCGCCGGCGGCATCCAGCTGATCTGCAGCTGGTAGGTCACCATGACGGTGAAGGCGAACTTGAAGAGGTTGTCGTTCGCGGCCCCCGCGAACTGGGTCCAGAAGAAGGGTGCGAAGCGCCGCTGGCCGAGCAGCGCGAACTGGTTGGCGTGGGCGTTGGCCTCATGAACCACGGGCGCAGGTGCGGCGGCGGCGGGGGTTGTCATGCGATGCAATCTCCTCTTTGTCTTCTACCGCTGCGCCACGGCGTTCAGGTGCTCAGGTCGCGTCATGCCGCGATGGCGGCAGGGTCGGGATTGTGCCGCAGCAGCGTCGCGCGCCAGCCCTTTTCGAGGCGGTACAGCGCCATCAGCACGGGCAGGCCGGCCATCGACGCCACCAGGTGCTTGAGCGTGTGGCCCGACACGAGATGGCCGGTGGCTTCATAGATGGCGTGGTCGCCCAGCTCGAAAATCTTGGCCACCACATAGAACGCAATCACCCAGCCCAGCTTGAGGCCGACGGCGCCGCGCATCGGCCGGGTCAACGCCAGCGTGAGCACCAGCCCCATGCCACCGAACTGCACCAGCGCCCAAGGCAGCACGTTGCCGGTTTCCTGGCAGACCTCTGCGGCCAGCAGGCCGGCCGTGAGCACGAACCAGGCGGCCGGCCAGCCGGCGCGCTGGCTGACGCGTTCGCAGACGGCGATGCCGATCAGGCCCGCGAAGGCCACGGCCATGCCGGCGCGGTCGGCGGCGAGGCGGGGTGCGTCGGGCATCAGGTGATAGAAGGCCGAGCCGGCGGCGGTGGCGATCAGGCCGGCGAAGAACAGCCAGGCGCAGTCCAGCGTGTTGTCCGGTGGGTCGTTGGCGGGCGGCGCCAACGGGAACCCGGCCAGCGCCTCCTGGTGCGAGCGGTCGATGCGGTTGAGCCGGTACAGCCCGAGGCAGCCGATGACCAGGAACGGCAGGTTGCTCAGCACGTCCATCGCGTTGGGCAGGTGCAGCAGCGGCCGGTTGTCGGCGAACACCGAGGCGATCGCCACGTCGGCGGCCGGCAGCGCCGGGCCGAAGAAGGCGATGAGCAAGAGCAGCGCGAAGGTGAACAACAGTCCGCGTTCGCGGCGTGTCAGGGTGGGCAAAAGCATGGCGTTCCTCGGTGGGGGTGGTGGCTGGCGGGTGGAATTTAGTTGCCAGCCCTCTCCCAGGCATCGAGAATCGATACGAGGCACTATTTCACTCCCTTCGGTATCCTTTTCCAATACCTTCAACCCGCACTGCCCCCTCCATGAGTACCACTGTCGATCTGGTCCAGGCCCTCAAGAACGAACTCAAAAGCGCCCGCATGACGTATGCCGACCTGGCCCGGTCGCTGGACATGGCGGAGTCCAGCGTCAAGCGCATGCTGGCCAAGAGCGACATGCCGCTGTCGCGCGTCGACGCGATCTGCCGCGCCCTGAAGATCGATTTCGCCGAGCTGGCGCGGCGCGTGGCCGACGCCCAGCCGCTGCTGAAGGAGCTGACGCACGAGCAGGAAAAAGCCGTGGTCAAGGACAAGAAGCTGCTGCTGGTGGCGATCAGCGTGCTGAGCCAGTGGACGCTGGAGCAGATCGTGGCGTCGTACCGGATCACCGAGCCCGAGTGCATCGGCTGCCTGGCGCAGCTGGACCGCATCGGCATCATCGAGCTGCGCCCGCTCAACCGGTACCGCCTGAAGCTCGCGAAAACCTTCCGCTGGCGCCCGCACGGCCCGGTGATGGAGTTCTTCCGCGAGAACGTGGTGCTCGACTACTACAAGGGCGGCTTCGACGGCCCGGCCGAAGGCCTGCTGCTGGTGCACGGCTCGATCAGCCGCTCATTGGCACCGGCCTTCCTGGAGCGGCTGCAGCGCGTGGCGCAAGACTTCGCGCAGCAGCACCAGACCGACCAGAAGCTGTCGGCCAAGGACCGCGAGGGCTACACCCTGCTGCTGGGCATGCGCAACTGGGAGTTCGAGGCGTTCACGCGCCTGCGGCGGAACTGAAGGCCTGTCAGGGCTTGGCGGCTTCGAGCGCGTCGCGCGTGGTGCGCGCCGCATTCTTCGCCGCGTCGGCGAAGTCTTCGCCCGACGAGGCGTAAATGATCGCCCGCGACGAGTTCACGATGATCGGCGCGTCGGCGCGCCAGCCGGCGCGCACGGTGGCGACTGCGTCGCCGCCCTGGGCACCGACGCCCGGGATCAAGAGCGGCACCGTCGGCGCGAGTTCGCGCACGCGCTCGATCTCGGCCGGGTAGGTTGCGCCGACCACGAGGCCGAGCTGGCCGTTGAGGTTCCACGGGCCCTGCGCCAGGCGGGCGACGTGCTCGTACAGGAAGGGCTGGCCCTCGACGCTTGCGAGCCGCTGGCCCTGCAGGTCGGAACCGCCGGGGTTGCTGGTGCGGCACAGCAGGAAGGCGCCCTTGCCTTCGTGCTTGAGGTAAGGCGCGACCGAGTCGAAGCCCATGAAGGGCGACAGGGTCACGGCGTCGGCGCCGTAGCGCTCGAAGGCTTCGAGCGCGTACTGCTCGGCGGTGGAGCCGATGTCGCCGCGCTTGGCGTCCAGAATGGTGGGCACATGGGGCGCGTTGCGGCGCATGTGCTCCATCAGGCGTTCGAGCTGGTCTTCGGCGCGGTGGGCCGCGAAGTAGGCGATCTGCGGCTTGAAGGCGATGACCAGATCGGCCGTCGCGTCGACGATGCGCGCGCAGAAGTCATAGATGCGGCTGGCGTCGCCCTTGTACGCCCCCGGGAATTTGGCGGGCTCCGGGTCGAGGCCCACGCAGAGCAACGAACCGTTGGTTTGCTGCGCGGCGGCCAGCTTGTCGAGGAAAGTCATGGGGCCCGATTTTACGGACCCCGCCCGCAGGCCTCAGACCGTGGGGGTGGCTTGCTCCGCGGCCAGGCAGAGATCAGCCCAGGCGCGGGCCTTGTCGGCCGGGTTGCGCAGCAGGTAGGCGGGGTGGTACGTGGCAACCACCGGCACGCCATTCGCCGACGCCAGCGGCACGGCGCGACCGCGCAGCTTGCCCAGCGGATCGCGGCTTTGCATCAGGCTTTGCGCGGCCAGCGGGCCCATCGCCAGCACGATGCTCGGCGCCAGCGCCGCCGCGTGGGCGTCGAAGGCGGCATCGATCGGCTGCGGGCTGCCGGGCTGGCCGGCGGCCACGCCGCGGTGCGTGCGCATCAGGTGCACGGGCGTGCGACCGTCGTGCAGCTTCAGCGCGCGCAGCATGTTGTCGAGCAGGCGGCCGGCGTCACCCGCGAAGGGCTCGCCGTGGCGGCCGTCGGCCTCGGGCGGCATGTCGGCCACGACCAGCCAGCCGCCCTGCACCGGCGCCGTGGCATCGGCCTTGTCGGCGTACAGGCGGCAGGGCGCTTCGACCAGCACGGCGGCGCCTTGCGCCACGGGCGGTGCCGCGACGGGACGCGGGGCGGGGGCGGCCACGGGGCGGGCGACGGGCGCGGGTGCCGGGCGTGGCGGGGGCGGCGCGTCGTACGACTGATCGCGCTCGTCGAGCTCCAGCGGCGGACCTTCGGGCATGTCGGGCATGCCGGAATCGGCGGCCACCGGGGCCTCCGGCTCGGCTTCGGCTTCGATCTCGGGTTCCGGCGGCACAGGCCACCAAACCTTCACGCCCATCTCGTCGAGCATGGCGCGCTGGCGCGCGTCCAGGCGCAGGGTGTGTACAGCGGCGGTGTCCGTCATCGCAAAGCTCCCCAGGCGGAGCCTGTTTCGTTGAGGCGCATGCTCATGACGACCGCGTCTTCACGCTTGCCGTCGAACGCCGGGTAGTAGCCCTTGCGCACGCCGACGCTGCGAAAGCCTTGCCGCAGATAGATGTCGAGCGCGCGCCGGTTGCTTTCGCGCACCTCGAGCCAGAGCCACAGCGCGCCCTCGCCGCGCGACCAGCCGGCCAGCGCCTCGAGCATGAGCGGCGCCCAGCCCTGGCGCTGGAAAGCCGGCGCCACGGTGATGTTGAGCAGGTGCACCTCGTCCACGCCCTTCATGGCGACGAAGTAGCCGATGAGCGTTTCGCCCAGGCTGGTGCAGGGCGATTCGACACCCGCCGCCACGCCGGGCGCCAGCAGGCACTGGCAGTGGTAGCCCACGGCCATCGAATCGGTGAAGTTGGCGCGCGTCCAGGGGTGCGTGTAGGCCGTCTGCTCGACCGCGCACACGGCATCGATCCGCTCGACGGTGAGCGGTTCAAGACGGGCTTCGACGGACTGGAGGACAGCGCTCATGCGGGGCTTGGCGGAACGGCGACAGCAGCGGCAGCGGCCTTGATGGCGGCGCGTTCCTCGGTGGTTTGCGCCACTTTATCGCGAACATAGAGCGGCCAGGCCTGCGCGGCGGGCACGGTGCGTCCGGCCGCGAGCAGCGCGGGCGCCAGCCGCAGCATGGCGGCGGCCGTGGGCAGCACCTCGTGGCGGGCCGTGGCGGGCGCCAGGCGCGGGCCGTAGGCGGTGAAGGCGTTGCCGGCGAGCGCCCAGCCGGCCGGCACCTCGAGCGCCTCGGGGGCGAGCAGCAGCGGCTCGGGATCGCCGCCGAACGGGCCGGCGGTGTCGAAGTCGTAGTGCGCGGCGTAGAGCTGGTCCATGCGCGCATCGAGCACGGCCACCACGCGCTGCGCGCCGAAGGCATGACGCGCCTCGTCGGCCACGGCCAGCAGGGTGTCGACCGGCAACAGCGGCACCTTGGCGCCGAAGGCCAGGCCCTGCGCCACCGAGCAGGCGGTGCGCAGGCCGGTGAAGGAGCCCGGGCCGCGCCCGAAGACGATGGCGTCAAGCTCGGCCAGCGCGAGCCCCGCGTCGGCGAGCAGTTGGCGGATCAGCGGCAGCAGCGTGCTCGACGCCTGCGCGCCGCCCACGCCGCTGTGCGCCAGCACGCGGTCGCCGTGGCGCACCGCGACCGACAGGTGCTCGGTGCTCGTGTCGAAGGCCAGCAGCTTGTCAGACATTCGGACGCCCCATTCCCGCCGGGCACGGCGTCGGGCAGACCGGCGCCACGCGCACGGCCGCTGCCTTGCGCACGCCGAACAGAATGCCGCCCGTCACCAGCGCGAGCCCGGCGACCAGGCTCCAGTGCATCGGTTCACCCAGCCACAACACCGCGCCGAAGGCCGACAGGCCCGGCACCAGTGCCGTGATCATGGTGGTGCGCACGGGGCCGAAGTGCTGGATCATCTTGGTGAAGGTGATGCCGGAGATCACGACCGAGCCGAGGCCCTGGAAGGCCATCTGGAACGCGACCTCACCCCACGGCGCGCTGCCGATGTGGCTGACGACGGCACCCGAGGCCACCAACAGCGTGTAGACCGGCACGTAGGTCATGAGCGCGAACACGGTGATGGCGATGGTCGCGCGCACGGCGTCGAGGCCGTTGCGGCGCGCCACGATGCTGTAGCAGGCCCAGCAAAAGGCGGCGCCCATGAACATCAGGTCGCCCTTCCAGACCTCGCCGCCCTCGAAGGCGTGCAGCAGGCTGCGCCCGCCGACCACGAGATCGCCCGCGACGATCATCGCCAGGCCGATGGCGCGCGTGGGCGTGATGCGGTCGCGCAGCACCAGTGCGGCCAGCAGCGTGGTCCACAGCGGCAGGCTGCCGGGCATCAGCACGGCGGCATGGCCGGCCGGTGCGAAGAAGAAGCCGCTGTAGGCGATGAGGGCGTAGGCCACGCCGCCGAAGATGCCGGCCGTGGCCGTCACGCGCAGCGACAGCGGCGACAGGCCGAAGAACGAGGACACGGCGCCGCGGTGCTTGGTCGCCAGCCACGCGCCCCAGGGCACCAGCACGAGGCTGGCGCCGCAGACGCGCGCAAAGGCGAGGTCGAAGGGCGTGAGCGAACGCGCGGCCGAGGCGCGCGCGATGAGGATGAAGGCGGTCCAGACCACGACGGTGACCACGGCCGCACCGATGCCGAGCATGCGGGGAGACAGGAGGGGCGGGGAGGTCTGCGGGGGCGCGGCGGGCATCCCGCCATTATCGAGGGCGGGCCTCGGCCGCGCAGGGACGGGGCGAATCAACCAGCCTCGCCGGCACGCAGGATCGCCAGCCCGGCCGCGCGCAGCGGCGCCAGCACCTGCTCGGGGGCCTGCGGCGCCACCAGCAGCTGCGTTGCGCCCGCCAGCGGGTTGACCACCCAGGCCGACGCGGCCCCGAGCTTTTCGGACGAGGCCAGCACGACGGTCTCGGCCGCCGCGGCCATGAGCGCGCGCTTGATCTCGGCCTCTTCCGCATCGCCCGTGGTCAGGCCCGCCTCGGCATGCACGCCGGTGACGCCCATGAAATACGTGTCGGCATGGATGCGCGAAATGGCCGCCATGGCCGCCGCGCCGACCGCCACCATCGAATGCCAGAAGAGGCGCCCGCCGATCAGCACCACCTCGATGCCGGTGTGCGCCTGCAGCTCGACCGCCACCGACGGGCTGTGCGTGACCACCGTGGCCTGCAGCGTGGGCGGCAGGTGGCGCGCCAGCTGCACGGCCGTGGTGCCGCCGTCGATGAACACCACCTGCCCCGGCTTCACGAGGCGCGCGGCGGCGCGGCCGATGGCCACTTTTTCGTCGGGCGCGAGCTGCTGGCGCCCGGTGAAGTCGGCCTCGGCCGCCGCGACCGGCAGCGCGCCGCCGTGCACGCGCTGCAGCAGCCCTTCGGCCGCGAGTTCGCGCAGGTCGCGGCGGATGGTGTCTTCGGACAGGGCCAGCTCCTCGCTGAGCGCCTTGGCGACGACCTGGCCGTCGCGCCGCAGGACCGAGAGGATGTGTTGCTTGCGCGGGCGGGTGAGCATGGGTCGATGATAGCGAGATTGCACGTTAATGCACGAATCATCTTGTTATTGCACGAATCCGGTTTTATGCTCGCCGCCATGACCCTCCACGACCGCGTCCGGGTGCACGAAGTCACCCTCCTGTCCGACCACTGGTACACGCTGCGCACCACCGCCTTCGACTGGCGGCGCAACGACGGCGAGTGGCAGCGCATGCACCGCGAGACCTACGACCGCGGCAACGGCGCCACGCTGCTGCCCTACCACCTCGGCCAGCGCACGGTGCTGCTCACGCGGCAGTTCCGCTACCCGGCCTTCGTCAACGGCCACGACGACCTGCTGATCGAGGCGACTGCGGGCCTGCTCGACAACGCCGCGCCCGAGGAGCGCATCCGCGCCGAGGTCGAAGAAGAACTGGGCTACCGGCTCGGCGCCGTGCAGAAGGTGTTCGAGAGCTTCATGAGCCCGGGCTCGGTGACCGAGAAGCTGCACTTCTTCGTCGCGCCCTACGAGGCCTCGATGCGCGTGGGCGCGGGCGGCGGGCTGGCGGAGGAGGGCGAGGACATCGAGGTGCTCGAGCTGCGCATCGACGAGGCGCTGGCCATGGTGGCCGACGGCCGCATCGCCGACGCCAAGACGATCATGCTGCTCTACCACGCGAAGCTGCACATCTTCGCGCCGGGATAATCGGCGGATGCCTCTTGCCTTCCGCCACGCGCCCCGTGCGCAGACTCTTGCGCTGATCCTTGCACTGCTGGTTTCGACCGGCGCCCTCGCCCAGCAAGCCCTTCCGCCCCAAGTCGATGCCGCCCTCGCGCGCGCCAAGGTGTCGCGCGACGCCGTGACCTTGCTCGTGGCCGATGCCGACGCCGGCCGCGCGCCGCGCCTGGCCTGGCGCTCGCAGGTGCCGGTGAACCCGGCCTCGATCATGAAGCTGGTGACCACCTACGCGGCGCTCGACCTGCTCGGCCCGGCCTACAGCTGGAACACGCCGGTCTACGTCGAGGGCTCGGTGGCCAACGGCGTGCTCAACGGCAACCTCTACATCAAGGGCCAGGGCGACCCCAAGCTGGTGCTCGAGCGCGTGTGGCTGCTGCTGCGCCACGTGCAGGGCCTGGGCATCACCACCGTGAGCGGCGACATCGTGATCGACCGCAGCGCCTTCGAGACCACGGTCGAGAACGACCCGGCCGCCTTCGACGGCGAGCCGCTGCGCCCCTACAACGCCTCGCCCGATGCGCTGCTGGTGAACTTCAAGTCGGTGAACATGACCTTCGCGCCCGACCGCGCCGGCCAGTTCGCGCGCGTGAGCTACGAGCCCCCGCTGGCCAGCGTGGCGATGCCGCCGACCGTGCCGCTGGCGCCCGGCGAATGCGGCGACTGGCGCGGTGCGCTCAAGCCCGACTTCAGCGACGTGAACCGCATCCGCTTCAACGGCGGCTTTCCCACCGGCTGCGGCGAGAAGAGCTGGGCCGTGGCGTACGCCGACCCGCGCACCTACAGTCTGCGCGCCATCGGCGGCATGTGGGCCGAGATGGGCGGGCGCGTCGGCGGCCAGATGCGCGAGGGCCGCGTGCCCGCGGGCCTGAAGCCGGCCTTCGACTTCGAATCGCCGCCGCTCGCGGAAGTGGTGCGCGACATCAACAAGTACAGCAACAACGTGATGGCGCAGCAGGTGTTCCTCACGCTCGGCCTCACGCAGAAGCAGCGCGGCACCTTCGAAGCGTCGCGCAGCGCACTGGGCCAGTGGTGGCGCGACCGCATCGGCACCGGCGAGGCCTCGCCGGTGTTCGAGAACGGCTCGGGCCTGTCGCGCGACGAGCGCATCAGCGCCGCCGCGCTCGGCAAGATGCTGCAGGTGGCGTGGCGCTCGCCCGTGATGCCCGAGCTGATGGCCTCGCTGCCCGCGATGGGCGTGGACGGCACGCTGAAGCGGCGCACGCTGCGCTCGGGCGGCGCAGCCCACCTGAAGACCGGCACGCTGCGCGACGCCTCGGGCGTGGCCGGCTACGTGCACGGCGCGAGCGGCCGGCGCTACGTGCTGGTGGCCATCGCCAACGGCGAGAACGCCGGCGCCGCGCGCGCCGCCTTCGACGCGCTGATCGACTGGACCGCGCAGGACCAGTGACTCGGACGGGGCCTGGCCCGTTCGGCTACTGAATAGGTTCTGCTGGCAAACGCGGCTTGCGCGCGGCCGTGGCGCTGCCCAGAATAGGACGCTCGTTCGTTTTCGATACAAATCCAGGAGACGCGTCTTGACCTTGCATCCACGGCATTCCCGGCCCTCTTCCCTCTCGGCCCGCCGAGCCACCGCCACGGCGACGCTCGCCGGCGCCACGCTGTTGCTCGCCGCCTGCGGCGGGGGCGGCGGTGGTGGGGGCGGCATCGGCATCGGCTTTCCGCCGCCGGGCGGCGGCAGCGACACCGGGCGCGGCACGGTCGTCACCAGCCCGCCCGAGCAGGGCACCAAGCTCACGGCCGACCAGTTCAGGGCCAGCCTGCAGGCCTCCGACCAGGGCAAGGCGCTGCTGCAGGTCACCGGCGCGCCCAAGTGCGGCGTCGACATGCGCTACCTCGAGTACCGCACCGTCGGCGGCAAGAACGAAGCCACCAACGCCACTGCCGCGATCATGGTGCCCTCGGGTTCCGACGTCGCCTGCAGCGGCGGGCGCCCCGTGGTGCTGTACGCGCACGGCACCACGCCGGCACGCAACTACAACCTCGCCAAGTGGACCGACACCACCCAGCCGGCCGCCGGCGAGGGCCTGATGGTGGCCGCCATGTTCGCGGCGCAGGGCTACATCGTGGTGGCGCCCAACTACGCGGGCTACGACAAGTCGACGCTGCCCTACCACCCCTACCTCAACGGCGAGCAGCAGGGCAAGGACATGGTCGACGCGCTCACCGCGGCGCGCAAGACCTTCTCGGACATCGGCGCGAACGACGCCGGTTCGCTGTTCATCACCGGCTATTCGCAGGGCGGCTACGTGGCGATGGCCGCGCACCGCGAGATGCAGGCCACCGGCAAGACGGTGACGGCCTCGGCCCCGCTGGCCGCGCCCTCGGCCATCAGCCTGCTGACCGACTACACCTACCTGGGCTGGCCGGCGCTGGGCTCCACGCTGTTCGTGCCGCTGCTGTCGACCAGTTGGCAGCAGCAGTTCGGCAACGTCTACGCCAGCCCCAGCGACGTCTACGAAGCGCAGTACGCCACCGGCATCGAGACGCTGCTGCCGAGCCTCACGCCGGGCACGCTGTTCTCCAGCGGCAAGCTGCCGCAGCTGGCGCTGTTCCCGGCCGACGGCAAGCCGGGCCCGGTGAGCCCCGAGCTGTCGATCTTCTATGGCGCCAACAACCTCATCAAGCAGAGCTTCCTGACGCAGGCGGCCACCGACATCCAGTCGAACACCTGCCCCGGCAACGCGCTGCCGGCCACGGCCGCGTCGCTGAGTTCGGCTTCGCCACTGGACTGCAAGCCCGCCACGGGCTTCCGCAAGGCCGCCATCGCCAACGACCTGCGCAACTGGGTGCCGACCAAGCCGATGCTGCTGTGCAGCGGCGCGAACGACCCGACCGTGAACTTCCTGAGCACCCGCGCCACGGCCGGCTACTTCCGCGCCAAGGGCATGCCGGCCGCCGCGCTCGCGGTGGTCGACCTGGAAGACCGCAGCGCCACCGACAGCTATTCGGCGGCACGCGCCGGCTTCGCGCAGGCGAAGGACCTGCTGGCACAGAGCACGCCGGGCAGCGCCGCCGACAAGGCCCGCGCCGTGACTGCGGCCTACCACGGCACGCTGGCGCCGCCGTTCTGCCTGGCGGCAGCGCGCGGGTTCTTCCAGGGTGTGTTGGCGGCGGGAGGCTAAACCCCCGCGGCCTGGGAGGCGTTGATCAGGCCGCTGCAGCGCGCTGCAAGCGGTCCTTGACGCCTTCCCACTCGGGCGTGTCGGGCGGCGTCTCGATCCAGATCAGCTTCACGCCCTGCGCGTCGAACTCGCGCAGCACCGCGAACAGCTGCTGCGCGGCGGCAGCAGCGTCGTCGGGCATGCGCCGCAGCAGCACGCGCTGCGAGCGGCTGCGCACATTGCTGCGCGTCCACACGGCGATGTGCGCGGCATTGGCGCCAAGCACATCGAGACCGGTCTGGATCGCCTTGGGGTCCATCAGCCGCACCTTGGCATCGGGCGCGTAGTGCGCCTCCAGCGTGCCCGAGGCGCGCGGATCGGGCGTGTCGAGCACCTCGCGGTCGCGCAATGGCTCGCCGGCGGCGGCCTCGATCTGCGCCCGCGTGATGAGGCCGGGCCGCAGCAGCACCGGGGCGCCGCGGCTGCAGTCGACGATGGTCGATTCGATGCCCACTTCGCAGGCACCGCCGTCGATCACCAGCAGCGCGTCGCCGAACTCGTCGTGCACGTGCTGCGCCGTGGTCGGGCTGACGCGGCCGAAGCGGTTGGCGCTCGGCCCCGCCAGGCCGGGCACGCCCTGCTCGGCGCAGGCTTCGAGCAGCGCCTGCGCCACCGGGTGCGCGGGGCAGCGCAGGCCGATGGTGTCCTGCCCGCCGGCCGCCGCCGCGCCCACGCCGGGCTGGCGCGTGACGATCAGCGTGAGCGGGCCGGGCCAGAAGGCCTGCACGAGCTTCTGCGCGAAAGGCGGCAGCGGCTGGGCAAAGCGCGACAGCGCCTGCGCGCCCTTGGCGCCCGCCGCCACGTGGACGATCAGCGGATGGTCGGCCGGCCGGCCCTTGGCCGCGAAGATGCCGGCCACGGCGGTGTCGCTGCTGGCATCGGCGCCCAGGCCGTAGACGGTCTCGGTCGGAAAGGCGACCAGCCCGCCCGCGCGCAGCACGCGCGCGGCCTCGGCGATGGCGTCGGGCGCTTGGCCGTCGAGGATCATGCGAGCGCCGGCAGGCCCAGCAGCAGCGCGGCCTGCGAGGCGTTGGCGCGCACGCTCTCGAGCGTGGCGCCGGTGAGGGTCAGGTGGCCCATCTTGCGGCCGCGGCGCGGTGCCAGCTTGCCGTACAGGTGCAGATGGACGCCGGGCACGGCAAGCACTTCGCTCCAGCGCGGCGACACCGGCTTGCCGTCGGCCGCGCCGTCCGGAAACCACAGGTCGCCCAGCAGGTTGAGCATGACGGCGGGGCTGTGCTGGCGCGGCGCGGTCAGCGGCAGGCCGGCCAGGGTGCGCACCTGCAGCTCGAACTGAGACACGTCGCAGGCTTCCATCGTGTAGTGGCCGCTGTTGTGCGGGCGCGGTGCCATTTCGTTCACCACCAGCGAGCCGTCGGCCAGCGCGAAGAACTCGACGCACAGCACGCCCACGTAGTCCAGGCCGCTGGCGATGCTCTTGGCGGAATTGACCGCGCCCTGCGCCACGGTCTTGGGCATGTTCTGCGGATGCACCTCGGTCACGGCGAGGATGCCGTCGCGGTGCAGGTTGCGCTGCGGCGGGAAGTGCACGATCTGGCCGTCACGGCCGCGCGCCAGGATCACCGAGCACTCGAACTCGAGCGCCAGCATCTTCTCGAGCACGCAGGGCACGCAGCCCGCGGCCTGCCAGGCCTCGACCAGCTCGGCGCGCGTCTTCACGCGCTGCTGGCCCTTGCCGTCGTAGCCCAGGCGGGCGGTCTTGAGGATGCCGGGCAGCAGTTGGTCGTCGACGGCGGCCAGTTGCTCCGCGGTCTCGATGACGGCATAGGGCGCGCACGGCACGCCGCAGCGCGTGAAGTGCGCCTTCTCGGTGATGCGGTCCTGCGCGATGGCGATGGCCGAGGCGGCAGGCGACACCGGCCGCGCCACCGCCAGGTGCTCCAGCGAGGGCGCGGGCACGTTCTCGAACTCGGTCGTCACCGCGTCGGCCAGGCCGGCGAGGCGGGCGAGGCCGTCGACGTCGGCGTAGTCGGTGTGGATGTGGTGGTGGCTCACGCGGCCGGCGGGGCTGTCGGCGTCGGGGTCGAGCACCGCGGTGAAGTAGCCCATGCGCTGGGCCGCGTGCGCGAACATGCGCCCGAGCTGGCCGCCGCCGAGCACGCCGAGCGTGGCGCCCGGGAGGATGGGCAAATCGCCGGCATGGCCCGAATGGCCGGTGACGCCGCTCACAGCGCACCCCCGCCTTGCGGCGAAAACGGTGACACGGGCGACACCGCCGCGCCCGCTTCGGGCGGCGGCAGCACCATGGCCTCGGCGGCAGCGGTCTGGGCCGTGCGGAAGGCGTCGAGCCTGGCGCGCAGTGCGGGGTTGTTCACCGCCAGCATCGCCACCGCGAACAGCGCCGCGTTGGCCGCGCCGGCGGTGCCGATGGCAAAGGTGGCCACGGGCACGCCCTTGGGCATCTGCACGATGCTGTAGAGGGAATCGACGCCCTGCAGGTGGCGGCTGGCCACCGGCACGCCGAGCACCGGCACCGTGGTTTTGGAGGCCAGCATGCCCGGCAGATGGGCCGCGCCGCCCGCCCCGGCGACGATCGCCGTGAGCCCGCGCCCGGCGGCGCTTTCGGCGTACGCAAACAGCGCATCGGGCATCCGGTGGGCCGAGACCACCTTCGCTTCGTGGCTGATTCCGAATTGCTGGAGAATCTCGACCGCATGGCGCATCGTCTCCCAATCGGAGTTCGAGCCCATCACTACACCGACCTGAATGGTTTCGTTCATGGTTTCAATTTTACGTTTCACCCCCAGCTGTTCCCGATGATCGACATCACTCTCGAAAATTTCCAGTCCGAGCTGGTCGAAGGCTCCGTCGCCACGCCGGTGCTGCTCGACATCTGGGCCGAATGGTGCGGCCCCTGCAAACAGCTCGGCCCGGTGCTCGAAAAACTCGAAACCGAATACGCCGGCCGCTTCACGCTGGCCAAGCTCGACGCCGACAAGGTGCCGCAGATTTCGTCGCAGCTGTCCGAAATGTTCGGTGTGCGCAGCATCCCGTTCTGCGTGATGTTCAAGGACGGCCAGCCGGTCGACGGCTTCGTGGGCGCCATTCCCGCCGAGAAGATCCGCGAATTCCTCGACAAGCACGTGCCGGGCGCCGATGAGGCCGAAGCCGCCTCGGAAGAAGCCGCCGCGCAGGACGCGCTGGCCGAGGGCGACACCCTGGGCGCGCTCGAGAAGCTGCAGCACGCCGTGGCCACCGACCCGGCCAACGACGACGCGCGCTTCGACTACATCAAGCTGTTGCTGCAGGAAGGCCGCACCGACGACGCCAAGGTCGCCTTTGCCCCGGTGATCGCCAAGACCACGCTGGTGCGCCGCTTCGACTCGCTGCAGCGCTGGATGGACGCCATCGATTTCGCAGCACCGGTCACAGGCTCCGCGCCGACTTTGGGCGATTTCGACGACAAGATTGCCGTCAGCAAGCGCGACTTCGACGCCCGCTTCGGCCGCGCCCGCCTGCTGATGGCCGCCCAGCGCTGGACCGACGCGATGGACGAGCTGCTCGACATCCTCATGCGCGACAAGAGCTGGAGCGAAGACCTCGCGCGCAAGACCTACATCGCGATCCTCGACGTGATCGAGCCGCCGAAGGTGAAGGTCGCCGACGGGCAGATTCCGCCGGACGATCCGGTCGTGGCCACGTACCGCCGCCGCCTGAGCAGCGTCGTGCTGAGCTGAACGACGCATTGCGCCTTTCAGTGCGCAATTGAACAAGAAAGCGACCCGTGGGTCGCTTTTTTATTGCCGCCGTCGCCTCATATAGATAGCATTGCTACTCAATTTCCGATAAAAGCGCATTGCAATGCTCCAACTCACTGAAGAACTCGAAAAGGCCCGCAAGGCCGGCGGCCTGAGCCAGGAGGCGCTGGCCACGCGCGCCGGACTGTCGCGCATGACGGTGCAGCGCATCGAAAGCGGCCAGATCGATCCGCGCCTGTCGACGCTGCTCGAAATGGCGCGCGTGCTGGGGCTCGAACTCATGCCCGTGCCCGCCAGCCTGCGCCCGCAGCTCGAAGACTTCGTGCGCTCGGGCGGTCGCCTGCTTGGCCAGCCGGCGGGCGTGGGCGCGCCGCCGTCCATCGCGCAGAGCCTGGCTGACGAGGGCCGGTGAGCACGCGCGCCGTCTTCAACACCGGCATCCGCTACCTGCGGATGTATTTGCACGCACCTGACGGCGGGCGGCGCGCCATCGGTTACCTCTCGCAGTACGGCGACATCCTGCGTGTGTCCTTCGACGAGGCCTACATCGCCGACCCGGGCCGGCCCACGCTGTCGCTGGCCTACCGCGGCGCCGACGAGGCGGCCACGCGCGCCATCCTGGCGTCGGCGCGCGACACCCGCGTGTCGCGCAGCGACGGCCGCTGGCCCAGCTACTTCCAGAACCTGCTGCCCGAGGGCCACAACCGCGAGCGCCTGGCGCAGCAGCGCGGCTGCGCGGCCGACGACGAGTTCGAGCTGCTGGCCGCCGCCGGCCACGACCTGATGGGCGCGCTCGAGGTCGAGCCCGTGCCCACGTCCGAAGGCATTCCCGACACCGTGCGCCACTGGCACACGGCGCTGGGGCTCGATGTGCTCGAACCCGGCTTTGTCGAGATGCCGGTGGAAGACGCCGCCGCCATTCCCGGCGTGGTGACCAAGTTTTCGGCGGTGCAGGACGGGCGGCGCTACGTGGTCAAGCGCCACGGCGCGGCGGGCTCGTTCATCCTCAAGCTGCCGAGCACGCGCCACCCCGACCTGGTCGCCAACGAATACACCGGCTACCGCCTGTGCGGCGCGCTCGGCCTCGACTGCGCGCAGGCCCACGTGATCGACCGCGCCGACGCCGACCTGCCCGAGCAGGTGCCCTTCGCGCAGATCCTGGCGGTGCGCCGCTTCGACCGCACGCCCGAGGGCGGGCGCATTCACATGGAAGAGTTCGCGCAGGTGCTGCAGTACGAGCCGCGCCAGAAGTACGGCCGCGGGCTGGCCACCGACTGGCCCGCCATGCTGCGCGTGCTCGACCGCCTGTCGCCGAACCCGGTGGCCGACGTGCGCGAGTGCGTGCGCCGACTGGTCGCCTTCATCCTGCTGGGCAACAGCGACGCGCACCTGAAGAACTGGGCCCTGCGCTACCCCGACGGCGTGGCGCCAGTGCTCGCGCCGCTGTACGACCCGGTCTGCGTGGCCGCCTTCTTCGAGGACGTGCCGGCGCGCGACTACGGCGTCAACCGCGCCATCGACACCACGCTGCGCGCTTTCGACGGGCCCGCGCTGGAGGCGCTGCTGCGCGCGGCCGGGCTGCTGCGGCCGGCGCGCTTGATGGCCATTGCGCGCGACACCGTGCGCCAGGCCCAGGCCGAGTGGCCCGCGCTGCTGGCGCAGGACGGCACGCCCGCCAGCGTGCGCCGCTGTGTCGAGGCGCGCCTCGCGGGTGGCGTGGCGCTCGCGGCACTGGCGGCCTGAAGAAGAAGCCCGGACGCGCCGACGGGCCTGTCTTCGCACCGGTCACGGCGTCGCATACGATGGCGCCGGTTTTAACTTGTTGCAGATTGAAAAGGAAAATTGGCCATGCGTTCCTTCGCCCGCCGTACCGCGCTTTCCGCCATTGCCTCGGCCGCGCTGCTGCTGACCGCCCTGACCGGTTGCGGCAGCGGCATCAGCCTCGACGAGCCGATCGAAGGGCCGGTGTGGCGCCTGGTGCAACTGGGCGACGAGCCCATCGCGCCGGGCGGCGATGCCCAGCTGCAGTTCGACCGCAACAGCGGACGGGTCAGTGGGTCGGGCGGCTGCAACCGCGTCACGGGGTCGTTCACGCGCGCGGGCGTGTCGCTCAAGCTCGGCCAGATGGCCGCGACGCGCATGGCCTGCGCCGACCCGGTGCGCGGCGCCAACGAGGCGCAGTTCCTGTCGGCGCTGCAGAGCACGGCTAGCTATCGGCTGGCGCCGGGGCGGCTCGCGCTGCTCGATGCGGGCGGCCGCACGGTCGCGCTGCTCAGCAGCGGCAACCGCTAGGAAAAAAACAGATCAGCCGTGGGTGAGGCGGTCCAGCGCCTCACGGTACTTGGCGGCCGTCTTTTCGATGACTTCGGCCGGCAGGCGCGGCGCCGGGGGCGTCTTGTCCCAGGGCTTGCCGTTGATCTTGGTGGCTTCGAGCCAGTCGCGCACGAACTGCTTGTCGTAGCTCGGCGGGTTGGTGCCGGCGGCCAGCGCGGCTTCGTAGCCCTCGACCGGCCAGTAGCGCGAGCTGTCGGGCGTGAGCACTTCGTCCATCAGCACCAGCGCGTCGTTCTCGTCCAGGCCGAACTCGAACTTGGTGTCGGCAATGATCATGCCCTTGGTGAGCGCGATCTGGGCCGCCGCTTCGTAGATGGCGATGCTGATCTCGCGGATCTGCTGGGCCAGCTTGGGGCCGACGATCTCGACCACGCGCTCGTAGCTGATGTTCTCGTCGTGCTCGCCGGCCGCAGCCTTGGCGGCGGGCGTGAAGATCGGGCGCGGCAGCTTGCTCGCGTTGGTCAGGCCCTCGGGCAGCGGCACGCCGCAGACCGCGCGGTTGTCCTGGTATTCCTTCCAGCCGCTGCCGGCCAGGTAGCCGCGTACCACGGCTTCGACCGGGATCGGGCGCAGGCGCTTGACCAGCATCGAGCGGCCCGTGACCTGCGCCACCTCGTCGGACTGGACCACGCTCTCGGGCGCTTCGCCCGTCAGGTGGTTGGGGCACAGCGCGCCCAGGCGGTCGAACCACCACAGCGCCATCTTGGTGAGGATCTCGCCCTTGCCGGGGATGGGCTCGCCCATGATCACGTCGAAGGCGCTGAGCCGGTCGCTCGCGACCATCAGGATGCGGTCTTCGCCGACGGCGTAGTTGTCGCGCACCTTGCCGCGCGCAAGCAGGGGCAGGCTCTGGATGGAGGAGGTGTGAACGGTGGTCATGGACGGATGCTCGGCTGGGAAACGGTGACGGGAAAAGCGGATTGTGCGCGCAGAAAAAAGCCACCGCGAGCGGTGGCCTGCGGCGCGCAGTCTGTCTTCGTTAGATGACTTGCTGCGCCAGGTCGCCCTTGGCGTACTTGGCAGCGACGACCTGCAGCGTGTCGCCCTTGATCTTGGCGCCCTGGCCTTCGCAGCCGAACTCGATGTAGCGCTGCTTGCAGATCTGCTTGGCGGCTTCGCGCGCGGGCTTGAGCCACTCGCGGGCGTCGAACTTCTCGGGGTTCTCGGCCAGGAACTTGCGCACGGCGCCGGTCATCGCCAGGCGGATGTCGGTGTCGATGTTGATCTTGCGCACGCCGTACTTGATGGCTTCCTGGATTTCCTCGACGGGCACGCCGTAGGTTTCCTTCATGTTGCCGCCGTACTTGCGGATGATTTCCAGCAGGTCTTGCGGCACCGACGACGAGCCGTGCATCACCAGGTGGGTGTTGGGCAGGCGGGCGTGGATTTCCTTCACGCGCTGGATCGACAGGATGTCGCCCGTGGGCTTGCGCGTGAACTTGTAGGCGCCGTGGCTGGTGCCGATGGCGATGGCCAGTGCGTCGAGTTGCGTGGCCTTGACGAACTGGGCGGCTTCTTCGGGGTCGGTGAGCAGCGAGGCGTGGTCGAGCACGCCTTCGGCGCCGATGCCGTCTTCTTCACCGGCCAGGCCGGTTTCGAGCGAGCCCAGGCAGCCCAGTTCGCCTTCGACGGTGACGCCGACCTTGTGGGCCAGTTCGACCACCTTGCGGGTCACGTCGACGTTGTAGTCGAACGAAGCGGGCGTCTTGCCGTCTTCGTGCAGCGAGCCGTCCATCATCACGGACGAGAAGCCCAGGTCGATCGCGCCCTGGCAGATGGCCGGGCTCTGGCCGTGGTCCTGGTGCATCACCAGCGGGATGTTCGGGTACTGCTCGATGGCGGCCTGGATCAGGTGCTTGATGAAGGCTTCACCCGCGTACTTGCGGGCGCCGGCGCTGGCTTGCAGGATGACGGGCGCACCGGTTTCCTTGGCGGCCTCCATGACAGCCTGGACCTGTTCGAGGTTGTTGACGTTGAAGGCCGGAATGCCGTAGCCGTTGGCGGCGGCGTGGTCCAGCAGTTCGCGCATCGAGACGAGTGCCATGGGAAATACCTCGTGGGAATAGAAAAAGACGGGAAAAAGAGAAGGCGGAAAGTCGGGAGAAAACTCCCCCGATTCTACCGAGCCACCCCCAACCCTATCTGTGGGACGGCACCGCCCCCAGCCCGAGGAAATCCATGACAGGCGGCAGCACCGGCCCGCCCAGCCACCGCAGGGGCTTGCCGAAGGCGGCGATCAGCGTGACGTGGCTCAGGTTGTCGAACGTCCGCACCTCCACCGGCACCCCTGCGGCGCGCAGGGCGTCGGCCATCCGGCGGGTGTTGCGGTCGGGGTCGACGAGCGTGTCTGTCGAGGCCGCCATGAGCAGCGCCGGCGGCGACGCAGCGCTGACGTGCGCCAGCGGCTGCGAATCGCGCGGCGTGTCCGGCCAGCGGAAGGCGCGTTGCGCCTGCGGATCGCCGATGGGCAGGAAGTCGTACGGGCCGGCAAGGCCGATCCAGCCTGCGAGTTGCTGCGGGCTGGCGCCCACCTCGCCAAGCCAGCGCGCATCGAGCGCCACCATCGCGGCGTTGTAGCCACCCGAGCTGTGGCCCATCACGTAGACCTGCTTCGGGTCGGCGCCCAGGCGGTCGGCGTTGTCGAGCGCCCATTTGACGGCCAGCGCGCTGTCGCGCACGAACGCCGGGTAGGTGAAGGCGGGCGACAGCCCGTAGTCGGGCACCACCACCGCCGCACCCCGCGCGGCCAGCGCCTCGCCGACGAAGCGGTAGCTGGCGCGGTCACCGCTGCTCCAGGTGCCGCCGAAGAAGAACACCACCAGCGGGCGGGCGCCCCGGACCGGCGACACGATCGCCAACGGCTGGTACACATCGAGCCGCTGGTGCGGCGCATTGCCGTAGGCGATGCCGCCCTGGAACCGGTAGGTGTCGGTGGGCACCAGCCCGTTGAGTACCTGGACCGGCGCACAGGCCGAAAGGGCAGCGACGGCTGTGAAGGCAGCGGCGAAAGGGCGCAAGGTCATTGCGCCAGTACGCACGCCGCCGGCCGCCGGTTTCGTCAGATGGGCAACTGTGTGGTCGACAGCACCTGCTTGAGCACCACGAAGGTCCGGATCTGCCGCACGCCCGGCAGGTACAGCAGCTGCTCGGCGTGCAGGCGGTTGAAGCTGTCGTTGTCGCGGGTGCGCACGAGCATGAAGTAGTCGAATTCGCCCGTGACGACGTGGCATTCGAGGCAGCCCGACACCTTCTGCGCCGCCTTCTCGAAATCGGCAAAGGAGTCGGGCGTGGAGCGGTCGAGCACCACGCCGATCATCACGAGCATGCCGACCTCGAGCGCGTCGGGGTCGAGCAGCGCGACCACGCCCTTGATGAGCCCGCCGGCCTTGAGCCGCTCGACCCGCCGCAGGCAGGCCGGTGCGCTGAGGTTCACCTTGGCGGCCAGCGCCACGTTCGACACCGAGGCGTCGCGCTGAAGGGCGCGCAGGATCGCGCGGTCGGTGCGATCGAGCTCGGTCGGGGCACGCAACTTTGTTGTGCTCATGGCTTCCTTGTCGGATGAAAAGCTGTCTTCTTGGCCATCCTGCCTTCTTTTGAGCAGCGAATCCAGCGAACTTCGCAAGCACATTGCAAACCCTTCTTCCTACGATCGACAGCTTCAACCCTCGGAGCTGCGTCGATGAACCTGAAGAAATTCCCCCGTCACGTCCTGACCTTCGGCCCCTCGCCGATCCAGCCGCTGAAGCGCCTGAGCGCCCACCTCGGCGGCAAGGTCGATCTCTACGCCAAGCGCGAGGACTGCAACAGCGGCCTGGCCTTCGGCGGCAACAAGACGCGCAAGCTGGAGTACCTGATTCCCGAGGCGCTCGAAGGCGGCTACGACACGCTGGTGTCGATCGGCGGCATCCAGTCGAACCAGACGCGGCAGGTGGCCGCGGTGGCCGCGCACCTGGGCCTGAAGTGCGTGCTGGTGCAGGAGAACTGGGTCAACTACTCCGACGCGGTGTACGACCGGGTCGGCAACATCGAGATGTCGCGCATCCTCGGCGCCGATGTGCGACTGGACGCGGCCGGCTTCGACATCGGCATCCGCCAGAGCTGGGAACAGGCCATGGCCGACGTGCGCGCGGCCGGCGGCAAGCCCTTCCCGATTCCGGCGGGCTGCTCCGAGCACCCGCGCGGCGGACTGGGCTTCGTGGGATTTGCCGAAGAAGTGCGCCAGCAGGAGGCCGAACTCGGGTTCAAGTTCGACTACATCGTGGTCTGCTCGGTCACGGGCAGCACGCAGGCCGGCATGGTGGTGGGCTTCGCGGCCGACGGCCGCGCCGACCGCGTGATCGGCATCGACGCCTCGGCCAAGCCGCAGCAGACCTATGACCAGATCCTGCGCATCGCAAAGAACACGGCCGAGCTGGTCGAGCTGGGCCGCGACATCACCGAAAAAGACGTGGTGCTCGACCGCCGCTTCGGCGGGCCCGAGTACGGGCTGCCGAACGAAGGCACGCTCGAAGCGATTCGTTTGAGCGCGCGCTTCGAAGGCATGCTGACCGACCCGGTGTACGAGGGCAAGTCGATGCACGGGATGATCGAGAAGGTGCGGCTCGGGGAGTTTCCGGCGGGCTCGAAGGTGCTGTATGCGCACCTGGGCGGCGTGCCGGCGCTGAACGCCTACAGCTTCCTGTTCCGCAACGGCTGAACGGGGCGACGCAATGACAAAGGCCGGCATGTGCCGGCCTTTGTCTTGCTGCGAATGTGCTCAGCTCGCGCGGCAAATTTTCAGCATGTTGGTGCCGCCGGGCGCGCCCATCGGCTCGCCGCAGGTGATGGCATACACGTCACCGCTTTGCACGATGCCGCGCTTCTTCAGATGGGCTTCCGCCTGTTCGAGCGCGGTGTCGCGGTCGGTCTGCGAGTCCATCAGCAGCGGGCGCACGTTGCGGTACAGCGCCAGCTTGCGCTGCGTGGACAGGCGCGAGGTCAGGGCGTACATGGGAATGTGCGCGCGGTGGCGGCTCATCCACAGGATGGTGGAGCCCGACTCGGTCAGCGCCACGATGGCCTTGGCGCCCAGGTGGTGCGCCGTGAACAGCGCGCCCATGGCGATCGACTGGTCGATGCGGCTGTAGGTCTTGCCGCTGAAGTCGGCGTCGAGCGTCTGGTCTTCGGCGCCTTCGGCGGCTTCGCAGATGCGGCTCATTTCCTGCACGGTCTCGAGCGGGTAGCGGCCCGAGGCGGTTTCGGCGGAGAGCATCACGGCGTCGGTGCCGTCGAGCACGGCGTTGGCCACGTCGCTCACCTCGGCGCGGGTGGGCACGGGGTTGGTGATCATCGACTCCATCATCTGGGTCGCGGTGATGACCACCTTGTCCATGTCGCGCGCCATGCGGATCATCTTTTTCTGCAGCGCCGGCACGGCGGCGTTGCCGACTTCCACCGCCAGGTCGCCGCGGGCGACCATGATGCCGTCGCTGGCACGCAGGATTTCTTCCAGCTTCGGAATGGCTTCGGCGCGCTCGATCTTGGCGATCATGCCGGGCTTGTGGCCGTACTCGGCGGCCGCCACGTTGCACAGCTGGCGCGCCATTTCCATGTCGGTGGCGTTCTTGGGGAAGCTCACGGCCACGTAGTCGGCCTGGAAGCTCATCGCGGTCTTGATGTCTTCCATGTCCTTGGCGGTCAGCGCGGGCGCCGTGAGGCCGCCGCCCTGCTTGTTGATGCCCTTGTTGTTCGACAGCTCGCCGCCCAGCTTGACGGTGGTGTGCACCGCCTGGCCGCGCACGCCGTCGACCGTGAGCACGATCAGGCCGTCGTTCAGCAGCAGCTTGTCGCCGGGCTTCACGTCGCGCGGCAGGTCCTTGTAGTCGAGGCCCACGGCGTCGATGTCGCCCAGCTCGGTGCGCGAGGCGTCGAGCACGAACTTGGCGCCCGGTTCCAGCCAGATCTTGCCCTGCGCGAACTTGCCGACGCGGATCTTCGGGCCCTGCAGGTCGGCCATGATGGCCACTTCGCGGCCCACCTTGCGGGCCGCTTCGCGCACCATGGCGGCGCGATCGATGTGGTCTTGCGCCGTGCCGTGGCTGAAGTTCAGCCGCACCACGCTGACCTTGGCCAGGATCATCTGCTCCAGCAATTCGGGCGTGTTGGAGGCCGGGCCGAGGGTGGCGACGATCTTGGTGGCGTGGCGGGGGATGCGGTCCGAGCTCATGAAGGGGGTCTCCGTTTTGTATTCGCTACTGTATACACTTTGTGTGTCGAACGGAAGTCAGGCGCCACAGGGGGTTTCCCTCCCGTGGCCGGACCGCCGGGGGAATCAGCCGGCCGCGCGCTTGGCCAGGATCTCGAAGGCCGGCAGGGTCTTGCCCTCCAGCACCTCGAGGAAGGCACCGCCGCCGGTCGAGATGTAGCCGACCTGCTTTTCGATGCCGTACTTGGCGATGGCCGCCAGGGTGTCGCCACCGCCGGCGATCGAGAAGGCGCTGCTCTCGGCAATCGCCTGCGCGATGGCCTGGGTGCCGCCCGCGAAGGCGTCGAACTCGAACACGCCGACCGGGCCGTTCCAGACGATGGTGCCGGCTTCGCGCAGCTGCGCGGCCAGGATGGCCGAGGTCTTGGGGCCGATGTCCAGGATCAGGTCGTCGTCGGCCACGTCGGTGGCGGCCTTGACGGTGGCGGGCGCATCGGCCGCGAAGGTCTTGGCCGTGACCACGTCGACCGGAATCGGCACGTCGGCGCCGCGCGCGCGCATGGCGTCGATCACGGCCTTGGCCTGGTCGAGCAGGTCGGGCTCGGCCAGCGACTTGCCGATCGAAAGGCCCGCGGCCAGCATGAAGGTGTTGGCGATGCCGCCGCCGACGATCAGCTGGTCGACGTTGGCCGACAGGCTCTTGAGGATGGTGAGCTTGGTGCTGACCTTCGAGCCCGCCACGATGGCGACCAGCGGCCGCTTGGGCTGGGCCAGCGCCTTGGAGATGGCGTCCATTTCGGCCGCCAGCAGCGGGCCGGCCGCGGCCACCTTGGCGAACTGGGCGATGCCGTAGGTGGTGGCTTCGGCGCGGTGGGCGGTGCCGAAGGCGTCGTTCACGTAGATGTCGGTGAGCGCAGCCAGCTTGCGGGCCAGCGCTTCGTCGTTCTTCTTCTCGCCCTTGTTGACGCGGCAGTTCTCGAGCAGCACGACCTGGCCGGGCTTCACGTCGACGCCGTCGACCCAGTTGGCCACGAGCGGAACGTCACGGCCCAGCAGCTCGCCCAGGCGCTTGGCGACGGGGGCCAGCGAGTCTTCGGGCTTGAATTCGCCTTCGGTCGGGCGGCCCAGGTGCGAGGTGACCATCACGGCCGCGCCGGCGTCGAGCGCCAGCTGGATGCAGGGCACCGAGGCGCGGATGCGCGTGTCTTCGGTGATGCGGCCGGTGTCATCCTGCGGCACGTTGAGGTCGGCACGGATGAAGACGCGCTGGCCGGCGGCCTTGCCTTGCGCACAGAGGTCGGTGAATCGAATGACGTTCATGGGTCTGAGGATGGTGAAAGACGGGACTGCGCGCATTGTAGTTTTCACCCCCCGGCGCCCCTGCGCGTCTCTTGCGGGGCGCTGATGCTTTTTCAGGCCTTCGGCTGCGCGGTCGCGAACTGCTCGAGGATGCCGACAAAACTCGCCGCCGCGGGCGACAGCGAGCGCCGCGCCGCGCTGTACACGCACACCTCGCGGTGGAAGTCGGGCGACTCGAGCCGCACCATCTGCAGCCCGTGCGCCCGCACCAGCGACGCCGAGTACGTCGGGCACACGGTCAGCCCCAGCCCCGAGGCCACCATGCCAAGCGCGGTGGTCATGTACGACACCTCCTGCGTGCCGGGCCGCATCAGGAAGGCGCGCTCCTCGGGCCCCAGCTCGGGCAGCACGCGCTGGCGAAAGTCGCGCGTGGGGGCGATGAAGGTGTAGGGCCCCAGCTCGTGCCAGCGCACCTTGCGGCGCTTGGCAAAGGCGTGGCCCGGCGGGCAGATCAGCCAGTGGCGGTCGCGGAACAGCGTGCGGCGCTCGATGGCGGCGGCATCCACCGCCACGTCCTGGCCCACGGCCAGCTCGACGTCGCCGGCCGCCACGCCCAGCAGCAGGTGCTCGGGCAGCGTGTCGGCCAGGCGCACGTCCACGTCGGGGTACGCCTCGCGGTAGGCGGCGATCACGCGCGGCATCAGCGTGCAGGCCATGAGCTGCGGCGCTGCAAGCCGCAACAGCCCTTTCTTCTTGTCACGCAGATCGGTCACACCGGCTACCGCGCTCGAGAGGTCGCCGAGCAGGCGGTGCACCGACGGCAGGAACTCGCGCCCTGCCTCCGACAGCTGCACGCGGCGCGTGTTGCGGTCGAGCAGCTGCACGCCCATCTCGCGCTCGAGCTCGCGCACCAGCACGCTGAGCGCCGACTGCGTGAGGTGCAGCTGCCCGGCCGCGGTGGTGAAGCTGCCGGTTTCGGCCACGGCGGCAAAGGCGCGCAGCTGGCGCAGGGTGAGGTTCATATATATGGTTATTTCATCAATCGATGAATTAATTTCGATTGCATCATAAGACGCGGCATTGCCCAATCGCGGCCTCAACGGAGACACGCATGCCGACGACGACCGCCCCCACGTTCGCGCCCCCCATTCGCGGGCTGCACCATTTCGCCTGGCGCTGCCGCGACAGCGAGGAAACCCGCCACTTCTACGAAGACCTGCTGGGCTTGCCGCTGGCCCACGTCATCAAGAACGACCACGTGCCGAGCACGGGCGAGTACTGCCCCTACGTGCACATCTTTTTCCAGATGCGCGATGGCGCGTACATCGCCTTCTTCGACCTGGGCGACGACACCGCCGCGCTGCCCTCGCCCAACACACCCTCATGGGTGAACCACATCGCGCTGCGCGTCGACTCGGGGGACGACCTGCTGGCCGCCAAGGCGCGGCTCGAAGGCGCCGGCATCGAGGTGCTGGGCGTGACCGACCACCACATCATCGAGTCGATCTACTTCTTCGACCCCAACGGCATCCGCGTGGAACTCACCACGCCGACCGTGCCGCAGGCCGAGATGGACGCGCACGCGCGCCACGCCCATGCCGACCTCGACGCGTGGACCGCGCGCAAGGCCGCGCTGCGTGCCGCCGGAGGCGCTTCGCATGTCTGAGCTGCAACTTGCCGTCATCGACGTGAAGCCCGGTGCGGCCATGGACAGCCAGTCGGGCCTGCAGTTGCTGCGCCCGCGCATCTACGGCGCCTTCCGCGCGCCGCCGGGCCCGAAAAAGATCGCGGCCATCGTGATGCACCCGACCAGCAACTTCATGGGCCACTACCTCATCGGCCCGCTGGCCGAGCGCGGCATCTGCTGCATGGGCCTGAACTCGCGCTTCGTCGGCAACGACACGGTGCTGCTGATGGAGCGCGCGATTCAAGACCTGGGCGCCGGCGTGCAGTACCTGCGCGCGGCCGGCTACGAGAAGGTGTTCCTGGTCGGCAACTCGGGCGGCGCGGCGCTCGCGGCCTTCTACCAGGCGCAGGCCGAACAGCTCACTGCCACGCACCTGCCCGACGGCGATCCGACGCACCTGCACGCCAGCGATCTGCCGCCCGTGGACGGCCTCGCGCTGTGCGCCGCGCACCTGGGCCGCACGCGGCTCATGCGCGACTGGATCGACCCCTCGGTCACCGACGAGCACGACCCGCTCTCCGTCGACCCCGACCTCGACATGTACGACCCGCGCCACCGCGTGCCCTACGAGGCCGACTTTCTCGCGCGCTTCAGCGCAGCACAGAAGGCGCGGCTGGACCGCATCGAGCAGGGGTGCCTCGACCGCCTCGCGCTGCTGCGCAGCACGCCGGGCGCGCCGCGCGACCAGACCTTCGTCGTCTACCGCACGCACGCCGACCCGCGCTGCGTCGACCTGTCGCTCGACGCGAACGCGCGCCTGCCCGGCAGCGTCTGGGGCGATGCGCGGCAGGTGAACTATTCGGCCAACGCGATGGGCCGCACCACCTCGCTGACCGCGTTCCTCTCGCAGTGGTCGTCGCGCTCGCAGGCCGACGGGCCCACCAACCTCGCGCGCACCACCGTGCCGAAGCTGCTGCTGACCTACACCGGCGACCAGTCGACCTTCCCGAGCACGCGCGACGCCTGGATGGCCGCGGGCGGCGCGCGCATCCGCAACGTCGACATCGTCGGCGGCAACCACTACCTGGCGGGCCAGCCCGAGCTGATCCCGCAAGCGGCGGATGCCATCGCCGAATTCGCCCACGCGCTGTGACGCACGACACCATGGAAAGCTTTGCATTCGCACCGGCCTACGAACTGCCGGTCTGGCCCTTCACGCCGCCGCCCGAACTCGGCAGCGCGCAGGTCGTGCGCCACCCGGTCGTGATCGTCGGCGCCGGCCCCTCGGGCCTCACGCTGGCCTGCGACCTCGCGCAACGCGGCGTGCGCGCCGTGCTGCTCGACGAAGACGACACCGTCGGCGTGCGCGGCGCCTCGTCGCGCGGCATCTGCTACGCGCAGAAGAGCCTGGAGATCTTCGAGCGCCTGGGCATCTATGAGCGCATCGCGGCCAAGGGCATCACCTGGTCGTTCGGGCGCACCTTCTCGGGCGACGAAGAGGTCTACAACTTCAACCTGCAGGCCACGAGCGTCTCGAAGCAGCCGCCCTTCGTGAACCTGCAGCAGTTCTACATCGAGTGGTTCCTGGTCGATCGCATTCTCGAACTCGGCGTGACCGACCTGCGCTGGAAGAGCCGCGTGACGCGCGTCGAGCCGCTGGCCGACGGCGTGCGCATCGACATCGAGACACCCGCCGGCAGCTACACGATCGAGGCCGACCACCTGATCGACGCCACGGGCGCGAACAGCCCGATCCGCACGCAGCTCGGCGTCGAGTCGCATGCCTCGCGCAGCACCGACCGCTGGTGCATCTCCGACGTGCGCTTCGAGAAGCCGCTGCCCACCGAGCGCTGGACCTGGGTCGACGCGCCCTTCAACGAAGGCCGCGGCGTGTGGCAGCATCTGATGGCCGACGGTGTGTGGCGCATCGACTACCAGATGCCCGAGGACTGCGACCCGGCCGAGATCAGCCGCCCCGAGGTGGCCGGCGCGCGGCTGCGCGAACAGCTCGGGCCCGACGTGGCTTTCGAGTTCGTGTGGATCGGCCCGTACGGCTACCGCGACCACCTGCTCGAGCGCTTCCGCCACGGCCGCGTGTGCTTCATCGGCGACGCCGCGCACGTGGTGAGCCCCTTCGGCGCGCGCGGCGGCAACACCGGCATCCAGGACGCGGCCAACCTCGGCTGGAAGCTCGCGCTGGTCGCGCAAGGGCAGGCCGGCGATGCGCTGCTCGACAGCTACGACGCCGAGCGCCGCCCGGCCGCGCAGGAGAATCTGACGGTCACGAGCCGCTCGGCGCGCTTCCTTGCACCGCGCACGCCGGCCGAGCACACGCTGCGCCGCGCCGTGGTGGCGCTGGCCAAGCGCCACACCTTCGCGCGTGCGCTGGTCAACACGGGCCGCATGTCGGTTGCCAACGACTACCCCGCCGCGCCGCAGCTGCCCGAGGGCGGGCGCACGGTGCAGAACCTGCCGCTGCAGTGGGCCGACGGGCGCGAGACCACGCTGATGCAGCTGCTGGCCGAGGGCACGCAGTGCCTCGGCCTGTGGTTCGCACCGACGCGCGCGCAGGCGCAAGCGGCGCAGGACGCCACGGCCGGATTGCCGCTGCGCCTGCTGGCCGTGGGCGGTGAGAGCGGCCTGCCGACCTTGCAGGCCGACGAGACGCTCGCACGCCACCTCGGCATCGACACCAACGCGGGCGGCTTCGTGCTCGTGCGTCCCGACGCCTACCGCGCTGCGCTCCTTGCGCAGGCCACCCCCGACACGATCGCCGCCGCCGTCCGCACGGCGCTCGCTCTCACCGCTTCGTCCTCATGATCACCGAGCCCCGCATCCCCGACCCCGACGGCTTCTACGCCGCCCTGCTGGCCGCGCACGAAGGCCGCACCGAGGCGCAGAGCGCCGACCTCAACGCCCGCCTCGTGCTGCTGCTGGCCAACCAGTGCGCCGACCAGGCCGTGCTGCTCGCGTGCATCCGCGCGGCGGCCGAGGCCGACGAAGACATCCCCACGACCACGACAACACCTCCATGACCGCTACCGTCTCTTTCGCTTCCGCCTCCGACACCCGGGAGCAGAAGCCCCGGCTGCAGGAACTCGCGCCGGGCGCCTACGGCTACATCAGCGACTTCGATCCCAACTGCGGCTTCGTCGTCGGCGAGGAGCACGTGGTGCTGATCGACACCCGCCCCACGCCCCGCATGGCGCGCGACTTTCTGGCGGCGATCCGCAGCGTCACCGACAAGCCGATCCGCACCATCGTGCTCACGCACTATCACGCGGTGCGCGTGATGGGCGCGAGCGCCTTCGACGAAGTGCAGGAGATCGTCGCCAGCAACGGCACGCTCGACTGGATCCGCACGCGCGGCCAGGCCGACTTCGAATCGGAGGTGGGCCGCTTTCCGCGCCTGTTCGCGGGCGTGGAAGAGATTCCGGGCCTGACCTTCCCGACCACAGTCTTCGAACGCGAGATGACGCTGCCGCTCGGCGGCGACCGCGCGCTGCGGTTGATGGCATTGGGCCGCGGCCATTCGGGCGGCGACACCGTGGCCTGGCTGCCCGACTGCGGCGTGCTGTTCTCGGGCGACGTGGTCGAGAACCACTGCGGCGTGTACGCGGGCGACGCCTACATCGGCGACTGGGCCGGCACGCTCGACGCGGTGCGCGCGCTGCAACCGCGCGTGCTGGTGCCGGGGCGCGGCGCGGTGCTGCAGGGCGAAGCGGCCTGCGCCGAAGCGATCGGGCTCACGAAGGACTTTCTCTCGACGCTGCTCGACAGCGTGCGCGCGGGCATCGCCGCGGGCGACACGCTCAAGGGCTGCTTCGCGCGCGCCGAGGCGGCCATGACGCCGCGCTTCGGCGGCTGGCCGGTGTTCCAGCACGTGCTGCCGTTCGACGTGTCGCGCGCGTATGACGAGCTGCGCGGCATCGAGCACCCGGTCGTGTGGACGGCCGAGCGCGACCAGGAACTCTGGCAGGTCCTGCGCGGGACCTGAGCCGACCTTCACTGATTTTTTCAACAAAGCAACGGAGACAAAAACGATGAAACGCTTCCTTCCCCTGCTGGCCGCAGCCCTTGCGCTCGCCACCAGCCCCTTCGCGTCGGCGCAGCCGGCGGCCTACCCGAGCCAGCCCGTGAAATGGATCGTGCCCTACGTGGCCGGCGGCGGCACCGACAACCTTGCACGCGCACTGGCCGAGGCCATGCAGCCGTCGCTCGGCCAGCCGCTGATCATCGACAACCGCCCCGGCGCGTCGACCAACATCGGCGTGTCCGTGATGATGCAGGCCAAGCCCGACGGCTACACGATCATGCAGGCCGAGAACGCGGCGCTGCTGTTCAACGAGCACATGTTCGCCAAGCTGCCCTACAAGCCGGCGACCGACTTCACCTACATCGGCACCATCGGACGCTTTCCCGTGGCGCTGGTCGTGCACCCCGACTTTCCCGCGAAGAACGTGGCGGAGTTCGTGCGCTACGTGAAGGCCAACCCCGAGAAGGTGAGCTACGCCTCACCCGGCAACGGCTCGCCGCACCACATGGCGATGGAGCTGTTCAAGCAGAAGGCCGGCCTCACGATCACGCACGTGCCGTACAAGGGCGCCGCGCCCGCCATGACCGACGTGATGGGCGGTCAGGTGCCGACGATGATGCTCGACCTGGCCTCGGGCCTGCCGATCATCAAGTCGGGCAAGGTGCGCGTGCTGGCCATTGCGCTGCCGCAGCGCGCCAGCGCCCTGCCCGAGGTGCCGACCTTCGTCGAAGCCGGCTTCAGCGACGTCAACGCCTACGCCTTCCACGGCCTGATCGGCCCGGCCGGCATGCCGCCCGAGGCCGTGGCGCGCATCAACACCGAGCTGCACAAGGCGATGAAGGCACCGAAGGTGGTGAAGCTGTTCTCGGAGTTCGGCTTCGAGGCGCTGCCCGGCACGCCGCAGGACTTCTACAAGCTCGCGCGCGCGGAGAGCGAGCGCTGGGGGAACATCATCAAGACCGCGGGCGTGAAACTCGATTGATCGAATCCGGTCACCAGCCCAGGCCGAGGTGCAGGGGCAGGTAGACCGCCATGCCGGCCAGCATCGTGCCGAGCACGCCGCGCCGCCAGAAGTAGTAGGCGCCGCCGACGACCGCCGCGTAGAGGCGGGCGTCGTGCAGCGTGGTGATCAGGTGGCCCTGGGTCATCACGATCTCGGGGGCGATCACGCCGGCCAGCGCGGCGGCCGGCGCGTAGTGCAGCGCGCGGTGCGCCCACTCAGGCAGGCCCCAGGGCCGGTCGAGGATGAAGAAGAAGCAGCGCGTGAGCACGGTGATGCCGGCAAGGCCGACGATCACGGCCAGGGTCCACCAGTCGGTGCCGCTGCCGCTCATTTGTCGTCCTCCGCGTCGGGGTCGAGCCCGAACTGCTTTTCGAGCCAGAAGCACAGCAGCACCGCCACGCCGATCGCGACCACGATGTTGAGCTTGAGCGGCAGCGCATAGGCCGCGACCGCCGTGGCGCCCGCGATGAGCGCGGCCAGCACGCGCAGCCGCGTCGTCGCCATCGAGCAGACGATGGCCACCAGGCTCAGCACGCCGGCAAAGCCCAGGCCCCAGGTCTGCGGAATGAGGTTGGCCAGCGCAATGCCCAGCAGGCTCATGCCCATCCACGCGCACCAGGTCACGAAGTAGTTGCCGGTGAGGTAGGCCTCTTGCGACAGCCGCTCGGCGGGCGTCGTCGGTGGGGCCGTGTACTGCTTCGTGAAGAGCGCGTAGCTCAGGTCGGCCGTCAGGTAGCCGTGCAGCAGACGGCGCCAGCGCGGCATGTGCATGAGGTAGGGCCGCAGGTGCAGGCTGAACACCACGAAGCGCAGGTTGACGCAAAAGCCCGTCGCCAGGATCACCCAGGCCGGCGCGCCCGCGGCCAGCAGCGGGATGGCGGCGAGCTGCGAGCTGCCGGCGTAGACGAACAGGGTCATCGCCACGGCCTCGAGCACGCTCATGTCCGACTTGACCATGGCCACGCCGGTCATCAGGCCCCAAGCGCCGATGCCGAGCGCGGCCGAGGCCATGTCGCGCATGCCGGTGCGGAACTCGGGCTGGCGGCGCAGCGTGGGCGAGAGAAACATCAGCCGAAGACCTGGCCGGGCTTCAGGTCGAAGCCACGCAGGAAGTCGGCCGCGGGCAGGCGCTTGCCGCCCGGGCGTTGCAGTTCGGTGAGCACCACGGTCGCATCCGACGCCGCCACGGCGACGCCAGTGGCGTCGGCCGAGACGATGGTGCCGGGCGCGGCCCCCGTATGGCCGGTTGCCACGTGCGCAGCCCAGAGCTTGACGGTTTCGCCGCCGAGCGGGCTGTTGGCGCCGGGAAACGGATCGAAGGCCAGGACACGGCGCACGATGGCAGCGGCCGGCTGCGTCCAGTCGATCAGCGCTTCGTGCTTCTCGACCTTGTGGGCGTAGGTGATGCCTTCGGTGGGCTGCGGCGTGCGAACCAGTTGCCCGATCTGCGCCAGCGCCTCGACCACCATGCGGCCGCCGAGCGCGGCCAGCCGGTCGTGCAGGCGGGCGGTGTTGTCGTCGGGGGCAATGTCGACCGACTCGCGCAGCAGCATGTCGCCGGTGTCCAGGCCCGCGTCCATCTGCATGATGGTGATGCCGGTCTGCGTGTCGCCGGCCTCGATGGCGCGGTGGATCGGCGCCGCGCCGCGCCAGCGCGGCAGCAGGCTGGCGTGGATGTTGAGGCAGCCGTGCAGCGGCAGGTCGAGCACCCACTGCGGCAGGATCAGCCCGTAGGCCGCGACCACCATCACGTCGGGCTGCCACGCCAGCAGCGTGTCGCGCGCGGCGGTGGCCTCGTCGGGGTACTTGCCGTCGAGCCGCAGGCTGCGCGGCTGCGCCACGGGCCAGTGGTTGGCAACGGCGCACTGCTTGACGGGCGAGGCCTGCAGCTTCATGCCGCGACCGGCGGGCCGGTCGGGCTGGCTCATCACGCCAACGATGTCATGGCCGGCGGCGGCAATGGCCTCCAGGGCGACGCGCGCGAACTCGGGCGTGCCCGCAAAAACGACTTTCAACGCGCTCAATCCCGGTTCCGTTCGAATTCGAGGTCATCCCCCGTGTGGTACCGACGCACCACGCCAGTGGGGTCGATGTAGATATAGAGCATGCGGCGCTCGTTGACGGCCTTGTAGCGCCAGGTCCAGACGGCGCCGTCAAAGGAGCTGACGCGGCTGATTTCGTAGGGCTTGCCGTAGAAGGCCAGCACCTCGTTCTGGCGCCAGCGGTCGACCTGGATGTCGTGGCCGAAGCGCGCTTCGCTCAGCACCTGGGTCACCGAGACGACCTTGCCGGACGCGTCGAGGTCGATGTCGACCACCTCGAAGCCCGCCGGCATGCGCGAGTACTGCAGCCGCTCGCCACCGCCGTTGAGCGGGTAGCGGCCCGTGGGCGCGCCCAGGCGCTGCAGGGTGTCGGCGGCGGAGGTGCCGGGCTGGATGCGCGTGGGTTCGCTGACGCAACCCGCCAGGAACAACAGTCCGGCGGCAGCCAACGCGCTCGCAGCCCGTTGACTCATACCCGTGCGTCTTTCATGTCCTCGCGCCGTTGCTTGAGGAGCTTGCTCTTGATGCGGTTGCGCTTGAGTGGCGACAGGTATTCGACGAACACCTTGCCCAGGAGGTGGTCAAGCTCGTGCTGGATGCACACGGCCAGCAGGCCGTCGGCCTCGATCGTGTGGCTGTTGCCGTCGGCGTCGAGCGCCTGGACCTTCACCGAGGTGGAGCGCATCACGCCGTCGTAGATGCCGGGCACCGAGAGGCAGCCCTCTTCGTTGAGCACTTTTTCGTCGCTGGCCCAGGTGATTTCGGGGTTGATGAGCACGATCGGCTCGTTGCGCTCTTCGGAGACGTCGATCACGACCACGCGCTCGTGCACGTCGATCTGGGTCGCGGCCAGGCCGATGCCGCTCGCGTCGTACATCGTTTCCAGCATGTCGGCCACCAGCGTCTTGATGCGCGCGTCCACGCCCTGCACCGGCTTGGCCACCGTGTGCAGGCGCTTGTCGGGGTAACTCAGAATGATTCGTTTGGCCATGAAATCGGGGGGAAGTTGTGGCTATTTTCGCCAATTCCGCGACGCGTCGCGGCGCATTGGCTCGAAAACGTTGCCCTTGCAAGGGCTTCGGGCGCAGAATTCGTAGCAAATTGTGAGATTCGTATGCGCCACGATACTTCGTGCGCTCACCCATCCAGACATGACACAGCCCAGCTCCACCGAACACCAGCGCCCGACCTTCTTTGCCTTCTGGACGGCCGCCCTGGCGGTGGCCGGCAGTTGCGGCGCCACGGCGGCCTGGGCGCAGACGACCTACCCGGTCACGCCCCAGCAGCGCGCCACCGCCCAGCAGACCGCCCAGGCGGGTGTGCCGCTGAGCGAGCTGTCGCCGAAGGCGCCCGACGAATACACGGTCAAGCCCGGTGACACGCTCTGGGCCATCTCTCGCCTGTACCTGCTGCGCCCCTGGCGCTGGCCGGAGCTCTGGGGCATGAACATCAATGACATCCAGGACCCGCACCGCATCTACCCGGGCCAGGTGCTGTACCTGGACAAGAGCGGCGGCCGCGCCCGCCTGACCACGCGCCGCGGCGTCTCTGGCGGCGACGGCGGCACCATCAAGCTGTCGCCGCGCACCCGCTTCGACTCGCTCGCGGGCATGGCCCTGCCCACGCTCAACCCGAGCCTGATCGAGCCCTTCCTCAGCGAGCCCATCGTGGTCGACGCCAACACGCTCGATGCCGCACCGCGCATCGTGGCCGGCAACGACAGCCGCGTGCTGCTGTCGCGCGGCGACCGCGCCTATGCGCGCGGCAACGCCGAATCGCCGCTGGTCGAAAAGCCGGGCCCGGTGCAGCACTACCGCATCTTCCGCAGCGCCACGCCGCTGAAAGACCCCGGCACCGGCGAGATCCTCGGCTACGAGGCGCAGTACCTGGGCAAGGCGCAGCTGCAGCGCGGCGAATCGACCACCATCGAGACGACCGGCGACAAGGACGTCATCACCGTCGTGCCGGCCAGCATCGACATCATTGCGTCGCGCGAAGAAATGCGCGCCGGCGACCGCCTGCTGCCCGAGCCGCCGCGTCAGCTGCTGAGCTATGCACCGCGCGCACCGTCCACGCAGGTCGACGGACGCATCATCTCGGTCTATGGCAATGCGGTGCAGTACGCGGCGCAGAACCAGGTCGTGGCCATCAACAAGGGCACGCGCGACGGCGTCGACAACGGCCACGTGCTGGCCATTCTGAAGAACGGCGAGACCATCCTCGACCGCACCGGCGCCCGCAAGGAAACGATCAAACTGCCGAACGAACGCATCGGCTTGCTGATGGTGTTCCGCACCTTCGAGAAAGTCTCGTACGCACTGGTGCTCGAAATCAACGACACTCCCCGCGCCGGCGACTTCCTCGTCAATCCCTGACACGCGCCTGAGGCTTTTTTCTCGCACACTCGTTTGGAACGCGCAGAACTCGCAGGCTGGCTGCGACTTTCACTGACACCAGGCGTCGGCGACGGCGCC
Source organism: Variovorax sp. 54 (assembly GCF_002754375.1). NCBI lineage: Bacteria > Pseudomonadati > Pseudomonadota > Betaproteobacteria > Burkholderiales > Comamonadaceae > Variovorax > Variovorax sp. 54. The sequence goes on from NZ_PEFF01000001.1 coordinate 3,017,055, forward strand.
GCACGCCGTCTGCTCGCGGCCTTCGGGCTGCCTGACGCGATCTTCGCGCAGCCCGAGGCGACGCTGGGCGAAGTCGTCAGCGCCGCCCAGGCCGCCGCGCTGAAGCAGCCGCCCTCCGGCCTGCAGGCGCAGGTCGACCAGACATGGCAATGGCTGCACCCCGCAGACGACAACACCGGCGGCGCCGTCACGCGCCGCGTCGTGACGCTCGGCGATGCCGCCTATCCGGGTTCGCTGCTCGAAATGGTCGACCCGCCGCTGATGCTCTACGTGCTCGGCGCCGCCGCCTTCGACCTCACGCAACTCGGCCGCAGCCTCGCCGTGGTCGGCAGCCGCAACCCGACACCGCAGGGCGCCAGCCACGCGCGCGCCTTCGCTCGGGCGCTGGGCGAAGCCGGCCTGCCCGTCGTCTCGGGACTGGCACTCGGCATCGACGGCGCGGCGCACCTGGGCGCGCTCGACGCGGCCGGCGACGCCCCGGTGCTCGCCACGGTGGCCGTGGTCGGCACCGGCCTGGACCGTGTGTACCCCGCGCGGCACCGCGACCTGGCGCACCGCATCACGCTGCAGGGGCTGATCGTGAGCGAGTTGCCGCTGGGCACGCCGCCGCTCACGCAGAACTTTCCCAAACGCAACCGCCTCATCGCGGGCCTGGCGCGCGGCACGCTGGTGGTCGAGGCAGCACTGGCGTCGGGCTCGCTCATCACCGCGCGCCTCACGTCGGAGCAGGGCAAGGAAGTGTTCGCGATCCCGGGCTCGATCCACTCGCCGCAATCGCGCGGCTGCCATGCACTGATCCGTCAGGGCGCGAAGCTGGTCGAGTCGGTGAACGACATCCTCGAAGAGCTGCCGCCGTTGGCCCCGGCCGCTCGCACGCCTTCCACCGACACGCCGTCGTCGGCCCCGGAACATCCGCTGCTCGACGCCCTCGGCTTCGACCCGGTGAGCCTCGACGCGCTGAGCGCGCGCACCGGCTGGAGCGCAGCCATGCTGCAGGCGAAGATGCTCGAGCTGGAGCTCGACGGGCATGTGGCGCGTTTGCCCGGCGGCCTGTTCCAAAGAGCAGCCGTCGGCTGATGCTCGGGGCCCGCGCCCGCTTTTCGTGGAACACCGCGGAACCGGCTTTGCCGGGCCGCAGGTGTTGCCCCCGGTAGGGGGAAGGCGCACGCGACACGAAGTGCGCGAAGACTGAGGGCGAGCAACGGTTTCCTGGGCTATATTGAGCCCATGTTCGAAGTGCTCGTGTTTGTGTATGAAAACTACTGGCGCGGCGATGCCTGCCCCGAACCCGAACAGCTGGGCCGCAAGCTCAGTGCGCACGGTTTCGAGGCGGAAGAAATTCGCGACGCCCTGCAGTGGCTCGACGGCCTGAGCCTTGCCACGCAAGGCCTGCAGTTCGAACACCAGGCCAGTGAGGGCGATGACGACAACGCCATCACCACCGCCCGCGTCACGCTGGGCGGCGCGCCCGATGCGGCGCTGCCCCAGTCGAGCCAGTCGATGCGCGTGTACTCGCCGTCGGAGCAGGAACACCTCGGCGCCGAGTGCCTCGGCTTCATCCGTTTTCTTGAACTGTCGAACGTGCTGCCCTGCGGCCTGCGCGAGATCGTCGTCGAACGCGCGATGGCCGCGCCGGGCGACCCCGTGGCACTGGACGAACTCAAGATCATCGTGCTGATGGTGCACTGGAGCACCGGCATCGAGCCCGATGCGCTGGTGCTCGACGAACTCTGCGAGAGCCGCGAAGGCCGCACGGCGCACTGAGCTCGCCCCCAGTCTTCGCGCACTTCGTGTCGCTTCGCCAACCCCCTACCGGGGGCAACACCAACGGCCTGGCAAAGCCGGTTCCGTGGTGTTCCGCGAACAGAGAAAACAGCCGAAGCGGCTGATCAGTTCAGCAGTCGCTCGGGATTCGCATCGAGCTTGGCCAGCGCCTCGCGCGTGGCGCGCACGGTGAGCGTCTCTTCCTCGGCCGGCACCAGCAGGCCGGCCTGCAGGTACATCGCCAGCCGCCCCGCCTGAATGAGGAAGCTGCGGCCGTCGGCCGAGGCGAACAGGTGCAGCCGCTTGCGGTCGCTGCGCCAGACGAACTGGACCTGGGTCACGCGGTCGTTGTGGTCCAGCATGAACCAGTTGCCGACCTGCAGCTCATGGGTCCATGCGAGCATGTCTTCAGCCACCTTGACGCCGGCGGTGTCGGAGATGACCTCGATGGCGGTGGCGTCCACGCCGAGCAGCAGCTCGATGCTCTGCGCGTCGAGCGGCAGGCTGGAGGCGCTGCCGTCGTCGCTCACGAAATCTTCGAGGTGCGCCAGCCGCTCGGCCATGGCCTCGATCTTGGCCTGGGGAATGGCCTCGGTCTTCGACATGAAGGCGTCGGTCAGCGTGGCGCCGATGGTCTTGATGTGGCCCTCTTGCGGCTCGCCGACGATGCCCAGCAGGTCCATGCCCTGACGCAGGCGTTGCAGCAGCTGCGGCAGGTCTTGAATCACGCGGGCGCGGTCGGCGCGGTTGGGCTTGGCGCTCGCGGCCCAGACCAGCTCGGAGGCCACGCGCTTGAGCATCACGGTGTGCTCGCCCTGTGCGCCGTAGCGCAGCGCGGCAATGGCCAGCACCTCGGCCCAGACCTTGAACAGGAACTCGCGGATCTCGTCGCGCACCGGCATGTCGTTGAGCATCTTGCGCAACTCGATGGTGTACTGGATCGCCATCGTCTCCTTCTGCTCGACCTGCTGCGCCACGCTCATTACGCGCTGCGTGGCGTCGCTCTGCGTGAGGTAGCGGCTGAGGAAGGCGACGAACTCGTCGAACACGAGCTTGAACACGCGCTGGCCGGTTTCGGGGTACTGCTCGATCACCTGCACCACGCGCTTGATCTCGTTCTCGAGCGCGCTGCCGGTGATGGCGGCGGCGTCGAAGCCCATCACGCAGGAGCCCATGCGGTCGATCAGCATGCGCGCGGGGTGCTGCAAGGTGCCGAAGAATTCGGGCTCGGCGATGGCCACGCGCAGCACGGGCATCTGCAGCCGTGCGAACCACACGCGAGCGGAGAACGGAATGCGCTCTTCCGCGAGGATGGCCTGGAACATCAGCGCCACGATCTCGACCGTGGCCTTGTCGGCCGTGGTGGGTGCGCGCTTCTTGAGTTCGGCCGTGCGCCGGCGCAGGTCGACCGCGGTCTGCTGGATCAGCGTGGCCTGCTCGCCGCCGCCGTCCATGTACTGCGTGGCCGCCATGCGGTAGGCGACCTCGGCATCGGCGATGGCACCGGCAAAAGTGCGTGAGAACACGCGGGGCGCGGCCACGCCGCCGCCGGTGCCGGTCACCCCGCCCGGTTGCGAGGCACCGGCCTCGCCGCCGATGCGCGCGGCAACAAAGCGCTTGAGGCTCAGCAGCGCGGTCTGCGCGCGTTGCCGCGCGAAGGCGAGCGGCGAGCTGCCCATCATCGAGCTGGAGGCCGGCCCCGACGACGGCACCGACGCCTGGAAGCCGAAGCCCGGTCGCTGCGGTTGCGATGGCTGTGACGATGGCTGCTGGGCGTGCGACATCGCCGCACCGCCCGGCACGCCGTGGCCCATCGGCATGTTCGACGTCGCCGGCATGCCCATGGACGATGTGCTGCCGCCGCCCGAATCACCCGCGCGGCGCACGAAGCTCTTGAGGTCGATCTCCTGCATCACGCCCTGCGCGATCAGGAAGGCGTTGGCGTTTTCGTAGGCTTTCACGACCACGTCGGCCAGCGCCTGCTGCACGATGCTCTGCACGCGGCCCCAGGCCTCGCGGCTCAGGCCGGCGGCCAGCCACTGGTCCACCAGCAGCTGGGCCAGCGTCTCGGGTTTCAGCACGTCCCGGGCGTCGAGCTCGTGCGTGCCTTCGAGGTGCTGGATGCGCAGGCGCAGGTCGCTGAGCTCGAAGCTGGCCTTGTCGTGGATGGTTTGCGCCAGGCGCGAGGCGAGGATGTTGCTCTCGACCACCTCGTCGCCGATGAGCTCCAGCCGCAGCGCCGCGGGGGCCGACGAGGTCGTGCCCGTCGGGCCCGTGCCCAGCGCCTTGCGCCAGCCGGTCTGCGTGAGCGACACCCACTGCGAGGCGTGGCCCTGGAACGCCACGAGGTCGTCGCGGCTTTCCTGCATGGTGCGTGCGCTGCCGACATCGGACGCCACCGAGGTCAGCCGGTCGCGGATGGCCTGGGCTAAGGGAGCGATGGCGCCTTCCGTGGCCGCCACGAAACGCTCACGCGCCTCGCGTGCGAGCTGCAGGGAAGAGGCGGACCGCGCAGTGCTCATCGTGAAGGATCGGAAAGGCCAGAGGAAACGAAACGGTTCGTCGGCGACAGCCCCGAGCTTGCATCGGGATGCGTCGCCGCACAAGTGCGGCTGACGCGCAGCCGCGCCGAAGTATCCCTCAGAAGGTGTGAGCGGACACGGCGCGTGCGTTCACGTCTGCTCAGACCACGGCGCCGGCGTTCGGGTCGTCGCCACCCGGATCGCCGTCGCGCTTGACGGGGCCCTTGATCAGGTCTTCACGCTTCACGCCCAGCCACATCGCGATCGCGGCAGCCACGAAGCACGACGAGTAGATGCCGAAGCAGATGCCGATGGTCAGTGCCAGCGCAAAGTAGTGCAGCGTCGGGCCGCCGAAGAAGAACATCGACAGCACCACGAGCTGCGTGGAGCCGTGGGTGATGATCGTGCGGCTGATGGTCGAGGTGATCGCGTTGTCGATGACTTCGGTGGTCGTCATCTTGCGGTAACGCCGGAAGTTCTCGCGCACGCGGTCGAAGATCACGACCGACTCGTTCACCGAGTAGCCCAGCACCGCCAGCACCGCCGCCAGCACCGCCAGCGAGAACTCCCACTGGAAGAAGGCGAAGAAGCCCAGGATGATCACCACGTCGTGCAGGTTGGCCAGCACGGTGGACAGCGCGAACTTCCATTCGAAGCGGAACGCCAGGTAGATCATGATGCCGATCACCACCATGGCCAGCGCCTTGATGCCGTTGGTGGTCAGCTCCTCGCCGACCTGCGGCCCGACGACCTCGATGCCGCGCTGCGTGGCCGAGGGGTCGACCGACTTCAGCGCCTGCATGACCTGCGCGCTCTGCTGGTCGGAGCTCATGCCCTTCTGGGTGGGCAGACGGATCTGCACGTCGCGCGAGGTGCCGTAGTTCTGCACCTGCACTTCGGGGTAGCCGAGCTTGTTGATCGCCTCACGCACCTTGCCGATGTCGGCCGATTGCTCGTAGGCCACTTCCATCACCGTGCCGCCGGTGAACTCCACCGACAGGTGCAGTCCGCGATGGAACAGGAAGAACAGCGCCAGCGCAAAGGTTGCGAAGGAGATGATGTTCAGCACCAGGGCATGGCGCATGAACGGGATGGTCTTGTGGATGCGGAAGAATTCCATGGCGATGGTCCTCGGCCGTTACTTGGTTTCGACCACGGCCGAGCCGTCGGTCTTCGGCCGCCAGACGGTGCCGATCGACACGGTCTTGAGCTTCTTCTTCTGGCCGTACCAGAAGTTCACGAGGCCGCGCGAGAAGAACACGGCCGAGAACATCGAGGTGACGATGCCGATGCAGTGCACCACCGCGAAGCCGCGCACCGGGCCCGAGCCGAAGGCCAGCAGCGCGACACCCGCGATGAGCGTGGTCACGTTGGAGTCGAGAATCGTGCCCCAGGCGCGCTCGTAGCCCGCGTGGATGGCGGCCTGCGGCGAGGCCCCGTTGCGCAACTCTTCACGCACGCGCTCGTTGATCAGCACGTTGGAGTCGATGGCCACGCCGATGGCCAGCGCCATGGCCGCGATGCCGGGCAGCGTGAGCGTGGCCTGCAGCATCGACAGGATGGCGACCAGCAGCATCAGGTTCACGGCCAGCGCGATCGACGAGAACAGGCCGAACAGCGCGTAGTAGGCACACATGAAGACCATGATGGCCAGGAAGCCGTACATCACGCTCTTGAAGCCTTTTTCGATGTTGTCGGCACCGAGCGTCGGGCCGATGGTGCGCTCCTGGATGATCTCCATGGGGGCGGCCAGCGAGCCGGCGCGCAGCAGCAGGGCGAGGTCGCTGGCCTCGGCCACCGTCATCGAGCCCGACACCTGGAAGCGGTTGCCCAGCTCGCCGTTGATCGAGGGGGCCGTGAGCACTTCGCCCTTGCCCTTCTCGAAGATCAGCATGGCCATGCGCTTCTTGTAGTTCTCGCGGCTGACGTCGCGCATGATGCGGCCGCCCTTGGCGTCCATGGTCAGGTCGACCTTGGGCTGGTTGCTCTGCTGGTCGAAGCCGGGCTGGGCGTCGGTGAGGTTCTCGCCGGTGACGAGCACCTGCTTCTTCACGATCACCGGACGGCCGCTGCGGTCGAGGAATTTCTCGGAGCCGAAGGGCACGGGCGCGCCGCTCAGTTCGGCCGCGCGGCCTTCGGCGCTTTCGTCCACCATGCGCATTTCGAGCGTGGCGGTGCGGCCCAGGATTTCCTTGGCCTTGGCCGTGTCCTGCACGCCGGGCAGCTGCACGACGATGCGGTCCAGGCCCTGCTGCTGGATCACCGGCTCGGCCACGCCGAGTTCGTTGATCCGGTTGTGCAGGGTCGTGATGTTCTGCTTGAGCGCGGCGTCCTGCAGGCGGCGGGCCGCCTCGGGCTTGATGGTGGCGGTCAGGCGCCAGTTGGTGCCGTCTTGCGTGTCGGTGGTGCTGAGGTCGGGGAACTGGTCCACGATCAGGCGCTTGGCGGTCTCGAGCGAGGCCGCGTCGCGGAACGTCACCTCGACGGTCTGGCCGTTGCGGCTGACCTGGGTGCCGCGGATGTTCTTGTCGCGGAAGGTGGTGCGCAGGTCGCTCGCGAACGATTCGGCCTTCTTGTCGATGGCGCCCTTCATGTCGACCTGCAGCAGGAAGTCGACGCCGCCGCGCAGGTCGAGGCCCAGGTACATCGGGAACGCATGCAGCGACGTGAGCCACTTCGGCGAACGCGACAGCAGGTTCAGCGCCACCGTGTAGGGCGGGTCGCTGGCGTCGGGCACCAGGGCGCGCTGCACGACGTCGCGCGCCTTGAGCTGGTCGTCGGTGGTGGTGAAGCGGGCGCGCAGGGAGCCAGCGTCGAGTGTCACCAGGTCGGGCGTCAGGCCGGCGGTCTTCAGCGCCTCCTCGACCCGGGTCTGGGTGGCGGCATCGACCTTGACGGTCGTCTTGGCCGCGGACACCTGCACCGCGGGTGCCTCGCCGAAGAAATTGGGCAGGGCGTAAATGAGCCCCACGAGTAGCACGATCACGATGATCGCGTACTTCCAGACCGGGTAACGGTTCATGAGAAGGCGCTTTTCACAAGCGTTTCAGAAATGGAACACGGCGTGACTTGGGGCCCTGCGCCGTGAAGCGCAAGGTTCAGCTCACGCTTTTATTGCTTGACGGCGCCCTTGGGCAGCACCTGGACCACCGCGCTGCGCTGGATCTTGATCTCGATGCCGTTGGCGATCTCGAGGCCGAGGTACTGGTCGCTGATGGACGTGATCTTGCCGAGCACGCCGCCGGCCGTGGCGACTTCGTCACCCTTGGCCAGGGCTTCGATCATGGCGCGGGCTTCTTTCTGGCGCTTCATTTGCGGGCGGATCATGACGAAATACAGCACCACGAACATCAGCACCAGCGGCAGCATGCTGCCCAGCGAGGACAACATGTCGCCACCACCGGCGGCTGCGGGCGCGGTTTGAGCGAAAGCAGAGGAAATGAACAAGAGAGTCTCCAGCAGAGGGAAGAGAGAAGAAAAAGACTTCAGATGCGCAGGCCGGGCCCGCGGTTCCGCGCCCACGAGGGATGCGGGCCGCAAGTCAGAGGCTCGGCGGGGGAGGCCGCGCGCAGTCGGGCATTGTATTCGTCGCGGATGGCCGTTTCGCGCCCTTATCCGGCGCGGTGCGGAGGGCTTTCAGCTATCGTTTAAATAGCAAAGAGCGCCGCAGGGGCGCTCTTTGACGGGGAAACGGACCTGCGGAATCAGGCCGCTGCGCGCTGTGCCTGCGGGTTGCGCCACTTGCCCAGCAACTCGTTCCAGCGGGTGCGGGCCGCCGCCAGGTTGCGCTCCTTCACGTGGCCGTAGCCGCGGATCTGCTCGGGCAGGCCCGCGATCTCCAGCGCCAGCGCGTGGTTGTCGGCGCGCAGGCCCTTGAGCACTTCCTCGATGCTGGCGCGGTACTCGCCGATGAGGGCGCGTTCGGTCTTGCGCTCTTCGGTGCGGCCGAAGACGTCGAGCGCCGTGCCGCGCAGGCCCTTGAGCTTCGCGAGGACGCGGAAGCCCGTGAGCATCCAGGGGCCGAACTTCTGCTTTTGCAGCTGGCCCTTGGCGTTCTTCTTGGCCATGAGCGGCGGCGCCAGGTGGTAGTTGAGCTTGTAGTCGCCTTCGAACATGCCCTCGACGCGGTCCAGGAACGTGCGGTCGGTGTGCAGGCGAGCGACTTCGTACTCGTCCTTGTAGGCCATGAGCTTGAACAGGTAGCGCGCCACCGTTTCGCTCAGGGCCGTGCTCTTGCTGCCGACGGCCGCCTCGGCCTGCTGCACGCGGCCGACGAAGGCCTTGTACTCCTCGGCATAGGCGGCGTTCTGGTAACCGGTCAGGAACTCGACGCGGCGAGCCACCAGGGCCTCGACCGTCTCGCGCTTCTTGAACTCGATGATCTGGCCCGGGCGCACGCGCTTTTGCAGCTCGTCGGGACGCACAGCGGCCTGGCGGCCCCACTCGAAGGCGGTCTTGTTGTTCTCGATGGCCACGGCGTTCAGCTCGATGGCGCGCATCAGCGACTCGTGCGCCAGCGGCACCCAGCCCTTTTGCCAGGCGTAGCCCAGGATCATCGGGTTGACGTAGATGGTGTCGCCCATCAGCGCGGTGGCGGCGGCATCGGCGTCGAAGGCGCCCAGGCCGTCGATGCCCACGGCGCGCGCAATTTCAGCGGCGCAGGCGTCTTCGGGGTTCTGCCAGTTGGCGTTGCGCACGAAGGCGGCGGTAGGCGCACTGTGGCTGTTGAGCGCCACGTGCGTGCGCCCTTCGCGCATGCGCGCCATGGTCTCGGCATTGATCGTGACGAGCGGGTCGCAGGCCAGGATCAGGTCGGCGGCGGCGGTGCCCACGCGGGTGGTGCGGATGTCGTCCTGCGTGTCGCCGATGAGCACGTGGCTCCAGGTGGCACCGCCCTTTTGCGCCAGGCCCGCCGCGTCCTGCGTGACGATGCCCTTGGCCTCGATGTGCGCGGCCATGCCCAAGAGCTGGCCGATGGTGATCACGCCGGTGCCGCCGACGCCCGCCACCACCACGCCCCAGACCTTGCCGCCGACCAGCGACGGAATGGCGGGCTCGGTCAGCAGGCCGAACTCGGCCGGCGTGGCCGCCTTGTTCTTGCCCTTCTTCTTGAGCTGGCCGCCTTCGACGGTCACGAAGCTCGGGCAGAAGCCCTTCAGGCAGCTCATGTCCTTGTTGCAGCTGCTCTGGTTGATGGTGCGCTTGCGGCCGAATTCGGTTTCCAGCGGCTCCACGCTCAGGCAGTTGCTCTGCACGCTGCAGTCGCCGCAGCCTTCGCAGACCAGCTCGTTGATGACCACGCGCTTGGCCGGATCGACGGCCGTGCCCCGCTTGCGGCGGCGGCGCTTTTCGGTGGCGCAGGTCTGGTCATAGATGATGGCCGTGGTGCCGGCCATGGCGCGGAACTCGCGCTGGATGTCGTCGAGCAGATCGCGGTGCTTCACCTGCACGTGGTCGCCCGGAATGGTCACGCCCTCGTACTTCTCGGGCTCGTCGGTGACGATCACGACCTTCTTCGCGCCTTCGGCGTGCAGGCTCTCGGCAATCTGCAGCACCGAGTGGCCCTCGGGGCGCTCGCCGACCTGCTGGCCGCCGGTCATGGCGACCGCGTCGTTGTAGAGGATCTTGTAGGTGATGTTCACGCCCGCCGCGATGCTCTGGCGAATTGCCAGCAGGCCGCTGTGGAAGTACGTGCCGTCGCCCAGGTTGGCGAAGATGTGCTGGTCGGTCGTGAAGGGCTGCTGGCCGACCCATGGCACGCCCTCGCCGCCCATCTGCGTGAAGCCGATGGTGGAGCGGTCCATCCAGGTCGCCATGAAGTGGCAGCCGATGCCGCCCATCGCGCGCGAACCTTCGGGCACAACGGTGCTGGTGTTGTGCGGGCAGCCCGAGCAAAACCAGGGCTGGCGCGTGGCGTCGGCCACGCTGGTGGACGCCTGCTGCACCACCATCGCGCGTTCCTTCGCCTCGAGGATGGCCAGCTGCGCATCGATGCGGGCGGCCATGTCGGCGCCGGCGGCGGCCAAGAGGCCGGTCTTCTTCAGGCGCGCGGCGATGGCCTTGGCGATGAGCGCCGGGTTCAGGTCGGCGTTGGCACGCAGCAGCGTGTGCGAGGTCGGGTTGGGCATCGACCATTCGCCGCCGGAGTAGCCGTCGTCCGTGGAGCTGGCGCCTTCGTCGAACTTGCCGACCACGTTGGGGCGCACGTCGGAGCGCCAGTTGTAGAGCTCTTCCTTGAGCTGGTATTCGATGACCTGGCGCTTCTCCTCGACCACCAGAATCTCTTGCAGGCCGGTGGCGAAGTCACGCGTGAGCTGCGCCTCGAGCGGCCACACCACGCCCACCTTGTGCAGGCGGATGCCCAGCTGGCGGCAGGCCGCGTCGTCCAGGCCCAGGTCGATGAGCGCCTGGCGCGTGTCGTTGAAGGCCTTGCCGCTGGCCATGATGCCGAAGCGGTCGTTCGGGCCTTCGATCACGTTGTGGTTCAGGCGGTTGGCGCGGATGTAGGCCAGCGCGGCGTACCACTTGTAGTGCATGAGCCGGGCTTCCTGCTCCAGCGCATGGTCGGGCCAGCGGATGTGCAGGCCGCCGGGCGGCATCTCGAAGTCGGTGGGAATGACGATGTCGACGCGCTCGGGGTCGATCATGGCCGTGGCGCTCGATTCGACGATCTCCTGGATCGTCTTCATGCCCGACCACACGCCCGAGAAGCGGCTCAGCGCGAAGGCGTGAATGCCCAGGTCCAGAATTTCCTGCACGTTGGCCGGGAAGAACACCGGCGTGCCGCAGGCCTTGAAGATGTGGTCGCTCTGGTGCGCGGCCGTGCTGCTCTTGGAGATGTGGTCGTCGCCGGCCACCGCGATCACGCCGCCGAATTCGGTGGTGCCCGCCATGTTGGCGTGCTTGAAGACGTCGGAGCAGCGGTCCACGCCCGGGCCCTTGCCGTACCAGATGCCGAAGACGCCGTCGAACTTGTTGGTGCCTTGCGGCGAGAAGCCCAGTTGCTGCGTGCCCCACAGCGCCGTGGCCGCGAGCTCTTCGTTCACGCCGGGCTGGAAGACGATGTTCTGTTCCTTGAGGAACTTGCTGGCCTTCCACAGCGCCTGGTCGTAGCCGCCGAGCGGGGAGCCGCGGTAGCCGCTGATGAAGCCGGCGGTGTTCTTGCCGACCTGCTTGTCGCGCAGGCGCTGCAGCATCGGCAGCTTGACCAGGGCCTGCACACCGCTCATGAAGGCGCGGCCGTAATCGAGACTGTATTTGTCGTCGAGCGTGACGGTTTCCAGGGCTTTGCGGATGTGCGCAGGCAGCGGGGCGTTCATGCTGCACCTCCTTCGCAAGCAGGCTCGACGCCAAATCCAGTGCGGCCGACTGCGTCGCCCGCGTCATATTTGTGCCTACGGCGCAACCCGCGTTGCGGGTTGTCGTCGAGCGTGACGGTTTCTAGCGCGCGGCGAATGTGCTCGGGCAGCGGGGCGTTCATGTTGTCTGTCTCCGTGTGGCAGGGCCTTGTGGGCCTGGCTGAATTGGCGGTGGGTCTGTGCCCGGTAGGGCGCGAGCCCATGATCACGCAAAGTGTATGCCGGGGTCCGCGACAGGTGTTTGCGTTTTTCGTCCCAAAAAAGCGGTGTACAGAAAGAATCTTGCTTAACATCCACCCCTATGGAAAGCATTGACAAGTTCGACCTCGCTATCCTGCAAGAACTGCAGACCGATGGCCGCCTCACGAACGCCGAGCTTGCGCAGCGCGTGGGCCTGTCGGCGGCGCCCTGCTGGCGCCGCGTGCGCGCGCTCGAAGACGCCGGCTTCATCAAGGGCTACCGCGCCGAGATCGACCGCCACAAGATCGGGCTGGGCGTGCTCGCTTTCGTGCGCGTGGACACCGAGCGCGTCACCCACGAGGCCACGCGCAAACTCGAGGACGCGATCCGCAAGATGCCCGAGGTCGTGGCCTGCCACTACATCAGCGGCACCGGCACCTTCGAGCTGCAGGTGGTCGCACAAGACCTGAACGGTTTCTCGGCCTTCGCGCGGCAGAACCTCATGAACCTGCCGAACGTGAAAGACCTGCACACCAGCTTCTCGCTGGGCGAGGTGAAGGCGAACAGCGCGCTGCCGCTGGCGCACCTGGCGAAGTAGCCGCCCCCCAAAAGAAAAAGGCCGCCTCCCGCGAGGGAGCCGGCCCGTCCATCCGCCCGAGGGCGGTGCACCTTCTATCTGTATCTAGTTAGAAGGTGATTTCCTTCTCGACGTCCTGCAGCTTGCGGCGGGCCAGCGCCAGGTTCGACTTCGCCTTGTCGAGCACGAAGTAGATGAACACGCCTTCCTTCTGCGCCATCGGGCGCAGCAGGTGGTACTGCTTGCCCAGCGTGATCAGGATGTCTTCGATGGTGTCGCTCAGGCCCAGCGCGCGCATCGTCTTGAGCTTGGCACGCATCACTTCGGTGTTGCCGGCGGCGGCCACTTCGAGGTCCACGCCGGAGCCGGCGGCGCCCAGCATCATGCCGCTGGCGGAATCGACCACGGCAGCGCACAGGGCGCCGTCGGCGGTCAGAAGGTTGTCGAGGCTGGTCTGGATCGAGGCCATGGGTCAGTGAGTCCTGTTGGTGAAGTTCATGCGAATGAAAGAAGAGGGTGGAGACGTCGCATGCCAAGTCGTCTCCGCACTAGAGTTCGTAGAGGGCGCCTATAGCTGCGGCGCCTCGAGCGCCTGCACGCAGGCCGCCGTGCGGTACATCGCCTGCGCGAGCACCGCATCCGCGTCGGCGATGACGTTCACGACCAGCGCGGTCTCGCCGTTGTGCACCGGGCTGACCAGCGCAAAGCCGTTGTCGGTCGCGACCGTGATGCAGGTGCAGCGGCCCAGGCCGGCCTCCTGCGACACCACGGCGCCGATGGCGGCGATCGAGCTGGCCATGGCGGCGATGCGCGCGGGCTCGACGTCGCGCCGGGCGACGCTCGCAATCTCGAAGCCGTCGGGCGTGGCCACCACCACCGAGGCGACGCCGCTCACCTCGTCGAGCACGCGGCGGGCTTCGACCGCGGCGCGCAGCTTCAGGGCGTGGGGAATCCTCATGGCGCGGCCTCCTCGTCGAGCACTTCGATCTGCATCAGCAGCGTTTCGATCAGCGCGACGACGTCGTCCTTGCAGCGCGGATCAACCGCCAGCAGCGGCAGCACCAGCCCGCGCGCGGCCAGCGCCTGCGCGTAGTCGTCGAGCGTGGGGGTGGGGTGCGACGGCAGGCGGCTCACGCCCACGGCGCAGGGCATGCGCTCGAGCGCGCCGGCAAAGCCGTCCAGGTACTGGGCCAGGTCGGCCATCGGGTCGGGCCGGCTGTTGTCCAGCAGGATCGCCAGGCCCAGCGCATCGCGCACCAGGATCTTCCACATGAAGTCGAAGCGGCTCTGGCCCGGCGTGCCGTACAGGCGCAGACGGTCGCCGTTGTCCAGCGTCACCTGACCGAAGTCGAGTCCCACCGTGGTGGTGGCCTTGGCGACCGAGGTGTCGGCGTTGGCGACCTCGGTGGCGATCGGCGCGGTGTCGCTGATGGCCGCGATGGCCGTGGTCTTGCCCACGCCCATGGGCCCTGTGAAGACGAGCTTGAAGTCCCTCATGCCGGTGCCCTCTTCAAGCCAGCCCGAGGCGCCGGCGGATGCGCGAGAGCAGGCCGCGCTTGTGCTGCGCGGCCTCGCCGCCCGGGGACGGGCGCGGCTCGCGCGCCTCCTCGGTCCAGGTCAGCGCGCCTTCTTCCTCCAGCAGGCCGAGGAAGGTGCTGCACTCCTGCACGTCGATGCGGCCCAGCACGCTCAGGCTTTCGGCCGATTGCGCACTCTTCGACAGGGCCGCCGCCAGCCGCACGTAGATCGGGTGGCGCTGCAGGGTCACCTGCGAGGGCCAGCGGATCAGCGAGGCACGCGCGCGGATCGAGCGCACCATGGCGCGCGCCGCCTCGCCCGAGGTCCCGCCCGGCGTGACCTGGTTGAGCAGCGCGACCAGCTCTTCCGCATAGATGGGACGCGCCAGCGTGCGGCGCGCGGGGGCTGCTGGCGCTGCATCGCCGCGCGCCACCATCGGCACCACGAAGCGTGCCGCCGGCGTCTGCCGCTCGGCTGCCGGCGTGTCGCCGTCCACCAGCAACAGGTCGCACGGTTGCGATTCGCTGACGGTCCAGAGGGACCGGAGATTGGAGCTGAGGCGAACGATGATCCTCAGGAGCTCGACCTCGACCTGAGGGAGCCCCATGACGCCCAAAACCAATGGCATACCTTCTTCCCTGACCAATTGTTTTTAATAGTTCCCTATTGTTATATGTGTTAACTAAATGATTCGCCATGTATCGAATCAATGCCCAAATTTGGACGCACAGCGAGAAGTACCGCACACGGGGAGAGCACCGGAAAGCGCTCTGGGACACTCGGGCCGCATGAACTCCGACGAAACCGGCCTGCGGGCCCTGTCGCACCTGCACACCCTGGGCCTGCTGACCGACGCAGAACACGCGCAGGCGCTCGCGCACCCCGACCTGCCGAGCGCCGCGCTGCGCACCCCGAGCGAAGGGCTGGGCGGCCGCCAAGGACATCGTCGCGCCGGAGGCACTGCCCGGCCTGCGCGCCCGTGCCGCCCCCGGCGCGGAAGACGAGGCGCACCGCACCGTGGCGAACGCGGTGGCCATGGTCAGCGGGCAGGCGCCGGCCTGGGTGCTGCTCGAGATCAGCCTCATGGCGAACCGCCTGGAAGACGGCGTGACCGACAGCGCGCTCGACCAGTTGCAGGCGCTGCAGCTGATCGACCCCACGCAGCACGCCCAGGCCCGCGCCCTGCTGCCCGAACAGGAACCCGAGTGGGCGGCGCCCGCTTCGCCAGCCGCCACGCTGGCCTGGGCCGTGCGCACCGGCGGGATGTCGCCCGCGCAACTGCAGACCCTCGCATCGCCGACGTCCGCGGTCTCGCCGGAAGGCCGGCAGGTCGCGGCCGACGCGCTCGCCCGCACGGAGCGCAGCAGCAGCGGCGGCAGCACGAAGACGGTGCACACCCGCACCGTGACGTGGCACAGCACGGGCGCGCCCCGTTCGTCGCGTGCCAGCAAGGTGATCGCCGTCGTGGCCGTGGTGGCCGTCGCGCTCTACTTCCTGTTCGCCCGATAGGCGGCAAGGGGTCCCGATAGCGACCGCCTAAAATGCTCGCCCACCGCTTCCCGCCGGGCGGCAAGACACAAGGACCCCGAATGAACTCTCTACGCCGCGCCCTGGCCCTCGGCCTCGCTGCCGCCACGCTCGCCTTCGGTGCCCAGGCCCAAGCCCAGAATCGCGAACTCACCGTGGCCTCCAGCGCCACCTACGCGCCGTTTGCCTTCGAGAACAAGGACAAGCAGATCGTCGGCTTCGACATCGACATCATCAACGCCATCGCCAAGCAGCAAGGCCTGAAGATCAAGATCGTCAACACGCCCTTCACCGGCATCTTCGGCGCGCTGAACAACGGCGACGTCGACCTCGTGATCTCGGGCGTCACCATCAACGAGAAGCGCAAGCAGAGCTACGACTTCACGCCGCCCTACTTCGCGGCGCGCCAGCTCATCGCGCTGCCGAAGAACAGCACCGTGGCCTCGCTGAAGGACCTCACGGGCAAGAAGATCGCCGTGGTCAGCGCCTCCACCGCCGACGACATCGCCTCGCGCGAGTTCGGCAAGACCAGCCCCAACATCCGCCGCTTCGAGAGCACGCCGCTCATCATTTCCGAACTGGCCGGCGGCGGCGTCGATGCCGCCATGGGCGACAACGGCGTGATCGCCTACCGCGTGTCGCAGCACGCCGAGCTGAAGACACTGGACGACAAGTCCTTCCCCGAAGAGGGCTTCGGCATCGTCGTGAAGAAGGGCGACAAGGCGCTGCTCGACAAGCTCAGCGCCGGCCTGGCAGCCATCCGCGCCGACGGCAGCTACGCGACGATCTACAAGAAGTGGTTCAACAAGGACCCGAACGTGCGCTGAGCCGCACGGCATTTTCCTGAACACGGCCGCCTTCACGCGGCCGTTTCGTTTTTTTCGCAGACAGACAGATAGACAGAGTGGAGGACGCAGGCATGGAACAACCAGTGCTGCTTTTTGGATGGTTCCGCTGGGACATCCTCGTGGAATACAAGGACCTGTTCTGGCAGGGCGCCTGGATGACGCTGCGCATGACCGTGGTCTGCGTGCTGCTCGGGTCGAGCTGGGGCTTGTGCCTGGCGCTGGCACGGCTGGCGCAGGCGCGCCATGCGCCGTGGACCTGGGTCACGCGCGTGCTGCTGCGCTGGCCCGCCACGGTGTACGTGAGCTTCTTCCGGGGCACGCCGCTGTTCGTGCAGATCCTGCTGATCCACTTCGCGGTGATGCCGGTGTTCATCCACCCGAGCACCGGCCTGCTCATCGACGGCGAACTGGCGCGCACGCTCAAGCAGGAGCACGGCGCGCTCATCTCCGGCGTGGTCGCGCTCACGTTGAACTCGGCGGCCTACATCTCCGAAGTGTTCCGCGCCGGCATCCAGTCGATCTCGCGCGGGCAGTTCGACGCCGGCCGCTCGCTGGGCCTGAGCCCCGCGCAGGTGATGCGCTACGTGGTGCTGCCGCAGGCCTTTCGCCGCATGCTGCCGCCGCTGGGCAACAACGCGATCGCGCTGCTCAAGGACACCTCGCTGGTGTCGGCCATCGGCCTGGCCGAGCTGGCCTACGCCGCGCGCACCGTGGCCGGCGCCTATGCACGCTACTGGGAGCCGTACCTCGCGATCTCGGTGGTGTACTGGGTGATGACGCTCGTCCTCACGACCTTGCTGCGCCGACTGGAACACCGTCTCGCGCGCAGCGACAGAAGTTAGGCACACCCCCAGGCTTCGCGCACTTCGTGTCGCTACGCCAACCCCCTTGCAGGGGGCAACACCTGAGGCCCGGCAAAGCCGGTTCCTCGGTGTTCCTGGAAAGAGAAGAGCGTCTTGCCGATGCTCCGCTGTTGCCCGCGCCACAATAGCGCGACATGCCGCCCATATCCCCCGAAGAGACACCCCTCCCGCCGGCCAAGCCGCAGCCCTCGAACCTCGCGGCGCTCGAGCCGCTGAAGCTCCCCGTGTTCCGCATGCTGTGGAGCACCTGGCTCATCGCCAACATCTGCATGTGGATGAACGATGTGGCCGCGGCGTGGATGATGACCTCGCTCACCACCTCGCCGATCTGGGTCGCGCTGGTGCAGTCGGCCTCCACCTTGCCGGTGTTCCTGCTCGGCCTGCCCAGTGGCGCGCTGGCCGACATCCTCGATCGCCGGCGCTGGCTGGTGGCCACGCAGTTCTGGCTGGCCGGCACCGCCGTCGTGCTGTGCGCCGCCATCGCGCTCGACGTGATGACCGCGCCGCTGCTGCTGGCGCTCACCTTCGCCAACGGCATCGGGCTGGCGCTGCGCTGGCCGGTGTTCTCGGCCATCGTGCCCGAGCTGGTGCCGCGCCAACAACTGCCCGCGGCGCTGGGCCTGAACGGCATCGCCATGAACGCCTCGCGCATCGTCGGCCCGCTCACGGCCGGCATGCTGATCGCGAGCGCGGGCAGCGTGTGGGTGTTTGCGCTCAACGCAGTGCTGTCGGTGGCGTCGGGCTTTGTGGTGCTGCGCTGGCGCCGCGAGCACACGCCCAACCCGCTGGGCCGCGAGAAGCTCATCAGCGCGATGCGCGTGGGCGTGCAGTTCGTGCGCCAGTCGCAGCGCATGCGGGCCGTGCTCACGCGCGTGTCGCTGTTCTTCTTCCACTCGACCGCACTGCTGGCGCTGCTGCCGCTCCTGGCGCGCAACCTCGAGGGCGGCGGCGCCGGCACCTTCACGCTGCTGCTGGCCGCGATGGGCACGGGCGCGATCATCGCGGTGCTCTTTCTGCCGCGGCTGCGCCAGGCGCTCGGCCGCGACCAGCTGGTGCTGCGTGGCGCCATGTTGCAGTCGGCCGCCACCGCCGTGATGGCCGTGGCGCCCAACGCCTGGGTCGCGGTGCCGGCGATGTTCTTCGGCGGCATGGCGTGGATCACGGTGGCCAACTCGCTGTCGGTGTCGGCCCAGCTGGCGCTGCCCGACTGGGTGCGCGCGCGCGGCATGTCGACCTACCAGATGGCGATCATGGGTGCGAGCGCGATCGGCGCGGCGCTGTGGGGCCAGGTGGCCACCGTCACGTCGCTCAAGCTGAGCCTGGCCATCGCCGCCGTGAGCGGCACGCTGCTGATGCTGGCGGCCATGCGCTGGGTGACCGACGTGAGCGGCGAAGACGACGTGCGCCCCGCCCAGGCCGGCTGGGCCACCGGCCCGCCCGCCGAGGCGCCGCAGGAAGACGGCCGCGTGGTGATCACGGTCGAGTACCTGATCGACCCGTCGCGCGCCGCGGCCTTCCACCTCGTGATGCAGCAGACCCGGCGCGCACGCCTGGGCCAGGGCGCGATCGGCTGGGAGCTGCTGCACGACATCGCGCAGCCCGAGCGCTACGTGGAGCAGATCGTCGACGAGTCGTGGACCGACCACCTGCGCCGCTTCAACCGCGCCACGGCCGCCGACATGGCGCTGCGCGAACGCCGGCTGGCGTTTCACCTCGGCGAAACGGCGCCGGTGATCACGCGCTTCGTGGTGCGGCGCTGAGCCCGCCCGTCAGCGGAAGAACAAGAGCCGCGTGAGGAAGGTGTGGTCGGCCTCCGCGGCCATCAGCCCGACCAGCACCAGCAGGCACAGCGGCGGCAGCAGGATGGCGAAGACCAGCGCCAGCCGCTCCCACGCCATGTGCATGAAGACCGCGACGATGAGCCCGGCCTTGAGCAGCATGAAGGCGAGGATCAGGCCCCAGCGCAGGTAGCCCTGCACGTGGAAGTAGTCGACCATGTACGACATCGCGCTGAGCACGAACAGGAGCCCCCAGATCTTCAGGTACAGGCCGATGGGGTGCTGCTGGCCGGTGGTGGTTGTGGGGGTTGTGTTCATGGTCGTGGTCCTCACCAGAGATAGAACAGCGCGAAGATGAAGACCCACACCAGGTCCACGAAGTGCCAGTACAGGCCGACGATCTCGACCACCTGGTAGTTGCCGGCCTTGTCGTAGTCGCCGCGCATCAGCTTGAAGGCCACGGTGAACAGCAGCACCACGCCGGCCGACACGTGCAGCCCGTGGAAGCCCGTGATCATGAAGAAGGCCGCGCCGAACTGCGCCGCGCCCATCGGGTTGCCCCAGGGCCGCACGCCCTCCTCGAGGATCAGCTTGGACCACTCGAAGGCCTGCATGCCGACGAAGAGTTCGCCGAAGGTGGCGGTCACGAGCATCAGCGTGGCGGCGTTCACGCGGTCGCCGCGGTAGGCGAAGTTGACCGCCATCGCCATCGTGCCGCTGCTGCTGATGAGCACGAAGGTCATGATCGCGATCAGCAAGAGTGGCACGTCGGTCCCGCCCACGTGCAGCGCGAACACCTCGCTCGGGTTCGGCCACGCCGCCGTGGTCGACACGCGCACCGTCATGTAGCCCGTGAGGAAGCAGCTGAAGATGAAGATGTCGCTCAGCAGGAAGATCCACATCATCGCCTTGCCCCACGAGACGTGGAACGCCTGGCGGTCGGAGGACCAGTCGGCCACCAGTCCGCGCCAGCCGCCCGTGGCGACGGCAGGGCCGGTGAGTGTTGCGGTGGTGGGGTTCATGCGAAGCCTCCTCACGACGTGCCGCAGATGACGCGCGCCACCTCCGGCGTCACCCATCCCAGCAGTGCGAACAGTGCCAGCCACACGGCCAACATGAAGTGCCAGTAGCGTGCGCACAGCGCGATGCGCCATCCGGCCCGGGCGGGATCGGCCCACGCGACGCGCGCCGCCATCGCCCACCCGACCAGCCCGCCCGCCAGGTGCAGCCCGTGCATGGCGGTCAGCAGGTAGAAGAAGCTGCCCGACGGGTTGCCCGCCGGCATGACCTGCGCGTGCGCCATCGCACTCCAGGCCCACAGCTGGACGCACAGGAAACCCACGGCGCACAGGCCGCCGGCCAGCAGCAGGCGGCGCATGCGCGCCGGGTCGGAACGGTGCGATGCGCGCGCGGCGCCTTGCAACGCGACGCTGCCCGCCACCAGCAGCGCCGAGCTGAGCCACAGCTGCCACGGCAGCGCGAGCGCGATCGCATCGCCACTGCTCATGCGCATCACGTAGGCGACGGTGAAGAGGGAGAACAGCGCGGTGACCACGCCCATGAAGACCCACAGGCCGATGCCGGCGGCGCTCGCGTGCGCGTCGCGCAGCCGGACGTCGCGCGGCAGGCCACGCATGCGCAGAGCCGCGTCGGCGTTCATGCCGGTGCTCCTCGCGCGCCGCTCACCGGCACGTCGTTCTCGTCGTCGCTGGCCTGCGGCGGCGCGTTCTGCGCAACGAAGTCTTCCGCCGCGCCCGGCACGCCGTAGGCGTAGGCCCAGCGGTAGGCCACGGGCAGCCGCGGCCCCCAGTTGCCGTGGCCGGGCGGCGTCTCGGGCGTCTGCCATTCGAGCGAGGCGGCGCGCCACGGGTTCGCGCCGGCCGGCCGGCCGCGCCAGGCACTCCAGGCCAGGTTGACGATGAAGAGCAGCTGCGCCGCACCGACCACCAGCGCCACCACGGTGATGAAGGTGTTGAGGCTGAAGGCCGACGGCGGAATGAATTTGTAGCCGTCGAAGTTGTAGTAGCGCCGCGGCATGCCCAGCACGCCCAGGTAGTGCATGGGAAAGTAGATCGCGTAGGTGCCCAGGAAGGTGATCCAGAAGTGCAGCCGGCCGATCCGGTCGTCGAGCATGCGGCCGGTGATCTTGGGGAACCAGTGGTAGATGCCGCCGAACACCACCAGCAGCGGCGCCACGCCCATCACCATGTGGAAGTGCGCCACCACGAAGTAGGTGCCCGACAGCGGAATGTCCACGCTCACGTTGCCCAGGAACAGGCCCGTGAGCCCGCCGATCACGAAGGTACACATGAAGGCCAGCGCGAACAGCATCGGCACCGACAGGTGGATGTCGCCGCGCCACAGCGTCAAGAGCCAGTTGTAGACCTTGATCGCCGTGGGCACGGCGATGACCAGCGTGGTGGTCGCGAAGAAGAAGCCGAAGTAGGGGTTCATGCCGCTCACGAACATGTGGTGCGCCCAGACCACCACGCTGAGCCCGCCGATGGCCACGATGGCCCACACCATCGTGCGGTAGCCGAAGATGCGCTTGCGCGCGTGCACGCTGATGAGGTCCGACACGATGCCGAAGGCCGGCAGCGCCACGATGTAGACCTCGGGATGGCCGAAGAACCAGAACAGGTGCTGGAACAGCAGCGGGCTGCCGCCCTTGTAGCCCGTGACCTGCCCCATCGACACCAGCGCCGGCATGAAGAAGCTGGTGCCCATCGTGCGGTCGAGCAGCAGCATCACGCCGCTGACGAACAGCGCCGGAAAACCCAGCAGCGCCAGCACCGTGGCCACGAAGATGCCCCACACCGTGAGCGGCATGCGCAGCAGCGTCATGCCCCGGCAGCGCGCCTGCAGCACGGTGGTCGCGTAGTTCAGGCCGCCCATGGTGGTGGCCACGATGAAGATCAGCAACGACACCAGCATCAGCACGATGCCGCCGCCGTGGCCCGGCGTGCCGGGCAGGATCGACTGCGGCGGGTACAGCGTCCAGCCCGCGCCCGTGGGGCCGCCCGCGACGAAGAAGCTCGCCATGAGCACCACCACCGACAGCAGGTAGACCCAGAAGCTCAGCATGTTGAGGTAGGGGAACACCATGTCGCGTGCGCCCACCATGAGCGGGATGAGGTAGTTGCCGAAGCCGCCGAGGAACAGCGCCGTGAGCAGGTAGATCACCATGATCATTCCGTGCATGGTCACGAACTGGTAGTAGCGCTCGGCGTTGATGAACTCGAACTGGCCCGGAAAGCCCAGCTGCAGCCGCATGAGGTTCGACAGCACGAGGCCGACCACGCCCACCGCGATGGCGGTGCAGGCGTACTGCACGGCGATCACCTTGTGGTCCTGGCTCCAGACGTAGCGGCGCAGGAAGCTCTGCGGCGCCGGATGGCCGCCGTCGTCATCGTGTTCGTCGTCGGGGGTGAGCACAGCAGCGTCAGTCATCGCGCGGCCTTCTGTTCGGTGGCAGCCTGCGCCGGCGGGCTGCCCAGACTCTGGATGTAGGCCACCAGCGCGGCCAGCTCCTCGTCGCTCAGGTCGATCTTCGGCATCACCGGCGGGAAGCCCTTCACATGGCGCGCCTGCGGGTCGCGGATGAAGCTGCGCAGATAGGCCTCGTCGACCCGCGCCGTGCTGCCGTCGGCCATCGACTCGTTCTTGCCGTACAGGCCCTTCCAGGTCGGCCCCACGCGTGCGCTGCCGTCGACGGTGTGGCAGGCCACGCAGCCCTTGGCGTCGGCCAGCGCGCGGCCCTGGTCGACGCGTGCGCCACCGCCGCCACCAGCCGGTGCCTGGGTCGCCTGGGCTGCTCGGGCCGCATTTGCCAGCTGCATCGCGGCGAAGGTCGGCAACGCCGCACGCCACGCATCGTAGGCCGCGGTGTCTTCCACCACCACGAAGCCGCGCATGTTCGGATGGCCCACGCCGCACAACTGCGCGCACAGCGCCTCGTAGCGGCCCGCAACGGTCGGCGTGAACCAGAAGCGGCTCACCTGCCCCGGCACGATGTTCATGCGCGCGCGGATGGGCGGCACGAAGAAGTCGTGCAGCACGTCGTGCGAGCGCATCAGCACCAGCACCGGCTGGCCGATCGGCAGGTGCACCTCGTCGCCGGGGACCAGCAGGTCGTCCTGCCCTGCCGGGTCGGCCGGGTCGAGCCCGAACGGATTGGCGGCGCTGACGAAGCGCGCATCGGTCGCGCCCAGCTTGCCGTCCGCGCCCGGCAGGCGAAAGCGCCACTGCCACTGCTGGCCCAGCACCTCGAGCACGCGCGCGTCATGCGGCGTGCGCACGTAGTTCGCGTACACCACGAGGCCGGGCGCCAGCAGCGCCATGATGCCGACGGTGGTGCCGCCGATCAGCCAGCGCTCGAGCGTCTTGTTCTCAGGCGCATGCGGCGCCACGCGGCGCCCCTCGCGGTGGCGAAAGCGCACCACGGTGTAGGCGAGGAACACGTTGATGACGACGAAGAACAGGCCCGTGATGACCAGCGTGATGGTCAGCGTGTCGTCCATGCGCTGCCAGTTGGAGGCCAGCGGCGTCGTCCACCACGGGTTGACGAAGTGGAACGCCACCGAGGCCCCCACGATGAGCAACAGGACGACGGCGATGGTCATGTGCTGCGCTCGCTGGGGTGGCCATCGGGGGTTCCGGGCGTCGCATGCGCGGTGGCGTCAGCGGATCGCCGGGATGTGCGGCTCTTCGCCCTCGAAGCGGGCCTCGGGGTGCGTGGCTTCCAGCATCGCCTCGACCTCGCGCACGCGGGGCGGCGGCAGGTCGACCATCAGCAGGACCTGGCCCTGCGCGATGGCGCTCTCGAAGCGTTCCAGCCGCGGGCTCGGGATCGAAATGCCGACCATGCTGGCCGACCACGCGCCCACCACGCCGCCCAACAAGGCCAGGCCCACGGCCACGGCCCATTCGGGCTCGTCGCCGAACACCGGGAACAGCAGCGCGGCCAGCAGGCCGGCGACGACACCGCAGGCGGTGCCGAGCACCCAGCCGGTCTTGGCCGCGTGAACAAGGTCGGAGGTCTGCCAGACGTTGGCCGCGTGGAGCCCGGCCATGTCCTGGCCTTCGCGGGCGGCGAAATGCAGGTGCGCGATGTCGACACGCGCCCGCAGCAGATCGTGCATGGCCTGCCTGGCACTCGCCAGGTCGGGCAACAGCCAATAGATGCGTCTTTTCATGGCGCCTCCTTTCCGTCTTGCGACGAGCAAGAGTCCATGCGTGATTTATAGGCTCAAGAGGGGCCGCATTCAAGTCGCCGCTCAATCGGGATCGACCCGGTGAATACGGAAGTTCGTCGGTTTCCAGATGGGAATTTGCACTGAATAATCCGTCGCGCCAGGCCCCCACGGCCTTATGAAAAACAAGAAGGAGCAGACAACATGCGCATGAAGCAAGGCCCCCGGTTTTCCCGTTCTTCCCGCCTCCCCTGGCTCGTGACCGCTCTCGCAGGGCTCGCGGGCGGCGCCGCGCACGCGGCCTGCGGTCCCACCGCCACGCCGGGCACCGGCGACACGGTGGTCTGCGACGGCGCCACGACCGGCTCACCCAGCGTGATCGCCACGCCGGGCAGCACCGGCGTCACCCTCACCGTGAACAGCGGCGCCACGCTGACCACCAACGCCACGCAGGTGCTGCTGGTGCGCGATGCCAGCACCATCACCAACAACGGCACGATCACCGTCTCGGGCGGTTCGGGCTCGGCGCGCGCCGCGATGGTCGCCACGGGCAACGACAACACGCTGACCAACAACGGCACCCTGCGCACCACAAGCAGCGGCACCTCGGGCATCCTCGTCACGTCGAACAGCAGCACGCGCACGCTCATCACCAACAACGGCAGCATCGGCACCACGGGCGGCAGCTCGCACGGCATCTCCTCGCTGGGCCCGGGCAACACGGTGATCAACAACGGCAGCATCTCGGCCAGCGGCACCTCGGCCAAGGGCGTGTACCTGCAGGGCGGCAACCTCGTGGCGAACCTGCTGGTCAACACCGGCAGCATCGCCACCACCGGCGCCAACTCGCCGTCGGGCGGCGCCGACGCAGTGCATGCGAACACGCTCGGCAGCACCTTCTTCTCGCGCGTGGAAAACCGCGCCGGCGCCTCGTTCTCGAGCGCCAACGGCTACGGCTACCGCGGCCAGAACGGCAACGACACACTGGTCAACGCCGGCACCATCGAAGGCCATGGCGGCGCCGCCAACACCGACGCGATCTACATGGGCGCACTCGGCAACGGCATGCTGATCCTGCAGACCGGCTCGGTCATCAAGGGCGGCGCCGACGGCGGCGTCGGCAAGACGGCCAGCACTTTTCTCGAAGGCAACGGCACGGTCGACAACGCCTTCCGCAACTTCCAGAACCTCACGATGCGCGGCACCGCGTGGTCGTGGCAGACGGACGCGAGCTTCTCGGAGTCGATCCGCGTCGAGTCCGGCCGCTTCACCTTGCCCGCCACGCTGACCAGCCCGGTCATCACGGTGCTGCCCGGCACCACCGTGGCCGGTACCGGCACCTTCGCGGGCAACGTCACCAACCAGGGCACGCTGCTGCCCGGTCCGAACGACGGCGTCGGCTTCGGCGCCTTCACGGTGCGCGGCAACTACTTCGGCGGCAGCGGCGCGCTGGTGCAGGTCAACACGGTGCTGGCGGGCGACAACGCGCCGTCGGACAAGCTGGTGATCGACGGCGGCGCCGCCACGGGTTCCACCGGCCTGCGCGTGGTCAACCGCGGCGGCCTGGGCGCGCCCACGCTGGCCGACGGCATTTTGGTGGTGCAGGCGGTGAACGGCGGCACCACGGCCGACAAGGCGTTCTCGCTGACCCAGGCGGTGGAGGCCGGCGCCTACAACTACCGGCTGTTCCGCGGCGGCGCGACGGGCGGCAACCCCGACAACTGGTACCTGCGCAACAACGGCTACCTGGTCGGCGGCACCGTGGTCGGCTCGCTGGAGGAAGCCGCCGAGGTGATCGCCGGGTCGGGCGGCCCGGCGACGGTGGAACAGGTCAAGCTCTACCGGCCCGAGGTGCCGCTGTACAGCGCCCTGCCGATCGCCGTGCGCCGCCTCGGGCTGGCGCAACTGGGCACCTTCCACGACCGGCAGGGCGATCAGCAACTGCTCGCAGACGGTGAAGGCGGAGGCCGGCAGGCCTCGTGGGGCCGCGTGTTCGGCGAAAGCACGCGGCAGCGCCTGCGGGGCGATGCCAACCCGCAGTTCGACGGCAGCGTCAGCGGCCTGCAGCTGGGCCACGACTTCCTGGCGGCCACCGACAGCGCGGGCGGACGTCACCGCGTCGGCGTGCTGGGCGGCTACACGCGGGCCAGCGGCCGCGCGAGCGGCCTCGCCGGCGGCGCCACCAACGAGGCGGCCGGCCGGCTCACCGTCGAGGGCTACAGCCTCGGCGCCTACTGGACCCGCGTCGCGAGCAGCGGCTGGTACAGCGACGCCGTGCTGCTGGCCACGCGCTACAAGGCCGATGCGCGCTCCACTTTGGGGCGCGGCGGCCGCCCGCACGGCACCCACGTGACCGCATCGCTCGAGGCCGGCTACCCGCTGGCGCTGAGCGACACCGTGACGCTGCAGCCGCAGGTGCAGCTGATCTGGCAGCGCAGCTCGCTCGACGACTTCGACGACGGCCTCTCGACCGTGCGCTTCCAGCGCGACAACGCCGTCACCGGCCGGCTGGGCGCGCGGCTCGAAGGCCGCTTCGACGCGGCCGGCGGCGTCTGGAAGCCCTACCTGAAGGTCAACCTGTGGCACACCTTCAGCGGCAGCAACGCCATCTACTTCGGGCCGACCGACCAGGTCGTCAACCGCCGCAACGCGAGCGCGCTCGAGGTCGGCGGCGGCATCGTCGGGCAGCTGAACCAGACGCTGTCGGTCTACGGCGGCCTGGCCTACACCAGCGCCATCGGCATCACCGAGCAGACCGGCGTGCAAGGGCAACTGGGGCTGCGCATGCGCTGGTGAACCCCGGGGCGCCGGACACCGGGCGGATCGACTTTTGACCGCCCGGGCAAATTTGATGGCATGCGGCTTGCTTGATAAAGATCAACGGGTATCCACGGATAGCCAGTCTTTTTTGACCGTATGGATAATTTAGCTCATCATCCTGTCCGCCCGCCCCGAGGAACACCCCGATGAATCACCCCCCCTTGCGCAGCCGCTTCTGGTCCGACCTGACCAGTGAAGAGTTCTCCCGCCTCGACCGCGAACGGCTCATCGCCGTGCTGCCGGTGGGCGCGACCGAACAGCACGGCCCCCATCTGCCGATGTCGACCGACACCGCCACCATCGACGGCATGGTGCAGGCCTGCCTGCCCTACCTGCCCGACGACCTGCCGGTGCTGTTCCTGCCCACCGTGCCCTACGGCAAGAGCAACGAGCACTCGCGCTACCCGGGCACGCTCACGGTGTCGGCGAACACGCTGATCTCGCTGTGGAAAGACGTCGGCGCCTGCGTCGCCAAGGCCGGCGTGCGCAAGCTGGTGCTCTACAACAGCCACGGCGGGCAGATGAGCGTCATGGACATCGTGGCGCGCGACCTGCGCGAAGAGCACGACATGATGGTCGTCGCCGCCAACTGGTACACGCTGGGCCTGCCCGAGGGCCTGTTCACCGCGCACGAAGGCAAGCACGGCATCCACGCGGGCGACCTCGAAAGCTCGGTGATGCTGCACCTCACGCCCGATTACGTGCGCCGTGACCAATTCCAGAACTTCGGCTCCCTGACTGAGCAGATGGCGGCCGAAAACAAGTTCCTGTCGATCACGCCCAGCGGCAAACTCGGCTGGCAGATGCACGACATCAACCCGGCCGGCGCCGCCGGCGACGCCACGCGCGCCACGGCCGAGAAGGGCGCCGCGGTGCTCGACCACGTGGGCCAACGCTTCGTCGAGCTGCTGCACGAGATCGACCGCTTCCCGCTGGAGCGGCTGGCCAACGTTCCCGCCTGGCGCTGAGCCCCGGCTGCACAAGGAGTCCCATGGAAAGCACCACGCCATCCACGCCACCCCTGGTCCGACTGCGCAACGTCGGCAAGCGTTTTGCCAACGGCACGCTCGCCCTGCAGGGCATGACGCTCGACATCGGCGAGCACGACTTCGTCAGCTTCCTCGGCCCCTCGGGCTGCGGCAAGAGCACCGCGCTGCGGCTGATTGCCGGGCTCACCCGCATCAGCTCGGGCGACATGCAATGGTCGGGCGCCAACACGGGCGTGGCCAAGAACAGCAAGAGCGACCGCGACCTGGGCTTCGTGTTCCAGGAACCCACGCTCATGCCCTGGACCAAGGTGTTCGACAACGTCTGGCTGCCGCTCAAGCTGGCGGGCATGGGCCGCGACGAAGCCGCGCCGGTGGTGCAGCAGGTGCTGGAGCTGGTGGGCCTGTCGCGCTTTGCCGATGTGTACCCGCGCGAGCTCTCGGGCGGCATGAAGATGCGCGTGTCGATTGCGCGCGCGCTGGTCACGCACCCGCGCCTGCTGCTCATGGACGAGCCCTTTGCCGCGCTCGACGAAATGACGCGCATCAAGCTCAACAACGACCTGCTGGCCATCTGGCGCGAGCACCGCTTCTCGATCGTGTTCGTCACGCACAGCGTGTACGAGTCGGTCTACCTGTCGAACCGCATCGTCGTGATGGCGGCGCGCCCGGGCCGCGTGATCGACGAGATCGCCATCGACGAGCCCTACCCGCGCGGCGAAGCCTTCCGCACCTCCAGCCGCTACAACGCGCACTGCACGGCTGTTTCGCAATCTCTGCACGGAGCACTCCATGGCCTCGACATCGACCATTGAAACCGTGATGCCCCTCGACACCACCACCGCCACCCACGAAGCCACGCCGTCCGCCGAGACGCTGCGCGCGCACGAAGACAAGCTGCGCCGGCGCGAGTCGACGCTGCGCGTCGTCGTGCCGGTCGTCATCGTTGCGGCGCTGCTGCTGGTGTGGGAGTGGATGGTGCGTGCCAACGACATCCCGCACTACATCCTGCCCGCGCCCTCGCTCATCCTGCGCACGCTGTTCGACAACTGGGGTTCGCTCTCGGGCGCGCTGTGGTTCACGGTGAAGCTCACGCTGCTCGCGCTGGGCGCCGCCATCGTCGGCGGCGTGCTGCTGGCGATTGCGTTCGCGCTGTTCAAGTGGGTGGAAATCGGCCTGTTCCCGATCGCCGTGATCCTGCAGGTGACGCCGATCATCGCGATCGCACCGCTGATCTTGATCTACGTGTCGAGCACCACCGCGGCGCTGTTGCTGTGCGCGTGGATCGTGGCCTTCTTTCCCATCCTGTCGAACACCGTCATCGGCCTGAAGAGCGCCGACAGCAACCTGCGCGACCTGTTCCAGCTGTACAAGGCCTCGCCCTGGCAGACCTTCCGCTACCTGCTCGCACCCAGCGCGCTGCCGTACTTCATGGCGGGCCTGAAGATCGCAGGCGGCCTGAGCCTCATCGGCGCGGTGGTGGCCGAGTTCACGGCCGGCACGGCGGGCAAGGAAACGGGGCTGGCCTCGCGCATCCTCGAATCGAGCTTCCGCACCGAGATCCCGATGATGTTCGCGGCGCTGCTGCTGGTGTCCTTGCTGGGCATCGTGATCTTCATCGTGTTCGCCGCCCTGTCGCGGCTGGTGCTCGGCCACTGGCACGAGAGCGAGATGCGCCGTGAACGCTAGAACCCCGCTGTCCACGGTCGACTGGGACGCCGTGCGCGAGGACCTGCGCGGCCTGAACGTGATCGCCACGCCCGCCCAGCGCAAGCAGCTGTCCAAAGACTTCTACTGGTACAGCCCGATCCTCACGGCGCAACTTGCGGGCTGCGTGGCCGACCTCGTGGTCAAGGTCAGCACCGAAGACGACGTGCGCCAGGCCGCGGCCGTGGCCGCGAAGTGGAAGCTGCCGCTCACCGTGCGCGCGGGCGGCACCGGCAACTACGGCCAGTGCGTGCCGCTCGAAGGCGGGCTCGTGCTCGACGTGACGCAGATGTGCCGCGTGCTCGACCTGGCCGACGGCCGCATCCGCGTCGAAGCGGGCGCGCGCATGCACGACATCGACCTGGCCGCGCGCGAAACCGGACAGGCGCTGCGCATGTGGCCCTCGACCTGGCACGTGGCCAGCATCGGCGGCTTCATCGCGGGCGGCTTCGGCGGCATCGGCTCGTTCCGACACGGCATCCTGCGCGACCCCGGCAACCTGCTGCGCGCGCGCGTGATGACGGTGGAGCGCGAGCCGCGCGTCATCGAGCTGGTGGGCGACGAGATCCAGCAGGTGCACCATGCCTACGGCACCAACGGCGTGATCCTCGACGTCGAAGTGGCGCTGAGCCCGGCGGTCGACTGGGTGCACTGCACGGCGCTGTTCGAGACCTACCGCGGCGCGCTCGACTTCGGCATTGCCGCGCAGGCGCCGTCGCTCGACATCTTCCTGCTCTCGACCGTGGAGGCGCGCTTCTCGCCCTACTACACGGCCATGGGCGAGCACTTTCCGCCCGACCGGCACGCGGTGTTCACCATGGTCTCGCCCGAATCGATGGCCGAGTTCCGCGCGCTGGCGGCGGCGCACGACGGCACCCTCTCGGTGGCCGGCACCGAAGACGAGCTGCTGGCCGCCGGCCTGCCGCCGGCCTACGAGTGCGCCTTCAACCACACGACGCTGCAGGCGCTGAAGGCCGACCGCAGCTGGACGTATCTGCAGGTGGCCTACGCCCAGCCCTTCGATCCGGCCGTGGTCGAGCGGCATCTGCAAATCTTCGGCGACGACGTGCTGCAGCACCAGGACTTCGCGCGCGCCAACGGCGAATGCGGCACCTTCGGCATCCTGCTCGTGCGCTGGAAGGGCGAGGCCCACCAGTACGAGGTGATGCGCGAGATCGAGTCGCAGGGCGGCGCGCAGATCTTCAACCCGCACGTCTTCACCATCGAGGACGGCGGCATGAAGACCATCGACACGCAGCAGATCGAGTTCAAGAAGCGCAGCGACCCGATGGGGCTGATGAACCCCGGAAAAACGCGCGGCTGGACGCCCGACATGGCCGTCGAGCGCTGAAAAAACATTAGTCTTCGCATCCCGTCCCCACCCCAACCTCCACAGGAGTCCGTCCCCATGCGCATCCCCGCTTTCTCTCTCCGGCCGCTGGCCTTCGGCCTGGCCCTCGCAGGTGCTGCCTTCGCCGCGCACGCCCAGGAAAAAGTGGTGTTCGCCACCAACTGGAAGGCGCAGGCCGGCCACGGCGGCTTCTACCAGGCGCTGGTGGACGGCACCTACAAGAAGTACGGCCTCGACGTGGAAATCATGCAGGGCGGCCCGATGGTCAACAACCGGCCCATGCTGCCGGCCGGCAAGGTCGACTTCCTCATGACCGGCAACCTGCTGCAGTCGTTCGACAACGTGAAGAACGGCGTGCCCACCGTGGTGGTCGCGGCCATCTTCCAGAAAGACCCGCAGGCCATGTTCGCCCACCCGGGCCAGGGCTACGACACCTTCAAGGACATGACCAAGGCGCCCGTGGCCTTCATCGGCAAGGACGGCCAGTTCAGCTTCTGGCAGTGGATGAAGTCGGAGCACGGCTTCAAGGATGCGCAGCTCAAGCCCTACACCTTCAACGTCGGCCCGTTCCTGGCCGACAAGAAGTCCATTCAACAGGGCTACGCCATCTCGGAGCCGCTGTCGATCAAGGCGCAGGCCGGCTTCGACCCCGTGGTGCACCTGCTGGCCGACCACGGCTTCTCGACCTACGCCACCACCATCGAGACCCGCGCCGACCTCATCAAGACCAAGCCCGAGACGGTGCGCAAGTTCATCGAGGCTTCGATCGTCGGCTGGAACAACTACCTCTACGGCGACAACAAGGCCGCCAACGAGCTCATGGCCAAGACCAACCCCGACGCCACGCCGGCCGCGCTGCAGGGCTCCATCGATCTCATCAAGAAGATGGGCATCGTGGACAGCGGCGACTCGCTCACCAAGGGCATCGGCGCGATGGACGAAGCGCGCGTGAAGGACTTCTACGACAAGATGGTCAAGGCCGGCCTGTACAAGCCCGGCGAGATCGACCTGTCGAAGGTTGTGAACACGCAGTTCGTCAACAAGGGCGTCGGTGTCGACGTTCGCAAGAAGCTCACCGGCAAGTAATTCGCTTCGTTTTTTCCCGTGGGTCGCGCGGGGCTTGCGCCGGGGTCAGATGCCGGCGCCTGGGTTGCCATAAGGCACGCGCGGCCTTTTATCTCTGGGCTCTGACCCCGTCTCGCCGAACAGGCGAACCGGCCCGAACCATGAAAACGCTCGTCGTCCATTGCCATCCGAATCCTGACAGCTTCAACCACGCGCTCTACCGCACCGCCCTCGAAGCGCTGCAGCCTCGCCATCCCGTGCGGGCCATCGACCTGTACGCCGAGGGCTTCGACCCGACGCTGACACGCGAAGAGCGCATCGCCTATCTCGACAACCCCGAACTGATCCGCGAACGCGTGAAACCCCACGTCGAAGCGCTGCTGTGGGCCGAGCACCTGGTGTTCGTCTACCCCACCTGGTTCCATGGACCGCCGTCCATGCTCAAGGGCTGGCTCGAACGCGTGTGGCTGCCGGGCGTGGCCTTCCTGCCCGCGGAGCGCAAGGGGCAGCTGGCGAAGTCGGGCATGCGGCACATCCGCAGGCTGACGGTGGTGACCACGGGCGGCTCGCCGCGCTGGTTCGTGATGGCCATCGGCGACCCGGGGCGGCGGCTGTTCACGCGCGCGCTGCGGGCGCTGTTCGCGTGGCGCTGCAAGGTCACGTGGCTGCAGCTGCACGACATGAACGCCGTCACCGACCGCGACCGCAGCCATTTCATCGCGCGCGTGGCGCGCACGCTGCACAACATCTAGCCCACAAACAAGCAAGCAAGCAGGGAGACAGACACCATGAGCCTCGAACGCACCCTGACCGTCCGCGTCGAACGCATCTCGCGCCAGACGCCGGAAATTTTGGCCTTCGAGCTGACGCATCCGTGGGGCCGCGCGCTGCCCGGCTACGAGGCCGGCGCGCACATCGACGTGCACATGCCCGGCGGCTTCTCGCGCCAGTACTCGCTGGCGCGCGCGCCGTCAGGCACCGGCTCTTACGTGATCGGCGTGAAGCGCGAGCACGCGAGCCGCGGCGGCTCGGCCTCGATGCACGAGCGCGTGCGCGAGGGCGACCTGATCGCGATCAGCGCACCGCGCAACACCTTCCCGCTGCGCGCCGAAGCCCGTCGCCACCTGCTGCTGGCCGGCGGCATCGGCATGACGCCGCTGCTGGCCATGGCGCAGGCGCTGGCCGCGCGCGGTGCCGACTTCACGCTGTGCGTGTTCGCGCGCAGCGAGGAGCACCTGGCCTTCGCCGAGGCACTGCACGCGCCCGCGCTGGCGCCGCACCTGAAGCTGCACCTGGACCAGGGCGACGCATCGCAGCGCATCGACCTGCGCGCCCTGCTGGCCGAACGCGCGCCCGACACGCACCTGTACGTCTGCGGCCCCGGCGGCTTCATGCAAGCGGTGCGCGAGGCCGCCGCGCACTGGCCCGAAGATGCGCTGCACACCGAGTACTTCGCCGCGCCCACCGGCACGGCCGCCGCCACCACGGGCCTGCCCTTCACGCTGAAGCTGGCGCGGCGCGGCATCGAGGTGCCGGTGGCAGCCGACCAGACCGCGGTTGACGCCTTGCACGAGGTCGGCATCGACATCCCCGTGTCGTGCCAGCAAGGCCTGTGCGGCACCTGCGTGGTCGAGGGCGACGGCGAAGGCGCCGAGCACCGCGACTTCTGCCTCACGGGCACCGAGCGGCGCACCAAGGTGGCACTGTGCTGCTCGCGCGCCAAGGGCCTCGACCTGGTGCTGCAGCTGTGAGCGTGACGGACACCGACAGCGAAGCACCCGCCACGCGCGGGCGTTCGCGCAAGTACACGCAGGTGCTGGGCCTCATCAACCAGGCCGCGATCGAGGTGTTCGCGAGCGAAGGCCTGGCCGGCGCGTCGACGCAGGCCATCGCCGACAAGGCCGGCCTGTCGAAGGCGCAGCTGCACTACTACATCGAGAGCAAGGAAGCGCTGTACCGGCAGGTGCTGCAGGACATCCTGACCGACTGGATCGTGGTGTTCGGCTTCAGCGACGAGGCCTTCGGCCCGCGCAAGGTGCTGGGCGATCTCATCCAGCGCAAGATGATGTTCTCGTTCGAGCACCCGCTGCGCTCGCGCATCTTCACCGCCGAGATGATGCGCGGCGCGCCCGTCATCAACAGCATGATGGACACGAGCAAGCAGCGCACCGACCAGGCCGCCGCCGTGATCCAGAACTGGATGAACCAGGGTCTGATGGACACAGCCGACCCGATGCTGGTGCTGTTCCACATCTGGGCCGTGACGCAGTTCTACGCCGACCACGCCACGCAGGCGGCCTACTACCGCAGCGCCGCGTCCCAGGGGGAAGACAAGGACCGCCGCTACCTGATCGAACAGGTGACGGAGTTTTTGCTCAAGGGCGCGGGCGTCAAGTAGCGCTGCGCAGGGGCAGGAACATGGTGGCTTCGACTTCCACCAGCACCTCGTCGCCCGGTAGAAAACGCGACACCTCGACCACCGTGCTCACCGGCGGCTCGCCCGGATAAAACAGGCCGCGCACGCGGTTGTAGAACGCGTAGTGCGGCAGGTGGCGGAAGTACTGCACCAGCTTCACCACGTCTTCCATGGTGCCGCCGTGCTCCGCCGCGATCTGGCGGATGCGCTCCAGCACGAACCAGCTCTGCGCCACGATGGGCGCCTCGAAGATGTCGACCGACATCTGGCCCGTGGCGTAGCCCACGCCCTGCAGCGCGGTGCGCGCTTCTTCGGGAATGGCGTCGTAGCCCGCCACCGCGCGGCGCGTGGCCGGGTCGACGGCGACCACGCCGCTCATGAAAACGAAATCGCCGACGCGCTTGGCGGCGGCATAGTTGGCCATCGGCTTGCCCATGCTCATGGTGTGTTCGGCTCCAGAAGTTGACCCGCGCGGTAGACGCTGCGCAGGCGGCCGCGCGGGCCGATGAGTTCGTGTTCGTCGGTGGCGGCCAGCACCACCAGGTCGGCCGGGCAGCCCGGCGCGATGCGGCCGTCCCACGCGAGCCCCAGCGCCTTCGCGGGGTTCACGGTGATGGTGTCGAGCCAGTCGGCGGCGGGCGCGAGGTGCGCCATCTGCACGCCCAGGCCGAAGGTCTCGAGCAGGTCGTAGCTGCCGTAGGGATAGAAGGCGTCCTGCACGTTGTCGGTGGCCAGGCTCGCGCGCAGGCCGTGCGCGGCGGCCTCGCGGATGCGCGTGATGCCGCGCGCCACGGGCGTGCGATCCCACGCGCCCTGCAGGTAGAGGTTGGTGGTCGGCAGCGCGACCAGGTGCAGCCCGGCACCGGCGCACAGCGTGAGTGTTTCGGCGGCCACCGCATCGTCCTGCACCGAGAGTGAGCAGGCGTGGCCGCAGACCACGCGGCCCTTGAAGTCGCGCGCGCGCACCAGCTGCGCAATGCTGCGCAGGCCGCTGGCGTCGGTGTCCAGGCCTTCGTCGACATGGAAGTCGAGCGTCAACCCGTGCTGCTGCGCGAGGTCGAACACGCGGCCCAGCTTGGGGACCAGGCCTTCGTTGCGGTAGACGAAAGCGCCCAGCGCTCCGCCCGCGCGCTTCACGTCGCGTGCGATGCGCTCGCCGGCCGCGAGGTCGGCGAACACGTCGAGCGGCACGAGGGCGACGAACTGCAGCGCGATGCGCCCGGCCCATTCTTCGCGCAGCGCCTCGAACACGGCCAGCGCGGCCGGCGGCTCGGGCTCGACCCAGTCCAGGTGCGTGCGCAGCGCGCGCGTGCCGGCGCGCCAGGCCTCGTGCAGCGCGCGCTCCATGCGCAGGCGCAGCGATGCACCGGTCCAGCTCGCGCGGTGGCGGCCCATGCGCTCGATGGCGGTGAACAGGTCGCCCTGCGCAGCGCCGACGTCCTGCACGGTGAAGTTCTTGTCGATGTGCGCGTGCGCCTCGACGAGCGCGCTCAGCAGCGTGCCGCGCGCTTGCGTCTGCGACGCGCTGGGCACGATGGACGCGATCTTGTCGCCGTCGATCGTGACGTCGAAGACCTGCGCATCGCCCGCTGCTGCAAAACCTCGCAGCGGCATCGGGATGCGCAGCGCTTCGAGCGTCGTCATGCGCGCTGGCGCCAGTCGCGCAGCCAGCCCAGGCCGGCCGAGGTGCCGCCGGGCTCCATGCCGCGGCGCGGGCGGTATTCGCAACCGACCCAGCCTTGCCAGCCGCATTGCGCTGCCACCTCGTCGATCACGCCGAAGAGGTAGTCGTAGTTCTGCTCGCCGACATCGGGCTCGTGGCGCTCGGGCACGCCCGCGATCTGCAGGTGGCCGACGCGGCCGGTCGGCAGGTACTGGCGCAGCTTCATCGCCACGTCGCCCTCGCCGATCTGGCAGTGGTACAGGTCCATCTGCACCTTGAGGTTGGCGGCACCGACGGTCTCGACGATCTGGTGCGCGTGGTCCTGCCGGTTGAGAAAGAAGCGCGGGATGTCGCGCGTGTTGATCGGCTCGATCAGCACATCGCGCCCGGCCTTCGCGGCCTCGGCCGCGGCCCAGCGCAGGTTCTCGACATAGACGGCTTGCGCCGCCTCGCGTGCGAGGCCTTCGGGCACCAGGCCGGCCATGACGTGGATGCGCGGGCAGTCGAGCGCCACGGCGTAGTCGATGGCCTTGGCAATGCCCTCGCGGAACTCGCCCTCGCGCCCCGGCAGGCAGGCCAGGCCGCGTTCGCCGCCGGCCCAGTCGCCGGGCGGACCGTTGAACAGCACCTGCTGCAGGCCGTTGTGCTTCAGGCGGGCAACGATCTCTTCTTTGCTGAAGTCGTAGGGAAAGAGGTACTCGACGGCCTGGAAGCCGTCTTTCGCGGCGGCGTCGAAGCGGTCGAGAAATGCGAGCTCCGGGTAGAGCATCGAGAGGTTGGCGGCGAATTGAGGCATGGGGTGTTTGTACTACCAGCGCGCACCGAAGGTGCGGCGCAGTTCATCGATCTGATCGGGGGCGAGCGGTGCGGGCCGGGTGGCCTGCGTGAGCATCTGCAGGCGTGCGGTTTCTTCCAGCTCTTCGAGCACGGCCATCGCGGCGGCCGGCGTCTCGTGCCAGACGTTGGGGCCCAGGCGCGCGAGCATCGCCGCGCGGATCGGCGTGCCGGCCGCGCCGTAGCGCGCGATGGTGTGTGCCACCTGCTCGGCCGCCTCGGGCGCGCCGGGGCGGTGGTACGGGATGACCGGCACATGGCCGACCTTCATCACGAAGTAGGGCGTGAGCGCGGGCAGCAGTTCGGCCTGCGGATTGCCCAAGGTCAGGGCGACGCAGTGCGTGCTGTGCGTGTGGATCACGCAGGCCGTGCCCGCATCGAACGCGCGCGCGGCGGCGTAGATGCGCGTGTGCAGCGCGATGGTCTTGCTGGCGCGGTCGCCGCCCGTCTGCTGGCCTTGTGCATCGAGCCGTGCGAGCCGCGCGGGGTCGAGAAAGCCCAGGCAGGCATCGGTCGGCGTGATGAGGAACCCGTCGTCCAGCCGCACGCTGATGTTGCCGGCCGTGGCATGCACGTAGCCGCGCTCGAACAGGCTGCGGCCGACGCGGCAGATTTCTTCTCTGGCTTGGGTTTCGGTCATGTCGGATGTCGATGCACGTTGTTCCGGTGTTGCTCCCTCTCCCGCTGGCGGGAGAGGGCTGGGGTGAGGGCTGCGAGCGATGGAAGGTGCGGTGCAAGTGCAAAGGCCGCGGGGCCCTCACCCTAACCCTCTCCCCCAGGGGGAGAGGGGACCACACGAACACAGCGCTATGCGAGCACTGTAAAAGCTTTGGTGAAGAAATCGTCGCTGCCGAAGTTGCCCGACTTCAGCGTGATGTGCAGCCCGGCTTCGGGCGCCGCGTCGGAACGCGCATGGCACCACGGCACGCCGGGGTCGATCTGCGGACCGATCTGCATCTGCGCGATGCCCAGCGCCTGCACGCAGGCGCCCGAGGTCTCACCGCCGGCCACCACCAGCTGGTGCACGCCGCGCTCGACCAGGCCGCGCGCGATGGCGGCGATGGTGCGTTCGACCATGGCGCCGGCCTCTTCCACGCCGAGCCGTCCCTGCACCGACTTCACGGCGCCGGCTTCGGCGGTCGAGTAGACGAGCACAGAACCCTTGTCGATCAGCGGTGCGGCCCAGGCCAGCACTTCGGCGGCCACGTCCACGCCCGCCGCGATGCGCAGCGGGTCGATGGCCATCGCCGCGCCGCCGCGCTGGATGAAGTCGAGCACCTGCCGGTTGGTGGCGAGCGAGCAGCTGCCCGACACCACCGCGGTCTTGCCGCCGGCCTTCGGCAAGGCGCTGGCCTGCGACGACGGCGCGAGGCCGAAGTTGGCCGGCAGGCCGATGGCCACGCCCGAGCCCGCCGTGAGCAGCGGCAGCTTCGCGAGCGCCGGGCCCATGCGCAGCAGGTCGTCGTTCGAGACCGCGTCGACGATGGCGATGGTCACGCCCTCGGCCTTCAATTGCGCGATGCGTTCTTCGATGGCCGCTGCGCCGCGTGCCACCACCGCGTGGTCGATGAGGCCCACCTTGCGCGTGCACTGCGCCTGCAGCACGCGCACGAGGTTCGGGTCGGTCATCGGCGTGAGCGGATGGTTCTGCATGCCGCTCTCGTTGAGCAGCACGTCGCCCGCGAACAGGTAGCCCTTGAACACGGTGCGCTTGTTGTCGGGGAAGGCGGGCGTGGCGATGGTGAAGTCGCAATGCAGCGCGTCCATCAGCGCCTCGGTCACGGGGCCGATGTTGCCCCTGACCTCGCCGGTGAAGGTGCTGTCGAAGGTGGAGCAGTACTTGAAGTAGATCTGCTGCGCGCCCTGCGCCTGCAGCCAGCGCAGCGCCTCGAGCGACTGCGCGATGGCCTCGGCCGGCGCGATGGTGCGCGACTTGAGCGCGACCACCACCGCATCGACGTCGGCATCGAGTGGCCCTTCGGGCACGCCGATGGTCTGCACCACGCGCATGCCGGCGCGCACGAGGTTGTTGGCCAGGTCGGTGGCGCCGGTGAAGTCGTCGGCGATGCAGCCGAGCACAAGCTTCGCCATCGCTCAGCCCTTCAGCGGCAGCGTGACCGCCTGTGCGTTCTCGCGCACGTAGTCGCGCAGGATGGCGTCGAAGCTGGCGTCGGCCTTCAGGCCCAGCGCCTCGGCGCGCGCGGCATGGATGCGGCTGGGCCAGCTGGTGACGATCTTCGCGATGGCGGTGTCGGGCTCCCAGTCGATGAGGGCGGTGGCCTCGGTGCCGGCGATGCGCTCGAGCGCCTGCGCCATCTCGCGCACGGTGGTGGTCAGCGCGGGCAGGTTGATCGCGGTGCGTGCGCCCCATTCGGCAGCGCCGGCGGTGGCCGCGCGCACGATGCCGGCGACGGTGTTGCCGGGCGAGGCCAGTGCGACCGGCGTCTCGGGCGCCACGGGGCAGCGTGCGCGCACGCCGGCCAGCGGCTCGCGCAGCATGCCGCTCAGGAAGCTGGAGGCCGCGCCGTTCGGGCGGCCCGGGCGCACCGACACCGTCATGAGCCGCACGTTGCGGCCCTGCACGAAGCCCTTGCGCGTGTAGTCGGCCACGAGCTGCTCGCCGATGAACTTCTGGATGCCGTAGCTGTTCTGCGGCGTGGGCAGCGTCGTGTCTTCGATCACCGCGGGCAGGCGCTGCTCGGGCGAATCGCCGAACACGGCGACGGAGCTGGAGAACACGAACACGGGCGCATGACCGGCGCTGCGGCAGGCGTCGAGCAGGGCGCGCGTGGTGTCGAGGTTGCTGCGCATGCCGAGGTCGAAGTCGGCCTCGCACTCGCCGCTCACGGCGGCGGCGAGGTGGAACACGGCGTCGGTGTCGGCCAGCGGCAGCGCGCCATTGGCGGCCTGTTCGTAGAGGTCGCCCTGCACGAACTGGATGCGCGCGTCGGCGGCGAGGTCGGCGGGCGGCGGCACACGGTCGGCGAGCGTGATGCGTGCGATGTCCTGGGGCTGGCCGCCGGCCAGTGCGAGCGGGCCGCCTGCGAGCAGGGTGCGGGCGAGGCGGGCGCCGAGGAAGCCGCAGCCGCCGGTGATGAGAACGTTCATGGTGTGTGTCTTTCCTGATCGGTGGAGCGCAACGCTCAATGCTATTTCTTCGATTCTTTCGCAGCAGGCAATTCGATGCCCGGGAAGATCTTGATGACCGCGCTGTCGTCTTCGCGCGCGAAGCCGGCCGTGGAGGCCTGCATGAACATCTGGTGCGCGGTGGACGACAGCGGCAGCGGAAACTTGCTGGCGCGCGCCACGTCGAGCACCAGGCCCAGGTCCTTCACGAAGATGTCGACGGCCGACAGCGGCGTGTAGTCGCCCGCGAGCACGTGGGCCATGCGGTTCTCGAACATCCAGCTGTTGCCGGCGCTGTGGGTGATGACCTCGTACAGCGCGTCGGGGTTCACGCCCTCGCGCAGGCCCAGTGCCATGGCTTCGGCCGCAGCGGCGATGTGCACGCCGGCCAGCAGCTGGTTGATGACCTTCACCTTGCTGCCCGCGCCGGCCGAATCGCCCAGGCGGTAGACCTTGGCGGCCATCGCGTCGAGCATGGCGCCGGCTTTCTCGTACGCCGCGGGCGTGCCGGCGGTCATCATCGTCATCTGGCCGCTCGCGGCCTTGGCGGCGCCGCCGGAGATCGGTGCGTCGAGGTACAGGATGCCCTGCTGTGCGAGGCGCGCTTCGAGCGCGACGGACCAGTTCGGGTCGACGGTGGAGCACATCACGAACAGGCTGCCGGGCTTCATCGACGCCGCGCAGCCGGGCGTGGTGCCGTCGCCGAACAGCACCGACTCGGTCTGCGCCGCGTTGACGACCACGCTGACCACGATGTCGCACTGCGCGCCGAGCGCAGCCAGCGTGTCGCAGGCCGTGCCGCCGTCGCGCGCGAAGGCTTCGGCGACGCCGGGGCGCACGTCGAACACATGCGGCGCATGGCCCGCGCGGCGCAGCGATTGCGCCATGCCGCTGCCCATGGCGCCCAGGCCCACGAGGCCGACGACGGGGGTGTTGGTGGAAGAAGAAGTCATGTCGTGCGTCCTTCGATCAACGGTTGACGAGTTGCTTGGGCGTGAGCCACACGCCGATGGCACCGAGCACCAGCGCGCCGGCCAGCACGTACATGCCGATCTGCGTGCTGCCCGTGAGGTCCTTCAGGTAGCCGATGAGGTACGGGCTCACGAAGCCCGCGAGGTTGCCCACCGAGTTGATGACCGCGATGCCCGCCGCCGCCGCCGTGCCCGAGAGGAAGGCGGTGGGCAGCGACCAGAACAGCGGCGCGCAGGTGAGCACGCCGGCGGCCGCGAGCGACAGGAAGGTCAGCGACACGACCGTGTTCTGCGTGTACGAGGCCGCGACCGTGAAGCCCACGGCGCCCATCATCGCGGGAATGATCAGGTGCCAGCGACGTTCGCGGCGCGCGTCGGCGCTGCGGCCGAAGAGGTTCATCGCGACGATCGCGCAGAGGAACGGAATGGCGCTCAGCAGGCCGATGTTGAAGTTGCCCTGCACGCCTGTGGCTTTCACCAGCGTCGGCAGCCAGAAGGTCAGCGCGTACTGGCCCATGACGAAGGCGAAGTAGATCAGCGCCATCCACCACACGCGCGCGTCGCGGAACATCGCGCCCACCGAGTGCGGGCCCTTGGCGCCGTGCGCCTGGTCACGCGCGACCTCGCGTTGCAGCAGCTGCTTTTCTTCAGGCGAGAGCCAGCGTGCGTGCTGGATGCCGTTGTCCAGGTAGAGCAGCACCATCACGCCCACCAGCACGGCGGGAATGGCTTCGATGATGAACATCCACTGCCAGCCGTGCATCGACGACACGCCGTGGAAGGCGTCCATGATCCAGCCCGACAGCGGGTTGCCGAAGATGCCCGCCACGGGAATCGCCGACATGAACACCGCGATGATCCGCGCGCGCCGGTGCGACGGGTACCAATGCGTCAGGTACAGGATCACGCCGGGGTAGAAGCCGGCCTCGGCCACGCCGAGCAGGAAGCGCAGGATGTAGAAGCTGGTCGGCGTTTCCACGAACACGAAGCAGGCCGACAGCAGGCCCCAGGTGATCATGATCCGCGCGATCCACACGCGGGCACCCACGCGGTTGAGCAGCAGGTTGCTCGGCACCTCGAACAGGAAGTAGCCCAGGAAGAAGATGCCGGCGCCCAGGCCGAACACGGTTTCGCTGAAACCGAGGTCCGCGCCCATCTGCAGCTTGGCGAAGCCGACGTTCACGCGGTCGAGGTACGCGACCACGTAGCAAAGCATCAGGAAGGGCACGAGGCGCCAGAACACCTTGGCGTAGGCGCGTTTCTCGAGCGCGGCATCGACGGGCAGGTCGGCCATGGCCGAAGGCGCGCCGGCCTGGAGGGTGGAAGTCATTGGGAGGGAGTCCGCTGGATGAAAAAACGGGGCCGTCCCGTCACCCTGCGGCGCGGTCGCCCCTTACTTGTCAGGTCATCATACAAATTTAAGACAAGCTCTCGGATACGGGATAACCCGCACATCCAGACCCCTTCAGAAAATTGTGAGCGTGGGCTTACTTGCCCTCTGGCCAGCCTTCGACCAGGGGTCGGGCGAGCTGGGCGCCTTCCTGCTGCCAGAAGGCCGGGTCGGCCTGCTCGATGCGGCGGATGGCGTTGTCCATGTGCGCCTTGGCGGCTTCGCGCGCGGCCAGCGGGTCGCCGGCGTCGATCGCCTCGACGATGCGCGCGTGCTCCTGCGCCACTTCGCGCACGAAGTCGGCACGGCGCGCCTCGTTGGCGCGCGTGACGCGGGTGGCGCCATGCAGGAACTGCCGCAGGTACTGCAGCGTGCCGATGAGGAACGGGTTGCGCGCGGCCTCGGCGATGGCGCGGTGAAAGCGCACGTCCTCGTCGGCCCCGTTGCCGCCCATCGACACCGCCGCCTGCAGCGCATCGA
Source organism: Variovorax sp. 54 (assembly GCF_002754375.1). NCBI lineage: Bacteria > Pseudomonadati > Pseudomonadota > Betaproteobacteria > Burkholderiales > Comamonadaceae > Variovorax > Variovorax sp. 54. The sequence goes on from NZ_PEFF01000001.1 coordinate 3,059,991, forward strand.
TGGCGTCGCGGATGCGCAGCATGTCCTCGGGCGTGCGGCGCTCGGCCGCGAGCGCGGCCACCTCGGCCTCGAGCGCGCGGCGCAGCTCGACCATCTGCACCACCGCTTCGCGCGACGCGACATGCGGCATCTCGAAGCGCAAAGGCTCCACGCCGGCAGCGCGCACGAACATGCCGCTGCCCTGTCGCGAATCGACCAGCCCGAGCGACTTGAGCCGCGACACCGCCTCGCGCACCACGGTGCGGCTCACGCCGAACTGGGTGGCCAACGCGGTCTCGGTGGGCAGCCGGTCGCCTTCCGACAAGCGCCCGCTGCGCACCTCGGCCACGAGCGCATCCGCCACCTGGTCGGCCAGGCGGACGGCGGGAGCGAGGGACTGGAAACGGGGGGTCATGGGCGCGGGGAGGCGGTGGGGTCTGCGACTCTAACGCAGGCACCGCACCGTCACGCCGCATGGCCGCGTCTGCGCCTTCGCCTGTGTCAGAGGCCGAGCGCGTGGCGCGCAGCCCGCGCGATGCTCGCCGCGTCCACGCCGAAGAAGTCGCGCAGGGCGGCGCGCGTGTCGCTGCGACCGAAGCCGTCGGTGCCCAGCGTGAGGTAGCGGCGGCCTTCGGGCAGGAAGGCGCGCACGCTCTCGGGCAGGGCGCGCACATAGTCGGTGGCGGCGACGATCGGGGCCTTGCTGCTGCCCTTGCCGAGCTGCTGCGCGACGAAGGGCGTGCCGGCGTTCTTCTCGCCGGCCAGCGCGCGCTGCTCGCAGGCCTGGCCGTCGCGCGCCAGCTCGCTCCAGCTCGTGACGCTGAACACCTCGGCCTCGATGCCTTCGTCCGCCAGCTGCTGCGCGGCCTTGATGACCTCGGTAAGGATCGCGCCCGAGCCCAGCAGCGTGACGCTTTGCTTCGCCTTGCCCGATGCCGGTGCGTAGGTGCCGAAGCGGTAGCAGCCGCGCAGGATGTCGGCCTCGGCGCCGGCCGGCAGGTCGGGCTGCGCGTAGTTCTCGTTCATGAGCGTGACGTAATAGAACACGTCCTGCTGCTCGACCATCATCTCGCGGATGCCCGCGTCGACGATGACCGCCATCTCGCCCGCGAAGGCCGGGTCGTAGGCCTTGCAGTTCGGAATGGTCGCGGCCACGAGGTGGCTGCTGCCGTCCTGGTGCTGCAGGCCTTCGCCGCCGAGCGTGGTGCGGCCCGACGTGGCGCCCAGCAGAAAGCCGCGCGCGCGCTGGTCGGCCGCGGCCCAGATGGCGTCGCCCACGCGCTGGAAGCCGAACATCGAGTAGTAGATGTAGAACGGCAGCATCGCCAGGCCGTGCACGCTGTAGCTCGTGGCCGCGGCCGTCCAGCTCGCGATGGCGCCGGCTTCGCTGATGCCTTCTTCAAGGATCTGCCCGTCGGTGGCTTCGCGATAACTCAGCACCGAGCCGATGTCTTCCGGCGCATAGCGCTGGCCCACGCTCGAGTAGATGCCGACCTGCTTGAACAGGTTGGCCATGCCGAAGGTGCGCGCCTCGTCGGCCACGATGGGCACGATGCGCGGGCCCAGCGCCTTGTCCTTCATGAGGTTGCCCAGCATGCGCACGAAGGCCATGGTGGTGCTCATCTCCTTGCCCGCGGCGGCCGTGGCGAACTGCGCGTAGGCCGCGATGTCGGGCTTGGGCACGACGTCGCACGCGGTCTCGCGGCGCGGCATGGCACCGCCGAGCGCTTCGCGGTGCTGGCGCAGGTAGCGCATCTCGGCGCTGTCTTCGGCCGGGCGGTAGAAATCCATCGCGGTGGCCTGCGCGTCGGTGAGCGGCAGGTTGAAGCGGTCGCGGAACTCGATGAGGTCGACGTCGCCCATCTTCTTGTGCGAGTGCGTGGTCATCTTGCCCTGCGCGGCGCTGCCCATGCCGTAGCCCTTCTTGGTGTGGGCGAGGATCACGGTAGGCTGGCCCTTGTGCGCAGCCGCGGCGGCGTACGCGGCGTGAATCTTCACGAGGTCGTGGCCGCCGCGCTTCAGGCGGTCGATCTGCTCGTCGGTCATGCCTTCGGCCAGGCGCGCGAGCTCGGGGTTCTGGCCGAAGAAGTTGTCGCGGTTGAAGCGGCCGTCCTTGGCGGCGAAGGTCTGCATCTGGCCGTCGACGGTGTTCGCGAACACACGGGCCAGGGCGCCGCTCACGTCCTGCGCGAAGAGGCCGTCCCAGTCGCTGCCCCACACGAGCTTGACGACGTTCCATCCGGCGCCGGCGAAGAGCTTTTCGAGCTCGTCGATGATGCGGCCGTTGCCGCGCACCGGGCCATCGAGGCGCTGCAGGTTGCAGTTGACGACCCACACGAGGTTGTCGAGTTTTTCGCGCGCGGCGAGCGTCAACGCGCTCATCGATTCGGGCTCGTCCATCTCGCCGTCGCCGAACACGCCCCAGACCTTGCGGCCTTCGCAATTCAGCAGGTTGCGGTGCGTGAGGTAGCGCATGAAGCGCGCGTGATAGATCGAGCTGATCGGGCCGATGCCCATCGAGCCGGTGGGGAACTGCCAGAAGTCCGGCATCAGGTACGGGTGCGGGTAGCTGCACAGCCCGCGCGCGCCGCTGCCGTTCACGAACGCCGGCGCAGTGAGTTCCTGGCGGTAGTGGTTCAGGTCTTCTGCGCTCAGGCGCCCTTCGAGATACGCCCGCGCATACACGCCGGGCGCGCTGTGCGGCTGGAAGAACACCAAATCGCCGCGGTGCGCCGGGCTGCGCGCGTGAAAGAAGTGGTTGAAGCCGGTTTCGAACAGGTCGGCCGCGCTCGCATAGCTGGCGATGTGGCCGCCGAGTTCGCCGTACGCCTGGTTGGCCTTGGCCACCATCGCGAGCGCGTTCCAGCGCATGAGCGAGGCGAGCTTTTCCTCGACCGCAAGGTCACCCGGGAACGGCGGCTGGTCGGCCGCGGCGATGGTGTTGACGTACGGCGTGGCCAGCTCGGGCTGCCAGCCGATGCGCTGCTGCCGCGCCAGGCGTGCCAGCTCGGCCAGCATCTGGCGCGCGCGCTGCGGACCTTGCGTCTGCGCCAGCGCCAGGAAGGCGTCGCGCCACTCGGCGGTCTCTTCGGGGTCGGGGTCGTGCGACGGCGGCGTGTCGAGCAACAGGGCGCGCATCTGGTCGGCGGAGATCGGGGCGTTCATGCCAGCACTTTAAGCCGCCTTGCGGAAAATTAGCTACCGGCACCTTCGATTTCATGGCTATTCGCAAGCATAAAATGCCGCGATTCAAGAGCTTCACGGAATTTCATGGAACTCGATGCCATCGACCTGCGCATTCTCGACGAGCTGCAACGCGACGGCGCCCTGTCGAACGTCGAACTCGCGCGCCGCGTGCACCTGTCGCCGTCGCCCTGCCTGGCGCGCGTGAAGGTGCTGGAGACCAGCGGCGTGATCGATCGCTATGTGGCGCTGGCGAACGCCAAGGCGCTGGGCCTGGGGCTCAACGTGTTCATCTCGATCAGCCTGACGACGCAGAGCAAGCAGTCGCTGGCCGACTTCGAGCAGCGCATCGCCGAGCACGACGAGGTGATGGAGTGCTACCTGATGACCGGCGACAGCGACTACCTGATCCGCATCGCCGTGGCCGACATGGCGGCGCTGGAGCGCTTCATCATGGAACAGCTGACGCCGATTCCGGGGATCGAGAAGATCCGCTCGAGCTTTGCGCTCAAGCAGGTCAGATACAAAACGGCGCTGCCGTTGCCGACAGCGCCGTCTTGAGGGCCAAGCCTCGAAGGCTTACTTCGCCAGCTTGATCTGGATCGGGTCGGCCGTGAGGTAGCCGACGGCGGCGGCGTAGCGGTCCTTGTAGTTGGCACGCACCAGCGGGTCGAGCGTGGTGTAGACCTTGCCATGCAGGCCATCGGCAGGCGTCTTCGAAGGGCCCGTGCCCCAGTCACCCGCGTGCTGGAAGTTGCTCATGATGTAGGTCCAGCCGTTGATCTCGTCCACGGCATGCAGGCCGGTCGATTCGCCACCCGCGGGAATCGACATGAGGCGCGAGAGCTTCTTGGTGTCGATGTTGTAGGCCCACAGGAAGTTGTTGACGTGGCTGCTGCTGTCCTCGCCGATGAACAGCGTGCGCAGCTTTTCCGAGAACTTGAGGTTGTCGGGATTGCCGATCTTGTCGGGGCTGGAGGTGTTGCCCAGTGCGTCGGGCGTGGTGAGGTCTTCGCCGACGATCAGTGCGCGGGTCTGCGTGGGCACCCAGTCGCTGTTGATGGACTTGCCGTCGGCGTCCTTCTGGCCGCCCACAAGGTTGTGCGCCATCACGCCACCGGCGCTGAGCTTCTTGGGCAGCGCGATGTTGTTGGCCGCCGACCAGCCCTTGCCTTTTTCGACCATCGAGTCCTGGATGTTCTGCAGCGCGGAGTAGGCCACCTTGTCCTTGATGTTGACGGTGGTGCCTTCCATCTTGGTGAAGGCCATGCTGGCGCCCTTCACGTTGGCGTAGCGGTGGGTTTCCAGGAAAGCCGCGGCCTTTTCCATGCCGGGCTTCACGCGGCCCCAGCTGGCCTTGCCGTCCAGGTACATGGCGGTGTACGTGGGGTCGACCGGATCGGTGGTGGTCACATCCATGATGTCCGTGGCCTTGAGCGTATTGGCCAGTGCCTCGATCTCGGCGCTGGTGGCATGGCCCAGGTTGATCCACGTCATCTTGGTGGCGGCTGCTGCGGGGTCAATCGAGTAGCCGGCTTCGTAGCGGGCCACGTAGAGCGTGCCGGCCGACAGGTCTTTTTCCTTGTCGGCAACGAACATGAAGAAGCCGCCGTTGGTGTAGTCGTCGCCCATGATGGCGGTGCGGTTGTCGGGCATGACCTGGATCAGCTCGTGCGAGATGCGGCCCATGCAGTAGTGCTTCTTCACGCTGCCGGTGCCGTCGGGGTTCACGGTGACCTCGGGCAGGTGGCCGTAGTGGTACGGGTTGGCCTTGGTCTCGTCGCCGAACACGTTCTTGCTGTAGGCCTTGAACATGTCAGTGCCGGCGGCGGTGGTCGCGTCAGGCTCGTACTCTTCGCTGGACAGGTGGGTGTTCCACGGCGACAGGCTGGCGCCGCAGGTGATCCACAGGCCGTGGGCGCTCGACATGTCGACGTTGTGGTACTTGACCAGGCTCAGCTTGCCGGTGGTCTGGTCCTGGTCGAGCGTGAGCACCGCGATGGGCGACGGCAGCGTGCCGTAGGTGCCTTCGCCCTTCAGGTTGCGCGTGGTGTATTCGAACTGGACCACGGCGAACACGGCCTTGCCCTTGATGCCGGGCACGTTGGCGTTGGGCAGCGCGATCAGCGAGGTGCCGTCCGGGCTGTCCGAGAAGAACTGGCGTTCCTTGCCCACCACCGACGCATCGATGATCGGCTGGTTCTTGATGTCGACATAGCCGCCCGCGAGGATCTTGCCGCCCTTGCCGTCCGGCACCATGTCGCCGGTCAGGAAGAAGGGCTGGTAGGCCAGGCGGTACTCGGTGGAGCTGCCGTTGTCGAACGACACCTTGAGCGTGGAGTTCACGGTGTTCGTGGCCATGGCGGCGGGAACGTCCAGCGTGGGCGCGGCCATGCCGTTGAATTCGGCCGACACGAACTGGGCTGCCGGTGCGGGCGCAGGCGCAGGCGCCGGCGGCGGCACCACGAAGGGCGGGAAGGCCTGGCCACCGCCGCCACCACCACCGCAGGCGGTGAGGAAGGCGACACCGCCCAGCGGGAGCATCGGGGCGGCGCCCAGCAGTTTCAGGGCGTGACGGCGGGAGGCGGCGGGCGCCTTGACGTGATCAGTCATTTTGTTTTCCAGGGATCGTGGGGTGGGTCGGCATGAGGCCTAAAGTCGGCCTCTGTCAGGCCGCAGACCTTAAAAGGCGCCCATGACGAAGGCGTGCATCGCGCATGACAGAACGATGACGGTCGCCCCGACAACACCCCGACAACGCCCCGGTCGGCGGCATGCAAAACGGCGCGGGATCACCGCGCCGTTGTGTCGTTCAAGCCGCCGAGGGCTTCAAGGCGCCGGCAACTGCCTCGGCCACAGCGCCCACAGCCGCAGCGGCTGGTTCACGCTCGCGGCGAGCCGGCCGGCCTCGGCACCGGTGCCGGCGAAGTAGTCGGCGCGCACGGCGCCCAGGATGGCGCTGCCCGTGTCCTGCGCCACCACCAGCTTCTGCAACTGCGCGGTCGGGCCGCTCGATGCGAGCCAGACCGGCGTGCCGTAGGGAATGCTCTCGCGGTCGACCGCGATGGAGCGCCCGGCCGTGAGCGGCACGCCCTGCGCACCGCGCGGGCCGAAGGCGGCGTCGAGCTCGCTCAGGGTCTCTTCGCGGAAGAACACGTAGCGCGGGTTGCTCCACAGCAGCTGCGACACGCGCTGCGGGTTCTGCGCAACCCAGGCCTTGGTGTCGTCGGGCCACTTGCCGACCTTGGCGACGCCCTGGCTCATGAGCCATTGCTGCACGCTGCGGTACGGCTGCTCGTTGGTGGCCGCGTAGGCCACGCGCACGGTGTGCTGGTAGCCGTTGGCCTCGGTGATGCGCAACCGGCCCGAGCCCTGGATGTGCAGCATGAGCGCATCGATGGGGTCGGCCATCCAGGCGATCTCGCGACCGCGCAGCGCGGCCTGGGCCTCGGGCAGGGTCTCGATTTCCTGGCGCGTGAACCAGGGGCGCTTGGGCACGAGGCCGTCGGGCGCCTGGTACAGCGGCACGCTGAAGCCGGCCGAGGGCACGCGCGAGGCTTCGTACACGGGCTCGTAGTAGCTCGTGAGCTTGCCTTCGCTCTGGCCCGCGAGCGACTCGACGCGGTAGGGCTGCAGCCGGTCGGTCATCCAGCGGCGCTGCTCTTCGGGCGTGGCGATGGCGAGCTGGCGCACCTCGCGGCACAGCGGCGCGAAGGCGGCGTTGGGGCGTGCGCAGTTGGCCAGCAGCGCGATCCACGCTTCATGCAAAGGGTCTTCGCTGAAGCCCGGCAGTTCGGACCAGCCCACGGGCACCCAGCGGCTTTTCGGATGCGCGAGCGATCCGGTCAGCGGACCGAGGTCGCGCGGCGGGGTGACGGTGGGTCGGGTGGGGGTGTCGGGGGCGCGGGGGCCGAGGGAACAGCCGGCGAGCGTTGCTACGATCGCAAGCCCCACCAGCCACTGGAGTCCATTTCTCATGGGTTTGATTCTGCTTGAAGCCCTCGCCGCGGGACTCGTCCTGATCTTGATCATCTGGTGGACCATGTTTTCCGGGCGCAACAAGGGTGAACTGCATGACGAGCCCGACGCTGATGCCGAGAGCTCGGATCGCGATCCCCCGCCCAAAGTGTGAATTGCTCGTGTAGCCGCACGGCGCGCCCCGCTGTCGGACAAGCACCCTATTGCTACAACTTTAGTAGCAATCATCGCAGCATTCACGGGCGATGGCGAAAGTTTTCTTATTTTCCGTAGGGCTTTGAGCACGTACCATCGCATACCCGTCGAGGGCTAAGCTGTGGCCCGTTTGATTCAACCTGGAAAGGCATCGCCATGAAAAAGTTCGTTCTTGCAACCACCGCAGCTGCCCTCGTCCTGTCCGGCTGCGCCGGCGGAATGACCGACACCCAGCGCAACACCGGCATCGGTGCCGGCATCGGTGCCCTCGGCGGCGCCGCCATCGGCTCGGCCACCGGCGGCAACCGCGGTGCCATCGGCACGGGCGCCGTGGTCGGCGCGGCAGCCGGCGCGCTCGGCGGCTACCTGTGGTCGCAGCGCATGGAAAACCAGAAGCGCCAGATGGAAGCCGCCACGCAGGGCACCGGCGTGGCCGTGACGCAGACGGCCAACAACGAGCTGAAGCTCGCCATTCCGAGCGACGTGTCGTTCGACGTGGGCCGCTCCAACATCAAGTCGAACTTCGCGCCCGTGCTCGACCAGTTCGCCAACGGCCTGCGCAACAACCCGAACGCCGAGGTGCGCATCATTGGCCACACCGACAGCACCGGCTCCGACGCCATCAACAACCCGCTGTCGGTGGACCGCGCCGCCAGCACGCGCGACTACCTGGTGGCACGCGGCGTGAGCGCTGCGGCCTTCCGTATCGAAGGCCGCGGCTCGCATGAGCCGGTGGCCGACAACAACAGCGACGCCGGCCGGGCACAGAACCGCCGCGTCGAGATCTACGTGGGCGAGCGCGCACAGCGCGGCTGATCGCAGCCCCAACGGGAAACCGGCCGCGTCATCGAACGGCCGGTTCCCGCTTCAGTTTTCATTGGTTCAATCAGAGGGAAAATTCATGAGGAAGTTTGTTGTGTCGAGCGCGGCCATGGCCGCTGTGTTGTTCATCGCGGGTTGCGCATCGTCGACCCCGCCGGCCGAAGCACCGGCCGCACAGCAGGCCGCACCGGCCAACAGCTGGACCGCCCGCCTGGACGCGCTGAAGGCCGAGCTCGAAAGCTCCACCAAGGGCACGGGCACGGTGATCGAGCAGACCGCCGACAACCAGCTTCACGTCGTGATTCCGAATGAACTCTCGTTCGACACGGGCCGCGCCAACGTCAAGCGCAATCTGGCGCAGGTGCTCGACAAGGTCGCCGAAGGCCTGAAGAGCGCCACCACCGCCAGCCTGCGCGTGGTCGGCCACACCGACAGCACGGGCAGCGAAGAAGGCAACGAGCGCCTCTCGGTGAGCCGCGCCGACAGCGTGCGCAACCACCTCGTGGGCCGCGGCGTGTCGACCACCGTGATCACCACCGACGGCCGCGGCTCGCGCGAGCCGCTGGCGGACAACGGCACGGCCGCCGGCCGCGCGCAGAACCGCCGCGTCGAAATCTTCGTCGCCGAGAAAATCTGACCTTCTAAAGGTCCCGGAGGCGGTTCGCCAGCTCGACCGCCGACTTCACTTCCATCTTCTCGAACACGCGCGCCCGGTGGACCTCCACCGTGCGCACGCTGATCGCGAGCTGGTCGGCGATGAGCTTGTTCGGCAGGCCCTCGACCACGAGCCGCATCACGTCGCGCTCGCGGTCGGTCAGCTCGGCGATGCGGCCGGCCAGGCCGCGGCGCACGCGCTGCACTTCGAGGGCGCGCTGCGACATGCCCAGCGCCTGTTCGATGCGGTCGACCAGTGCGTTGTCCGAGAACGGCTTCTCGCAGAAATCGAAAGCCCCGCGCTTGACCGCCTCGACGGCGGTCGGCACGTCGGCATGGCCGGTCAGGAAGATCACCGGCATCTCGGCCAGCAGGCCACGTTCGGCCAGCCGGTCGAACAGCACCAACCCACTCATCCCAGGCATGCGCACGTCCAGCAGCAGGCAGCGCGGCTGGTCGGGCAGCGGCGCCTCGGTGAGGTATTGCTCGAAGGCCTCGGCGCTGCCGAAGTGTTCGCTGGCCAGGCGGCGCGAACGCAGCAGCCAGGCCAGCGCCTCGCGCACGCTGGCGTCGTCGTCCACGATAAAGATCAAGCCATCGATCAGCGGTTGCATGCCATGAGGTCCAGCGGAACAGAAAACGAAGAAGAAGAAGAAAAAAGCGGCTATCCCGCAGCCGGTAGCGTAAACCTGAAGACGGTGCCGCGCGGGCGGTTGGGTTCGAACATCAGCGCGCCGCCATGTTGCTCCACCACGGTGCGGCACAGGCTCAGGCCCAGGCCCATGCCGTCGGCGCGGGTGGTGAAGAAGGGCGTGAACAGGCGCGCCGCCACCTCGTCGCTGATGCCGCAGCCCAGGTCGGCCACGGAGAACTCGAGCCAGCGGCGGCCGTCGGCCGGCACGGTGGCGCCCACGGGCAGGGCGCGCGCCACGCGCAGCCTCAACAGGCGGTTGCCGGTGTTGTCGGGACTGTCCATCGCCTGCATGGCATTGCGCGCAAGGTTCAGCAGCACCTGCTCGACCAGCGTGCGGTCGCACACCACGGCGGGCAGGCGCTCTTCGCACACGATCTCGATCGCCACGTCGAGCTTGCGGGCCTGCAGCCGCACCAGCGGCAGCACGGCGTCGATGAGTGCCTGCGGCGCCACGGCCTCGCGCATGCGGTCGCGCCGGCGCACGAAGTCGTGCACGCTGCGGATCACCTGGCCCGCGCGGTCGGCCTGCTCGGCGATGCGCTTCACGGCCATGGCCACCTCGGCCTGCTCGCCCTTCACTTCAGGCCCCAGCAGGTTGAGCGAGCCGGTGGCGTAGCTGGCAATCGCGGCCAGCGGCTGGGTGAGTTCGTGGCTCAGCAGCGAGGCCATCTCGCCCACGGTGGCCAGGCGCGCGCTGGCCTGCAGGCGCTCCTGGCTGGCGCGCGAGAGTTCTTCGACGCGGCGCTGCTCGCTCACGTCGATGAAGGCGCTCATCCAGCCGGTCTGCACCTTGTGCGCGTTGATGAGAGGCGCCTCGAAGATCAGCACCGGAAAGCGCGTGCCGTCCTTGCGCATGAAGACCGACTCGAAGCCCTCGCGCGGCGGCAGGCCGCCCGCGAAACGGCGCGTCTGGCGCAGGTGGTATTCGTGCGCCAGCTCGGTGGGCCAGTAGGGCGCCTCGACGCTGTCGGCCATGAGCTCTTCGGGCGTGAAGCCGACCATCTCGCAGAAGGCCGGGTTGACGTAGGTGATGCGGCCCTGCAGGTCGCGCGCGCGCAGGCCGGTGACGACCGAGTCTTCCATCGCCTTGCGAAAGGCCAGTGCGTCGGCCAGGTCGCGCTCGGCGCGCAGGCGGCGGCGGGTGTCGCGCGCCAGCAGGATGAGCACCGACACGAGTGCGATCGAGATCGCCGTGACCAGCGCCGTGAGCATGTTCGGGAACAGGTCGGGCGCGGCGCGCCAGCCGTCCACGCGCAGCATGAGCGAGGCGCCCGGCAGGTCGATGCGCTGCTGCGAGGTGAACACGCGCGTGCCGATGCGCCGCGAGGTGCCCAGCGCCACCAGCCGCGTGCCGTCGGCCTCGGTGAAGGCGACCTCCTGACCGCGCGTGAGCGTGGGGCCGACCAGTTCGACCAGCGTGTCGCGCAGCGAGTAGCTCGCCACCAGGTAGTCGCCGCTGTCCATCGGCAGGCACAGCTCCATCACCTCGACACCGCCGCCGCCGGCCACGGGCACGTAGTGGCTGGGCGAGTAGGCGGGTGCGCCGGCCTTGCGCGCGGTGGTGCAGGCCAGCGTGACGTCGGACTGCGCGGGGCCGCGGTTGCTCTCCTCGAGGATGCGCATGCGGTAGGGCGTGTTCACGGCCTCGATGGGGCGCAGCTCGGCGTCGCGCCATTCGAGCCGCAGCCATTCGCGGTGCTCGCGCAGCTGCGCCGCCGCGCGGTCGGCCCAGTGCGTGCGCTCCATGCCGGGCGCGAGCGTGGCGCGCAGACTCTGGGCGTTGCGCTGCAGGCCGCTGCGCAGGTCGACGACGGCATCGGCGGTGTCGCGCTCGAGCGCCGCCTGCACCTGCTCGACCTCGTGCCGACCGGCCAGCCACACCACAGTGACCAGCAGCGCCAGCACCAGCACCGCCAGCAGCAGCCAGAGGAACCAGCGCTGCCACAGCGAGCGCAGGCGCGCGAAGGCGATCCACACCCGGCGCTGCCGCGATGGCTCGGGCGGCGGCGGCGGCGGTGCGGGAAGGTCCAGCGCCTCGTCGGCCATCGTCAGGCGAGCACGCGGTGCGACAGCGCGGGCAGCTGGGCGCGCGTGCGCTCGACCTGGCGGGCGTCGAGGTCGAACAGCACCACGCCCTCTTCGGCGGCCTGCTGCGCCACCACGGTGCCCCAGGGGTCGATGACCAGCGACTGGCCCCAGGTCTGGCGGCCGTTCTCATGCGTGCCGCCCTGCGCGGGCGCGACCACCCAGGCCAGGTTCTCGATGGCGCGGGCGCGCAGCAGCACCTCCCAGTGGGCGGCGCCTGTGGTGCGCGTGAAGGCGCTGGGCACCAGCAGCAGATCAGCGCCCTGCCCCGCCAGTGCGCGGTACAGCTCGGGAAAGCGCAGGTCGTAGCACACGCTCATGCCCACGCGCCAGGCGTGGCCGTCGCGCGACGGCAGGTCGAACACCACGGGCTGCGCGCCGGGTGCGATGACGCGGCGCTCGTCGTAGTGCTCGGTGCCGTTGTCGAAGAAGAACAGATGGATCTTGTCGTAGCGCGCCACGCACTTTCCTTCGGGCGAGAAGGCCAGCGAGCTGTTGAACACGTGGTCGGCGTCGTCGCTCTCGATGGGCAGCGTGCCGCCCACGATCCACAGGCCGAACTCGCGCGCGGCATCGGCCAGGAAGCCCTGCACGGTGCCGGCACCGGCGGTTTCGCGCAGGCCGAGCTTGTCGGTGTCGCGCGCGCCCATCATGCAGAAATACTCGGGCAGCACCGCGAGCTCGGCGCCGTCGCGCGCCGCCTGCCCGAGCAGGGCGTGGGCCCGCACGAGGTTGGCTTCGCGGGTGATGGCGGACACCATCTGGATGGCTGCGACTTTCATTGCGTGGTCTCCGATTTCTTGCCTTCACCCGCAGTCGATGCACCCGGCAGGCCGGGCAGCTGCAGCGAGCGCGGCACCTTGGTGATCTTGGGGTCGGCCCAGGTGCCTTCGACGTGGAACTCCTGCGTGGCGGCTGCCGCGAGCGGCTTGCTCAGCACCCACTGCGCGAGGAAGGTGCCCAGGCCGATGGCCGGGTTGATGGCCGTGGCCACCAGCGCGGCGGTGCCGGCGTTGATTTCGGGCACCACCACCACGCGCAGGTTCTGCGTCTCGCGCACGATGTCGGCCGAACCGTCCATGAGTGCGGCGGCGTTGACGCCCTTCATCTGCAGGTTGTTGGTGCTGGCGATGCCCTTGTTGATCTTGGCGTCGCCGCGGATGAAGTCGAAGGCGAAGCCCTGGCTGAACACGTCGCGGAAATCGAGCGTGAGCCGGCGCGGCAGCGCCTGCAGGCTCAGCACGCCCAGCAGCTTGGCCAGGCCGGGGTCGGCCTTGAGGAACTGCCCCTGCTCCACGTCGACCTGCAGCTGGCCGCCCAGGCTCGGGTAGTCGAGCGAGAACGGCGAGCCGCGCCAGTTCACCTCGCCTTCGAGCCGGCCCTTGCCGCGCCGCAGCACGCCCGGCATGCCGAAGCGCGTGAGCAGGTCGCCGGCGTCGGCGATGTCGAGCTTGAAGTTCATGGCCGTGCGCCGCTGGCCGGCACTGGCGCCCGCCGGTGCGGCCCAGGTGCCCTTGGCAGTGAAGGTGGCTTCAGGCACGCTGAACGCGAGCTTGTTGAGCAGCCATTCGCGCCCGCCGCGGTTGACGGCGTCGATCTCGGCGCGGCCCAGGTGCTTGCCGAGCAGCTCGAAGTCGTCGACCACGATGTCCAGCGCCGGCAGGGTGCCCGGTTGCTCGTCGAGCAGGGCTTCGACCTGGGTGGCCTCGGCCGGCGCGATCTTCAGCCGCGCGAGCCGCGCATAGAGCCGGCCGGCCTGGCTGTGGCTGTACTCGGCGTAGCCGCTCAATTCGGTGGCGTCGACGTTGGCACGCCACAGCGTGCCGTCGCGCGTGCCGCCGAGCACCACGTTGTGCAGGGTGCGGCCCGCAATGCCCAGTTGCTGCGCGCGCACCGCGATGCGCGTGGGCAGGTAGGCCAGGTCGGGATCGTCGACCCGCTCGCTGCCGGCGACCACCGCCGCGGTGCCCACCAGCGTCTGCCAGGCGCCCATGTCGAGCTTGGCGATGTTGACGTTGGCGAACACGCCGCGGTCGGACGGCAGCGCCGTCTCGCCCGGCGCCAGCCCGACGCCGATGCCGCCGCGCAGCACGCGCGCCTCGCCCGTGGCCGACAGCTCGCGCACGTACTGCATCGAGCCGATGCGGCCGAGTTCGAGCGTCAGCTGGTCCTGCGTGGCGGTGCCGTGGCGGGCGTCGCGCGCCAGCACCTTCTTTTCGATGCGCAGCGGCATCTGTTCTTCGGCGGTCTTCACGAGCGGCGTCGGCAGTTGCAGCGCCAGCCCCTGCAGGCTGCTGGTGAGGGAGAACTCGGGCGTGTTGTCGCGCATCGAGAAGGTGGCGGCGTACGGCGTGCTGCCGGTGGCCTGCTTGGCCAGGCGCGCCAACCAGTCGACCTCGCGCGCGCCGCGCAGGCCTTCGGCGCTGGCCGTTCCCTGCGCCTTCAGTGCCAGTTCGCGCTGGGGTCCGCTGAAGCGGCCCTTGCCTTCGACGCGCACGTCACCGCCCAGCAGGCGGGCCTGCACGCCGGCCAGCGAGAAGCCGGTGTCGGTGAAGCTGAGCGTGCCGCGCGCCTGCGTGAACGGCGGGGCCTCGGGCACCACCTGCAGCTCGTTGTCGGCCAGCGTCACGGTGGCCTGCACCTTGGTGTTGTTGACGTTCTCCAGCGGCAGGTCGAGGCGCAGCTTGTAGTCGGCCGAGCCGGTGGCGCGCGCGCGCTGCAGGAAGGGCCCGGCCTCGCCGGCCAGCGGTGCGCCGGCGCGCAGCACCTCGCCCAGCGGCCCCCTGGCCTGCGCATCGACGCGCAGCAGCGCGGCATGGTGCGACATGTCGGCGATCTGCGCCTCGGCCTTCGTGATCTCGACGCCGGGCGCGCCCACGATGCGCCCGCGCGCATTGCGCACCAGCATGCCCGCGCGCTCGAACACCAGCTCACCCGACACGCCGGTGAGTGCCGGCCACACGGGCGGCGGCGCGGCGGGCGGGCCGGTGCGCGACGCCGGGGCAGTGGTGGCGGCTGCAAGCGACGGCGGCACGTAGGCGTAGTGCACGTCCGACACCTTGGCCGCGATGCGGAACTCGCCCTGCTTCGGGTCCATGAAGGGCATGTCGTGCAGGTCGCCGCGCACGCGGAAATCGACCGTGCTGGCCGTGCCCTTGACGACCGACTCGCGCACGTAGTCGCGCGTGTGCTGCGGAATGTCGAGCGGCAGGTAGCGGAAGACGCGGGTGCCGTCGGCGCGCGTGAGCTTGCCCTGCAGGTCGAGCACGCCGGGGTGCTGCGCACGGCTGCTCGAGGTGGCCGGATCGCTGGTGCGCCAGTGGGCCTCGGCCTCGCCCTCGGCGTCGGCGTTGGCAAAGCGCAGCTTCGACATCTGCACCTGCATGGCGCCGTTGTCGAGCTTCCATTGCAGCTGGGTCGAGAGCCGGTCGATGGGGATCACCGGGTCTTCGAACACGCCGGGGAATTCGAGCGTGCCCTTGGCCATGGCCAGCGTGGCGGTGCCGCCGGTGTGGCTGGCGTCGAAGTCGAGCGTGGCGCCGCTGAGGCCGGGGGTGCCCGGATGAATGCGGGGCGGTGCGGCGGGAGCGCCCGCGAGCGTCGGCGTGCTCGGTGCGGCCGGCGCCGGCTGCGACGCCACGCGCAACCCGCTGACCCGGCCCTTGGCCTGGTAGCGCGCGATCGCGTCGGGTGCGCCCTGCCAGTTCATGTCGATGCGCTCGACCAGCCCGCGCGGCGCATAGGCGCCCAGCACGCGGTGCGTGGCCTCGCCCAGCGGCAGCCGGTCGGCGATGAGGGCCAGCGCCGCGAGGTCGAGCCGGTCGGCCTTCAGCGCGCCGTGCTCGGGCGTGCGGCCCTTGGCCGGCGTGTGCTGCAGCCACAGGTTGCCGCCGGGCCAGCGCAGGCCGTCGACGGTGTCGAACTGCAGCGCGGTGGTCGAGAACTCGAAGGTGTCTTCGTTCATCTGCCCCGCCAGCCGGCCGGTGACGGCGCGCAGCACCAGCGGCTGCAGCCCCTTGCCGAGCGAGGCGTCGACGCGGTTCAGCCCCAGGTCGGCAGCGCCGCCGACGATGCGCCCGTCGTCCACGTCGGCCCACACGCGCAGCGCGCCGTTGCCTTCGCGGATGCGCGCGTCGAGCGAGACGTACTGGCCCAGCCGGGTGACGTCGATGTAGGGCAGGTCGGCATAAAGCTGGCCGTCCCAGGTCTGCCAGTGGCCGCTGCGCAGCGACAGCAGCGGCTGGCGGAACTGGCCGCGCAGCGTGAAGCGCTCGCCCCAGCCGGCCGGCGGCGTGGCGTCCAGCCGCAGGCCGTGGCGGCGCGCGCCGTTGCGGGACACGAAGCGCACGTCGGTCAGCAGCAGCGGTTCGGCGCCGCGCTGCTCGTCGGTCCAGCGCACGGTGCCGCCTTCGATGACGAACTCGCGCTGCGCGAAAAACCAGTCGGCGGCGCGGGTTTCTCCGGTCGTGTCGGTCTCCATGTGCAATCCAGCCACATGGAGTTTTCCCTGAGTGTCGCGGCGCACGTCGAGCTGCGGACCCTCGATGTAGAGCTGCTCGAAATTGAGGCGCCACAGCGAGCGCGGCGACACGCTCGCCACCACCCGCACGAGGCGCAGGGCCTCGCGTTTGTCTGCGTCCTGCAGCACCACGTCGCGCAATTCGAAGGCCGGAAATAGCCCTTCGGAGCGGGCGGTGATGGCGCCGATGCGCACCGGGACACCGATGGCCTTGCTAGCCTGCGCCTCGAGTGCACCGCGAAAATCGCCGATTCGCGGCACAATCCACGCGTGCAGGACCACGACTGACAGCGCCAGCAGAAGCCACGCAGCGAAGAGCAGACCCAATAGCCAGCGCGCTGTCACAGCGGTGATTTGGAGCAGACGTGAAGGGGAAGACGCCGTGTCGTTCATTGAGGGTCGCGCTGTGTCGGGAATTATGACCGCCAGCCTAGAGCCGGGTTCCGCGCCAACCCACATCAGTGTGAATCAGTTGCCATCCAATCCGACGCCTTTCGCGTTTTCTTCCAGTTCCCGATTCGTCCAGCGGCTGCGTCGCCGCTATGCGGCCGAGCTCGACCTGCTGCCGCCCGGCGAGCCCCGGCGCGAATCGATGACCGTCGCCTACGACGCGCTGCGCGCACGCGGCGTGGCCGTGGGCGATGCGTTGCGCATCGTGCGCCAGCTCACGATGGAACGTCTGGTCACACTCGATTGCGACCAGCAGGCCCCGCTCGCGGTGGTGACCACGGCCGTGACCGAGCTGGCCGAACTGGCGCTGGACATCGCCTGCCAGGACGCCTGCCACGAACTCGACGCCCAGCACGGCGCGCCGCTTGGCCCCGAAGGCCAGCGCTCGCAGCTGTGGGTGATCGGCATGGGCAAGCTCGGCGCGCGCGAGCTCAACGTGTCGAGCGACATCGATCTCATCTACCTGTACGACGTCGACGGCGACACGGCCGGCGATGCCGACGGGCGCGGCAAGCTGTCGAACCAGGAATACTTTGCGCGCGCCGTGAAGCGCATCTATGCGCTGGTGGGCGACGTGACCGAGCACGGCTTCGTGTTCCGCGTCGACCTGGCGCTGCGGCCCAACGGCAACTCGGGGCCGAGCGTGGTCTCGCTCGATGCGCTCGAAGAATATTTTCAGGTGCAGGGCCGCGAATGGGAGCGCTTTGCCTGGATGAAGAGCCGCGTGGTCGCGCCGCGCGAGGTGGTGCTCGGCGGCCAGGCCCAGGCGCTGCGCACCGTGGTGCTGCCCTTCGTGTTCCGCCGTTATCTCGACTACAGCGTGTTCGACTCGCTGCGCATCCTGCACCGCCAGATCCGCGAGCAGTCGGCGCGCCGCAGCGCCGGACGCCCCGAGCGCGCCAACGACGTGAAGCTCTCGCGCGGCGGCATCCGCGAAATCGAATTCACCGTGCAGCTGCTGCAGGTGGTGCGCGGCGGCCAGTTTCCCGAGCTGCGCACGCGCCCCACGCTCGACGCGCTGCAACGGCTGGCGCGCGCCAACCTCATGCCGCAGGACACGGCCGACACGCTGGCCGCGGCCTACGAGTTCCTGCGCCGCGTGGAGCACCGCATCCAGTACCTGGACGACCAGCAGACCCACGTGCTGCCGGTCAATGACGACGACCTGCGCTGGATCGCGCAGTCGATGGGCTATGCCGACTGCTGCCCCTTCCTCGAACAGCTCGACACGCACCGCGAGTTCGTGGCCCAGGAATTCGACAAGCTGCTGGGCGGCGAGAAGCCCTGCAACGGCAAGTGCAACGGCAAGAAATCGGCCGCGCCCGCCGACCTGGCCGATCTGCTCGACGACCTGCCGCCCGTGTTTGCCGAGCGCATCCGCGACTGGTGCGAAACGCCGCGCGTGCTCGCCCTGCGCGAAGAAACCCGGGGCCGCCTGCGCCAGCTGGTGCAACGCACCGGCCAGTGGCTGAAAGAACCCGACGGCGACGGCGCGGGACAGACGCCGCGCCACGTCGAGGCCGCCATGCGCTGGGCCGACTGGATCGAGCCGCTGATGCGCCGCGAGAGCTACCTGGCGCTGCTGGTCGAACGCCCCGCCGTGCAGGAACGCCTGCTGCGCCTGCTGGGCGCCGCGAAATGGCCGGCGCGCTATTTGATGCAGCACCCGGGCGTGATCGACGAGCTCGCGAGCGACGAGATGCTCTCGGGCCGCTTCATCACCGACGAATTCGAGCGCGAACTCGAAGCGCGCCACACCTCGCTCACCCGCACCGGCGAAGCCGACGAAGAGCGCCTGCTGAACCTGCTGCGCCACGCCCACCACGCCGAGGTGTTCCGCACGCTGGCGCGCGACGTGGACGGCCGCATCACCGTCGAACAGGTGGCCGACGACCTGAGCGCGCTGGCCGACACCACGCTGCGCGTGACCGCGCGCTGGTGCTGGCCGCATGTGCGCAACCGGCACCGCGAGGTGCCGCAGTTCGCGATCATCGGCTACGGAAAATTGGGCGGCAAAGAGCTGGGCTACGGCAGCGACCTGGACATCGTGTTCGTCTACGACGACGACGACGAGCGCGCCGGCGAGGTCTATGCGGCCTACGTGCGCAAGCTCATCAACTGGCTCACGGTGAAGACGCGCGAGGGCGATCTGTTCGAGATCGACACCGCGCTGCGCCCCAACGGCAACTCGGGCCTGCTCACCACCAGCTTCGAGGCCTACGAAAAGTACCAGCTCGGGCGCGGCAGCAACACCGCATGGACCTGGGAGCACCAGGCCATGACGCGCGCGCGCTTCGTGCTCGGCAGCGCCGACCACGGCGCCGAACTGGGCGCGCGCTTCGACCAGGTGCGCGAGGCCGTGCTGGTGGCGCCGCGCGACCGCGAATCGCTGAAGGCCGAGATCATCGGCATGCGCAACAAGCTGCGCGGCGCCCGCCCCGTGAAGGCCGACCGCTTCGACGTGAAGCACAGCCCCGGCGGCATGGTCGATGCCGAGTTCGCGGTGCAATTCCTGGTGCTGTCGGCCTCGGGCGCGCACCCGGAGCTGATTCCCAACCTGGGCAACATCGCGCTGCTGCTGCGCGCCGAACAGGCCGGACTGCTGCCCGAAGGCGTGGGCCGCGACGCCGCCACCGCCTACCGCGAGCTGCGCCGCGTGCAGCACACCGCGCGCCTGAACGAAGAGCCGACGCAGGTCACGCCGCCCGCCCTGAGCGCCGAGCGCGACGCCATGCTGGCACTGTGGAAGGCGGTCTTTGGCTGACGGCGCCCTCGCTTCCCGTGGGCTGACGGCCTGCGCCCTGGCCGCCGCGCTCGTGCTGGCCGGCTGCGCCAGCGGGCCCCGCAGCGGCAGTGGTGGTGGTGTGGCCAGTGGCCGCGACGGCCCCGGCACCAACATTCCGTCGGACCTCGACCGCGTGCCCGACGCCGAGCCCCGCATCGAGCCCATCCGCAGCAGCGGCGGCACCAGCAAGCCCTACACGGTGCTGGGCCGCGGCTACCAACCGATCACCGACGACCGGCCGTTCCGCGAATCGGGCGTTGCCTCGTGGTACGGCCGCAAGTTCCATGCGGCCTCGACTGCGAGCGGCGAGCCCTACGACATGTACGCCATGACGGCCGCGCACAAGACGCTGCCGCTGCCCAGCTATGTGCGTGTGCGCAACCCGGCCAATGGGCGCGAAGTGATCGTGCGCGTGAACGACCGTGGCCCCTTCGTGGACGGCCGCGTGATCGACCTGAGCTACACGGCGGCGCTGAAGCTCGATTTGCTGCGCGGCGTGGCGCCGGTGGAGATCGAGCGCATCACCAATGAAGACATCCGCACCGGCGCCTGGCGCCGCGATGCGGGCACGGCCTATGCCGCGGCGCCTGCGCCGGCACCCGTTCGGGTGGCAGCGGCGCCGGTGGCCGTGCCGTCGGCCTGGGTCGCACCGGTTGCGATGACGGCCGCTGCCGCACCTGCAGCGACGATGCCCGTGGCACCGCAGACGCCGGTGATGGCCGCTGCGCCGTCGGAGCCCGAGGCACCGGCCGGCCCGCGTGAAGCGATGGTGGTGACGGACCTCGCGCCGCTGGCCCCGCTCGCTGCGCCCGCCGCACCTTCGGCGCCGTCGTCCGCAGCGTCCGGCTTCTGGGTTCAACTCGGCGCGTTCCGCGAACGCGACGGCGCCGAGAGCTTGAGAAACCAGGCCGCGCGCGGCCTGCCCACGCTGGCGCCGCAGCTGCGCGTGTTCAGCGAAGCCGGCACGCACCGTCTGCAGGCCGGCCCGTTCCCGTCGCGCAACGCGGCGGGCGACGCCGTCACGCAGCTGCGCGACAGCCTGCGCATCGCGCCGATGGTGGTCGAAAGACGCTGAAGCTCAGGGCATCGCCTTGGCCACGACCTGCGAACGCAGGCCCACGCCGAGGCGGTTCCAGGCGTTGATCTGCGCCACGGCGAGCGAGAGCTCGACGATTTCCTGGTCGCTGAACACGGCCTTCAGGGCTTCGAACTCGGCATCGCGATCGGCGTGGTGATCGGCCAGGCGCGTGAGGGTTTCGGCCCAGTCGAGCGCCGCACGCTCGCGTTCGTTGAAGAGGCTCACCTCGCGCCAGGTGGCGAGGCTGTTGATGCGCTGCCACTCTTCGCCCTGCACGCGCAGGTCGCGCACGTGCATGTCGAGGCAGTAGGCGCAGCCGTTGATCTGCGAGACGCGGGCAAAGACGAGATCGATCAGCACCTTGCCGAGCGTGCTCGACTCGAAGCTGCCGTTGACGGCGATCATGGCCTGGAAGGACTTGGGGGCGAACTTGGTCCAGGCGAGACGGAGGGCGGGGGCTTGGCTCATGGTGTGTACTCCAGGGTGGTGGGTGAGAGAAAGCGAAACGAAATCTGCTTGCTACACACTGAAGACGCGCCAGCCATCGGCCCTGTGACAGGCCGGGCGCATTATTTTTTCAGTCGCCCCGCTTCCCGGCGAACAACTGGGCGATGCGCGCCAGCTTGTCGGGGTTGCGCTGGGCGCGGATGCGCACGATGCGCTCGCCCTCGATCTCGAAGGTCTGGGCCGATTCGAGTTCGCCGTCCAGAAAGCGCAGCATCCCGGGCTCGCCGTTGAGCTCGACCAGCGCCATGTGCACGCCGGCGCCCATGCGGCGCCACAGCGAGAAGTACAGCTGCGCCAGCCGCTGGCTGCCGCGCAGGATCTTGCTGAAGGTCTGCACCTTGCCGCCGCCGTCGCCGATGAGCTCCACGTCCTCGGCCATCAGCGCCTTCAGGTCCTGCATGCTGCCGCGCGCGGCGGCGTCGGCAAAGGCGCGCAGCAGGCGCTGGTGGGTGTCGCGCGACACCTGGAAGCGCGGGCGCGCCTCCTGCACCTGGACCTTGGCGCGGTGCACGAGCTGGCGACACGCGGCCTCGCTCTTGCCGAGGGTCTGGGCGATCTCGTCGTAGTCGGCGTCGAACACCTCGCGCATGAGAAAAGCGGCGCGCGCCTCGGGCGCCAGGCGCTCGAGCACGGCCAGGAAGGCGACGGAGATGTTGTCGGCACGCTCGAGCACTTCTTCGGGCGTGTCGGGCGACCCGGTGAGCGTGGGCTCGGGCATCCACGGGCCGATGTAGTGCTCGCGCTGGACCTTGGCACTGCGCAGCCGGTCGATCGACAGGCGCGTGACGACGGTCACGAGCCAGGCTTCGGCGCTGTCGAAACTGGCCTTGTCGGCCTCGTGCCAGCGCAGCCAGGCGTCCTGCACCACCTCTTCGGCCTCGGCCACGGAGCCGAGCATGCGGTAGGCGATGCCTTGAAGGCGGCGGCGGTGGCTGTCGAAGGAGAGGGTCGGGTCGTCCATGCCCGATTAGACGTTTGACGTCGCCGCGTTGTGACAGCCCGCGGGAAAAAAAATCGCCCCGGGATGCGGGGCGATTTTTCGGATCGTGTGGTGCGGCTCAGGCGCCCTGGTATTCGGGCTTGGGGCCCAGCGTGGCCGAGACTTCCTTGCGGTAGCGGTTCAGCTCCTGCACGGTCTTGAAGCTGCGGTTCATCAAGAGGCTCAGGTTGTGCAGGATGCGCTCGCCGACCTTGGTTTCCCAGACGGCGTCGAACTTGATCTGCTTGTCCAGCCAGTGCTCGAGCCAGTCGGGATCGGGCATGCGGCTCTGGATGGTGTCGTTCGGGAACAGCGCCTTGTTCACGTGCAGGTTGGTCGGGTGCAGCGCCTGGGCGGTGCGGCGCGCGCTGGCCATGAGCACGCCGACCTTGGTGAAAGCGGCACGGGCCTCGTCACCGAACTTTTCCATGGCGCGCTTCATGTAACGCAGGTAGGCGCCGCCGTGGCGGGCTTCGTCCTGGCTCAGCGTGGTGTAGATGTGCTTGATGACCGGCTCGGTGTGCCACTGGGCGGCGCGGCGGTACCAGTGGTTGAGGCGGATCTCGCCGCAGAAGTGCAGCATGAGGGTTTCGAGCGGGGGCGCGGGGTCGAAGTCGAAGCGCACCTCGTGCAGCTCCTGCTCGGTGGGCGCGTGCTGCGGGCTGAAGCGCTTCAGGTACTCCATGAGCACCAGCGAGTGCTTCTGCTCTTCGAAGAACCAGATCGACATGAACGCCGAAAAATCGCTATCGTGCCGGTTGTCGCGCAGGAACATCTCGGTGGCCGGCAACGCCGACCACTCGGTGATGGCATTCATCTTGATGGTCTGCGCCTGCTCTTCAGTCAGCAAGGAAGCGTCGAACGACTGCCAGGGAATGTCCTTGTCCATGTCCCAGCGGACGGATTCGAGTTGTCTGAAGAGTTCCGGGTAGAGCATCAAAGTCTTTCAATGGCCGCCGATTTTAATCGGCCCGTTTGGCGCGCCCATGACAGACGCGCGATGATGTGTCCACGCGCGCCCTCGCGCCACGGATGCACACCCCCCTTTTCGATCCAGGAGCCCGTCATGCGAACCCCCGCCCGATTGTCGACGCTGCGACATTGCGCCACGGCCTTTTCCCTCGTGGCGGGCCTCGCGGCAGCCCTCCCGGCGGGTGCCCAGACCGCCCCCGCCGCGCCCGCGGCAGCAGGCGCCGCCGGGTGCCCGGCCATCCTGCAACACAGCTTCCCCCGGCTGCAAGATGAAAAGCCCCAGGACCTTTGCCAGTACTCCGGCAAGGTGGTCCTGGTGGTCAACACGGCCAGCTTCTGCGGCTTCACGCCGCAGTACAAGGGGCTGGAGGCGCTGGACATGAAGTACCGCGCGCGCGGCCTCGTGGTGCTGGGCTTCCCGTCGAACGATTTCTCCCAGGAATCGGGCTCGAACAAGGAAATCGCCGACTTCTGCGAAAGCACCTTCGGCGTGAAATTCCCGATGTTCGCCAAGTCGGCCGTGCGCGGCACCGACGCCAACCCGCTGTTCAAGCAGCTCGCGCAGGCCTCGGGCACGACGCCGAAGTGGAACTTCTACAAGTACCTGATCGGGCGCGACGGCAAGGTGGTGCAGGCCTGGTCGAGCATGACGGCACCGGACGAAACCGGCTTCGTGACCGTCATCGAGAAACAGCTCGGGCCAAATTAAGACTGATCAGTTCACAAAAAACGTATCGGTAATATTATTTGCCGATGCGCACACTGCACCGTGAACTGCACGTCACAAACGTTTACCACTCGACGGGGAACCGTGCGTCAAAACCCGCGCTCATACTTGGCGTGGGCGGCCAAGGCCCACAGGTTTTCATGTTGCGAGGTCTTCCGGGCGCCTGCCGTCCGGTTGAAATCCCGAGGCGATTCTTCTCCTCCTCCCTCCCTCCCTCCTTCGTGTCGGGGCGCCTCGCAGCATTTTTGTCTTCCCGCCGGAACCGGGGCTTGCGATGACGCAGCGCCCCCCAGGCTCCTCCGGCCCTCCCCGCATCGCCGTGATCGGTGCCGGCATCTCCGGCCTCGCAGCCGCCCACGCGCTGCGCGATACGGCCCACGTCTCCCTCTTCGAAGCCAGTGACTACTTCGGCGGCCATGCGCACACGGCCACGATCGAGCTGCCGCGCTCGGCGCACGACGCCACCCGCGTCGCGCACGGCGTGGACACCGGCTTCCTGGTCTACAACGAGCGCACCTACCCGCAGCTGATCCGCCTCTTCGCCGAGCTGGGTGTGGAAACGGCCGCCTCGGACATGTCGTTCTCGGTACAGGCGGTGCGCGACAACGGCCGGCCGCTCGAATGGAGCGGCAGCCACCTGGGCACCGTGTTCGCCCAGCGGCGCAACCTGCTCGACGCCCGCTTCCTCGGCATGCTGCGCGACCTGCTGCGCTTCAACCGCCTGACCACGCGCATCGCCGAGGCGGGCACCGAGAGCGAACTGACCCAGCCGTTGGGCGCCTTCCTCGACACCCACCGCTTCGGCACCGCGTTTCGCGACTGGTACTTCCTGCCGATGATGGGCTGCATCTGGAGCTGCTCGACCACGCAGATGCTGGCGTTCCCGGTCGCGACCATGATCCGCTTCTGCCACAACCACGGGCTGATCCAGATCGCGAACCGCCCGGCCTGGCGCACGGTGCGCGGCGGCTCGCGGCATTACGTGGAGAAGATCGTCGCCGGCCTGCCCGATGCGCGCCTGCGCACGCCGGTGCGGCGTATCGTGCGCGACGACGACGGCGTGCGGGTGTCGACCGACGCAGGCACCGAGGTGTTCGACCAGGCGATCCTGGCCACGCACACCGACCAGTCGCTGGCCCTGCTCGGCGACCCCGATCCGGCCGAGCTGGCGGTGCTCGACACGATTCGCTACCAGCGCAACCACGCCGTGCTGCACACCGACGCGTCGGTGCTGCCGCACCGACCCTCGGCCTGGGCCGCCTGGAACTACCAGCGCGCCGCCACGGGCGACGACGAGGCGGGCCGCGTCTGCCTGCACTACCTGCTGAACAAGCTGCAGCCGCTGCCCTGGGAACAGCCGGTGATCGTGTCACTGAATCCGGTCGGCGAGATCGCGCGTAGTCGCGTCATGGCCGAATACGACTACGACCACCCCGTGCTGGACCTGGGCGCGATCCGCGCGCAGTCCGAGGTGCCCGCGCTGCAGGGCCGGCGCCGCACCTGGTTCGCGGGCGCCTGGATGGGCTACGGCTTCCACGAAGACGGCCTGAAGGCCGGGCTGGCTGCCGCCGAGGGCGTGCGGGCACGGTTGGCCGGCGGCGAGGCGGCCCCGGCAAGGCGCGCGGCATGACCTCTCCGGCGCTGGCCGTGCCGCACCTGGGCTTCGGCGAAGTCCGGCACACGCGCCTGCGCCCCGCGCACCACGCCTTCGTCTACCCGACCTTCTTCCTGATGCTGCCGATGCGCACCCTGCGCGCGCACGGCAGCGCGCAGTTGGCGCTGAACCGCCCGGCCGCACTGTCGTTCCACGACACCGACCACGGCGACGGCCGCAGCCCCGCACAGGGCGGCGCGCTGGCCTGGCTGGACGCGCTGCTGGCCGAGCACGGCATCGACGACGCCGACGGCGAAGCCTGGTTGCACTGCTACCCGCGCGTGTTCGGCTACACCTTCAAGCCCGTGAGCTTCTGGTACTGCCACGCGGCGCAGGGCGCGCTGCGCGCCATCGTGGTCGAGGTGAACAACACCTTCGGCGAACGCCACTGCTACCTGCTCGACCAGCCCGACTACGGCGTGGAACTGCGCGCCGCGAAGGCCTTCCACGTGTCGCCGTTCTGCCGGGTCACGGGCGACTACCGCTTCCGTTTCTTCATCGATACCGCGCGCACGCGCACGGTGGTGCGCATCGACCACGACGATGCCGACGGCCCCTTGCTGCAGACCAGCGTGAGCGGCGAGCTCGCGCCGCTGAGCCCGGCCCTCGTGCGGCGCGCGCTGTGGCGCTACCCCGCCATGACCGTCGGGCTGATCGCGCGCATCCACTGGCAGGCCGCGAAGCTGTGGCTCAAGCGCGTGCCCTTCATCGCCAAGCCGGCACCGCCGCTTTCCCTCGTGTCGCGCGACACCCCTTCCTCCCCGCAGCAGCACCCATGACACCGACCACCACCACCGCCCCGGGCTTCCCCCTCGCGCTGCCGCAGGACGCACCGCGCGCCGCGCGCACCGTGCTCGGCCTGCTGCAGCGCCTCACGCACGGCTCGCTCACCGTGCGGCTGCCCGACGACTCCGTGCGCCACTTCGGCGCCGCGCCCGGCAGCAGCACGCTCACGACCTCGCTCACGCTGCGCAACTGGGAGCCCTGCCGGGCCGCGCTGCGCTCGGGCGACATCGGCTTCGCCGAAAGCTACATCGCGGGCGACTGGGGCACGCCGAACCTGGTCGAACTGATGCAGGTGGTCATCGCCAACCGGCGCGCGCTCGAGGACGTGGTCTACGGCCACTGGCTCGGCCGCCTCGCGTACCGGCTGCGGCACCGGCTGAACCGCAACAGCCGCACGGGCAGTGCGCGCAACATCCACGCGCACTACGACCTGGGCAACGCCTTCTACGCGGCCTGGCTCGACGAGACGATGAACTATTCGGCCGCCTGGTTCGAGGGCGACCTGGCGCGCCCGCTGCCCGAGGCGCAGCGCGCCAAGGTGGCGCGGGCGCTCGACCGGGCCGGCGTGAAGGCGGGCGACCGCGTGCTCGAGATCGGCTGCGGCTGGGGCGCGCTGGCCGAGATGGCGGCGCGCGAATTCGGCGCCTCGGTGACCGGCGTGACGCTGTCCACCGAGCAGCTGGCCTATGCGCGCGAGCGCACCGCGGGCCTGCCGGTCGACCTGCGCCTGCAGGACTACCGCGACATCAGTGACGCGCCCTTCGACGCCATCTGCTCCATCGAGATGGTCGAGGCCGTGGGCCGCGACTACTGGCCGGCCTACTTCCAGGCCGTGCACCGCCTGCTCAAGCCGGGCGGGCGCGCCTGCGTGCAGACCATCGTGATCGACGACCGGCTGTTCGAGCGCTACATCGGCGCGACCGACTTCATCCAGCAGTACATCTTCCCGGGCGGCTGCCTGCCCTGCCCGCGCGAGTTCCGGCGCGCCGCCGAGGCCGCCGGGCTGGAGGTGGTGAACGAATTCGCCTTCGGCGCCGACTACGCCGAAACGCTGCGGCGCTGGCGCGAGCGCTTCCTTGCGCAGCGGGCCACGGTCCTGCAGCAGGGCTTCGACGAACGCTTTTCGCGCATCTGGGAGTTCTACCTGGCCTACTGCGAGGCCGCGTTCCTGCAGCAGAGCACCGACGTGGTGCAGTACACGCTGCGCAAGCGGCCCACACCGCCGGCCGGCTGACAACGCCCATGAAAAAAGCGCCCTCGGGCGCTTTGTCGTTTCAGGGCTGGGTGTCGATGAAGCTCGGCCGCAGCATGAGCTTGTCATACAGCTTGGCCAGATTGGCGTGCTCGCCGCGCCAGTCGATTTCGGGAAAACGCAGCCCCAGCCAGCCCAGCGCGCAGCCGACCGCGATGTCCGACAGGCTCAGGTGGATGCCGCTGCAGAAGGGCTTGTCGCCCAGGCCCTTGGCCATGGCGGCCACGCCGGCCTCGACCTTGACGCGCTGGCGCTCGATCCAGGCGGCGCTGCGCTCGCCGTCGGCGCGGCCGGTCCAGGTGGCTTCGAGGCGCCAGAGCACGCCGGCGTCCATGACGCCGTCGGCCAGCGCTTCCCAGGTCTTGACCTCGGCGCGTTCGCGGCTTTGCTGCGGAATGAGCTTGCCCACGGGCGACAGGGTGTCGATGTACTCGACGATGACGCGCGAGTCGAACATCGCCTCGCCGCCTTCCATGATCAGGCACGGCACCTTGCCCAGCGGATTCGAGTGGGCGATCGTGGTGTCGGCGGACCAGACGTCTTCGATCACGAACTGGTAGTCGAGCCGCTTTTCGGCCAGCACCACGCGCACCTTGCGCACATAAGGACTGGCGGCGGATCCGATCAGTTTCATGAAGGCTCTCTCCCCATCGTCTGTTAACGTTTGTTCGCAGGCATTTTAGGTGAACGGAAAAAGACGCCGCCCGAATCTCCCCGCGGCACGACCCGCCGGCGGCCGCCTAAAATTCGGGCATGAGCTTTTCCACCGTTTCCGCCCTCTCCCCCCTTGACGGCCGCTATGCGGCCAAACTCGCGGCCTTGCGCCCGCTGATGAGCGAACAGGGCTACATGCACCGTCGCGTGCAGGTGGAGGTGGCCTGGTTCATTGCGCTGTCCGACTGCGGCTTTGCCGAGTTCAAGCCCCTCACGGGCGGCGCCCGCAAGTACCTGATGGGGCTGGTGTCGCATTTCTCCGAGGCCGACGCGCTGGCCATCAAGGACATCGAGAAGACCACCAACCACGACGTGAAAGCCGTCGAATACTGGATCAAGTCGAAGTTCGAAGCCCGGCCGGAGCTGCTGGCCGCCGCCGAGTTCGTGCACTTCGCCTGCACCAGCGAAGACATCAACAACACCAGCCACGCCCTGCAGATCCAGGCCGCGCGCGACACCGTGGTGCTGCCGGCCATCGACGGCCTGATCGCCAAGCTGCGCGAAATGGCGCACCAGTTCGCCGACGTGTCGATGCTCTCGCGCACGCACGGCCAGACCGCCAGCCCGACCACCGTCGGCAAGGAAATCGCCAACGTGGCGGTGCGCCTGACCAAGGCCCGCGCGCAAATCGCCGCCGTGCAGCTGCTCGGCAAGATGAACGGCGCCGTGGGCAACTACAACGCCCACCTGGCCGCCTGGCCCGAGTTCGACTGGGAAGCCTTCAGCCGCAAGGTCGTCGAGACGCCCGCGCCGCTGGGCCTGGGCCTGAACTTCCAGCCGTACAGCATCCAGATCGAGCCGCACGACTACATGGCCGAGCTGTTCGACGCCGTGGCGCGCGTCAACACGATCCTGGTCGACTTCTCGCGCGACATCTGGGGCTATGTGAGCCTGGGCTACTTCAAGCAACGCCTGAAGAAGGGCGAGATCGGCTCGTCGACCATGCCGCACAAGGTCAACCCGATCGACTTCGAGAACGCCGAAGGCAACCTGGGCCTGGCCAACGCGGTGCTGCGCCACCTGAGCGAGAAGCTGCCCATCAGCCGCTGGCAACGCGACCTGACCGACAGCACGGTGCTGCGCAACATCGGCGTGGCCTTCGGCTACGCCACGCTGGCCTATGCGAGCCTGGCCACGGGCCTGGGCAAGCTGGAGCTCAACGAAGAAGCGCTGGCCGACGACCTCGATGCGTCGTGGGAAGTGCTGGCCGAACCGATCCAGACCGTGATGCGCCGCTACGGCGTGCAGGGCGCCTACGAACAGCTCAAGGAAGTGACGCGCGGCAAGACCGTGACGGCCGAGGCGCTGCACGGGCTGATCCGCTCGCTGGAGATTCCCGAAGAGGAAAAGGCCCGCCTTCTGGCCATGACGCCGGCCAGCTACACCGGCAAGGCCGCCGAACTCGCTCGTAGAATTTAGGCTTCCCCCGCGACGATCCGCCGGCCCGTGCTGCCCACGGCCGGTGCGCTTCGTTCGCTGCTCGATCCCCCCAGCCAACGTGCCCCGTGTAGGGCATGCCAGCCGACAACCCTGACGGGACGCTTCCACGTCCCCGTTGTTCATGCTGCGCGCCCCGCTGAGACGCCACTGGCTCACGCTCCACCGCTGGATCGGCCTCACGCTCGGTCCGCTGCTCGCCCTCACGGCGCTCCTGGGCGCCGTGCTGGTCGTGGCGCTGCCGCTCGACCGCGCCGGCCATCCTGAGTTCTTCTCCGCGCGCAGCCACGGCACGGCCGTGGCGCCGCTGGAACCGCTGCGCCAACGCCTGCTGGCCGAATTCGGCCCCGACGCCAACCTCACGCTGCGCCCGCCGCGCCAGCCCGGCGACACGCTCTGGGTGATGGTGCGCGGCCCGTGGGAAGGCACGCTTTACCTCGACCCGGCCACGGGCGCCGAACAGGGCCGCCGCGGCACACACGAAGGCGCCTACAACCTGCTGTTCGAACTGCACAGCAGCCTGCTGCTGGAAGACACGGGCAAGGGCATCCTCGCCATCGCCGCGCTGACGTACCTGTGCCTGCTGGTCACCGGCGTGGTGCTCTGGTGGCCGACGCGCTGGCCGCCCTCGCTGCGCATCGTGCTGAACCGCGGCCTGCTGCGCGGGCTGTTCGACCTGCACCGCACCGGCGGCGCCGTGCTCGGGCTGCTGATTGCGGTGTCGGTCTTCACCGGCGCCTACATGGCCTGGCGGCCGCTGGGCGGTTTCATCTCGAGCGCGCTCGGGCAGGCGCCTGCCAAGGCGCCGGTGGTGCCCAAGGGCACGTCCACGGGCCCGCGCCTGCCGCTCGACGAACTCGTCGCCCGTGCGCAGGCGGTGTTTCCGGGCCAGCCGATCGGCTACCTGCAAGTGCCCGGCCGCACGGACCGGCCGCTGCGCGTGCGCTTCCGCCTTGCCGACGACCCGCACCCGAACGGCATCGGCTCGGTGTGGCTGCATCCGGTCACGGGCGAGGTGCTCGGCGTGCGCCGCTGGCAGGACATGGATGTCGGCAACGGCGCGGTGGTGCTCATCTATCCGCTGCACACCGGCGTGCTGGGCGGCGTGGTGCACGAAGCGATCACCGCGCTGCTGGGCCTGGCGCTGGCCGGCCTCGGCCTGAGCGGCGTGTGGCTCTGGTGGCGCCGGCGCGCCGTGGCTGCGGCCGCGCGCAGCCACGCGCTGTCCCGCGGTACGGCGCCCTGAGCACCCCTGGCACACACATTCAGGCAAACAAACAGACAACAACGCTTTCGACAACCAGAGGAGGAAAAAACCATGTTCAAGAAAACAAAAACCGCCGCCATCGTGATGGCGCTCTTTCCCATCAGCTTCCAGAGCTTCGCAGCCGACGCCGAGCCCGGGGCCGATCCTTCGAAGTCGCTCGAGGCCATCACGGTCACCGGCGACTGGCTCGGCTCGCCCAGCGAGACCAAGGTGCTCGAGCACGCCGGTGCGCGCAGCATCGTCGAGCGCAAGCAGATCCAGGAGAGCGGCGCCGCCAGCGTGCGCGACGTGCTGCGCCAGGTGCCCGGTGTGCAGGTGCAGGAAAGCAGCGGCACGGGCGGCAGCGACATCTCGCTCAACGTCGGCGTGCGCGGCCTGACCTCGCGGCTGTCGTTCCGCTCCACCGTGCTGATCGACGGCGTGCCCGTGGCCTACGCGCCCTACGGCCAACCGCAGCTGTCGCTGGCACCGGTGTCGCTGGGCAGCCTCGAGGCGGTCGACGTGGTGCGCGGCGCGGGCTCGGTGCGCTACGGCCCCCAGAACGTGGGCGGCATCATCAACTTCGTGACGCGCTCGATCCCGAAGCAGTTCGCGGGCGAAGTGGGCGTGGGCGTCGAGAGCGCCAGCCACGGCGGCGGCACCAAGACCACGCCCACCCTGTTCATCGGCGGCACCAACGAGAACGGCCTGGGCCTGGCGCTGCTGTATTCGGGCACGCACGGCAACGGCTTGCGCCAGAGCAACGACAAGACCCGCATCGACGACCTGATGCTCAAGGGCGCCTACCGAATCTCGAAGACCGACGACATCGCCGTGACGCTGCATCGCTTCGAAGGCAGCGCCAGCATGCCGGGCGGGCTGACCACCGCGCAGTTCGCGGCCAACCCGTTCCAGTCGGACCGCCCTTTCGACGAATTCAGCGGCAACCGCACCGACGGCTCGGTCAAGTACACGCACAACGACGGCGTGAACAAGTTCGAGATGCTGACCTACTACACGGACTCGTTCCGCGGCAGCCACCTCGAGCAGGAAGGCTCGGGCAACAGCGCCGGCCAGCGCCGCCTCACGGCCGCCCCGCGCCACTACAAGACCTACGCCTTCGAGCCGCGCTACTCGCGCCTGATCGACTCCGGCAGCGTGGTGCAAGAGATCAGCGTCGGCGCGCGCTACCTCAAGGAAGAAGCCTCCGAGGTGGCCACGCGCAGCAGCTACTACCGGCCGCGCCCGGGCTTCGATGCCTACTCGCTGGCCCAGCCCACGTACCAGTTCAGCAAGGGCGGCACGACGGCGCATGCGTTCTACATCGACGACCGCATCGACTTCGGCAACTGGACGGTCACGCCCGGCGTGCGCTACGAATCGATCCGCTCGCACAACGACGTCTTCAACATGGCGAGCGGCCGGATCACCAGCGCGATCTATCCGAAGATCGACTCCAACGAGGTGCTGCCCACGCTGTCGGTGCTCTACCGCATGAGCGAGCGCTGGTCGGTGTTCGCCAATGCCGGCGTGTCGTTCGGGCCGCAGCAGTACGCGCAGCTCGCGCAGTCGACCAGCGGCCTGCATCCCGAGAAGGCCAAGACCTACGAGGTCGGCACGCACTACAAGGGCGAGGCCTGGAGCGGCGAACTCACGCTGTTCAACATCAACTTCGACAAGGAGCTGCAGCTGGCGCGCTCGATCACCGGCGAGGTCAGCCAGTGGACCGACCTGGGCGCCACGCGCCACCGCGGGCTGGAGTCGGCGCTGCGCTACGACCTGGGCAGCCTGAGCGACGCGCTCAAGGGGCTGTCGGTGTCGGGCACCTACACGTACACGCAGGCGACCTCGAAGGCCGGCGCCTTCGCCGGCCGCGACCTGCCGTTCTACTCGCGCCAGGTGGCCACGCTGGGCGCGCGCTACGAGCGCGGGCCGTGGACGGTCAACGCCGACGTGTACGCGCAGTCGAAGCAGCGCTCGCCGGGCGCGCCCGACGACGGTGCGAGGTACATCACGCTGGAAGATTCGACCGGCCGGCTCGGCGACATCCCCGGCTACGCCACCATGAACCTGCGCGCCGCCTACGACTTCGGCCCGTCGCTGAGCCACCTGAAGCTGGCCGTGGGCGTGAAGAACCTGTTCGACCGCCGCTACTACAACCGCTCGGTCGACAACAACGGCGGCAAGTACGTGGGCCAGCCGCGCACGCTGTACATGCAGGCGTCGCTGGCGTTCTGAGGCGCGGGGGTGCGCGGGAGGGCGTCGGGCCTACACTCGCGCACCCATGGCTCTCAAATCCACCATCTTCAAGGCCACCCTCGCGGTGGCCGACATCGACCACGGCTACTACGCCGACCATGCGCTGACCCTGGCGCGCCACCCCAGCGAGACCGACGAGCGGATGATGATCCGGCTGGTCGCGCTCGCGCTCAACGCGCACCAGCTGCAGGACATCTGCAACGGCGACGGCACGCTGGCCTTCGGCGCCGGCCTGTCGAATGTCGAGGAACCCGACGTGTGGCTGCGCGACTTCACGGGCCAGACCAAGATCTGGATCGAGGTCGGCCAGCCCGAAGACAAGCCCATCATCAAGGCCTGCGGCAAGGCGGACGAGGTGATCGTCTATTGCTTCAACCACGCCGCCGAAATCTGGTGGCGCGGCATCGAGAACAAGCTCACGCGGCCGCAGAACCTGAAGGTCTACCGCGTGCCGACCGAGGCTTCGCAGGCGCTCGCCAAGCTGGCGCAGCGCAGCATGCAGCTGCAGGCGACGATCCAGGAAAGCACGCTGACGCTGGGCGACGGCGTCAACAGCATCGACGTCGAACTGCTCAAGTGGAAGTGAAGGGTCCGCGCGGCTAGGCCACCGGCATCATCTCGCCGCACTCCCAGCACTGCTCGAAGCCGCCTTCGACCTGCTCGCCGCACACGCACAGCCAGCTGCGCTGCGGGCGGTTCTGCAGTTCGTGCAGCAGGCGCTGCGCGAGCTCGTACTGCGATGCGTCGTCGACCCAGATCTCGGGCAGGCACTGGTCGGGCGGCAACTGGCCCATGACCGCGCCGAGGAATTCGCGCTGCACTGTCGCGGCCACGCCCTCCTCGCGCAAGGCATGCGCCCACACGGTCGCGATCGCGAGGTTGGGGGCTTGCGCGAGGCGGCGCATGGTCAGGGCGCCCAGTGCTTGTCGTCGTCCGGGTCGAACTCGGGCTCCGCGGCGGTGGGTTCGGCTTCGCGCGCACGCTCGGCGTAGCGGTTGAAGCGCCAGGCCGAGTCTTCCATGGTGATGCGGCGCCAGGTGACGCGCTTCTCGACCGGCGTCATGGCCGGCCAGTACTGCACCTCGTCGAAGCTGCGGCCGCAGCCCTTGCATTCGTCGTCGCCCTGGCTGGTCGAGCAGATCGCGATGCAGGGCGTGTCGGGCGTGCTGTGGTACCAGTCGAGCCAGGCAGCCCAGGCCTTGGCGGGAAAGCCGACCTCGTCGACCTCGTCTTCGTGGTGGAAGACCATGAGCGCGTAGACCTCGGCCAGCGCGCGCAGTTCGGGTGCCAGCGTGATGCCGTCGGGCGAGGGAGACTTCTCGCGCCAGTGGTTGATGGCGGCCTCGATGTCGGTGATGTGGATGGCGGCCATGGAGAGTGAAAAAACAGCGAGCGGCGATCATAGTCCCGCAATGTCCCACCCCTTCTTAGGGCCATAGGCGCTACGAAAAATAGAGCGTGCATCGCCCAGTGCATGCGGCCTGCAGAAGGATCGACCTTGAATGCAAAGAAAACTTTTGGTTGCCTCGGCGCGGTCTTCAATGCTCTAATCCCGCCCACGAAGGGGAGTAGCTCCCGATCGCTGCCCCCGGGCAGCGTGAATCGTCAGGTCGTCAATACGAAGCACAACACTTCCGGCCTGGCGGGCGACACACGCGCCGACACTTGTCGGCGCGCCTGCTGTTGTCGAGCGAGACCTTCGATTTGAACCTGCGCAGGTTTGGTCGAAGCGTTCGCAAGTCCCCGGTGTCACCCGGCCTTCGCACCCCCGCTTTCGACCGCGCCCGCGCAGGGTGAATCGAAACGCATCGGCATGCCGCTGCCCGTCGTGGTCCCCATCAGGGAGCTGCGGGCATGGCGCCAAGACAAAGAGGAATCTATGGAACAGTTCATGGCCCCGGAATTCTGGGTCGCAGTCGGTCAGATCATCATGATCGACATTCTTTTGGGCGGCGACAACGCCGTCGTCATCGCGCTGGCATGCCGCAAGCTGCCGCCCGCGCAGCGCACCCAGGGCATCCTGTGGGGCACCGCCGGCGCCATCATCCTGCGCGTGATCCTGATCTTCTTCGCGCTCACACTGCTCGCGATTCCGTTCCTGAAGCTGGTGGGCGCGATCCTGCTGCTGTGGATCGGCGTGAAACTGCTGGCCCCCGACCATGACGACGCGCACGGCAACATCACCGGCAGCGACAAGCTCTGGGGTGCCGTCAAGACCGTGATCATTGCCGACCTGGTGATGAGCGTGGACAACGTGATCGCCATCGCCGGTGCCGCACAAGGCGCGGGCGAAGGCCACCAGATGCCGCTCGTGATCTTCGGTCTGCTCGTGAGCATCCCGATCATCGTCTGGGGCAGCCAGCTGGTCATCAAGCTGATGGACCGCTTCCCGATGATCATCACGCTGGGCGGCATGCTGCTGGGCTGGATCGCCGGCACGATGGCTGTGTCCGACCCGGCACTGGCGAACCCCGCCAACTGGACCTGGGTGCCGAAGGTGCCGCAGACCGACACCATCAAGTACGCCGCCGGCATCTTCGGTGCGCTGCTGGTGCTGGCGATCGGCAAGTGGGCCGCTTCGCGCAAGCCGGCTCCCGCCACCCCGGCTCACTGAGCGTTCATCGGTCGATAAACGCCCCGCACTGAAACTTCTTGCATCAATCCGGTCTCTGTCACTCTAACTATCAAAGGAGAGCACTCATGGAAAAGATCATTCTTTACGTCGACGACGCCGTCTATGCCAGCGAGCAGTTCGCCGAACTGGCGCCGGACGCAAACAACGTCGTCGCGCGCCATTGGGTGCTCGTGGCCTGCGCGCCGCGCATGACACACCGGATCAGCAAGTGGGTGAGCCACAGCGCGCGCGAGAACTGGCGCGCCAAGTGGTTCAGCAAGGTGCAGGCGCAGATGCTGCCGCTGCTCGAACGCAACGGCGGCCAGGTGACGGCGGTGCTGGCCAAGGGCCCGCTGACCGACCTGACGCAGCAACTCAAGCGCGAGCACGCGGCCTCCCATGTGGTCGATGCGCGCCGCCCGAAGATCGGCGTCGACCTGGAACCGGTCACGCCCGAGCAGACCCCGCCCAAGCAATCGGGCTGGGCCTTTCCCGGCGCCGTGATGGGCATGGGCGCACTGCTGGTGCTGGCGAACGAGCTGGCCGAGTAGGCCTCGTCAGGGTCACACGCCCCACCGAACCGACACAAGCCCCGCTGCGGCAACGCAGCGGGGCTTGTTCTTTTGTGGGGGCCCGTGTGGGGTATCCTGCGACGCATGCGCATCCTCCTCAAATGGCTGCTCAGCGCCGTCGCGCTGCTCGCGGTCGCCTACCTCTACAGCGG
The DNA here is from genome assembly GCF_002754375.1 of Variovorax sp. 54. NCBI lineage: Bacteria > Pseudomonadati > Pseudomonadota > Betaproteobacteria > Burkholderiales > Comamonadaceae > Variovorax > Variovorax sp. 54. The sequence goes on from NZ_PEFF01000001.1 coordinate 3,096,284, forward strand.
CGTCCAGGTTCAGAGTTTCGGTTCGGCGCTGCTCGCGGCGGCCGTGATCGGCCTGCTCAACATGATCGTGCGGCCGGTGCTGGTGATCCTCACATTGCCGGTCACCATCGTCACGCTCGGGCTGTTCCTGTTCGTGATCAACGCGCTGCTGTTCTGGGCCGCCTCGGGCATGCTCGGCGGCTTCCACGTCAGCGGCTTCTTCGCCGCGCTGCTGGGCTCGCTGATCTACTCGCTGCTCGGGCTGCTCATCGAGAGCGCGCTGGGCGGGCTGCTGTCGCCACGGCGCTGAGCGCCGGCGGCAACGCCCCTTCCCCTTCTTCATCACTTCAGCGGCGGCTCCTCGGCCTGCTGCTTGACCAGCACGTCGACGGCGCGCGCGCGCGTGTCGACGATCGATGCCTCGTAATGGTCGATGGGCGCGCCCGACTTGCGGATCAGCTCCTGCGCCGCCTTGAAGCGGTCGCGCGCCGCCGGGTAGTCGAGGATCGCCACGTTGGCCTCGGCATCGGCGCGGATCGCGCGCAGCGTGTCGTTCTGCGCACCGTACAGATTGGCCAGCGTGCGCCAGGCCGTGGCATCGCGCGGATGAACAGCCACCCAGTCGCGCAGCGCGGGCACCATCGGCGCGGGCTGACGCTGGGCGATGGCGGCTTCGGCCGCGAGGATCATCTCGGGCCGCTCCTTCGATTTGGCATCGAGCAGCGCCGCCGCACGCGGGGCCGCGCCGCCCGCGAGTTCGATCTCGGCCTGCAGCCAGCGCGCCTGCTTGGACGCGGCCGCGTCGTCGGCCGTGCGCACCACGAGCCGCTCGGCCAGCGCACGCGCCGCCTTGAAGTCGCGCAGCTCCTTGGCCGCCATCGCCGCCGCGTAGAGCGTGCCCGCCTGCTGGGCCGGTGAACTGCCCGCGAACTCGCCGCTCGACGCCGCGTTGACCCACAACCGCAGCACGTCGACGCCCGGGCGCGTCAGCACGCGGGCGCGCGCGGCGACCATGGCGTGGTCCATCACCAGCGGCACCACCGGCGGTGCGGCGTCGGCGCGGAACTGGAAACGGCCCTGCATGTCCGAGATGCGCTCGGTCGTCAGCGGATGGCTGCGCAGGTAGGGGTACGAGCCGTTGTCGTTCAGGCGCGAGGCGTACTGCAGCTTCTCGAACATCGCCGCAGCGCCCTGCGGCGCAAAGCCCGCCTGCGTCATCACGCCGAAGCCGATGCGGTCGGCCTCGCGCTCCATGTCGCGCGAGAAGCTCAGCTGGTTCTGCATGAACAGCGCCTGGCTGCCCATGATCACCGCCTGGCCGGCGTCGGCATTGCGGCTCTTGCTCGCCGCGATCATCCCGAGGATCAGGCCGGCGATCATCAAGGGCATCTGCTTGCCCTGCTTGTTCATGATGCGCGAGATGTGGCGCTGCGTGACGTGCGACAGCTCGTGCCCGAGCACCGTCGCCAGTTCGTCACGGCTGCCGACCGCGGCCACCAGGCCCAGGTTCAGCCCGAGGTAGCCGCCCGGCAGCGCAAAGGCGTTGATGTTGCGGTCACGCCCCAGCAGGATGGTCCAGGCAAAGCGCTCGTCGAGCTCGGGCGTGAGCTCGCCGCGCGCGCGTGCGGCGGCCAGCAGGCGCTGCCAGATGTCCTGCACGTAGGCGGCGATCACCGGGTCGTCGATGTAGTCCGTGTCGCGGTACAGCTCGCGCACGATCTGGTCGCCCAACTGGCGCTCGGCACTCGCCGTCATCTCGCCGCCGTCACCGAGGCCCGGCAGGATCTGCTGCACCTGTGCCAGCGCGGGGACCGGCAGCAGCACCTGGGAAGCTATCAAAAAGGTAGCACACACCGCATGCCGGAGGGGCGTCGGGCGTGTTTTCTTGGGGAAAGAGGGAGTCAAGCGCGGCATTCCTCGTCTGTGGCTCGGGCTCGTATGATGCATCTTCAAAACGAACGTTCACCGATGAGCACCCTCACCCACTTCGACGCCCAAGGCCAGGCCCACATGGTCGACGTGGCGGCCAAGCCCGCCACCCATCGCGTGGCCGTGGCCACCGGCCGCATCGAGATGCAGCCCGCGACGCTGGCGCTGATCGAATCGGGCACCGCCAAGAAGGGCGACGTGCTGGGCATCGCGCGCATCGCCGGCATCCAGGCGGCCAAGAAGACCAGCGACCTCATCCCGCTGTGCCACCCGCTCGCGCTGACCCGCGTGGCCGTGGCCTTCGCACTCGCCGAGGGCGGCCAGGCGCCACAGGTGGCCTGCACCGCGACCGTCGAGACCGTCGGCCCGACCGGCGTCGAGATGGAAGCCCTGACCGCCGTGCAGGTCGCGCTGCTCACGATTTACGACATGTGCAAGGCCGTGGACCGCGGCATGCGCATCACCGACGTGCATGTGCTGGAGAAGCACGGCGGGAAGTCGGGCAGCTACGTCGCGACGGCGGACTGAATCCAGCGGCTACAGCTCGGGCGCGTCGTCCGGGCGGTTGTCCAGCCAGCGGGCGAAGTCGGACGGAAACGCCACCCGGAAGCGTTCGGCCAGCGCATGCGCTTCGGCATCGCGCCCAAGCAGCTCGGCGCTTTCGATCAACTTCACGATGACCCGCGGCTCGGGCGAAAAGTGCAGCACGCGCCCGGCCAGTTCGTACATGTGCGCCGCATTCGCCGGCGTGACGGCGGTGAGCGTCACTTCGGCGAAATCCACCTGGCGTGAGAACAGCCACGAGCCCTGGAGCTTGGCGAGCGTGTCGTCGCGGTAGGCCGGCAGGCGCGCGTCGCGCGGCAGATAGATCTGGCTGATGCGGGTGTAGTCCCAGGCGGCGTAGCCGATGAGGGCGAGCCAGGCTGCGGCGGCGAAGGCGGCGAGTTTTCTGCCGTTCGTCTTCGGGCGCTTGGGCGATGCTGGCCACAGGATGCCGAGGCACAGGCCGAACACCAGCTGGAACGGGCCGTACCAGAGCGGGTACTCGAGCAGGCTGTGTAGCAGGATGACGCCGAGCAGGCCCCACGCCATCAGCCGCAACGGATCGCGCTCGCGCCACGGCTTGGCCGCCCCCACCATCCAGAGAAATCCGCCACAGATCAACAACGCCGCCGGAATGCCCAGCTCGACCGCGAGGTGCAGCGGCAGGTTGTGGGCGTTGTCGAGGATCACCGGGAAACGCGGGCCGTTGTACAGCGTGGCGAAGTGCGCAAAGCTGAGTTCGCCCCAGCCCCAGCCGGTGAGGGGGCGCTGGGTGATGAGGGTCAGGACGTTCTGCCAGAGGACGACGCGGCTGTCAGTGGTGACGACGGCGGGTTGGAGGCGTGACGTCAAAGCCGCGGCGGCGACCCAACCATCACTACCCGCAGCCAGATAAGGCAACACCGCAGCGAAGGCGAAGTAAAGCGGAATCCCTGCCAGCAGAACAAATGGCGGCGGGAGGCGAAAGGATCTCGAAATCGCCTTTCCGCGGCGCTCTCGCCAAGCCGCGACGCTCGCAACCGCCATGACCAAGACGAACTGAAGCAATCCGGTGCGCGACAAGGAGGCCGCTGCGGCGGCGATCAACACAACGGCCGCAGCCATCAGTCCCCATCGCGCTTGGCGCGAATCCCGTGTGCCATAGAGCCACAACATGGCAACGAGGGCCAGACTGAGCAGCGTGGCGAACTGGTTGCGCTGGCGCAGCGTGCCCCACGCGCGCCCTGTGGGTGGCGAAGTGAACCAGGATGCGAGGTCGCCCGCAAGGCCGTAGTACTGAAACAAACCCAGGACGGCATTGAGCAGTCCTGCACCGAAGAGTCCCCAAGCCATTGCCGTGGGTACCGAGGTATCGCTGTTTGATGAGCTGGCACCCAAGCCTGCTGCCAGCGCAGTGGCGGCAAGAACAGCCAGAGGGAGTGCGATGGGCCACCCGGCGGCATCCCAGACGCCCGCGAGCGCCAACACCACTGCGCTTGCACCCAGCCAACGAGTCAGCACAGAAGCAGGCCAAGCCAAAGCTTGGGCACAGAGAAGCCAGCCTGCGAGACAGCTCCAAGACACCAACTGCTGCCACACAGTGACCGACGGCCCCGCCACCAGCGGGGAGAGAAATGCGGATGCCAGCAGCGCTGCACGCACGCCGCAGAGGGCTCGCCCCGATGAAAGGAACGGGTCAGGACGGGCGAAGAAAAGCTGCACAAGCCCATTGTGCCGCCCGCTCGATCCGACGAGTGGTCACGGCTGCCGGGCGAGTGGCTTTGGAAAGATCGGCAAATCGACACATTATTTAACAACATTTCGCAATTGTTTCCAGGCCCGATCCGCGGGCTTGAATCCGGCTTGAAAGGCAGTCTTGATGAACCACCGAGTTGCATTGCCCCCCCGATCAAGGATGGGCACACCAGAACCACGACGGGCGCTGAAGGGGTTCACCTTGATCGAACTCATGGTCACCATCGCCATCGTGGCGATCCTTGCGGCCATTGGTTACCCGAACTACTCGGACTACGTGCGACGCGGCAACGTCCAGGAGGCGCCTGGCAACCTGTCGAACTATCGCGCCCAATTGGAGCAGCGCTACCAGGACCACCGCACTTACGACAAGGGCGACAGCACCTGCGGCATTGATCCTCCAGTCACAACAAAGAATTTCCAGTACTCCTGCACCCTTGCCGACTCAGGCCAAAGCTACTCGCTCGCCGCAACCGGCCGAACCGGCACCACGGTTGCGGGCCTCGCCTACAAGCTGAATCAACGCAACGCGCAAAGCACCACGTGCACCAGTTGTGCCTGGAGCTTCAGCGGGGAGCCAACCTATTGGGTCATGCGCAAACCATGAAGCCGAAGGCTCATCACTCGACAGAGGGCTTCACCCTGATTGAATTGATGGTCGGGATCGCTCTTCTCGGGATCCTGCTCATGCTTGCGTACCCGAGCTATACGAGCTTCATCCGCAACGCACAGGTCCGCGGCGCCGCAGAGTCGGTGCTCAACGGCTTGCAGTTGGCTCGGGCTGAAGCGATCCGGCGCAATGGCAATGTCCAGTTCACGCTGACGAACACGTCGAAGGGCGCGGCGCTGGCAGGAAGCACGGACTGGAACATCTACGCCGCGCTCCCCGCAACTCCCACGGTTTTCGACGACCTGGTGCAGGAGCGCCTGGGGGGTGATGCCTCGTCCAACGCCCGCGCCCAGGTTTCCACCACAGTGGGCACAAAGACCGCCGATCCCGGTGCCGGCATGCCGGCGACCATCACCTTCACCGGCCTCGGTCGCCTCGCTGCGGCGACGACCGCGCGCCAGATCGACTTCACCGGCGCAACCACCGACGTGCGCCGGCTGGCGATCGTCCTGGCTCCGGGCGGTGACGTGCGTCTGTGTGATCCCGGCCACTCCCTCGCAACCAATCCGCAAGGTTGTTCATGAGCACGCAGAAAAGAACATCCCGTACCGTCCGCCGGCAACCGGGCGCCCAGCGCGGCGTCATGCTGGTCGAAGCGCTCGTGGCGATCGCCATTTTTTCGTTCGCAGTCCTCGGGATCGTCGGCTTGCAGGCCACCGCCATACGCACCGTTCGCGATGCCGACTACCGCGCCAAGGCCAGCTTCTTCGCAAACCAGATCGTCGGGCGCATGTGGGTGGACCGCTTCAACGTCCCGACCTACGCCTTGAATGCCGCGGCCACCGCCTGCGACGACGGCGACAACACCGCAGCCAACCCGCTCGTGACCAGCTGGATTTCAGGATTGAGCGATGCAACCAACCAAGGCGCGCTGCCCGGTGCGGCCGGGTTGCAGCAACAGATCATCGTCGGGCCGAACAACGTCGTCACCGTGACGCTCTGCTGGAAGAGCCCGCAAGACGACGCGGCGCACAACTTCACGCTCACGACGCAGATTCAAGGCTGAGACTCCATGCCCCTACTTCATCAGCGCAAGCGCCAACAAGGCTTCGGCCTCGTCGAAACACTGGTCGGCATGGTGGTCGGACTTGTCGCGACGATCATCATCTACCAGGTCATCTCGACCTACGAAGGCATCAAGCGCTCGACCACCTCCGGCGCCGATACACAGCAAAACGGCATCTTCAGCCTCGCGACGATGGAGCGCGACCTGCGCGCCGCCGGCTGGGGCATACCGACCGCAGCGATCATGCCGTGCACCGCGTACTTCACGTACTACAGCAACGGCACGGCCAGTGGCCCCGTGCCCAACTTTCCGGGCACGCCCGTGCGCATCGCCGACGGCGGCGTTGCGGCCGGCGCCTCCGACAGCATCACGATGCTCTGGGGAACGTCCATCCGCAGCAATGTGCGCAACATGCTGCTGCAAAACGCGACCATCAACCCGCCCGGCACGTCGGCCGCCAACCTGCAGCCCACCAGCAAGGTTGCGCTCTCGGGCGTCGGCGGCTTCGTGTGGCTGACCGATGACGACGGCCGATGCACGCTCACCCGCATTACCGCAAGCGATGTCAATCCCGCCAATGCGGACAGCGTCATCCTTTCACACGCCGCAGCGACGGGCACCGCCACGCAACCGACCTACAACCCATCGGGGAACGTGATGACCGACCTGGGTTGGCCCACGAGCTTTACCAAGAACCCGCGGATCTACGACCTTGGCACCTTCACCCAACGAACCTATTCGGTGGCAGGCGGCTCGCTTGTGTCGCAAGACTTCTTCAGTTCGATGACGCAGGTGCAACTCGCCAACAACGTGGTGAGCCTCAAGGCGATGTACGGCATCAGCGATGCCAACAGCCAGGTCGTCACCAACTGGGTCCGGGCCACCGGGGCGTGGGCGACCCCGACCCTCGCAGATGCCCGGCGCATCAAGGCCGTACGCATCGCCGTGGTGGTGCGCAGCCCGCTGAAAGAGAGGCTGGAGGGCGGTGCACAAGCCTGCGCGATTACCACCACGGCGCCGGAAAGCTGGCCCGGTGGGCCCGCAATCGACCTGAGCAACGACGCCGATTGGCGCTGCTATCGCTATCGCGCCTTCGAAACCATCGTGCCGCTTCGCAACGTTCTCTGGGCCAATCTGTCATGAGCCACCCCTGCGCCTTCTTGTCCTCTGCGCCTCCTGCCTTCTCCCGTCGACCGCCTCGCGGTGGCACGCGGCAAAGAGGCGTGGTGGTTTTCATCGCACTGATCGCGGTGCTGGTTCTCTCGTTGGCGGCGGCGGCGCTGCTGCGCTCCACCGACACGGCAGGCGTAATTTCGGGCAACGTGGCATTCAAGCAGGCGGCCACCAGCATCGCCGATACCGGCGCGGAACGCGCCTTCAATGCACTGCCGGCACTCGCCAACGCCGATGCCGACGTGGCGAACAAGTACTACCGTCTGATGCAGGCCGTGGATGCCACCGGGGTCCCCAGCACGATCAATTGGGGTTCGGTCCCCTGCTATGACCATAAAGACGGCGTGGCGGCTATTTCGTGCACGGACGAATCTCTTTACCGGGTGCAGTACGTGATCGACCGGCTCTGCACCACCGCCCCGGCGAAAACCGATCCCCTGACCCTGCTGACAAGCAAATGCGTGGCGGGCCAGCCTTTTTCGGCGGGAGGCGCCGACGAAGAAGACAACAACAGCCATGCACAGACCACCAACATCTTCGGGAGCCTGACGCCGCCCCCCCCGACACGACCGACGATTCACTACCGGGTGACGGTGCGTGTTCTGGGACCGCGCAATACCAGCAGCATTGTTCAGACGACCATCGAATTGCCATTTGGTTGAGCCACCGCAACACCCGCAACCCCATCATGCAAAAGTCACATTTTTCGCGCGCCGTTGCCAATTCGGTGATCGCCTCTCTGCTCCTTCAATCGGTTGCTTCCCTGGCGGCAACGGACCTGACGGATGTGCCGCTTATTGTTCAGAGTCGAGTCAAGCCAAACATTTTGTTTACGCTAGACAACTCGGGAAGTATGTTGTGGGAAACAATTACTGGAAGCGATGCCACTGCCGCCTACAACAGTGGAAAAACAAATCGCGCCTTTTATTCACCCACCTACAACAAAATCTATTACAACCCGGCAATTACCTATTTGCCAACCGTTAAATACGACAGTGTCGCAGCAACTTATACATCGTCCATGGGCAACAGTCCTGCTGCGGCGGCCAGGGTCAATCCCTTTTTTGCAAACAACACTACCACCGTCGATCTCAGACAAGAATGCTGGGGAAAAACCGAGGTCACGCTCCCTCTGTACGGCGCGACCTCGTTTGCAACAAATGACAATTGCCGCGACAGCAGCACGAATACTTACAATAAAAAATACGCCCGCTACGCATTTTACTACGCTTGGAAGTCGACCAATACATCGACCGAAAATCCTGATGCGGACTCCGGCCAAAACAGCGACAGTAGCTATACACGGGTTGACATCGTTCCCGGCACTACCACCTATCCACGCGCCGCATCACGGACAGACTGCGGTATAGGTGCCACCTGCACGTATGCCCAGGAAATACAAAATTTCGCCAATTGGTTCACGTACTACCGGTCACGAATCGCTACAGCAAAATCTTCTCTCGGGCTTGCGTTTTCTGTACTCGACGGGAAATCAAGAGTCGGCTTCTCGACCATCAACGACAACGACGACGACGACAATACAACCGGTGCGAATTTCGTTCCGCTCGCCGAATTCAATTCAGCGCAAAAGCTCACTTGGTATTCCCGAGTCTATGGAATTGCCCCCGGCGGGGGGACGCCCCTGGTCACAGCACTGGATCGCGCAGGCCAGTATTACAAGTCCGGCAAGATGCCCGGCGGGCCATCAGCGACACGCGCCACCACCGTTCCTCTGGCCTGCACACCGAACTACACGATCCTTTCCACCGACGGCTATTGGAATGGCGGGGCCCCCACTGGAGTTGGCGATCTGGACAAGACGGTTCCCACCCTGCCAGCCAACGTCTACTACGACAGCGAGGCCAAGGTGGCGATCAAGGACCCCATTGCAGGCGTTCCGTTGGTCGCAGGGGAGAGTTTCCCCGCACCCTTCTACGATGGCAACAGCAGGTCCAACACCCTGGCCGACGTCGCCATGAAATACTGGATCTCCGACCTCACTGCGCCTACATCGTCAGCCGGCAAGGTGGCGGCCAACCCGTCCGATCCGGCAACGTGGCAGCACATGGTGACGTTCACCATCGGCCTGGGCGCAAGCGGCACCCTTTCCGCGCCGCCGACCGGTTCGAACTCATGGCCCACGCCGGTGGCCAATTCAGCAACCGCCATCGACGACCTCTGGCACGCCGCCCTTAACGGCCATGGTCAGTACTTCAGCGCCAATGACCCGTCGAAGCTGCAGACAGCGCTCTCGTCAATCCTGAGCAACATCGTGAACCGCACCGGCGCGGCAGCCTCCGTGGCCGTGAGTAATCCGAACGTCCGCTCTGGCGACAACACCGCCTTCACCTCCAATTTCAATTCAGGAACCTGGTATGGCGACCTCGAAGCGTTCGAGATCAACGTCGACACGGGCCTGCTGGGCAGCACCGCCCTGTGGTCCGCGCAGTCGCTGCTGGACAAGAAAGCATTTGGCACCCGCAAGATCGCCAGCTTCAACGGTTCTGCAGGCGTGGCCTTCACCACTGACGGCCTGAGCGCCACACAGGTATCGCGCCTGAACTCGCCTGCGACACCGCCGGGCCCAAGCGACAGTGCCGCCGTGATCTCGTACCTGCGGGGCGATCGCACCAAGGAAGGTACCGACAGCGCCAGCGCACGTCCCTACCGCACGCGCACCCACGTGCTTGGAGATATCGTGAACGCGGAGCCCACCTATGTTTCGGCGCCCCGCTCCAGCTACACCGATGCGGGCTACGCCGCCTACAAAGCCGGCGCCGCAGCCAACCGGGCCAAAGTCGTCTACCAAGGTGCCAACGACGGAATGCTTCACGCGTTCGATGCCGCCAACGGCAACGAACTCTGGGCCTATGTGCCTGGCAGCTTGCTGGGCATGAATCTTTCCACCACGGTCACGTCGACCAGTGCCCTGGCCGGCCTCACCCAACAGTCCCCTTCATTCCAGCACCGCTTCTATGTCGATGGCACCGCCGTGGCCACGGACGTGGACCTCGGCAACACCTACGCCAACCAACCGACGCCATCGACGCGCAACTGGGCCACCGTGCTCGTCGGCAGTCTCGGCAAGGGAGGGCGAGGCTATTACGCACTGAACGTGACCGACCCGTCGGCCGCCTCGGATGCCGATGTCGCGAGCAAGGTGATGTGGGAGTTTCCCAATGCCGGCACCACCAGCGAGGTCAAGAACAGCATCGGCTATTCCTACGGCAGCCCGCTGAACGTCAAGACCAAAGCCGCCGGATGGGTCACGCTGGTGACCTCGGGCTACAACAACGGCGACGACACGGGCGGCGATGGAACGGGGCACCTCTATGTCCTGAACACGGCGACGGGCGAAGTGATCAAGGACATCAGCACCGGAGTGGGCACCAGCGCCGACCCCAGCGGGCTGGCTAAAGTCAGTGCGTTCCTGGTCAAGCCCGGCACGGATGACACGGTCGACTACGCGTACGGCGGTGATCTTTACGGCAACGTCTGGCGATTCGATCTGTCGTCCAACTCTACGGCAGACTGGAACGTCAGGCGGCTCGCCACCTTGGTCGACGGTACTGGCAAGGTGCAACCTATCACCAACTCGGTCGAATTGGGCGTCGTCAAACGCAAGCGCATGGTGTTTGTCGGCACCGGCAAGTACCTCGGCGCATCCGACATTCCCGGTGGAACTGGCGCCAATACCAACGCCAGCCAGCCGCAGTCCTTTTACGGGCTGATGGATGACAAGTCCGACTCGCCGACCATCACGCCATTGCGTCTCAACCTCGTCAGGCAGACGGCGACCAAATCAGGCGACAACATCAATGTGACCAGCAACCCCCTGGACCTGACGACCAAGAAGGGCTGGGTGCTCGACTTCGCAACCACGCCAGCGGGCGAGCGCTCGTACACGAGCCCGGTGCTGTTCCAGGGCGTGATGGCCTTCACGACCAACATTCCGTCCAGCGACGAGTGCACCCCGGGGGGAAGCTCCAACCTTTACTTCCTCAACTACGCGAACGGTGGCGCGATCCCGAACCTGAGCAGCCGGTTCGTCGGCAGCGTGCTCGCAAGTCGCGTACAGCCGGAAGGACTCCCGAACGGATCGATCAAGATCCTCGTGCGCACGTCCGACGGCAAGAACAAGGTCTATGACGTGAGCGTGCCTTCGGCCACGACGCCTACGCGGATCATGTGGCGGGAAGTCGTCGCGAACTGAAGAAACCCAACGCTGATCGGCGCTTTCAAAAGAACGGGTCGAACCCGTAAGCAGGTTCGCGCAGCAACTGCCGCTGCTGCTTGGACTAACGTCTGGTCGCTGCCGCGTCGACCAGCATGCGCAGCTCGCGCTGCTGCTGGCTCAGTTCCGCGCGCAGCTGCCGACTGTGCTGCTCGAGCCGTGGGCCCAGCTTGCGCGGGTCGATGGCGGCGCGCCCGGGCTCGACCCCGTGGGGTCGTAGCAGAACCGCATCTCGACGCCCTCGATCTCCGCTTTCAGTTCCGCCGGTTGCTCGCCCAGCACCTTGTTGTAGTGCTTCAAGCGCTCGGCGCTCGCGCTCGCGATGTGCGCTGGCATCGATCTGCAGTTGCAGTTGCAGTTCCAGCAACGCGAGCAGATCGTTGGCCGCATAGGCCTGGTTCGCCTTCTGCATCAGCGCCGTCTTGACTTTGCGCTGCTGCGCATCGGTTTCGCGGTCGGGGTGCGGGGCGCTGGCGAGCTTGCGGAAGATGTCGCGCACAGACTGCGTGGCTTTCTGCGCGGCGCTGCTGGCCTTCTAGCGGCGGGGCGCGTATCGGCCTGGGTGTCGGCGTGTCCGGCCTCCCGGGCCTCCTAGACTGCTGCCTTCTCCTGCAGCCCCTGCTGCATGCGCGCGAGCAGGTCGTCCTGCGTGTCGATGCCCTCGTCGTCGCCCAGATCGAGGCCGGTCATGGCTTCGGCCACGTCCTTCATGGCCCGCACTATCTACTGCTGCTCGGTGTCGAGGTCGATCTCGGCGTGCCGGGCGAACAGCGCGCAGCCAGCAGCTCGTCTTCCATCGGCAGCAGCACCTGCGCGTGGGCCTGGCGGTAAGTGCCGATGCCCTCGTGCCACGCCGCCAGCGTCTGATGGGCCTTCTCGATCTGGCGGATCAGGATGTTGAAGCGCTTCTGCGGCGGCGCCAGTGCGGGGCCGGCTTCGCGGGAGCGAGATTTGCAGGGCTTGGGGGCGCATCGAGCGGATTCGGAATCGACGACGGAAGATCGGATTGTCGATGAGCGTCTGTGCGTCAACGTGACGAAACGCGCCGCACCTTTGCATCGGCAAATGACGCTTCTAGGAATTAGATTCTGACCCCAATTTCCTGGGTGCAGAAATCCGACCCCGATTTTTCACAAATCGGTAGTGCCAGCATTTTCAAATCGCCTATGGACAATCTCCTTGGCCTGACTTAAGTCCGCGCACTGCATCGCAGATTGACCCTGTATTGACCCATCTCATCTGGGCGGCATTGGCGACTTGGGTGCCTGTCAGCACGATGGTCAAAGGAGTGCCATCAGCAGCGGTCGCCCCACTTATGGCCGAGATTTCACCTCCAGTAATGCTGGTTAGTTCGGTTACGTTGCGCGTCACTTGGAACAAGGCTGCTGTCGGTATTTCGCCGGTGCCACCATTACACGCAGAGATTGCTCCAAACGAGGCGCACATGGCAACACCCCTTTTCAGTGAAGTCAGTTCCAGCATAGCTCCAGCCGCCCGCGTTCTCGAAACATAGCTGCTGTATTGCGGAATTGCAATAGCAGCGAGGATACCAATGACCGCAACAACGATCATGAGTTCGACCAACGTAAAACCAGCTTCGATTGGTTTTTTGAAGCCTTTTGTCATGAAGCTTCTCCGCTAGATTAAAAAAAACCGCCCGAAGGCGGCTTGTAGCGAGCGTCGTTGTTTACTGGCAGTCGCCCTGGCCAACCTTCAGGCCACGAACTGGATCGCAAATCGTGCCAGCACCAGCAGTCATGGTCCAGGTCATATTAGCCGCACCAGCCGCAATCGTGGGTGTGTTGACAATCGACAGAGCCACTGGCGGGGTCGCATTGGTGGTTGCACCAGAGGTGGCGGTGATGACGCCGTCAGTGACGCTAACAGCCAGAATGTTCTTTGTCGGGCCCGTAGCAGCACCAGCAACAACTGCATTCGGGATGCCATTTGTACCCGAATTGCAACCAGCGAGCGCCAAAGTGTCGTTGTAGCAGACGGAAATGGCCGACTTGATCGAATTCAGCTCTGCGACTGCGCCAGCAGCACGAGTGCGCGACGTGTAGTTCGAATACTGGGGAATTGCAATAGCAGCCAAGATACCAATGATCGCCACAACGATCATCAATTCGATGAGGGTGAAGCCGGCTTGTGCGCGGCGAGCGAGAGTGCGACGGTTCATTCGATTAACTCCAGGTTGGTTTGTAAAGCCCGGGAACCAGCCCGGAGCGGGGTAACTTCCGCAGCATCCGTGCCACCCGGCTCCACCACCCTGCAGCCCCCGTTCGGGCCGTCTTTGGTCACAAGATGGTTACATGATGTGACACAACTCGCACTCAGATGCCAATTGTGTCGACAAATTTGTCATGCCCGAGCGGGCCCGGTCAGAAGGTCAGCACCCCGTTCGCCTTGAGCCAGCGGATGTCCCGCTGCGCCAAGCCCGCCACCTCGCGCCCCGCCAGCATCTCGATCTGGCTCATGATTTCTTCGGTCTCTGCCGGCTTGGTGTGGGTGATGTAGATCGGGTATTGCTTGCCCGGGTCGATCTGCGCCAGCTCGTGCGCCAGCGCCACCGGCGACAGGTGCAGGCTGCGTTCGGCCAGGGCCTCCTCACGGGAGCTGAAGGCGGTCTCGATGACCAGCATCGCCACGTCGATCGCGTTGATGCGCTCCCAGAAGGGCGGGTTGCGCTCGGTGTCGCCGCTGAAGACCCAGTGGGCACCACCTTCGGCCCGGCGGATGGCGAAGCCGCAGGCCGGCACGGTGTGGACCGCCGGCAGCACCTCGATGAGCTTGGGGGCGTCCCGGCCCAGTTCGAGGCGCTGCCCGACCGTGATCTCGTGGAAGCTCACGAAGGGCGATTCGGGGCTGGGAATGCGCTCGAAATTCGGCCAGATGACGTTGTTGAACACATGCGCGCGCAGCGCATCGATGGTGGCGGCCAGGGCATGCACGCGCAGCGGCCGGGGGCGGCGGCTGCCGACGGCGTCGAGCATCAGGGGCAGGGCGGCGATGTGGTCGAGGTGCGAATGGGTGAGCACCACGTCGTCGATGGCGGCCATTTCGTCGAGGGTGAGATCACCGACGCCCGTGCCGGCGTCCACGAGCAGGTCCGCATCGACCAGGAACGAGGTGGTGCGGCAGTCCTTGGCGATGGCGCCCGAGCAACCCAGCACGCGTACCTGCATTGTGGAAGACCCCTTGGTTGCGTCTGTCGTCATTTGGTGTCGAACCGGGTGGCGCCGTCCCAGTCCGGGTCTTGCGGGCGTAGCGCCATCGAGGCTAAACGCTGGGCATAGAGCTGGTAAAGGACTTTTTTGGCATCCGCGGCGAGCAGGGGAGCCAGCAAGTTTCGGCCCAGCGCCCAATCCTGGCGGCGGTAGGCGGCGAGCACCTGGCTCCAGCGGTCGAGTTGCAGCCGTGTGGTGTCCTGCGCTTCGGCGCCGACCTGCGCCGAAAGCGGGGTGTAGATGGCGACGGCCTGGGCCTTGCCCTTGACGCGCACGCTGTCGAGTTCCTGCCAGACGAAGCCGGGGGCCGCTTCGCGGGTCGCGCCGCTGGCCACGACCTCGACGCCGTAGTGTCCGCTCAAGCCCTCCAGCCGGGAGGCGAGATTGACCGCATCGCCGACCACGGTATAGCTGCGGCGCGCGGTCGAGCCCATGTCGCCGACGCTCATGAGGCCGCTGTTGAGGCCGATGCCGGCGCTGATCTCGGGGCGGCCGCTCGCGCGGTGCTGGCGGTTGATGTCGTGCACGGCGGCGGCCATGTCGAGCGCGGCCTGCACGGCAAGCGCGGCGTGGTCGGGCGTGTCGATCGGCGCGCCCCAGAAGGCCATGACGCAGTCGCCCATGTACTTGTCGACGGTGCCGCGGTGCGCGCTGATCACCTCGGTGAGTCGGCTGAAAACGGTGTTCAGAAAGGCCTGCAGTTCGGCCGGCGCCATCTGCTCGGACAACCGGGTGAAGTCGCGCATGTCGCAGAACATCACGGTCATTTCCTTGCTCTCTGCGCGCATGCTGTAGCGGCCGGGGCGCACGAGCATTTCGTCGACCAGCTGCGGCGGCACGTAGGTGCCGAAGAGCCGCACCAGCCCGCGCCGCGCGCGCGATTCGACGAAGTAGCCCCAGCTCATGTTGAGGGCGAAGGCCAGCGCCACCATGAAGAGCGCCGACGCCAACGGGAGCACGAGGCTGTGGCCGATGTAGAGCCAGGTGTTGAGGCCAATCAGCGCGGCGACCACGCCCGCGCCGAGCAGCACGGCGCGCGATGCAGACAGCAGCGACAGCCCGAACGCGAGCAGCAGTCCCGCGGCCAGCACGGTCAGCACTTCGTAGCCCGGCGCGTAGTCGGGCACGGCCAGCAGGCGCCGGTCGAGCAAGCCCGAGACGATGTTGGCGTGCACCTCAACGCCCGGGAACGCGGCGCCGACGGGGGTGGCGCGCAGGTCCTGCAGGCCGGGCGCGGTGGCGCCGAGCAGGACAATCTTGTCCTTCAATTCGCCCGGTGCCAGCCGGCCCTCGAGCACGTCGGCAGCGGCCACGTAGCGGAACGATCCTGCGCGCGGGCCACCAGGCCCACGGAACGGCACCTGCAGGCTGGCGCTCTGGTCGACCGGGATGCGCAACGACCCGAGCACCAGCGCCTGCAGGCGCGGAAAGTTGCCATCGCCCGCCACGAGCGCCGGCCGCACCGGCGGCGAGCCGTTTGCGATGCGATACACCGCCAGCGCCAGCGATTCGTAATGCCCGGGCGCCGCGTGCTCGCCTTCGTAGCGGGCGATGAGCGGCACGCTGCGGATCACACCATCGTCGTCGCCGTCACCAACCAGGGTGTTCAGGAACCCCGCGACCGGCGCCGCGCGCGCCAGCACCGGCAGGCTGGCGCCGAACCCGTTCCAGAGCGTGACAAAGGAAGCATTCGGCGGAAAAGCCTCGGGCGGCAGCACCGGCGTCGCCGGCAGCAGCCCCTTGGCGCTGGGCTGTTCGGTGCGCGTGAAGTAGTAGCCGAGCGCCACGGGCTGACCGCGCAGGGCCTGGGCCAGGGTCGCGTCGTGGTCGAGGGTCGGCGCGAGCTGGTCGATTTCGGCGGAAAGGCCCGGCACATCACGCAACGGGCCGGCAGCGATTTCCTTCAGCCGCCCAAGGCCGGAGCTGCGGTCGGGCTCGAGAAACATCACGTCGAAGCCCAGCACGGCCGCGTGCTGGCGGGCCAGCAGTTCCGTCGTGAGGCTGGCGATCTTGTCGCGCGGCCAGGGCCATTGGCCCTCGCGCGCCAGGCTGGCGTCGTCGACATCGACGATCACGACCCGCGTATCGGGCGTGCCCGGCATGGTGGCGCGCAGGCGGGCGTCGTAGATCAGGTGGTCCAGGTGCTCGATCACGCCCAGCCGCCAGACACCGGTGGCATGGAGCAGCGCCAGCAGCACCGGCAGCAGCGTGATGGCGATGCGCGGCCAGTGCCGCCGCAATGCGCTCATGACCGATCAGCCTTGGACAACGGGTGCCTGGCGGCAAGAAAACGGAGGCCGGAGAAGGGCGCCCGCGCCGACTCAGATCCGGACGAACTGCATGCGCGTGGCGCCGCCGAGTTCGAGAACGTCGCCTTCCTGCAGCGCGACGGCTTCGGCGCCCAGTTGCACGCCGTTGAGGGTGACGCTGCCCACGACGGTGGCAGCCACGTAGCCCTGACGGCGGCGGGTGACGACGGCCACGGCGACGCCAGGCTTGCCGATGGTGGTGACCACCTTCTGCAGCGGGACGTCCTGGCCTTCGTTGGCGCCCGAGAGCACGCGCAGCATGGGCACGCCCAGTTCGACCAGCGCGCCCGACTCGGTGGGCGCCGACGAGAGCGGCATCGGGGCGGAATACTCGGAGAGCGAGGCCCGCACGGAGCCGGGGCCGACCATGAGGTTGCTGTGCGAGCGGAAATGAATGCGGCAGCCGCCGACCTCGATGACGTCGTTGTCCTGAAGCGCCTGCTTCTGGATGGCCAGCGCATTGACGTAGGTGCCGTTGGTGCTGTTGAGATCTTCAATTTCGACTTCGCCGCCGCTCATGTGCAGCACGGCATGCTCGCCGCTGACGGCGAGATTGTCGATCACGATGTCGTTGTAGGCGCGCCGGCCCAACGTCGTGCGATTCTTGGCGAGCGCCACTTGGCCGATGACGACGCCATCGACCGAAATGATCATCTTCGGCATGGCCGATTACTCCCCGTTTGCAAAGATCCAGCACCCTCAGGCGGCGCAAACGGTCCACCGCCCGGGTTGGCTGCTACATGGCCCCGCGGGTCGCTTCGCTGACGCCCGCCTTGGCCAGAACAACTGAAATGTTATCCCGTCCGCCATTGTCGTTTGAAATTGCAACCAAAAGTGAAGCCATCTCTTTGAGGCCGAGATCGCGAGTCAAAAGCGTGAAAAGCTGCGCATCCGGCACCATCTCGCTGAGCCCGTCGGAGCACAGCATGTAGAGATCGCCCGGCCTGGCGCTGTGCTCATGCATCTCCAGCAAGACCTGGGCTTCCACGCCCATGGCCCGCGTCACGAGGTTGCGGGTGGGGGAGTTCAGGGCCTCTTCCGGGGTGATGGCCCCGGCATCGAGCTGCTGCTGGCGCAGCGAATGGTCGCGCGTGAGCTGCTCCAGCTTGTTGTTGCGCAGGCGGTAGCAGCGCGAATCGCCGATGTGGCCGACCACCACGCGCTGCGGCCGGAACGCCGCCAGCACCAGGGTCGTGCCCATGCCGCGCAGTTCTTCGTGGGTGACGCCGGCCTGGAGGATGGCGCCGTTGGCCTCGTCGGTGGCCGCCTGCAGCGCACGCCGGACCACGCGGGCGGGTGCCTGCATGCCAGCCTGGGCAAACCAGCGGCCGAAGCTCGCGTGCATGAGCGAAATGGCCATGGCACTGGCCACCTCGCCACCCTTGTAGCCGCCCATGCCGTCGGCCAGCAGCGCCAGGCCGAGGGCCGGGTCGACATGCACCGCGTCTTCGTTGTGGGCGCGCAGGCGCCCGACATCGGTCAGCGCCGCAAACTCCCAGCTCAGGGCCGGTCGACTGGAGAAAAGGGAAACGCCAACACCTGCCATCGTTTGTCAGCGCTCGCTTTTTTAAAGGATCAGTGCGCAGCAGCGCGTGCGCGCCGTTGCAGGAGGCGGCCCAGACCCACGACGATCACCACGCCGGCGATGGCGCCCGCGTAGTGCATCCAGGGGTTGGCTGCCAGCATGTCGTGCAGCGACACATCGCTCACGATGGTTTCGCCGCCGACCCAGCCGATCAGCGCGGCGCCCAGCATGACGATGATCGGGAAACGTTCCATGAGCTTGATCATGAGCGTGCTGCCGAAAATCACCAAGGGGATGCTGATGGCCAGACCCAACACCAGCAGCACCATGCTGCCTTGCGCGGCGGCCGCCACGGCGATCACGTTGTCCAGGCTCATCACCAGGTCGGCCAAGAGGATGGTCCGCACGGCCACGAACATGCTGCCGTATTCCTTGGACTCGCCTTCGCCGTCGTCGTCCTCGCTCAGGAGCTGCAGGCCGATCCACAGCAGCAGGGCGCCGCCGATGATCTGCAGGTAAGGCAGCGCGAGCAGCTTGGCCGCCACCACCGTCAGCACGATGCGCAGCACCACGGCCGCGCCCGAGCCGAACAGCACGGCTTTTTTCTGTTGCGCGGGCGGCAGCGATCGCGCCGCCATGGCGATCACGACGGCGTTGTCGCCCGACAGGATGATGTTGATCCAGACGATCTTGATCAGACCGATCCAGAAGTCTGTGCTTTGAAGAAGTTCCATGTCTCTGATCCCACTGTGTTGTATTGAAAAAAGCGCCCGCAACTCAATGCGGGCGCTTTCTTATTTCTGCGTGGTATTGCGAGCGGCGGAAACGCCGCCAGCGGTACTGGTGCTTTTTACAGCTTGCCCTTGAGCAGCTTGGCGAGCTCCGAGAAGTTGCGCGTCACGGTGAAGCCGCACTCTTCCATGATGGCGAGCTTGGCTTCGGCCGTGTCGGCACCGCCCGAGATCAGCGCGCCGGCGTGGCCCATGCGCTTGCCGGGAGGGGCGGTGACACCCGCGATGAAACCGACGACCGGCTTCTTCATGTGGTCCTTGCACCAGCGGGCTGCGTCGGCTTCGTCCGGGCCGCCGATTTCACCGATCATGATGACGGCGTCGGTTTCGGGATCGTCGTTGAAGGCTTGCATCACGTCGATGTGCTTCAGGCCGTTGATCGGGTCGCCGCCGATGCCGACTGCCGACGATTGGCCCAGGCCGATTTCCGTCAGTTGAGCCACGGCTTCGTACGTCAGCGTGCCCGAGCGCGAGACCACGCCGATGCGGCCCTTGCGGTGGATGTGGCCGGGCATGATGCCGATCTTGATTTCGTCGGGCGTGATCAGGCCGGGGCAGTTCGGGCCCAGCAGCAAGGTCTTCTTGCCGCCGGCCGCTTCCTTGGCCTTCATGCGGTTGCGCACTTCGAGCATGTCCCGAACCGGGATGCCTTCGGTGATGCAGATCGCCATGTCCAGGTCGGCCTCAACGGCTTCCCAGATGGCGGCCGCGGCGCCTGCCGGCGGCACGTAGATCACCGACACGGTGGCGCCGGTCTGCGTGGCGGCTTCCTTCACCGAACCGAAGATCGGGATGTTGAAGATCGACTCGCCGGCCTTCTTCGGGTTCACGCCGGCCACGAAGGCGTTCTTGCCGTTCGCGTATTCCTGGCACTTCTCGGTGTGGAACTGACCGGTCTTGCCGGTGATGCCTTGCGTGATGACTTTGGTGTCTTTGTTGATGTAGATCGACATGACTTGTTCCTTAGGCCTTCTTGACTGCTGCCACGACCTTCTGGGCCGCGTCCGCCATGGTGTCGGCGCTGATGATCGGCAGGCCCGACTCGGCCAGCAGCTTCTTGCCTTCGACTTCGTTGGTGCCCTTCATGCGCACGACCAGCGGCACTTGCAGGTTCACGGCCTTGCAGGCTGCGATCACGCCGGTGGCGATGGTGTCGCACTTCATGATGCCGCCGAAGATGTTCACGAGGATGGCTTCCACGTTCTTGTTCTTCAGCATGATCTTGAAGGCTTCCGTGACCTTCTCGGGGGTGGCACCGCCGCCCACGTCCAGGAAGTTGGCCGGCTCGCCGCCGAACAGCTTGATGGTGTCCATGGTGGCCATGGCCAGGCCGGCGCCGTTCACCAGGCAGCCGATGTTGCCGTCCAGCGAGATGTAGGCGAGGTCGAACTTCGAGGCTTCGACTTCGGCCGCGTCTTCTTCGTCGAGGTCGCGCAGGGCCACGATTTCGGGGTGGCGGAACAGCGCGTTGCTGTCGAAGTTGAACTTGGCGTCCAGCGCCATGACGTTGCCCTTGCTGTCACGGTTGAGCGGGTTGATCTCGACCAGCGAGGCGTCCGTCTCCATGTAGCAGGCGTAGAGCTTCTTCAGGATGTCGACCGTCTGGGCGGTCGAATCGGCCGGCATGCCGATGCCGTCGGCGATTTCCTTGGCTTGCGCGTCGGTCAGGCCGTCCTTCGGGTCGGCGTAGACCGTGATGATCTTCTCGGGGGTGGAATGGGCCACTTCCTCGATGTCCATGCCGCCTTCGCTCGAAGCGATGAACGCGATCTTCTGCGTCGCGCGGTCGGTCACGGCCGAAATGTAGTATTCCTTGTTGATGTCGGCGCCGTCTTCGATGTAGAGGCGACGCACCTTCTGGCCTTCAGGGCCGGTCTGGTGGGTCTTGAGCTGCATGCCGAGGATCTCGCCAGCCAGCTTCTTGACGTCTTCGATCGACTTGGCGACCTTGACGCCGCCGCCCTTGCCGCGGCCACCCGCGTGAATCTGGGCCTTGACGACCCAAACCGGGCCTCCAAGCTTCTGGGCGGCCTCGACCGCCTCCTGAACCGTGTAGGCCGGAATGCCGCGCGGCACCGGCACGCCGAACTTGGCAAGGATTTCCTTGCCTTGGTACTCGTGAATCTTCATGAGGGATGTCTCTCGGAAGGAGGAGGTTGAGAACGGGAGATCGGGAGTGAGACTGTTGTTTCTGCTCTGTTGTTCGCGGGCGACGGCAGCCTGACGGCTGGGGGCGGCGAACAACCGCGGACTGTATCATGGTGCGCCGCACCAATACTTGATGTGCGGTTGCGGTCAATACGTACTTTCTTCTAGCCACCCTACGCATACTCCGATATGGCCAAGGTTTTCATCGACGGCGAAGCCGGCACCACCGGCCTGCAAATTCGCGAGCGGCTGCAAACGATGCCGCAAATCGAGCTCGTGAGCATCGCGCCCGAGCTGCGCAAGGACGTGGCCGCCAAGCGCGAGCTGATGGCCGGCGTCGACCTCGTGGTGCTGTGCCTGCACGACGACGCGGCGCGCGAGTCGGTCGCGCTGATCGATCAGCTCCCGGGCAAAAAGCCCAAGATCATCGACGCCTCGACCGCCCACCGCATCGCGCCGGGCTGGGTCTTCGGCTTCCCCGAACTGGTCGAAGGCCACTGGCAGGCCGTGGCCCAGGCCGACCGCGTCGGCAACCCCGGCTGCTACGCCACCGGCGCGATCGCCATGGTGCGTCCGCTGGTCGATGCGGGCCTGCTGCCGGCCGATTTCCCGGTGTCGCTGCCTTCGGTGAGCGGCTATTCGGGCGGCGGTCGCACGATGATCGAGGACTACGAGGCCGGCAAGGCGCCGCTGTTCGAGACCTACGCGCTGGGCCTGAGGCACAAGCACATCCCCGAAATCATGACCTACACCGGCCTCACGCGCCGGCCGGTCTTCATTCCGTCGGTGGGCAATTTCAAGCAAGGCATGCTGGTGCAACTGCCGCTGCACCTCGACCTGCTGCCCGGCAAGCCGAAGGCCGGCGACCTGCAAGAAGCCCTGGCCGCGCACTATGCCAAGAGCAACACGCCTGAGCAGTTCGTGAAGGTGCTGCCGCCGACCGACGACGGCAAGCTCGACGCGCTGGCGCTCAACGACACCAACCAGCTCGAGATCCGCGTGTTCCCGAACGAGGACCACCGCCACGCCGTGGTGATCGCGCGCCTGGACAACCTGGGCAAGGGCGCCAGCGGCGCCGCGGTGCAGAACCTCAAGCTGATGCTGGCGCTCTGAGCCACTTCAAGCGCTGATAAAGGAAAGGCCGGCCCGCAAGGACCGGCCTTTTTGCTTTCAGTCGGGCCGCATCGTGCCCGTGTCGCGGTAGCGCACGTGCCACGAAAAAGCCTCTTCGAGCCGGTGCGGCGTGTGGCCGCCGCAGGTCGCCACGGCGCGCGCGTAGTAGTCCTGCAGCATCGCGCGGTACGGCTCGGCCGCGCAGTTCGCGATGATCGACGCCGCCCGTTCGCGCGGCGCCAGCCCGCGCAGGTCGGCCAGCCCCACCTCGGTGACCAGAATGTCGACGTCCTGCGGCGCATGGTCCACGTGCGACACCATCGGCACGATGCTCGACACCGCCCCCTGCTTGGCGACCGACTTGGTCGCGAAGATCGACAGGTAGGCGTTGCGCGCAAAGTCGCCCGAGCCGCCGATGCCGTTCATCATGTGCGTGCCCAGCACGTGGGTCGAGTTGACGTTGCCGTAGATGTCGGCCTCCAGCGCCGTGTTCAGCGCGATGATGCCCAGGCGCCGGATGATCTCCGGGTGGTTGCTGACCTCCTGCGGCCGCAGCACCAGCCGGTCCTTGTAGCGGTCGAGGTCGCCAAACACCTGCCGCGCCTTCGCGGGCGACAGCGTGATCGACGAGCCCGAGGCGAAGTCGAGCTTGCCGGCGTCGAACAGGTCGAAGGTCGAGTCCTGCAGCACCTCCGAGTACATCGTGAGGTGCTCGAACGGCCCGGCGCCCAGCCCCGACATCACCGCGTTGGCGACCGTGCCGATGCCCGCCTGCAGCGGCAGCAGCCGCTCGGTGAGCCGGCCCTGCGCCACCTCGCGCTCGAAGAAGGCCACCAAGTGCGCCGCGATGGCCGCGGTTTCGGCGTCGGCCGGCAGCACGGTGGACGTGCTGTCGGCCTTGTCGGTGATGACGATGCCCAGGATCTTCTCGGGCGGGATCTCGATCGCGCTGACGCCGATGCGGTCGTGCGGCGCCACCAGCGGCATCGGCTCGCGCTGCGGGCGGTGCTTGGGAATGAAGATGTCGTGCAGCCCTTCGAGCGCGGTCGACTGCGAGGTGTTGATCTCGACGATCACCTTGTCGGCCAGAATCGCGAAGCTCGCGCTGTTGCCGATCGAGGTGCTCGGCACGAGCGCGCCGGTCTCGGTGATGGCAACGGCCTCGATGATCGCGATGTCGATCGGTGGAATCTGCCGCGTGCGCAGCATCTCGACCGTTTCCGACAGATGGTGGTCGATGAACATCACCTCGCCGCGGTTGATCGCCTGGCGCAGCACGGTGTCGACCTGGAACGGCATGCGCCGGCTGATGGCGCCGGCCTCGGTGAGCTGGCGGTCCACGTCGCCGCCGAGCGAGGCGCCGGTCATGAGCGTGATCTTCATCGGCTCGCGGCGCGCGCGGGCCGCGAGCGCCAGCGGCACGGCCTTGGCGTCGCCGGCGCGCGTGAACCCGCTCATGCCGACCACCATGCCGTCGCGAATCCATTCGGCGGCGGCCTCGGCGGTGGTGATCCTGCTGCGCAGGGCGGGCAGGCGGATGCGGTCTTCGTGCGACATGGAGGGAAAGCGTCTTTCTTTCGGGAAGGGGGAGGTCAGGCCGTCATCACCGCACGCGCGGCGGGTGTCAGCGCAGGAAGTAGTCGACCGGCACCATCGGCGCCGGCGCCGGGGCGCCCACCGACTGGCACAGGTCGATCTCGAGCGTGCGGCACAGCGCCTCGAGCGGCAGGTCGTTCGACTCGGTGCCGAAGGGCTCCTCGATCTCGTCGCCGAGCGCGTCGAGGCCGAAGAAGGTGTAGGCCACGATCAGCACCACCACCGGCGTCATGAACCCGACCGAGTCCACCAGCCCGAAGGGCAGCAGGTAGCAGTACAGGTACGCCGTGCGGTGCAGCAGCAGCGTGTACGAAAAGGGAATGGGCGTGCTGAGGATGCGCTCGCACGACGCGGCCGCCGCGCTCAGCGCCGACAGCGTGCCGTCGACACCCGCCGCCAGCGCCGGATCGATGCGCCGCGCGCGCAGCGCTTCACGCAGGTCGGCGCCCATGTGCATCAGCAGCGCGTGCGGCCGGTTCGCGACCTGCGTCAGGCCCTGCCACTCCGCCTCGCGCAGGAAGGGCTGGGTGTCGGCGGCGGCATCGGTGCCGCGCAGCTGGTGGCGCAGCGCATGGGCAAAAGCCGCGGCGCGCAAGGTCATGCGCACGCGCAGGTCGTCCAGGCGGCGGACGGCGTCGGCGCCGGCGTTCACCGGCGCATCGCCGTCGATGAGGCTCTGGCACTGGCGCGCCAGGTTGCGCGAACGCAGGATCACCTCGCCCCAGAGCTTGCGCGCTTCCCAGAAACGGTCGTAGGCCGCGGTGTTGCGAAAGCCCAGGAAGATCGCCAGCGGCAGGCCGAGCAGCGCGAAGGGCACGGTGCCCAGCGGAATCTTGATCGAGCCGAAGCGCCCATGCAGCACCGTGACGACGATGGCCACGATCACATTGAGCGTGAGCGCCGCGGCGATGCGCGGCAGCACGGAGCCCCGCCAGGACAGAAACAGCTTGAGCCCGGACGGGCGTTTCCGGACGATCATGAAAGCGGGAAGTGGGGCAGACAGGGAGGCATGGATGCCGCGCACACCGCAAGGCCCGCGCGGGCGCTGATTGTCGCCGGGGCGTCAGCGCGAGGGCGGCTGGGCGCCGCAAGACCAACGAAGACGGTCGGGCTCAGAAGGTGTGAATGAATCCGCCGTGGCCGAGCAGCCCGCCCAGGCGCGCCCCCTCAAGGCGCAAAGCGCAGCCATAGCTCGGGCTATGGCGAGCATTTGCAACGCCGAGGGGGCGTGTCTGGGCGGGATGAGCGGGCATGGCGGGTTCGTTCGCACCTTCTCAACGTACGAGCCACAGCCCGATGGCCAAGAGGACCGCCTGCACAGCCAGCGCGATGAAGAAGGGCTTGCGCGAGGGCGTCGACATGTCCTGCAGCACTTCATGAATGCGGCGCGTGAGCAGGGCGCGCAGCGCCGGATCTTGCGCGGCGCCTTCGCCCATCGCCGGTGCGGCGGCTCCCTGCGCCGCACGCTCCTGCTGCCACTCGGCCAGCATGTCGCTCAGCGGCAGGCGGGCCAGCACGAAGCCGACCACGGTGCGCACGGCGCGGCCTTCGCCGAGCACCGGCGCGAGCTGCTGGCACAGCGCATCGGGCGACAGCCAGTCGGCCACGCGCTGCAGCCCGCCGTGCGTGCGCGGCATGGCTTCGATGCGACCCGCGATGGCGTCGCCGAGCCGCTGCGACACGGCCTCGCCGCGCGCCGCGACCAGGTGCTGCATCGCGCGGGCGCGGCCCTGCTGCACGCCGAGCAAAAAGTACACGCCGACGAACAGCGCCAGCAGCACAGCCACCAGCAACGGCGGCGACGTGATCAAGGCCACGATGGCGCCGAAACCACCGGCCCGCGCGGCCGGATTGCCCGGCCCTTGCAGCTGGCTCAGGTAATAGAAGAACACGCCGCCGCCAAGGAACAGGCCAATCAGCGCGCCCTTGATGGCCGAGCCGGCGAAGGCGAAGCCGGCCTTGGCGCCGGTGCGAACGAGAGACTGAGGGCGAGCGGGTGGTGACGACATGAACGGTTCCTCCGGTTTTTTTGGAAAGCCGCCTCCTGGGAGGCCGGTCGCTGGCGATCATGCCACCGCCTTCCCGCACCATAATCGCGCCACACAACAACGAGGAGGATCGCCATGGGAACCGTCAGATTTCAGAAACCGACCGCTGCATTCGTCGCCGCCTCCTGGGCCGCGCTGATCATCGGTGCCATCGTCTACCTGCTCGGGCTGTGGAATGCCGCCATGCAGCTCAACGAGAAGGGCTACTACTTCACCATCCTCATGTACGGCCTGTTCTCCGCCGTGTCGCTGCAAAAGACAGTGCGCGACCGGCTCGAGGGCATCTCGGTCACGGGCATCTACTTCGGCCTGTGCTGGGTCTCGCTGCTGCTGTCGGTCGGCCTGCTGGCCGTGGGCCTGTTCAACGCCTCGCTGGCCGCGAGCGAAAAGGGCTTCTACGCCATGGCCTTCCTGCTGAGCCTGTTCGGCGCGGTGGCAGTGCAGAAGAACGTGCGCGATATCGCGGCATACAAGGCCGAGAACCCGCTGGCCGACGACGTCGCTGCCGCGGAGTAAGCCAGACCCGGCTCAGCCCGCCTCGAGCAGGCGGCGCAGGGCCTGCAGGTCGCGCGCGATCCATTCGGCATCGCGCGCAAAGGCCACATCGTCCATGTGCGGCTGGCGCAGCAGCGTGAACTGCAGCTCGCACACGCCCGGCGCCACGCCGATCACACGAAACGGCAAATAGACCTCGGGCACGCCTTCGGGCGCCACCCAGTGGTCGAGCACGCCGAACTCATTGGGCGGCGCAAAGCGCATGCGGGCCTCGCCGCTTTCGGGCGTGCGCACGATCCAGTGGTCGCCGTGCGGCACCAGCGCGCTTTTCGCAAGGCCGCTGGCCCAGTCGGGCAGCCGCTTCGGGTCGGACGCGAGCGCATAGGCGTCGCGCCATTCGCAGTGCACGCGCTGCGTGACGACGCGGGAGAGCGCGCCGCCTTCATTCGTCGGGGTTGTCGTCGCTTGTGTCATCGAAGTCACTTCTGAGCACCTTGGACACGACAGCGCCCGAGAAACCGCGCGCCATCAGGAATCGCATCTGCTTTGCACGCTCCTTGGCATCGGCCGGCGGCGCATCGAAGCGGCGGCGCCACAGGGCCGTGGCGCGCGCGACTTCCGTCTCCTGCAAACCGGCTACCGCCTCGGCGATGGCTTCGGGCGCGATGCCCTTGGCCTGCAGTTCCTGCTTCACGCGCAAGGCGCCCGAACGGGCGGCGCGCTGGTTCAGCACCGAGGCCACGACGCGCGGCTCGCTGATGAAATCCTTGGCGGCCAGTTCATCGAGCGCCTTCGCCAGCGTGCCGGGCTCTTCCTCGTGCTTCGCCAGCTTGCGCTCCAGCTCCGCGCGCGAATGCTCGCGCTGGCTCAGGAGGCGCAGGGCACGGCCTTTGAGGGAGGGGGCGCTGAAAGCCATGCGGGGGTGGGTCGCTCACGCGGCCCACGCACTGCGCGAAGGCCGCCTTGTCGAACTTACTCCGCTGCTGCCTTGTCGGCCTTCGATGCCTTGGCGGGCTTCTCGGCCTTCTCGGGTTCGCTGCCGGCATCGGCTGCGAGCAGCGGAATGCCCAGCGACTCGCGCACCTTGTTCTCGATCTCGCGCGACAGGTCGGGGTTCTCGCGCAGGAACTCGCGGGCGTTGTCGCGGCCCTGGCCGATCTTCTCGCCGTTGTAGGCGTACCAGGCGCCCGACTTGTCGATGATCTTGGCCGTGACGCCCATGTCGATGATCTCTCCTTCGCGGCTGATGCCTTCACCGAACAGGATGTCGAACTCGGCCGTCTTGAACGGCGGGCTCACCTTGTTCTTCACCACCTTCACCTTGGTTTCGTTGCCGATGGCTTCGTCGCCCTTCTTGATGGTGCCGATGCGGCGGATGTCCAGGCGCACCGAGGCGTAGAACTTCAGCGCATTGCCGCCGGTGGTGGTTTCGGGCGAGCCGAACATCACGCCGATCTTCATGCGGATCTGGTTGATGAAGATGACCATGCAGTTGGTCTTCTTGATCGTGGCCGTGAGCTTGCGCAGCGCCTGGCTCATCAGGCGGGCCTGCAGGCCGGGCAGCGAGTCGCCCATTTCGCCTTCGATTTCGGCCTTGGGCGTGAGCGCAGCCACCGAGTCGATGACGATCAGGTCGACAGCGCCCGAGCGCACCAGCGAATCGACGATTTCGAGCGCCTGCTCGCCGGTGTCGGGCTGGCTGATCAGCAGGTCGGACAGGTTCACGCCGAGCTTCTGGGCGTATTGCACGTCGAGCGCGTGCTCGGCATCGACGAAGGCGCAGGTGCCGGCCTGCTTCTGCATGGAGGCGATCACCTGCAGCGTGAGCGTGGTCTTGCCCGAGGATTCCGGGCCGTAGATTTCGATGACGCGGCCGCGCGGCAGGCCGCCGACGCCCAGGGCGATGTCCAGGCCCAGCGAGCCGGTGGAAACCACCTGGATGTCTTCGAGCGCCTCGCCTTCGCCGAGCCGCATGATCGTGCCCTTGCCGAACTGCTTTTCGATCTGGGCCAGTGCGGCCTGCAGGGCCTTGGCCTTTTCACTGTTGGCGACCGAGATGCTTGTGCCCTTGACGACTGCGTCCATGTGGAAATCTCCTTGAATATCAACGGTTTGTGTCGGGTGTCATCCATCTGCTTTTAACCACAGGCTGGATGCTTGAACAGTAGTGTAGGGGCTCATTGCGTTTCGCAAACCCACTTTAAAGTCAGTTTGCCTTACCATTTGTCGCCATGTCCGATCCCGCCTTTCCCACCGATCCCGATGCCTGGCGACAGACCCACCTGGGCCGCCTGCTGGGCCATGCGATGCGCCGCTTCGACGAACGCGTGCTGGCGCTGATGGCGCACGACATCGAGGTGCCGCTGGCGCTGTCGAACCTCGCGGCGCGCGCCCAGGTGAGCGCCGCGCACATCCACATCACGCGCCATCTGGCGCGCGAGGGTTCGCGCCTGACCGAGCTGGCCGAGCGCGCCGGCATGACCAAGCAGGCCATGGGCGCGCTGGTCGACCAGTGCGAGGCCTGGGGGCTGGTCACGCGCGGACCCGACCCGCTCGATGCGCGCGCGCGGCGCGTGCTGTTCACGCCCGACGGGCTGGCTTGGCTCGACGCCTTCCGCCGCGCCGTCACGCAGGCCGAACGCGAGTTCCGCGCCAGCGTGGGCGACGAGATTGCCACCGTGGTAACCATCGGACTCGAAGCCTATACGGCGGGCTAGACTTCGCTTCATGGGACAACGAGCGCCGAGGGGCGCCGACACTGACTGAGCCGGAGGTGGCGCACATGCGGATACTGATTGCCGAAGACGACCAGGTGCTGGCCGATGCCTTGCTGCGCAGCCTGCGCACCTCGGGCGCGGCGGTCGATCATGTGGCCAACGGCTCGCAGGCCGACACCGCGCTCATGACCCACAGCGAGTTCGACCTGCTGATCCTCGACCTCGGGCTGCCCAGCCTGCACGGCATCGAGATCCTCAAGCGCCTGCGCGCGCGCGGCTCGCAACTGCCCGTGCTGGTGCTCACGGCGGCCGACAGCGTCGAAGAACGCGTGAAGGGCCTGGACCACGGCGCCGACGACTACATGGCCAAGCCCTTCAGCCTGCAGGAGCTCGAAGCGCGCGTGCGCGCCCTCACGCGGCGCGGCATGGGCGCCACCAGCAACGCGATTCGCCACGGCCCGCTGGTCTACGACCAGGCCGGCCGCGTGGCGACCATCGACGGCAAGATGATCGAGCTGTCGGCGCGCGAACTGGGCCTACTCGAAGTGCTGCTGCAGCGCGCCGGCCGCCTGGTCAGCAAGGACCAGCTGGTGGACCGGCTGTGCGAATGGGGCGAAGAGGTGAGCATCAACGCCATCGAGGTCTACATCCACCGCCTGCGCAAGAAGATCGAAAAAGGACCGGTGCGTATCGCGACGGTGCGCGGGCTGGGCTACTGCCTCGAGAAGATTCCTTCCTGATGCGCCAGACCCTGCGGGCCGCCGGCACGCTGCGCCGCGCCGTGCACCCAAAGGCCTGGAGGCCGGCTTGAAGCTCTTCCAGCGCGCGCAGCGCTCCCTGTTCGGCGAAATCCTCGACTGGATGCTCACGCCGCTGCTGCTGCTCGTGCCGGTGAGCATCGGCGTGACGTGGCTGGTGGCGCAGGGCATCGCCAACGCGCCCTACGACCGCGCGCTGGAGCACAACGTGAAGGTGCTGGCCGAGCTGGTCACGGTGAAGCAGGGGCAGACGCACTTCGTGCTGTCGCAATCGGCGCGCGAGATCCTGCGCGCCGACGACGCGGGCCATATCTACTACCAGCTGCTCGACGGCCACGGCACGCTGCTGCACGGCGAGCGCGACCTGCCGCAGCCCAACGTGGACGACCCGCCCGGCACCAACGTGGTCCTGCTGCACAACAGCACGGTGCACGGCCAGCCGGTGCGCGTGGCCTCGCTGTGGATTCCCAGCGGCAGCGAGGACGTGCCGCCGTCGCTGCTGCAGCTGGCCGAGACGCGCGAGAAGCAGGCGGTGCTCGCCACCGAGATCATCAAGGGCGTGCTGCTGCCGCAGTTCGCGATCCTGCCGCTGGCGGTGCTGCTGATCTGGCTGGCGCTGGTGCGCGGCATCAAGCCGCTGTCGGTGGTCGAGGCGCGCATCCGCGAGCGCCGTCCCGGCGACCTGAGCCCGCTCGACGAGTCCTCGGTGCCGCTCGAGGTGGTGCCGCTGGTGTCGTCGGTGAACGAACTGCTCGACAAGCTCAACGACTCCATCTTCACGCAGAAGCGCTTCCTGGCCGACGCCGCCCACCAGCTGAAGACGCCGCTCGCGGGCCTGCGCATGCAGGCCGACCTGGCGCAGCGCGAAGGCGCCAATGCCGACGAGCTCAAGCAGTCGCTCAAGCAGATCGGCCGCGCCAGCGTGCGCGCCACGCACACCGTGAACCAGCTGCTGTCGCTGGCGCGCGCCGAAGGCACCAGCGCCATGACGCACTGCCAGCCCTGCGACCTCGCGCGGCTGACCATCGAGGTGGTGCGCGAGGCCGTGCCGCGCGCCATCGAAAAGCGCATCGACCTCGGCTACGACGGCGCCCAGGCCGGCGCGCCCGGCGTGATGGTCGACGGCAACCCGACGCTGCTGAAAGAGCTGGTGCGCAACCTGGTCGACAACGCCCTCAACTACACGCCCTCGACACCCGAACGCCCCGGCGTGATCACCGCGCGCGTGCTGGCCGACCCCTTCGGCCACGTGCAGCTGGTGCAGGTGGAAGACAACGGGCCCGGCATCGCCGAGGCCGACCGCGAGCTGGTGTTCGAGCCCTTCTACCGCGTGCTCGGCAACGAAGCCGACGGCTCCGGGCTGGGCCTGCCGATCGTGCGCGAGATTGCCAACCAACACCGCGCGCAGGTGAAACTGGAGGACGCGCACCCCGGCAAGCATCCGCCGGGCGCGCTCTTCACCGTGCGCTTCGAGGAGGCCCCTTCCGAATGAGTTCGCCCCCCACGCTCGACGCGCTGCGCCAGCGCTTCGCAGCCATCCGTACCGACACCGACGTGTCGGACATGTTCGACTTCGGCGCCGACCTGCTCGAGCTGCAATCGCCCGAGGCGCTCGCCTTCCACTACGCGCTGCTGCACGACACCGGCATGGACAGCGAGCTCTACGACTGGCTCTGCCGCAAGTTCGGCGAGCGCGGCGACGAAGCCGAAGACCACCTGCTCGCGCAGTTCGAGCAAGAGCCCGACCCGGCCATGCAAGCCACGGTGCTGCAGATGCTCGGCGCGTTCAAGTACCGCAAGGGCCGCCGGCTGAAAGAGACCGCGGCCCTGGCGCGCGCCGCGCTCGCATCGCCGCACGACGACCTGCGCTGCAAGGGCCTGTGGGTGATCGGCTGGCTCGGCGGCACGACCGACATCGCCAAGGTCGTGCCGCTGCTCACGCACGATGCCGTCGCCACGAACCGGCAATGGGCCGCGAGCGCGTTGATGCAGATCGTGTTGAGCCGCCGCAGCGCCGCGCCCAAGGCGCTTGAGCCCTTGCGCCTGGCGCTCGACACCGAGACCGATCCGGTCGTGCTCGGCAGCATCCTGGTCGCGGTGCAGGAAATCGCGGGCAAGAAGTTCGGCCTGAGTGCCAGCTCGCACGAGCCGCCCTCCGAAGAAAAACTGCAGACCGCGCTGGCCAAGGCGCGGCGCATGTTCGCGCGCGCTGCGGCCGCCTGATCCGCTCAGGGCGCGGGCGTGCCCGACGACGGCTTGGCTTCCTTGCGGATCTGCAACCACTCGGGGTGGATCTGCCGCGCCATGCGCTGCGGCTCGCGCTCGTCGAGCGCCGCCGGGGCGAGCCCGAAGCCGGCCAGGTCGCCGCGCGTCCACAGCCAGTAGCCCGCGTTGGCGGCGAGCAGGGCGATGAGGACCAGGCGCAGCTTCATGCCCTCGCTCAGAAAGACATGCCGCGCGGGCGCACGCTCACTTCGTCGCTCGAGATCAGTTGCAGGCCGGCGTCGGTGCGCACCTGCAGCTCGCCGCCCCAGGCCACGCCTTCGCACAGGCCGGCGGTGCCGTCGCTGAGCGTCACCTCGCGCCCGCGCAGCACGTCGCGCGCCGCGAAGCGTTCGGCAAAAGGCGCGAAGCCGTTCGCCTCGAAGGCGAGCACGCTGCGCACCAGCGGCTCGGCCAGCGACAGCAGCACCTCGGGCGCAGACGCGTCGGGCTGCCACTGGCGCAGCCAGGCCGGCGGCGTGCGCATGCCGTCGCCCTCGCGCGGGCCGATGTTGATGCCGATGCCGACCACGAGGTAGCGCGCCGCGTCGGGGCGCGCCGTCTGCGGCATGGCGGTTTCGATGAGGATGCCGACCAGCTTGCGGTCGTTCACCCAGATGTCGTTGGGCCACTTCAGGCCGACCTGGTGCGCGCCCGTGGGGTCGAGGCTTTCGGCCACGCTCACGCCCACGGCCAGCGACAGGCCCGACCAGTCGGCCGGTGCCAGCGGCATGCCGAGCGAAAAGGTGAGGGAGGCGGGCGCCTCGGGTTGCTGCGCGCTCTGCCAGGGCCGGCCGAGACGACCGCGCCCGGCCGTCTGGCGCTCGGCCACGAGCAGCACGGGGTCGGTGCGGCCGGCGCGCGCGCGGCGCATCAGCTCGGTGTTGGTGGAATCGATTTCGGCGACGGCCTCGACCGCGAAGCCGGGCAGCAGCGGCGCGACCGCCGCGGCGATCCGGTCTTCGAACCAGGCGGAGGCCGGCGTGCCCATCGTCAGTCTCCGGCGGGGGCCGGGGTGTCGTCCTTGCTGGACTTCTCGGGTTTCTTCTTGCCGTCGGCCTTTTTCTTGTCGGCCTTCTTGTCCGCTTTTTTCTTCTCGGCTTTCTTTTCAGCCTTCTTCGCTTCCTTGGCCTCGGCCTTCTTTTTCTCGTCCTTTTTTTCGGCCTTCTTTTTGGCCTTCTTCTTTTTCTTCTTGTCTTTTTCTTCGTCCTCGTCCTTCGGCGTCAGCAGCGTGCCGCGGCACTGCTCGGAACCGCACCAGCACGGGAACTCGGACAGCAGCTTCTCGGTGTACGGCTCGTCGATGATCAGGCCGTAGTCGTAATTGAGTTCCTCGCCGGCGGCGATGTTTCTCAGGGCCTTGATATAAACGCGCCCATCGACTTCGTCGGCCTCGCAGTTCGGCTCGCACGAGTGATTGATCCAGCGCGCGGCGTTGCCTTCGACATTGCCGTCGATCACACGACCGTCATCGATGTGGAAGTAGAAGGTGTGATTCGGCTGGGCCGGATCGTGGGGGTGGCGACGCAGCGCCTCCTTCCAGCTGATGACCTGGCCCTTGTATTCGATCAGCGTTTCGCCTTCCGCCAGGTCCTGCACGGCGAACACGCCGTTGCCGTGGACATCGGAGCGGCGCGTCTGAATGCGGCGGCCGCTGGGCCGCCCCGAGGCAAGCCGCGCCTCCCCCTCGGGGGGTCGGGGGGCTTCGCTATCGCGGCCGCCGGAAAGTGGGGATTTGGAAGGCATCGCCGAAGTCTGTTAGGTTGAATATGCACACATGCGTGTGCGCGCGTGTGCACGCGGGAAGCCGCAGAGTATAGAGAGCCCTCAGATGACAAAAACTTTGGTAATCGCAGAAAAGCCGTCGGTGGCCCAGGACATCGTCCGGGCCCTCACGCCGGTGGCCGGCAAGTTCGACAAACATGACGAGCATTTCGAGAACGACACCTACGTCGTGACCAGTGCCGTGGGTCACCTGGTCGAAATCCAGGCGCCGGAAGAATTCGACGTGAAGCGCGGCAAGTGGAGCTTCGCCAACCTGCCGGTGATTCCGCCGCACTTCGACCTCAAGCCGGTCGACAAGACGAAGACGCGCCTGAACGCCGTGGTCAAGCAGGCCAAGCGCAAGGACGTGACGCAGCTCATCAACGCCTGCGACGCGGGCCGCGAGGGCGAATTGATCTTCCGCCTCATCGAGCAGTACGCCGGCGGCAAGAGCCCGCTGGGCAAGCCGGTGAAGCGGCTGTGGCTGCAGTCGATGACGCCGCAAGCCATTCGCGACGGCTTCGACCAGCTGCGCACCGAGAAGCAGATGCAGGGCCTGGCCGACGCCGCGCGCTCGCGCTCCGAAGCCGACTGGCTGGTGGGCATCAACGGCACGCGCGCCATGACGGCGTTCAATTCGCGCGATGGCGGCTTCTTCCTCACGACCGTGGGCCGCGTGCAGACGCCGACGCTGTCGGTGGTGGTGGAGCGCGAAGAACAGATCCGCAAGTTCGTCTCGCGCAACTACTGGGAAGTGCACGGCAGCTTCGCGGCCGAGGCCGGCCAGTACCCGGGCAAGTGGTTCAACCCCGACTGGAAGAAGGCCAATGCGCCGCTGCTGGCCAACGGCGAGCCCGATGCCGAGCAGCGCGCCGACCGTGTGTGGAGTGAGCAGGAAGCCCGTGCCATCGCCGACGCCTCGCGCGGCAAGCCCGCCACGGTCACCGAAGAGAGCAAGCCCACCACGCAGGCCTCGCCCGCGCTGTTCGACCTGACCTCGCTGCAGCGCGAGGCCAACGGCCGCTTCGGCTTCAGCGCCAAGACCACGCTCGCACTGGCCCAGAGCCTGTACGAACGCCACAAGGCGCTGACCTACCCGCGTACCGATTCGCGCGCGCTGCCGGAAGACTACCTGCCGGTCGTCAAGCAGACCATGGAGATGCTCGCCGACAGCGGCATGAAGCACCTGGCGCCGTTCGCCAAGCAGGCGGTCGACGGCAACTACGTCAAGCCGAACAAGCGCATCTTCGACAACGCCAAGGTGTCGGATCACTTCGCCATCATCCCGACGCTGCAGGCCCCGAGCGGCCTGAGCGAAGCCGAGCAGAAGCTGTATGACTTCGTGGTGCGCCGCTTCCTGTCGGTGTTCTTCCCGAGCGCCGAGCACCAGGTGACCACGCGCATCAGCACGGTCGAGCAGGGCGGCAGGAAGTACCCCTTCCGCACCGACGGCAAGGTGCTGGTGAAGCCGGGCTGGCTCGCCATCTACGGCAAGGAAGCGCAAGACGACGAGAAGGAAGACGACAAGGACGGCAAGCGCCTCGTGCCGGTGAAGCCGGGCGAGATCGTGAACACCGAGTCGGCCGACCTCAAGGGCCTGAAGACGCGCCCGCCCGCACGCTATTCGGAAGCCACGCTGCTGGGCGCCATGGAAGGCGCCGGCAAGACCATCGACGACGACGAGCTGCGCGAGGCCATGCAGGAGAAGGGCCTGGGCACGCCAGCCACGCGCGCGGCCACCATCGAAGGGCTGATCGCCGAGAAGTACATGCTGCGCGAAGGCCGCGAACTCATTCCGACCGCCAAGGCCTTCCAGCTCATGACGCTGCTGCGCGGCCTGGGCGTGGAAGAACTCTCCAAGGCCGAGCTCACGGGCGAGTGGGAGTACAAGCTCGCGCAGATGGAGAAGGGCGCGCTCAGCCGCGACGCCTTCATGCGCGAGATCGCCGAGATGACGGAGCACATCGTCAAGAAGGCCAAGGAGTACGACCGCGACACCGTGCCCGGCGACTACGCCACGCTCGCCACGCCCTGCCCGAACTGCGGCGGCGTGGTGAAGGAAAACTACCGCCGCTACGGCTGCACCGGCAAGAGCGGCACGGGCGAAGACGCCTGCGGCTTCTCGTTCGGCAAGTCGCCGGCCGGGCGCACCTTCGAGGTGGTCGAGGCCGAGGCGTTGGTGCGCGACAAGCACATCGGCCCGCTCGACGGCTTCCGCTCCAAGGCGGGCTGGCCCTTCACGGCCGAGATCATCCTCAAGTACGACGAGGAAGAAGCGAAGAACTGGAAGCTCGAATTCGACTTCGGCGACGACAAGAACGCCGAGAGCGGCGAGATCGTCGACTTCAGCGCTCAGGACACCGTGGGCCCCTGCCCGGTGTGCGGCGCGCCGGTGTTCGATCACGGCAGCAACTACGTCTGCGAGAAGTCGGTGCCCACGAACGAGCAGCCGACGCCGAGCTGCACCTTCAAGACCGGCAAGATCATCCTGCAGCAGCCGGTGGAGCGCGACCAGATGGAAAAGCTGCTCGCCACCGGCAAGACCGACCTGCTCGACAAGTTCGTGTCGATGCGCACGCGCCGCGCCTTCAAGGCCTTCCTGACCTGGAACAAGGACGAGGGCAAGGTGACCTTCGAATTCGCACCGCGCGAAGGCGGCAGCAAGTTCCCGCCGCGCAAGACCTTCGGCAAGCCGGCCGCGAAAACCGCGGCGGCCAAGAAGGTTGCGGCGAAGAAGACGCCCGCCGCCAAGAAGGCACCGGCCGAGAAGAAGGCGGCCAAGCCGCGCAAGCCGGGTGCGGGCCTCAAGCCCAGCGACTCGCTGGCCGCGGTGATCGGCGCCGAACCGGTGGCGCGCACCGAGGTCATCAAGAAGCTGTGGGACTACATCAAGGCCAACGGCCTGCAGGACGCGACCAACAAGCGCGCGATCAACGCCGACGCCAAGCTGAAGCCGGTGTTCGGCAAGGACCAGGTGACGATGTTCGAACTCGCGGGCATCGTGGGCAAGCACCTCTCGGCGCCCGACGCGGCCTGACGACGCATGCAGCGCAGACACCTCGCCACCGCGCTGGCCGCAGCAGCCATGCTGCTGGGCGGCGCGGGCCTGGCCCAGGCCGCCGCGTGGCCTGACAAGCCCGTCAAGCTGGTCGTGCCTTTCCCACCGGGACAGGCCACCGACATCTTTGCCCGCGCGCTCGCCGAACAGCTCGGCAAGCGGCTGGGCCAGCCCGTGATCGTCGACAACAAGGCGGGCGCGGGCAGCAACATTGGCACCGAGTTCGTGGTGCGCGCGCCGCCCGACGGCTACACGCTCGTGGTGGCCGGCAGCGCGATGGCGGTGAACCAGACGCTCTACGCCAAGCCGGGCTTCGACCCGCGCAAGGACCTCGTCGGCATCTCCCTGATCGCGAAGGTGCCGCTGGTGTTCCTGGCGACGCCCGAGAGCGGCATCCGCACGCTGGCCGACCTCACGGCGCGCGCCAAGGCCGAGCCCGGCAAGCTGAGCTACGCGAGCGCCGGCATCGGCGGCACGCAGCACCTGTCGGGCGAGATGGTCAAGTCGGCGGCGCATGTGTTCATCACGCACATTCCGTACCGCGGCAGCGGGCCGGCGCAGGCGGATTTCCTGGGCAACCAGGTGCCGCTGATGGTCGACTCGGTGACGGCCGCGCTGCCGCACATCAAGTCGGGCAAGGCGGTTCCGCTGGCGGTGACGTCGGCCACGCGCTCGTCGCAACTGCCCGAGGTGCCCGCCGTGCGCGAGACCGGCGTGGCCGGCACGAAGAACTTCGAGGCCGTGGGCTGGCTCGGCCTGATGGCCCCGCGCGGCACGCCGCCCGAGATCGTGGCGCGGCTGAACCACGAAGTGACCGACATCCTGAAGAGCGAGCAGATGGCGCGCTTCATCCGCGACCGGGGCTCCGAGCCGGCGCCGACGACCGGCGCCGAGTTCGACCGCTTCGTGGCGAGCGAGATCGGGCTCTGGGGTGCGGCGGTGAAGGCTTCGGGCGCCAAGCCCGAGTAACCGTCAACGAGCCCGCGGCCCGGTGCGCGCCGCTCAGGCCAACGCGGCCGGCGGCAGCGCCGTCGCTTCCCCGCTGCGGTCGACTTCGGCCAGCAGCCAGTTGCGGAAATGATCGAGCGTGGCCAGCTGGCCGCGCCCCTCGGGGTAGCAGAACCAGTAGCCCTCGCTGCCCCGGTAGCCGCCGTGGGGCAGCGGCTCTTCCACCAACCCCGACGTGATCTCGTCCTGCACCAGGCAGCGCGGCACCAGCGCCACGCCCATGCCGGCCATGACGGCGCGGATCATGGTCTGGAACTGGTCGAACTGCAGGCCGGCCAGCGGGTCGAGCCCGCGCACGCCGTGCGCCTCGCTCCAGTGCAGCCACGACTGGGGCACGCTCACGTGGCGCAGCAGGGTGCAGCGCGCCACGTCCTGCGGCGTGCGGATGGCGGCCTCGGCCTGCGCGGCGCGCGGAGCGATGAGCGCCACGTCCTGCCCCGCGAGGTAGTGCGAGCGCGCGCCGGGCCAGTGGCCGTCGCCGAACAGGATGGCGCAGTCGAGCTCGGGCCGCTCGAAGTCGTAGCCGTGCACGAAGGGCACGAAATGCAGCGTGATCTGCGGGTGCCGTTGCTGGAAATCGGGCAGGCGTGGAATCAGCCACTTGGCGCCGAAGGTGGGCAGCGTCGACAGGTGCAGCGCACCGCCACCGTCGCCGCTGGTGATGAGCTCCAGCGTGGCCGCCTCCAGCTGCGCCAGCAGGGCGCGCACCGCCTTCTCGTAGCGCTCGCCGGCCGGTGTGAGCGCCAGGCGCTTGCGGCTGCGCTCGAACAGCGGCGCGCCGATCCAGCGCTCGAGCTCCTGCACCTGCTTGCTCACCGCGCCCTGCGTGAGGTGCAGCGCCTCGGCCGCGCGCGACACACCCCCGAAGCGCACCACGGTGGAGAAGGCGCGCAGCAGGTTCAGGGGCGGGTTGAGGCGTCGCAGCGGCATGGGGGAGCCCATCAAGTCATTCCAGATTGGAATGATATCGGGTATATCCTTTGCTTCAGGTGAGCTGCATATCTGCACATTCACTCATCGTTCCATTGGAAGAACCCTCATGCAACGTCGTCATCTCCTCTCCCTCCTGGCCGCCGCTTCTTTCGCCCCAGGAATATCCTTTGCCCAAGGCAAGCCGATCCGCCTGGTCGTGCCTTTCCCGCCCGGTGGCGCCACCGACATCACGGCCCGCGTGCTGTCCGAGCCCCTGGCCAAGATCCTCCAGCAGCCCGTGGTGATCGACAACCGCGCCGGCGCGGGCGGCTCGATCGGCATGGCCGAGCTGGCACGCGCCGCACCCGACGGCCTGACCTTCGGCGTGGCCACGCTGTCCACGCACGGCGTGAACCCGGCCGTGTACCAGAAGCTGCCCTACGACCCGATCAAGGGCTTCACGGCCGTGACCGAGCTGGTGAAGGCACCGGGCGTGATCGTCATCAACCCGGCCGTGCTGCCGGTCGGCAGCTTCGCGGAACTCGTGAAGTACCTGAAGGCCAACCCCGGCAAGGTGTCGTACGCCTCGCCGGGCAACGGCACCATCGGCCACATGTGGGGCGAGCTGTTCAAGAGCAGCACCGGAACCTCGATGGTGCACATCCCCTACCGCGGTGCGGGCCCGGCCATCAACGACGTGCTCGCGGGCCAGGTGCCGGTGTACTTCGACCAGGTGGCCTCGTCGCTGCCGCACGTGAAGGCCGGCAAGCTGAAGGCGCTGGCCGTGTCCTGGAGCGGCCGCCTCGACGTGCTGCCCGAGGTGCCGACCTACGGCGAACTGGGCTACGCGGCCAGCAACGACCCGTCGTGGTTCGGCATGATCGCGCCCGCCGGCACGCCGCCCGAGCTGGTGCTGCGCATGCAGCAGGCCGTGGCCACCGCGCTGAAGGACCCCGCGGTGCGCGAGCGCCTGGCGCTGCAGGGGCTGTACGCCTCGGGCACCACGCCGGCCGAGTTCACGAAGCAGATCGCGAGCGAGATCGAGAAGATGAAGAAGGTGGCCGCCTTCGCGCGCATCCGACTGGACTGACCGACCCTGCCTATGCATCCAGTTCTGAAACTGATTCAAACCCGCGCCCAGGTGACCAGCGTCGCCGGGCACACCCCGCTGGTGCTGGACTCGCCGCACAGCGGCACCGTCTACCCGGAAGACTTCCGGCCCGTGTGCGACCTCGCCACGCTGCGCCGGGCCGAGGACACTCACGTCGAGAAGCTCTACGCCTTCGCGAGCGACACGGGCGCCGCCTGGGTCGAGGCGCACTTTCCGCGCAGCTATCTCGACGCCAACCGCGACATGACCGAGGTCGACACCACCATGCTCGACGGCCC
Organism: Variovorax sp. 54; assembly: GCF_002754375.1. Lineage (NCBI taxonomy): Bacteria > Pseudomonadati > Pseudomonadota > Betaproteobacteria > Burkholderiales > Comamonadaceae > Variovorax > Variovorax sp. 54. The sequence continues at coordinate 3,136,672 of NZ_PEFF01000001.1, forward strand.
GTGGACCGAGCCGGTGTCGACCGACCCGCGCGTGCTGTCCAAAGTGCGCCTGGGCAAGGGCCTGATCTGGAAGCTCACCGACGAAGGCCTGCCGATCTACGACCGGCCGCTCACGGTGGCCGAGGTGCGCCAGCGCATCGACCAGTGCTGGCGCCCGTACCACGCGGCGGTGGCGCAGGCCATCGACGACGCGCATGCGCGGCACGGCTACAGCATCCACATCAACTGCCACTCGATGCCGGCCATTGCGGGCAGCCACGCCACCGACTTCCCGGGGCTGGCGCACGCCGACTTCGTGATCGGCGACCGCGACGGCAGCACGGCCGACCCGGCGCTGTCGCAGCAGCTGTGCGCGCACCTGCGCGCACGCGGCTACAGCGTGGACTACAACCACCCGTACAAAGGCGTAGAGCTGGTACGCCGGCACGGCAACCCGGCGGCGAACCGGCACAGCATCCAGGTCGAGATCAACCGCAAGCTCTACATGGACGAGGCCACGCTGGCGCTCGACGAAGGCGGTGCGGCGCGGCTGCAGGTCGACCTGCGATCGATGGTCGAGATGCTGCTGGCGACCGACCCGCGCATCGCAAGCTGAACGACGCCGCCCCTGCGGCGGCTGGTGTCTTTGTTACAGGGCGGCCGGGGGCCGCGGCCTATAGTGGGACGTTCTTTGTTCTCTGGAGTCCTGCCGTGAAGTCGATCCTTGCCGCCCTCGCCGTCCTTGCGACCGGTCTGCTGGTCTCGGGCTGTGCCGGCACCGCGCCGTCGCCGTCTTCTTCCTCCACGTCTTCATCGGGCAGCGGCGTGACGGTGTTCGGCACCATCGACGCCGGCGTCAGCGGCACGACGAACAAGTCGTCGCGCTGAGCGACCCCGCCTCAGGCGACCGTCGCCAGGTAGCCCCGCAGCGCATCACGCAGCTGGCGTGACAGCGCCTGCAGGTCGGGCCGCCCGCCCGTGCCGAGGTGGGTGTGCGCGACCAGCCCGTAGATGATGGTCTGGCACACGCGCGCCGCTTCCTTCTTCTTCGGGCCATCGGCCCGCACGTCGCCCGCCGCGTCCAGCACGCCCACCCATTCGGCCACGAAGCGGTCGTACATCTTGCGGTAGGCCTCGGGGCTGGAGAGGTGGCGCTCCAGCAGATAGTGCGCACCCCAGGCCACGGGCTGCGCGCGGTGCGCGTCGAGCTGCGCATCGATCACCCCATCGACGATCTCGCGCCACGGCCGGCCTTCGTTCGCGGCCACGACGGCGCGCATGTCCAGCAGCAAGGCCTTGGAGCGCAGGTGCAGGCACACGCGCGCCAGGTCTTCCTTGTTCTCGAAGTATTCGTAGAAGCTGCCCAGGCCCGTGCCCGCCACGGCCGCGATCTCGCGGATCGTGATGGCGGCGTAGCCCTTCTCGACCAAAAGCCGAACAAAGGCTTCCTGCAAGGCCTGCGAGGTGTGGCGCGCGCGGGACTGGCGCGGCTTCCTCCTCGGGGCGGCGGCGGGCGAGCGGGCGCCGGTCATGGCCGCCGAACCCGAACACCTCGCGGGCGGGTTGTTCCTAGAATTTTTGATCCCATCGAAAGGCATTCTGCAATGACCTCGCACGACCGTGCCCCCGAGACAACGCCCCCCGCCGTCTACACCGGCGAGGGCGACGCGTGGCAGCCCGACGCTCTCTCGCGCGGCCCGTGGGACCCACGCGCGCAACACGGCGGCGCACCCGCCGCACTGCTCGCGCACATCGCCGAACGCGCCGCGCCCGGCCCCGGCTGGCAGCTGGCGCGGCTCACGCTCGAGCTGGTGAGGCCGGTGCCGGTGGCGCCGCTGGTCACGCGCACGCAGTCGCAAGCCTCGCGCGCCACGGTGCGCGTGGGCATCGACCTGCTCGCGGGCGACACGGTGGTGGCCCGCGCGCATGCGCTGCTGCTGAAGACGTCGCCGCTGACACTGCCGGCGAACCTGCCCACGGGCGATGCCCCACGCGAACTGCTGCCGCGGCCCGAAGACTGCACCGAGCGGCTGCGCATTCCCGGCCTGCCCGACGGGATCTCGTTCCACCAGACCGCCGTCGAATCGCGCCTGGCCCAGGGCGACATCGCGCAGCCCGGCGCGGGCGCCGCGTGGTTCCGGCTCGCGGTGCCGCTGGTGCGCGGCGTGGCCACCTCGCCCGCGATGCGCGCGGCGGCGGCGGCCGACTTCGGCAACGGCCTGAGCTGGGTGCTGCCGCCCACCGACTTCCTGTTCTCGAACGCCGACCTCAGCCTGAACCTGTTCCGCGTGCCCGAGGGCGAGTGGATCGGCCTGCGCGCCAGCACCGAGATGCACGCTGGCGGCGCAGGCCTCACCGTGTCCCACCTGTACGACACGCGTGGCCTGATCGGCCTCGCGACCCAGACGCTGGTGGTGCGCGAACGCGCCGCCACCGCCTGAACACGCCCTCTCTTTCACCGCTTCACGGAGACCACGCCATGACCACCACCGGCATCCACCCCGACAACCAGGTCCCCGAACTCAAGGACTACAACGTCTACACCAGCGACCCCGCGCTGCGCGGCGCGGTGGCGCGCGGCGGCGCGGCCTGGCGCGACGACGAGCTGGTGCGCCAGGGCGCCGAGTACGGCGCCGAAGCCACGCTGCGTGCCGCTGAGGACGCCAACCGCCACGAGCCCGAGCTGCACACGCACTCGCGCACCGGCACGCGCATCGACAGCGTGCAGTTCCACCCCGCATGGCACACCATGATGTCGATCGCGCGGCGCAACGGCATCGCCAACCTGCCGTTCTTCGACGAGCGGCCCTCGGCCTGGGTGGGCTACGGCGCCTCGCTGTACATGCACAGCCAGATCGAGTCGGGCTCGACCTGCCCGACCACCATGACCAAGGCCTGCATCCCCGTGATGCGCCGCAACGCCGCGCTGTACGCCGACCTGAGCACCAAGCTCGCGTCAAATGAACACGATGCGCGCGACATCCCGCTCGAGGGCAAGACCTCGATGACCGTCGGCATGGGCATGACCGAGAAGCAGGGCGGCAGCGACGTGCGCAGCAACACCACGCGCGCCGTGCCGGCCGGCCAGGGCCCGTGGGGCAGCGAGTTCCTCATCACCGGTCACAAGTGGTTCTTCTCGGCGCCGATGTGCGACGGCCACCTGGTGCTGGCCAAGACCGACGAGCACGGCTCGTCGTGCTTCTTCGTGCCGCGTTGGCGGCCCGACGGCAGCAAGAACGCGATCCACATCCAGCGCCTGAAGGACAAGGTCGGCAACCGCTCCAACTCCAGCAGCGAGGTCGAGTTCAAGGAGGCCTGGGGCGTCCTCGTGGGCGACGAGGGCCGCGGCATCCCGACCATCATCGAGATGGCGACCGTGACGCGCCTGGACTGCGCGCTCGCCAGCGCCGGCTTCATGCGCCAGGGCTTCGCGCAGGCGCTGCACTACACGCGCAACCGCTTCGCGTTCGGCAAGGCGCTGGTCGACCAGCCGGTGATGACCGAGCTGCTGGCCGACATGGCGCTCGAAACCGAGAGCGCCACGCTGCTGGCGATGGAACTGGCCTCGCGCTTCGGCTCGCCCGCACCGCTGGACACCGCCTGGCGCCGGCTGCTCACGCCCGCCGCCAAGTTCTGGAACTGCAAGCGCGCGGTGGCGCTCACGGGCGAGGCGATGGAAGTGTTCGGCGGCAACGGTTATGTGGAAGACGGCCCGATGGGCCGCCTGTTCCGCGAGGCGCCCGTCAACTCGATCTGGGAAGGCTCGGGCAACGTGATGTGCCTGGACGTGCTGCGTGCCGTGTCGCGCAACCCGGACGACGCGCACCTCGTGCTCGACCACCTGCAGGAAGTGACCGCCGGCGAAACGCGCCTGCAGACCGAGGTGCAGGCCCTGCGCCAGATGGTGCAGCTCGCGCCGCAAGACCTGGAACGCCAGGCGCGCCGCTTCACGCAGCGGCTGGTGCGCGCGGCGCAGGCCGGCCTGATGCTGCAGCACGCGAGCCCGCTCGCCTCGGCCGCGTTCGTGTCGAGCCGCTTCGATCCCGACTGGGGCCCGGTGACCGGCATCAGCGCCGGCACCAGCGACCCCGGTGCGCTGGTGCGCGCGGCCTGGCATTGAGCGCGGAGACGACACGGATGGATTTCGTTTCCCTGCTCGACCAGCACGCCCGCACCCAGCCCACCCACGCATGCCTGCGCGCCGCAGGCCGCGCCTGGACCTACGCCGAGTTCGCCGACCTCTCGCGCCGCGCCGCCACCGTGCTGCGCGACCAGGGCGTGGGCCCTGGCGACAAGGTCGCGCTGCTGTGCTTCAACACGGTCGGTTTCGTCGCCGCGATGTTCGGCGCCTGGCGCCTCGGCGCGGCCGTGGTGCCGGTCAACCACAAGCTACAGGCGCCGGAGATCGACCACGTGCTGGCCCACGCGGGCGTGCGCCTGTGCGTGGCCGACGGCACGCTCGCCACGCAGGTCGCCGCGCGCATCACGCACCGCTGCGACTGGCTCGCGACCGACAGCGCCGCCGACGGCCTGCCGATGTTCGACGACCTGATGGCGCAGGCCGCGCCGCTCGGCGATGAGGCCCCGGCGCCCGGCACCGACACGCTGGCCCAGGTGCTCTACACCTCGGGCACCACGGGCAAGCCCAAGGGCTGCCTGCACAGCCACCGCAACGTGTTCATGGCGGCGGTGTGCACGGCGGCGGGCATGTCGCTCACGCGCAATGAGCGCACGCTGGTCGCGATGCCCGTGTGGCATTCGTCGCCGCTCAACAACTGGCTGCTGGGCACGCTGCTCATGGGCGGCACCGTCGTGCTGCTGCGCGAGTACGCGCCCAAGGCCTTTCTCGACACACTGGCCGAAGAACGCATCACCTTCACCTTCGGCGCGCCCATCGCCTTCCTGGCGCCGCTGTCGGTGGTGCCCGATGTGGCGCGCTACGACTTCAGCGCGATGCGCCTGTGGGCCTACGGCGGCGGCCCGCTCGGTGCCGACATGGCGCGCAAGCTGGCCGACAGCTACCGCAGCGACCGCTTCGTGCAGGTCTACGGCATGACGGAGTCGGGCCCGCTGGGCACCGTGCTCTACCCGGAAGACGCGATCGCGAAGGCCGGCTCGATCGGCCGTGCGGGCGTGCCCGGCGTGGCGATCGAGGTGCGCCACGCCGACGGCCGGCGCTGCGGCGCGGGCGAGGTCGGCGAAATCCACCTGCGCTCGCCGGCCGCAATGCAGGGCTACCTCGACAACCCGCAGGCGAGCGCCGAGGCCTTCGATGCGCAGGGCTGGTACCGCACGGGCGACCTCGCGCGGGTGGACGAAGACGGCTTCCTGTTCATCGTCGACCGGCTGCGCGACATGATCATCACCGGCGGCGAGAACGTCTACTCGAAGGAAGTGGAAGACGCGCTGGGCGCCCACCCTGACGTGCAGGATGTGGCCATCATCGGCCGCCCGCACCCCGCGTGGGGCGAGACCGTGACGGCGGTGCTGGTGGCGCGTGGCGGCCGAGCACTCGAAGCGCGCGAGCTGGTGCGTTTTCTCGAGGCCCGGCTGGCGCGCTACAAGATTCCGCGCATCTTCGAAGTGCGCGAGAGCCTGCCGCGCACGGCGACGGGCAAGCTGCTGAAGCACCTGCTGCGCGACGCGGCCTGAGCACGGGCCCCGAAACAATCAGCGCCGCAGCAACGCCTGCCGCAGCAACCGCGACGCCCGGTTCCGAATCCGCCCCTGCATCTCGCGCATGCTCGTGCGCGGCGCCACACGGGCGGTGGCGCAGGCCCACAGGAAGTCGTGCAGGATGGGCGTGTCGTCCACCGTCTCGGTGCTGCCGTACTTGTGGAACTCCGGGTGCCACTGGGTCGCCGCAATATAGCCGCGGCCTTTCTCGGGCCGGCGGCGGATGGCTTCGGGCACGCGGTCGGGCAGGCTCCAGGCCTCCACCTCGAAACCCGGCGCGAGCCCCTTGATGCCCTGGTGGTGGATGCTGTTGACGCGCGCCGTGCGCACCTCGGGAAACAGCTTCGACAGGCGCGTGCCCTGCACGATCTCGATCTGGTGGAAGTTCTGGTCGTAGGTCACCGGGTCGCGGTGGCGCACCGTCTCGGGGTGGCCGTGCTGCGCCTCGATGTCCTGGTACAGCGAGCCGCCGAAGGCCACGTTGATCAGCTGCAGCCCGCGGCACACGCCGAAGATCGGCTTGCCGGCCTGCTCGAAGGCTTCGACCAGCGCCAGGTCGTACAGGTCGCGGATCTGGTCGCCGATCCATGCGTCTTTGAGGGGCTCTTCGCCGTAGCTGCCGGGCCAGACATCGGCGCCGCCATGCATCACCACGCCGTCGAGCCATTCGGCGTAGTGCGACAGCTTGGTGTCGCCGCGCGCCGTTTCGCCCGTGGGGCAGGGCACCATCACCACCATCGCACCGGCCGACATGAGCCAGTGCGCAATCGACTGTTCGACGTACTGCAGCGTCTTGTTCGTGAAGAGCGAGCGGGCCGGGTCGGCGTGCGAGAAGCAGGCGGACAAGCCGATCTTGAGTCGGGCGGCGACAGGCTGAGACATCTCGATGGGTTCCCTGTGGACAAAGTTCATTGTGCGCCCATCGAACTTCGGTCGTGTGTCAGCCGAACCCCCGAAGTATGCTGTGCGGCGCATCAGGAGACACGCATGAAGACGATCAAGGGGCCGGGCATTTTCCTGGCCCAGTTCGCGGGCGACACGGCCCCGTTCCACTCGCTCGACGCCATCGCCGGATGGGCCGCGGGCCTCGGCTACAAGGGCGTGCAGATTCCCAGCTGGGACACGCGCCTCATCGACCTGAAGCGCGCCGCCGAGAGCAAGACCTACTGCGACGAGATCAAGGGCACGCTTGCGGGCCACGGCCTGGAGATCACCGAGCTCTCGACCCACCTGCAGGGCCAGCTGGTCGCGGTGCACCCGGCCTACGACGCGGGCTTCGACGGCTTTGCGGCGCCCGAGGTGCGCGGCAACCCCGTGGCGCGCCAGCAGTGGGCGGTGCAGCAGCTGCACCATGCGGCCACCGCCTCGGCCAACCTCGGGCTCACGGCGCACGCGACCTTCTCGGGCGCGCTGGCCTGGCCGTATCTTTATTCGTGGCCGCCGCGCCCGCCGGGCCTCATCGAGGAAGCCTTCGACGAACTGGCGCGCCGCTGGCGCCCGATCCTCGATGCCTTCGATGCGGTGGGCGTCGACGTGGGCTACGAAATCCATCCGGGCGAAGACCTGCACGACGGCGTGAGCTACGAGATGTTCCTGGAGCGCGTAGGCAACCATCCGCGTGCCTGCCTGCTCTACGACCCGAGCCACTTCGTGCTGCAGCAGCTCGACTACCTGGCCTACATCGACCACTACCACGAGCGCATCAAGCTCTTCCACGTGAAGGACGCCGAGTTCAACCCGACCGGCAAGCAGGGCGTGTACGGCGGCTTCCAGAGCTGGATCAACCGCGCCGGGCGCTTCCGCTCGCTGGGCGACGGGCAGGTCGACTTCAAGGCCATCTTCTCGAAGATGGCGCAGTACGACTTTCCGGGATGGGCGGTGCTCGAATGGGAGTGCTGCATCAAGCACCCGGAAGACGGCGCGCGCGAAGGCGCGAGCTTCATTCGCGATCACATCATCCGCGTGGCCGACCGTGCCTTCGACGACTTCGCGGCGGGCGGCGCGGACGTGGCGGCGAACCGGCGGATGCTGGGGATCTAGCTCGTCGCGCGGATCGCGTCGTCCAGGATCTCGAGGCCGCGGTCGATCTCCGCGTCCGTCACATTCAGCGGCGGCGCGATGCGCCACACGGCCGCCATGCCACCGACGGCCACGATGTTCATGCTCAGGCCGCGCGCCATGCAGGCGTCGGTGATGGCCCGGCCGCGCTCGGCGTCGGGCGCGCGGGTCTCGCGGTCTTTCACCAGTTCCACGCCCTGCAGCAGGCCGTGGCCGCGCACGTCGCCGATCACCTCGTGCCGCGCCTTCAGCGTGGCCAGGCCCCGGCTCAGGCGCTCGCCCATGGCGGCGGCGCGCTGGTTGAGCCCTTCTTCTTCAAGCACGTCGAGCACCGCCAGCCCGACCTCGGCCGGCAGTGGGTCGGACACGTGCGAGGTGACGTGCACGAAGCCCTTCTCGTGGCAATCCTGTTCGATGGCGTCGCTCGTGACCACGGCGCCGATCGCCAGGCCGCCGCCCAGCGTCTTCGAGACGGTGAGAAAGTCGGGCACCACGCCAACTTGCTCGAACGCGAAGTTGCTGCCCAGGCGCCCGAAAGCGGTCTGCGCTTCGTCGAGGATCAGCAGCATGCCGCGCTCGCGGCACTTGGCCTGCAGCTTCGGAAAGTAGCCGGCGGGCGGCACGATCACGCCGGCCGAACTCATCACCGGCTCGGCGATGAAGGCCGCGAGCGAGCCGCTGGACTGCGCATCGACCATGTCGAAGCCGACGTCGAGGCAGGTGGTGTCGCAGGCATCGCGGCAATGGCGGATGGGGCAGCGGTAGCAGTGCGGCGCGGGAATCGACATGGTGCCGGGCTTGCGCGGCCCGTAGTCCACGTGGTGCCGGCCCGCGAAGGTGAGCGCGGCCATGCCGCCGTTCACGCCGTGCCAGCCGCCGTTCAGGCCCACGATCTCGTAGCGGCCGGTGGTCACGCGGGCCATGCGCGCGGCGGCCTCGTTGGCCTCGCCGCCGGTCGACAAAAACAGCGATTTCGACAGCGACGGCGGCAGCATCGCCGCCAGCCGCCCGGCCAGCGCCGGCACGGCCGGCCCGACGAAGCCGCTGTACAGGTGCAGCGCGCCCTCGCAGGCCTTCTCGATCGCCGCGACGATGCGTGGGTGGTTGTGGCCGATGGTGGCGCACATCTGGCCCGAGGTGAAGTCGAGGATCTCGCGCCCGTGCTGGTCCCACAGCGTGGCGCCGCGCGCCTTGACGATGACATGCGGGCTCAGCCCCATGCCGTAGCGCACGAGGTGCTTGCTGACCACGGGGTCGTAGGTTGCGCCTTCGGCCATCGGATGCTCCTTGTTCGTCGGGGGAGCCCCAGCGTAGCCATCGGCCGCGAAATCGGCTGTCGTTGTGAGGGCCTCAAACCGAAGCCGATTGCCGCCGCGTTGCGCCACACTGGCGGCACCATGAAAACCGGCACCCTCGATCGCATCGACCAGTGCATCCTGGCCGAACTGCAAGCCGATGCGGGCCTGCAGAACCAGACGCTGGCCGAGCGCGTGAACCTCTCGCCCTCGGCCTGCCTGAAGCGCGTGCAGCGGCTGCGGCGCGCGGGCGTGATCCGCGAAGAGGTCGCCATCCTCGACGCTGCGCGCGTGGGCTTTCCGGTGCTGGTGATCTCGCGCGTGTCGCTGCGCAGCACCACGCGCGAGGCGATCCAGGCCTTCGAGCGCAAGGTGCATGCGCTGCCGCAGGTGCTGCAGTGCCACTGCGTGGCCGGCGAGACCGACTTCGTGCTCGTGATCTGCGCGCGTTCGCTGCCCGCCTACCAGGCCTTCGCGCAGGAACAGCTGGGCGACGCGCTGGAGCTGGAGAACTACTCGAGCGACATCGTGCTGTCGACCACCAAGTTCACGACCCGGCTGCCGCTGGACAGCGCCTGAGCCTGCGCCCTACAGCAGGCGCACCAGCCGCCGGATGGCGCCGTCGATCTGCGACTCGGCGATCAGGCCGTAGCCGAAGGCCAGGCCGTTGGGCGCGTCGGGCGCCTGCGGATCGAGCGCGAAGCGCGACAGCGGCGGCAAGGTGATGCCGGCCGCCGCGGCACGTTCGACCACCACATGGTCGCGCGCGCCGCCGTGCAGCCAGGCCGACAGGTGCAGGCCGGCATCGGACGGGATCGCCTCGAGCCGGCCCACGCCGTGGCGCGCCAGCGCGTCGAGCAGGGCGCTGCGTCGCGCACCGTACAGCTTGCGCATCCGGCGGATGTGGCGCGCCAGGTGCCCTTCGGCGATGAAGGCCGCGAGCGCTTCCTGCCCGAGCACCGGGCCGTGCCAGTCGGCCAGCTCGCGCGCCCGCACCAGCGCCGCGCGGGCCCAGGGCGGCGCCACCACGAAGCCCAGGCGCAGCGCGGGAAACAGGCTCTTGGAAAAGGTGCCGACGTAGAACACCGAGCCGGCGCGGTCGAGCGTCTGCAGCGCGTCGAGCGGGCGGCCGGCAAAACGGAACTCGCTGTCGTAGTCGTCCTCGATGAGCACGGCGTTGCGCGCCCGCGCAAAGGCGAGCAGGGCGGCACGCCGCGGCGGCGACATCGCCACGCCGGTGGGGAACTGGTGCGAGGGCGTGACGCAGACCACGCGCGCCTCGGGCGGGATGCGGTCCACGCACAGGCCTTCGTCGTCGGTCGGCACCGTGACCACCTTCGCGCCGGCCGCCAGCATGGCCTCGCGCAGCGAGGGATAGAACAACTGCTCGACCGCCACCACCGTGCGCCCCGGCACGACGAGGATGCGCGCGAGCAGCCCGAAGGCCTGCTGCGCGCCGGCCGTGACCACGATGTCGTCGGCGGTGCAGCCGACCGCGCGCGTGAACGACACGTGCGCCGCAATCGCCTCGCGCAAGGCGCCCTGGCCCTGCGGGTCGGCGTAGTCGGCGGTCTGGCGCGCCACGCGGCGCAGCGCGCGGTCGGACAGGCGGCGCCAGATGTCGAACGGAAAGGCGCCGACGTCGGGCAGGCCGACGCGGAAGTCGTCGCGCGCGGCCCGCGGCTGCAGCGTGGGGGCGAGGTCGGCGCCGGGCACGTTCAGCGGCACCAGCCGCGGATCGCGCCGGGGCGCGGTGCCTGCCTCTTTCGGCGCGGCCCGGCCGCGTCGCAATGCGGGCAGCGTGTCGGCCACGTAGGTGCCGGACCCCGGACGCGCCAGCAGGTAGCCCTCGCTCAGCAGCAGGTCGTAGGCCGCCAGCATGGTGTTGCGCGACACGCCCAGCCGCTGCGCCAGTGCGCGCGTGGCGGGCAGGCGCGCGCCGGGCTGCAGCCGGCCGTCCAGGATGGCGTCGCGCAACTGGCGGTGCAGCGCGCGCAGCAGGTCGCGCGAACCGGCGGCCGGCAGGCGCAGGGCAAGCTCGAAAAGTGGCTCCATGATCTTTGCCGATTGTGGTTCTTTTGAAGAGCCGCCTGCAAACCTATTCTGAAGGCCTTGGAACACCTACCCCTGGAGTCCTTCACCATGCACACCGCTCCTGAAACCTCACAGCAGCAGCAACCGCCGGCCGAACGCCTGCCGCTGGGCCTGGCCTGGCTCGCGCTGGGCGCCTTCGCCATCGGCACCGAAAGCTTCATGGTCGCCGGCCTGCTGCCGGTGCTGGCGGCCGACCTGCAGGTCAGCGCCGCGCGGGCCGGCCAGCTGGTGCTGCTGTTCGCGCTGAGCTATGCGATCGGCTCGCCGCTGATGGCCGCGCTGCTCGCGCGCTTCGGGCGCCGCCCGCTGCTGATCGCCAGCCTCGCGACGTTCGCGGGCCTGACGGCGGCGGCCTCGATGGCGCACGGCTTCGCGCAGCTGGCCCTGGCGCGCGTCGCGCTCGGGCTGGTGGCGGGCGTGTTCCTGCCGACGGCCAGCGCGGTGGCAGCGGCGATGGTGTCGCCCGCGCTGCGCGGCCGGGCGCTGGCCATCGTGACCGGCGGCGGCACCGTGGCGGTGGCACTCGGCGTGCCGCTGGGCGCGTGGATCGCGGGCTGGGGCGGCTGGCGCACGGCCTACCTGCTGATCGCCGCGGTGGCGGCGTTGGCCGCCTGGGGTCTGTTCGTGGGGCTGCCGCGCACGCTGGTGCAGGCACCCGCTGACGCGGCCCCGCGCACCTCGGCCTTCGCCGTGGCGCGCGAACCCGGCGTGCTTGCGGCGCTGCTGGCCACGCTGCTGTGGGCCACGGGCGGCTTCAGCTTCTACACCTACATCGCGCTGTTCCTCGGGCACACGCTGGGCTTCGGGGCCGACGGCGCGAGCGCGGTGTTCTTCGCGATCGGCGTGGCCGCAGCGCTGGGCACAGCGACCGGCGGCTGGGCCACCGACCGCTTCGGCGCCGACCGCATGGCGCGGGGCTTCGCGCTGGCCCTGGTGGTGATCATGGGCGGGCTCTCGTTCACCGCGCAGATGCTGCCGCGCGGGCTGGCGCTGCCGCTGATCGTGGGCCTCTCGGCGCTGTGGGGCTTCGCCGGCTGGGGCTTCGGGCCGGCGCAGGCGGTGCGGCTGATCCGGCTGGCGCCCGATCGTGCGCCGATGACGCTGTCGCTCAACGCCTCGGCGGTCTACCTGGGCATCGCGGCAGGCTCGGGGCTGGGCGGCGCGACGATCGCGTGGGTCGGCGTGAGCGCGGTGGGTTGGGTGGGTGCCGCCGCCCAGCTGGCGGGGCTGGTGCTGCTGTGGCGCGCCGCGCGGCGGGCCCGGTCGGCGGCGCTGCCGGCCTCGGCGGCATCGGCCTGTGCCTGACCTTGCGATGCGTTGCTATATTTTTAATAGCTACCATCCCAAGATGGACGGCCCTTCGGGGCCTTTTTCATGCAGACGTTGTTTTTAAGACAAGCAACTGTCATGCCCTGCAAGCTATAATGTCGGGTTCGTTTCGATACCACGACGAAGAATTTCGTCACTCCCGCCGGCTGACCTGCACTGTCCTTGGATTCTTCAGGCCTCTCATTTTCAAGCCGGCTTCACAGTGTGTTGGAGCGCCAGACCGGGCGCCCATGATTGCCACCACTGCCTTCGTTCCTGTTGAAGCGAATTGCGCATCCCCCGCGCCGTTGCGGCCGGTCCGCGTCCGTTTTCAATTATTTTTCAGGCTCTTCGCGCGCTGTCTCTGCGCGTGGCGCCAAGGCTTCATGGACATCATTCAACACAGTATCGCGGTGGGCAAGTACCTTGTTTCCCCGCTCATTCGACACCAGGACGACGGCGGCTATGCCGCCTCCGTCTCGATCCGCTCCGGCCACGGCAGCGGCATGCACGACCGCGTGATGCGCTTCACGCCGCGCTTTGCCAGCCACGCCGCGGCGCTCGGCTACGCCATCGAACAAGGCCTGGGCTGGGTGCGCGAACGCGCACCGGTGGCCCCTCTCGCACTTCCGTGCGCGGCCTGAAACAATCACGCCCCATTCCATCTCCAACACACATCGAACGATTCAGAGGTAATCACTTATGCCCAAGGAAGAACTGATCGAAATGAACGGCGCAGTGACCGAAGTCCTGCCCGACTCGCGCTACCGCGTCACGCTCGACAACGGTCACCAGCTGATCGCCTACAGCGGCGGCAAGATGCGCAAGCACCACATCCGCATCCTGGCCGGCGACAAGGTGTCGCTCGAGCTCTCGCCCTACGACCTGACGAAGGGCCGCATCACGTTCCGTCACCTGGAACGCCGCGGCCCCCCGCCGACCAACTCGGGCAACAACTCGCCCCGCCGCTGAGCGACGCCCGGCCGGCCTTGCAGAGCGCCCTCCCGGAGGGGGCCCTGCAAGGCCTTTGTCTTTTCCGGGCCGTCACTTTTTTGCTCCTCCGTCTTCCTGTCTGTATGTCTCCGGCTGCCGAACGATGAACACCACCACCTCCCCAGCCGGCGGCCTCCCCGCCGAACCCCACGGCTTTGCCACGCTGGCGCTTTCGCCCCAGATGCTGGCCAACCTCACCCAGCTCGGCTACACGCAGATGACGGCCATCCAGGCCGCCGCACTGCCGCTGGCCTTGCTCGGCAAGGACCTGATCGCACAGGCCAAGACCGGCAGCGGCAAGACCGCCGCCTTTGCGCTGGCGCTGCTGTCCAACCTGAACCCGCGCCGCTTCGCCATCCAGGCGATGGTGCTGTGCCCGACGCGCGAGCTGGCCGACCAGGTCACGACCGAAATCCGCCGCCTGGCGCGCGCCGAAGAAAACATCAAGGTGGTCACGCTCTGCGGCGGCGTCGCGCTGCGCGGGCAGATCGCCAGCCTGGAGCACGGCGCGCACATCGTCGTGGGCACGCCGGGCCGCATCATGGACCACCTGGAGCGCGGCAACCTCGACCTGTCGGCGATGAACACGCTGGTGCTCGACGAGGCCGACCGCATGCTCGACATGGGTTTCTTCGACGACATCGTGACGGTGGCGCGCCAGTGCCCCAAGGAACGCCAGACGCTGCTGTTCTCGGCCACCTACCCCGAAGGCATCGCCAAGCTCGCGCAGCAGTTCATGAAGAACCCCGAGCAGATCACGGTGCAGGCCCAGCATGAAGGCAGCAAGATCCGCCAGCGCTGGTACCAGGTGAAGGACAGCGAGCGGCTGCACACCGTGAGCCTGCTGCTCGACCATTTCCGCCCCGTGAGCACGCTGGCCTTCTGCAACACCAAGCAGCAGTGCCGCGACCTCGTCGAGGTGCTGCAGGCGCAGGGCTTCAGCGCGATGGCGCTGTTCGGCGAGCTGGAGCAGCGCGAGCGCGACCAGGTGCTGGTGCAGTTCGCCAACCGCAGCTGCTCGGTGCTCGTGGCCACCGACGTGGCGGCGCGCGGGCTGGACATTTCGCACCTCGAAGCCGTGATCAACGTCGACGTGACGCCCGACTCCGAAATCCACATCCACCGCGTGGGCCGCACCGGCCGCGTGGGCCAGCAGGGCGGCTCGGAAGGCCTGGCGCTGAACCTGGCCAGCATGAACGAGATGGGCTTCGTCGGAAAGATCGAGCAGCTGCAGGGCCGCGAATCCGAATGGCACAACCTGGCCGAGCTCACGCCCGCCCCCGGCGCGCCGCTCACGCCGCCGATGGCCACGCTGCAGATCGTCGGCGGGCGCAAGGAAAAGATCCGCGCCGGCGACGTGCTGGGCGCACTGACGGGCGACTGCGGCTATGCCAAGGAGCAGGTCGGCAAGATCAACGTCAACGAGTACTCGACCTATGTTGCGGTGGACCGCAGCATTGCCGAAGAAGCCGCACGCAAGCTCGACAACGGGCGTGTGAAAGGCAAGAGCGTCAGGGTCCGCCTGCTGACACCGCAGTCGACCTGACATCCGTCCCCTGGCCCGCCGTTTCGCCTCTTGGCATGTGAAATCTGCCGATGTGGCCTAATTGAGGGTCGAACATCTTTTTTATCCGAGCTTTCCATGCCCAAGAAAATCCGTACCGAAGCCGACCGTCTTGCCAGCCCGAAGCCGACCCCCATGCCCGGCTACACCGCGCCTCGCACCGGTGGCGGCCAGAAGGTCAGCCTGGAACGCGGCACCGCCACGCGCAGCAAGAAGAACCCGGGCAAGCGCCCCACCAAGGGCGGCTGATCCAGCCCCCACGGCTCTTTCTTCGGAGCCACGACGAACGCGCCCCCGGGCGCGTTTTGTCATTGGGCCCGCTCAAAACAAGGCCGCCATGTCGGACGACAACCAGATCTACATTCCGCCCTCGTTCTTCGCGGTCTACAGCGACGCGCGCCAGCGCCTGCGCGAGCCGATCGACGTGGTGCGTGCGCGCTACGAGATCTGCGAAGACCTCGCCGGCCACCTCGTGGGCCACGCGCAGATCCAGCACCACACCGAGGTGCCGGTCGAAAGCGAGATCCTGCGGCGCATCCACGCCGGGCTCGCCACGCCGGAATCCGGCGTGTCGCCCGCCGAGGCCGAATGGATCGTGCAGCGGCTGGCCGAGTTGCTGGGCTGGCCCGGGCCCGAGCCCGTCGCAGCCGACGAGTAAGCAAACAGGGGCGCACGGTGCTGCTCAAGGTCGGCGAACTCGCGAAACACACCGGCCTCACGGTGCGCACGCTGCACCACTACGACGCCATCGGCCTGCTCACCCCCTCGGCGCGCTCGGACGCCGGCTACCGGCTCTACAACGCCGCCGACATCGGCCGGCTGCACGCCATCCAGGCGCTGCGGCTGCTGGGGCTGCCGCTGGCGGACATCGGCGGCCTGCTCGGCGCTGAAAGCGGCGCGCTGCCCACGGTCATCCGGCGCCAGATCGCCTCGCTCGACCAGCAGATCGCCCAGGCCACGGCGCTGCGCGAACGGCTGGGCCTGCTCGAGCAGCGGCTCGCCGAAGGCGCCCAGCCCGACATGAAGGACTGGCTCGCCACGCTGGAGCAGATGACCGCCTACGGCCGCTACTTCAGCCCCGCCGAGATCCAGTCGCTGATGGCCAACTGGCGCGCCGTGGCCGACCAGTGGCCGCCGCTCATCGCCGAGGTGGCCGCGCGGATGGCGCGCGGCGTGCCCGCCGATGCGCTCGAGCTGCAGCCGCTCGCCGCCCGCTGGATGACCTTGATGGGCCAGTGGATGGACGGCAACTTCGACCTCATCGTGCGCTGGGGCGAGATGTACCGGCGCGAGCCCGTGGCGCGGCGCGACGACGGACCGCCGGCCGAACTGATCGACTACATCGGCCAGGCCATCGCGGTGCGCATGGCCGCGCTGCTGCGCCACCTGGACACCGAAGACCTCGCACGCCTGGGCAAGCCGCCCGAAGACGAATGGCGCCGCCTGGGCGCGGAACTGGCCGCGCTGCAGGCCGGCGGCGTGCGCCCCGAAGACCCGGCCGTGCAGGCCGTCGCGCAGACATGGCTGCGGCTCTTCGAGGCGTTCACCGACCATGACCCGGTGCTCGCCGCCCGCCTGTCGGCGGCGATCGCTGCGGAGCCGGTGCTGCAAGCCGCCGCCGTGGTCGGCCCCGCGGTGCGCAGCTACCTGCTGCAGGCCATCGCCGTGCGGCAGCAAAAAAGGCCGGCACCCGGCTCGAAACCCGCTTGACCCTGACGTTGCGTGAGGCTCAACAGTCGGCCTCATGAACAACGCACACATCCCCCAACGGCTCCACGCGCTCGACAACCTCCGCGCCCTCATGATGTGGCTCGGCATCGTGCTGCACGTGGCGATCAACCACCTCACCGTCGCCTCGCCGCTGCCCTGGCGCGACCCGAAGACCTCGCCGGTCGCCGACCTGCTGCTGCTCTTCATCCACAGCTTTCGCATGCCGGTGTTCTTCGTGCTGGCGGGCTTCTTCGTCGCGCTGCTGGTCGAGCGGCGCGGGGCCGACGGCATGCTGAAGAACCGCAGCCTGCGGCTCGCGCTGCCCTTCGCGATCTTCTGGCCGCTGCTGTTCGTGGGGACCACGGTGCTGGCGATGGTCTACATCCACCTGAGCGTGCGCGGCGAGCCGGGCATCGACACCACGCTGACACCGGCGCGCCAACCCGGCGGTTCGCCCTTCAACACCATGCACCTGTGGTTCCTCTACCAGCTGTTTGGGTTCAGCGTGCTGGCCTGGGCCGGCGTACGGCTGCAGCGCTTCGTGCCAGTGCGACTGCGCGATGCCGTCGCGCGTGGCTTCGCGGTGCTCGCGGAACGCCGCTGGGGCTTCGTGGTGCTGGCGCTGCCGCCGGCGGTGACGGGCGCCTTCCATCCGTCCGGCTTCGTGATGGAGAGCGGCGCGTTCCTGCCTTCTTTCTCCGAGTGGGTGCAGAGCGGCCTGTTCTTCGTGTTCGGCTGGTATGTGCACCGCGACCAGGAGCGCCTGCTCGCGTGCTTCGCTGCGCGCTGCACCGGCCATGCGCTGGCCGGGTTGGTCTTCTTCGTTGCGACGCTCGCGCTGCTGGGCGCCATGCGCGGGCCCGGTGCGCACCGCCTGCCGCACCCCGAGTTCTGGATCGCCTTCGCCTACAACGCGACCTCGTGGCTCTGGAGCCTGGCACTGATCGGCGGCTTCGTGCGCTACCTGCCGCGTCAGAACGCGGTGCTGGCGTACCTCTCGGAAAGCTCGTACTGGGTGTATCTCGTGCACATGCTCGGCACCATCGGCTTCGGCATCCTGCTGTTCCACGCGCCCCTGGGTGCGCTCGCGAAGATGGGGCTCAACATCGCGGCCACCTCGCTCGTGGCGCTGGCGAGCTACCAGCTGCTGGTGCGCCACACCGTCATCGGCCGGCTGCTGAACGGTCAGCGCGCCGCAAACCGCTCCAGCAAAAAGTCGACAAAGGCGCGCGTCTTCGCCGCCAGGTGACGCGACGGGTACACGGCGTACACCGGCGTGCGGTCGGCCTCCCAGTCGTCGAGCGCGGCTTCGAGCCGGCCCGCGGCCAGCTCGTGCTCGACATAGATGCGCGGGATCAGGCTCAGGCCGAAGCCCGCGAGCACCGCGTCGCGCACCGCGATGCTGGAGCTGACCTTGTAGCGTCCGTCGATCGGCACGGCCACGCTGCGCCCGGCGCGGTTGAAGGTCCATTTGTTCGCGTGGCCCGACAGGGTGAACTGCACGCAGTTGTGGGCCTTCAGGTCTTCGGGCGCGGCGGGCCGGCCGGCGGTGGCGAAGTAGCCGGGCGCGCCGCACAGCACGTGCGTCATGGTCATGAGCTCGCGCGCAACGAGGCTCGAATCTTCCAGCCGGTCGCTGCCGCGGATCGCGAGGTCGTAGCCCTCGCCGATCAGGTCGGTGCGCGTGTCCTGCAGGTTCAGCTCGAGCCGCAGGTTCGGGTGGCGGTCCATGAAGGCGGGGATGTGCGGCGAGATGCAGGTCAGCGCAAAGGTCAGCGGTGCGCTCACGCGCAGCACGCCGCCCGGGCTCGCGCCCACGGGCGCCAGCGCAGCGTCGGCCTCGTCCAGGTCGTCGAGGATGCGCGCGAGCCGCTCCACGTAGGCCGCGCCGGCCTCGGTGAGGCTCATGCTGCGCGTGGTGCGGTTGATGAGCCGCACCTTCAGATGCGCCTCCAGCTCGGCGATGTTCTTGCTGACGGCCGCGGCCGACAGCCCCAGCTGCCGCGCGGCGCCGGCAAAGCTGCCCGCCGCGGCGGTGGTGCGGAAGACCTTGAGGGCGGTGAGATGGTCCATGGGTCGGCGCCCGATTGACGACTGGCAGTAAAGAATCAATTCATTATTCGGACATTCACAACCGTGGGTCAATTGAATAGATTCAGGCCATGACCTCCCGCACCACCGACGTCCTGCTCACCGCCATTGCGCCCGCGATCTGGGGCAGCACCTACATCGTGACCACCGAGCTGCTGCCGGCGAACTACCCGCTGACGGTGGCGCTGCTGCGCGCACTGCCGGCGGGCCTGCTGCTGATGCTCTTCGTGCGCCAGCTGCCGCCCCGGGCGTGGTGGGGGCGCATCTTCCTGCTGGGCGCGCTGAACTTCTCGGTGCTGTGGGCGATGCTGTTCCTGGCGGCCTACCGGCTGCCGGGCGGCGTGGCGGCCACCATCACCTCGGTGCAGCCGCTGTTCGTGGTGTTCCTGGCCGGCCTGCTGCTGGGCGCGCCGGTGCGTGCGCTGTCGGTGGCGGCGGCCGTCATCGGCATGGGCGGGGTGGCGCTGCTGGTGCTCACGCCGAACGCCGCGCTCGACGCGCTGGGCATCGCTGCGGCGCTCACGGCCGCCGTGTCGATGGCCTTCGGCACGGTGCTGAGCCGGCGCTGGCAGCCGCCGGTGTCGGCGCTGACCTTCACGGCCTGGCAGCTGACGGCGGGCGGCCTGCTGTTGCTGCCGGTGGCGCTGTGGCTGGAACCGCCGCTGCCCGCGCTCACGGCGATGAACTGGGTCGGCTTCGCCTGGCTCGGCCTGATCGGCGCCGCGCTCACCTACATCGTGTGGTTCCGCGGCGTGGCCCGGCTGGAGCCCTCGGCGATCGCACCGCTGGCCTTCCTGAGCCCGGTGACGGCGGTGATCCTGGGCTGGGCCTTGCTGGGCCAGAGCCTGTCGGGCTGGCAGATGGCGGGCATCGGCATCGTGATCGCGAGCATCTGGCTGAGCCAGCAGGCGCAGCGCGGTGCGCAGCCGGTGCCGGCGGTGCAGCCCGCACCCAGCCGCTGAAGGCTTACGCCACTGGCGCTGCCTGGCGCAGCAGCTGCAGGTAGCCGGGCTGCACTTCCATGCGCGCGGTCGCGCCCTGGCGCTGCAGCAGGCGGTGCGCCTTCGGCAGCGCCCAGCAGGGCAGGTTGGTGAACATGTGGTGCTCGCAGTGGTAGTTGACCCAGTAGGGCGCCACGAAGATGCGTTCGAGCCAGCCGGCGTGCGTGGTGCGCGCCTGACGCAGCGGATCGGCCTCGTTCTGCGCCACCAGCGCATGCTCGGCGATGTTGCGCACGCGGCTCACGAGCGGCAGCCAGGTCGCCATCGGCAGCAGCCACATCAGCACCCAGGCCCACCAGACCCCGGCCAGCGTGAAGGCCAGCAGGCCCAGGCCGTTGCCGATGAGGAAGCGCTTGTCTTTTGCCAGCGCACGCCCGAACACGCGCAGCGCCGATTCGCCCGGCGCGCGCTGGCGCAGGGCATCGGCGATGTGGCCGAAGCGCTGCTTGTAGAAGGTCTGCCCGCTCAGGTCGCGCACGACCTTGCGCCACATGGAGTCGCGCGAGATCGGAAAGGGCGCCGACAGCACGAGGTCCGGGTCTTCGGTCTGCTGCACGAAGCGGTGGTGCTGCAGGTGATACGGCCGGTAGTCGCGCAGCGTGGGCGAGCACAGCCAGTAGCCCACCCAGTCGTTGACCTTGCGGTTGCGGTGCAGCCCCGCGTGCGCGGCGTCGTGCATGAGGATGAACAGGCCCAGCTGGCGCGTGCCGACGATCGGCACCATGAGCGGAATCGTCCACGGCCACACGATGCCCACCGCCATCGCGGCGCCGATCACGCCCCAGCAGTGCGCCACGAGCCACAGGCCCCGCCACGACGAACGCGTGGTGAGCGATTGCCACTCGTCGGGGGTGAAGAAGTCGTCGGGTTGAGCGCGGGGTGCAGCGGCCATCGGGCCAGTATGCGGCGAAGGCGCCGGCAGATCACGCGTAGTTCCCCGATGGGAACGCTCGGGAGCGAGGCCCTTCGGCCTACTTGTCGATGATTTTTCGCGCGAAGACTTCGAGGTAGTCCATGAGCCGCTCGGCGCCCGCGATGGCCGCGGCCTCGTCGCCGGTGGCGATGCCTTGGGCCAGTTCGAGGTGCGCGTTGGCGCCCTCGACGATCTCGCCCTCGTGCTGGTAGGCGTACCAGAAGCGTCGGCACTGCACGATGAGCGGCACCACCGCCTTCACGGCCGAGTCGTTGTGGCTCGCGTGATGCGTGACGAGGTCGAGCGCGCGGTCGGCGTGCATGTAGTCGGTCAGGTCGCCGCGGCCCGCCGCCTCGACCATGGCCTCGGCGCAGCGCACGATGGCCTGGCGCTGCGGCGCGGTGGCGCGGCGCGCGGCGCAGGCGGCAATCAGCTGCTCGAGCACGCGGCGGGTCTGGATCACGTCCAGGTGGTCGGCCAGGTCGATGGTCGACACCAGCAGGCCGCGGCGCGGCTGCTGCACGATGAGGCCGATCGACACCATGCGCATCAGCGCCTCGCGCACCGGCGTGCGGCCCAGGCCCGTGCGCTCGGCCAGCTCGGCCTCGACGATCTGGCTGCCGGGCTCCAGCTGCATGGTGGACAGCAGCGCCTCGATGGCGTCGTAGGCCAGGTCGGCCGCGCGGCGCTTGGGCGGGGGTCGGGGAGCGGTCTTCGGGGCGGCCATGGTGGGGATGTGGATGTGCTCGTGCGTGTACAGATGCGGGGCCGTCATTGTCGGGCGTCGCCGGGCGCTGCGAGCCCGGCCAGTGTCTCGATGCGGACCGGCACCAGCGGCGGGCGCGGCGCGGGCGGCGTCCAGCCGAACAGGAACTGCGCCGCATCGCCGCAGACGCGCCCCTGGCAGGCGCCCATGCCGCAGCGGCGGTGCAGCTTGGCGTCGGTCCAGCCGGCGCAGGCCGAGAGCGCGGCAAAGGGCACGTCCTCGCAGCGGCACACGAGCGTGTCGGGGCGGGGCAGGGCCTTGAGGTCGTCGGCCAGTGCGAAGCGGTGATGCAGTTGCGCGGCGAAGGCGTTCCAGCGCGCGCGCTCGCGGTCGTGGCTGCGGGCCTTGGCGGCCTCGCCGACGGCGGCATGGCCAGCGATGGTGCCCTGCACCAGCGCGCGCTCGCTGCCGCCGAAGCCGGTGCATTCGCCGGCCGCGTAGATGCCCGCGACGCTCGTGGCCTGCAGCGCATCGACGGTGAGGGCTTGGCCCGCGAGCGTGCAGCCGAGCAACTGGCCCAGCTGCGTGTTCGGCGTGAGCCCGAAGCCGCAAGCGATGCGATCGCAGGCCATCTCGACCTCGCGATCACCTTGCCGCAGCCGCACCGATTCGACCTGCGTCGTGCCCTGCGCCGAGAGCACGCGCGTCGCGGTGCGGTAGCGCCCATCGGCCAGCGTGAGCGCCTGCACGGCCTTGCCGGGCCAGCGCACGAGGCTGGCGCCGAAGGCCGCGACCGAAGCGAACGACGCCTGCTCGGCGATGCGCAGCACCTGCGCGCCCGCCGCTTTGGCCGTGGCTGCAGCGGCCAGCAGCAAGGGCCCGCTGCCTGCGATGACGATGCGTTCGCCCGCGACCGGCAGGCCGGCTTTGATCAGCGCCTGCAGGCCGCCCGCGCCCGTCACGCCGGGCAGCGTCCAGCCGGGGAAGGGCAGCAGCAGTTCGCGCGCGCCGGTGCACAGGATGAGCTTTTTCCACTGCATGCGCGTCGCGCCCTCGGCATCTTCAAGCAGCAACTCATGCGAAGCAGGCGCAGCAACGACGCGCGCGCCGCTGCGCACGCGGATGTTCGCGTGGCGTGCGAGCGCTTCGCGCCACTGGCGTGCCGCCAGCGGCAGCGACGCGCCGGGGCCGTCGCGCCAGATCTGTCCGCCGGGCGCGGGGTTGTCGTCGATCACCACGACCGACGCGCCGCTGGGCGCCGCCGCCACGGCCGCAGCCATGCCCGCGGGGCCCGCGCCGATGACCAGCACATCGCAGGTTTCGAGCGTGACGCCGTTCATGCCGTCGTCTCCACGCGCATGCCCTCGGCGCACACGGTCTGGCATGCGAGGCGTCGTCGCCCGTCGATCTGCACGCGGCATTCCTGGCACACGCCCATGCCGCAGAACGGCGCACGCGGCTGGCCCGTGACCGAGGTGCGCGCCGCGCCCATGCCGCCGGCGATGCGCAAGGCGGCAGCGACCGAGCTGCCCGCTTTCACGCGCACCAGCTGGCCATCGATGTGCAGTTGCGTCTGATCGCTCATGCCACCTCCCGCAAGCCGCGCGGCGCATACGGCGCGGCGTCGAAATCGGGCGTCGCGCCGGTCATCAGCGCCGCGAGCACATGCGCGCTGCCCGGCGCCGTGGTCACGCCCAGCCCTTCGTGCCCGACCGCAAGCCAGAGCTTCTCGCGCCACGGGTGCTTGCCCAGCAGCGGCAGGCCGTCGGGCGAGGCGGCGCGCAGGCCGGTCCACGCGCGCACGGCGTTCAGGTCGGCGAGCCCCGGCAGGTAGTCGAGCGTGCGCTGCAGCATGCGCGCGAGCATCGGCGCCTCGACGGCCAGGTCGGTCGTGTCGAACTGGCGCGACGAGCCGACGAGCAGCTGCCCCGTGGGCCGCGGCTGCACATTGAAGGCGACCGAGTCGCCGTCGCTGTGGTGCGCGCTGGTCACGTAACCCAGTTCGACGAGCTGGTGGTGCACCGTGCCCGGGTAGCGGTCGGTGATGAGCAGGTGGCCCTTCTTCGGGCGGATCGGCAGTTCGGGGCACAGCGTCGTCGCCTCGATGCCGTTGGCGAGCACGACCTGCGGCGCGCGGCGACGGCTGCCGTCGGCCAGGCGCAGCGTACCGTCGTCCTCGAGGGCCTCGACCTTCGCGTGTTCGACGTGCACCGACGCCGCATGCTGCGCGAGCAGCCAGCGCGCCGCGTTCGGCGCATAGAGGATGCCGTCGCCCGGCACTTCGAGCGCGCCCGACAGGCCTGCGCGCAGGGCGGGCTCGGCGCGCGCGAGTTCGGCCGCACCCAACAGCCGGCTTTCGATGCCGAGCGCGCCCAGCCGCTGCTGCTTGCGTTCGGCCTCGGCCATTTCTTCGTCGTTCGCCGCGATCCAGAGCGTGCCGCAGGGGCTGTAGGCGCAGTCGGCACCGAGGCGCGGCGCAAGGGCGCGCCATTGCGCGACCGAATGGCGGCTGAGTTCGAGTTCGGCCGCGTTGTCGTCCATCACCACGAGGTGGCCCATACCCGCGCCGGTGGCGCCGCCCAGGCGCGCATCGAGCACGCACACGCGGCGCCCGGCCTGCGCCAGCGCATGGGCACACGCCGCGCCGACGATGCCGGCGCCGATGACGATGACGTCCGCGTCCATGCGCGCCGGCGTCAGAGCCGGATGCCCCAGCCGAAGGGATCGTTGTCTTCGATGAGCAGCGTGGCCTCGGCGCTGATGTGCGCACGGCCGCGCAGCGTGGGAATGACCTGTTCGCCGTCCATCGCGTAGCTCGCCTCGAAGACGCTGCCGATCACGCTGGCCTGCGTCCATACCGCGCCGGGCGCGAGCTTGCCGTCCGCCGCGAGGCAGGCGATCTTGGCGCTGGTGCCGGTGCCACAGGGCGAGCGGTCGTAGGCGTTGCCGGGGCACAGCACGAAGTTGCGGCTGTCGGCGCCGGCATCGTCGTCAGCAAAGAGTTCGATGTGGTCGATCTCCGCGCCGTTCGCGCCCGTGATGCCCTGCGCCGCCAGCGCCTTGCGCAAGGCGGCCGCGTAGTCGGTCAGCGCCGCGAGGTTGTCGCTCGCCACGCGCTGGCCGTGCTCGCTCACGAGGAAGAACCAGTTGCCGCCCCACGCCACGTCGCCATGCACGGTGCCGTGGCCGGGCAGATCGACCGCCACCTGGTGCAGGTGCCGGTACGCCGGCACGTTGCGCACGCTCACCGAGCCGTCTTCATGCAGCGTGGTCGTCACCGTGCCGACAGGCGTCTCGATGCGGTGCTCGCCCACGCCGATGCGCCCCATGTGCGCCAGGCTCGCGACCAGCCCGATGGTGCCGTGGCCGCACATGCCCAGATACCCGGCGTTGTTGAAGAAGACCACGCCGGCCGCCGCATCGGGCGATACCGGCTCGCACAGCAGCGCGCCGACCACGACATCGCTGCCGCGCGGCTCGAGCACGGCGGCTGCGCGCCACTTGTCATGTTGATCGGCCAGCAGCGTGCGGCGCTCGGCCATGGAGCCTTTCCCCAGATCGGGGAAGCCGCCGATCACAAGGCGCGTGGGCTCGCCGCCCGTGTGGGAGTCGATGACCTGGATGCGTTGCATACGTGGGGGGGCTCAGTAGCTTGCAATCGGCACCGGGGCCGCGTTCTTGAACGTGAAGACCGTGATGGGCGCCTGCTTCATGTTGCCCTTGTCGTCGTAGGCGTAGGTGGCGGCCACGCCCTTGTAGGTGGTCTTGTAGAGCTCGGCGCCGACCTTGTCGGGGTCGATGGTGTTGGCCTTCTTCATCGACTCGCCGATGAACAGCACCTGGTCGTAGTACGAAGCGGCGTACGCGTCGGGATCGATGTTGAAGCGCTTCTTGAACTTCTCCTTGAAGGCCGGGCCGCTCTGCGCCTTCTCGAGCATGGAGCCGCCTTGCGCGCAGAACACCAGGTCGTTCACCGCGTCGCCGCCGATCTTGCCGGTGGCCGGGCTGCACACGGTGTCGCCGCCCAGCAGCTTGCCTGGCACGGCCAGCTGCTTCATCTGGCGCGCCATGGGTGCGGCCTGCGGTGCATAGCCGCCGAAGAAGATCGCCTCGGGCGCCTTGCCCTTCATGTTGGTCAGGATGGCGGTGAAATCGACGGCCTTGTCGGTGGTGAACTCCTGGCCCACGATCGTGAGGCCCTGCTTCTTCGCCTCTTTGGTGAACTCTTCGGCGAGGCCCTGGCCGAAGGCCGTGCGGTCGTCGATCACGCCGACCTTCTTCACCTTCAGCTCCTTGGCCGCGTACACGGCCATGGCGCCGCCGATCTGGTTGTCGCTGGCAATGATGCGGTACAGGTTCTTGTAGCCGCCCTGCGTGACCTTCGGGTTGGTGCCCACGGTGGAGACCAGCGTGCCGCCGTCGCTGTAGATGCGCGAGGCCG